>CAMKQH010000001.1 GCA_946414885.1 uncultured Lachnospiraceae bacterium
CAATACTACGATTTACAACACGGCGCTTTATATGAGATTGAGCCGGGACGATGAAAACTATGGTGACAGCGTAAGCATTGAAACACAGCGGACAATCCTGCAACAGTACGCAAAGGAACAGGGGCTTCATGTAGTCGGTGAGTATGTGGACGATGGCTGGTCGGGGACGAACTTTGAACGGCCGGATTTTCAGCGCATGATGGACGATATGGAAGCCGGAAAAGTAAACTGCATTGTCACGAAAGACCTGTCCCGTTTCGGGCGGGAACATGTGATGATGGACTACTATCTGGAATTTCTGTTCCCGGAGAAACGGGTTCGCTACATCGCCGTTGCGGAGAATGAGGACACAGAGAAAGGGCTTTCCGATTTTGTCCCGTTCAAAAACCTGTTCAATGAATGGTTTGCGAAAGATACAAGCCGCAAGGTAAAGGCCGCTTTCAAAGCAAAGTTTGCCACAGGACAGCGTATCGGCGCCTATGCTCCCATCGGGTACAGGAAACACCCGGAAATCAAAAACAAGCTGATAATCGACGAGGAAACCCGCTGGATAGTGGAGAAGATTTTTGACCTTGCTATTCATGGCAGAGGGGCGGCCAGTATCACAAGAATACTGATTGCGGAAAAGGTTCCCACACCGGGATTTATCAACTTCCAGCGTGACGGGACTTTTGCAAACATCTATGCGGGTGCGCCGGAGGAAAAAAGCTACGCATGGACGATAGCCCAGGTCAAGAGCATTATGAAAGACGAAACCTATATCGGCCATACCATTCATTACCGGGAAACGAACATTTCCTTTAAGAACAAGCGGAGGGTACGCAAGCCCCAAAGTGAATGGGTGCGGGTGGAGAACACGCAGGAGCCGATTATCAGCGAGCAGGTTTTCCGGCAGGTACAGGAGCAGATAGCAAACCGCCGCAGGAAGTGCAAGGATGGTACAACGCAGATTTTTTCCGGATTGGTAAAATGTGCGGATTGCGGCTGGTCGCTGTCCTATGGGGAGAACAGGCAGAACAGCAAGCCTTACGGCCATTATCATTGTAGCAAGTACGGGCAGGGCACACGCCAATGCTCCATGCACTATATCCGTTATGATGTGCTTTATGCCTATGTCCTCTCCCGTCTGCAATACTGGTCGGGGCTGGTACAGCATGATGAAGAACGGCTCTTGAAGCAGCTGTTAAATGCCACTGATAAGGGACAGGCTGCCGCAAGAAAGAAGCAGGCCGCAGAACTGAAAAAGGCAGAGAAGCGAAAAGCCGAAGTCGATACTTTGTTTGCCCGGATGTATGAGGACTGGGCGGCGGGGCGTATCACGGAATACAACTTCTCTATGCTGTCCGGGAAGTACCAAAGCGAACAGGCTGAACTGGACGAAAAGATTGAACAGCTTCAATCCGCTATCGCCACTGAAAGCCAGAACGCCGTAGACGCAGAAAAATGGATTGCCTTGATGAAAGAGTGCGTCAATCCAACAGAACTGACCGCCGAACTTTTGAATATGCTGATTGAAAAAATCGTTGTCCATGAAGCGGTCAAAGGTGAGGACGGAAGCCGGGAACAGGAGGTAGAAATCTTCTACCGCTTTATCGGCAAAATTGATTGAATGATACCAATATCTTTAACTATGTGATACCGGAAAGAACTATCCAGACATTAACAGCCTGCTTCGCATGAGCGAGGTGTTCGGCGTTTCCGTCGACACCCTTTTGAAGGGTGACGTGGAGGAAATGAAAGAGATGGTAAAGAAAGAGGATCAGATGGAATTCGATAGACTTGGAAGGCTTTATTCCTGGCTGATGCTTCTTATGATCGTTACGCCGGTTCCGCTGACGAAGCTTTTCCGGTTCTGGGGACTTGGCATATGGGCATGCTTGGCGGCAGTTTCCTTAGCCGTGGCGGTCATCGTAGAGAAAAAGAAAAAGGAATTAAACGTGCAGACGTACCGCGAAATAGTGGCTTTTATGGAAGGCAAGCAGCTGGATGAGATCGAGGCGGCCAAGGAAGAGGGAAAGCGCCCCTATCAGAAAACCTTTATTACGTTGGCTTTTGGAGTCATGGCACTTGTCATTAACCTGCTGATGCTGTTTTTGTGGAAATGACGGAGGACGTGGGGATGGCTGACGTGAACGGATCAAAAAAAATATTATTGGTTGAGGATGATAAAGAGATCAGGGAATTGCTTTGTTCATTCCTTACGGACAATGGTTACGCGCCGGACGTGGCTAAAAATGGCATGGAAGGGTTAAACATGGCCCTCGGGAAGGATTATGACCTGATCCTTCTTGACATTATGCTGCCCCTTAAGAGCGGAGACCAATTGCTGAAGGAGCTGCGGGAACACTCTGACGTTCCGGTGCTTGTTCTTTCTGCAAAGGACATGATCCAGACCAAGATTGACGTAATCCGGCTTGGAGCGGATGACTACGTCACCAAGCCTTTTGATCTGGGAGAGGTTTTGGCACGCATTGAGGCATTGCTTCGAAGGAGCGGCAGGCGGAAGGAAGACGCAGAAATTCTCACGCATAAAAACTTAAGTCTTTACGTAAAAGAGGGCAGGGCGTTCTTACGCGGCACGGAGCTGACGCTCACTTCGAAGGAATACGCGATCTTGCAGCTTCTCCTTTCCCATCCGGATAAGATCTTTTCACGATCCAATATTTTTGATTCCCTGTGGGGAGATGACAGTGGAAATTATGATGACAATGCCGTTAAGGTTCATATGAGCAACCTTCGAAGTAAGCTCTCCGCGCAGGATACGGAAGAATATATCGAAACGGTATGGGGAATGGGATACAGACTCGCAAATTAACAAAGATTAAGGCGCGCCTTAACCTTTTCTAAACATTTCTTAGTTATACTGGCTTCATACAAGGAGGAAGAAGCCATGGATTACGTAATGGAACTGGATGGGCTGTCCAAAAGCTATGGGGGCAAAAAGGTTGTAGACAGCTTTTCGCTTAAGATGGAGAAAGGTCACGTCTATGGTCTCATTGGTCCCAACGGAGCTGGAAAAACCACGGTGATGAAAATGATGGCGGGGTTGACGGGAGCAGACTGCGGAAGCATGCGTTTCTTTGGATCGGAGGATCTGGACGGGATGCGTGACCGGATCAGCTTTATCATCGAGCAGCCCTATATGGACCTAAATATGACGGCACGTCAGAACATGGAATACGTGTGTCTCCTACGCGGTATTCCGGACAAGAATCGCATCGATGAATTACTCACGTTCGTTGGGCTGGCTGATACGGGGAAAAAGATAGCAAAGAAGTTCTCTCTTGGCATGAAGCAACGCCTTGGTCTTGCCATGTCCATGCTTCCCGGTCCGGAGATCATGGTACTCGATGAGCCCATCAACGGCCTTGATCCGGAAGGAATCATCGACATTCGCAAGATGCTAAAGGATCTTGCAGTCAGCAAAAGCATAACGATCCTGATTTCGAGCCATATTTTGAAGGAACTCTCGGAGCTTTGCACGGATTATGCAATCATCCGGGAGGGAAAGCTAATCGAAGAGCTTTCGCATGAGGAGCTGTTGCAAAAAACGCATACGCGCCTAGCCCTGCAGACCGACGACGTTGCCAGAACGGCAACGATTTTGGAAGACCATTTAAATCTTCATGATTACAAAATCACCCATGAAAACGAGATCCTAATCTATGAGCAGTTGGATGATCTAAGGCGAATCTCAAAGACGGTTACGGATCAAGGATTGATCATTACCCGTTTTAATCTGGAGGGAGAATCTCTTGAGGAGTATTATGTCGGAAAGGTGGGTGAACGTCATGAGTAGAATGATGAAGGCGGAAGCGTTTCGGCTTAGAAAGCGATTATTCTTTTTACTTATTTGTTGCGCGGCATGCAGTTTGTTGCCCGTGATTGGCGCAAGTGGTGTTCGCGATGCTGGTCTGAAAGCGCAGATTGGTGCAAGCGGGGGACTTTTAATGATGGTCATGATGATGTTCCCGCTTATTTTTGCAAACATTACGGGAAGCCTTTATGACGAGGGGAAGCTGGGATTCTATGAGATCATGGCTGGAAATAAGCCCCACAGGATCGTATTTAGTAAGATCATGACGGACGGGGTCATGTTTCTTATCCTGACAGCCGTGACGTGCTGCGCATATTATGTGATCGTTGGCCTTCGAAACGGGCTTGGGGGCTTCGATCATGTGCTGATCCGCTTGCTTTTGGTGATTGCGGTGCTGGCTCGAATCGCATTTTGTAGCATTCTGATCGCCCTTTGCTTTCGGCGTACGGGCACGGGAATGGCTGTTTGCTTTCTTAGGTTCTGGATCGTGGACAGCGCCGTTTTTCCGTTTTTTATGTGGTTTTCAGGTACCGTGCTGGAATGGAAAAGGTTGTCGCTGCATTTTAGTTACGCAAGCATTATCAATCAGCTGATAATCTCGGTAAGCGAGCCGGTGGATTCGATGATCGTTTTGCACGTCCTGCTTGGTTTTCTGATCGAATTTGCCCTTTGGTATCTGCTTGTTGATCTTGGAATCAGAAAGAGAAAGATTGCATGAATTACGTCCTGACAGTGTTATGTTTGATATTGGCTGGCGCCCTCGCCGCATTGACCGTAAGGCTTGTGCAGCGCAGGCGTCAGCTTGCGCTTTTTACAAGACAGCTGCGGGAGATCCGTGAGCAGAAGCAAAATCGTCTGATTCGCGTTGAGCACTTTGACGGTGAGACGATTGCCCTTGCGAAGGAGTTACAGGCTTTTGTCGATGAAGAGCAGCTTTTGATCAAAGAAGCAGAGGAAGAACGTCAGGCGGTAAAGACCATGGTGGCTGGCATCTCTCATGATTTCCGCACGCCCCTGACGGCGGCAGGCGGTTATATGCAGATGATTGCCAAGGATCAGGGCTTGTCTCAGCGAAGCCGTTCCTATCTCGACAAGGCCATCTCGAAAACCAACTATCTAAAAGAACTGTCGGATGAATTCTTTGCACTCTCCCTGGTGGAGGGGAAGGGAAACGAAGACCGGACAGTGCTTTCCTTAAAGCGCATGCTGGAGGAAGTGACGCTGGCACAACATGAATGGATTGAGGCTGCCGGAATTCAATTCTCCGCGGACGTGACCGAAGATTCCTGTGACGTTTTTGCAAACGAAGTGGATATCCTGCGGCTTCTGGAAAATCTGTATTCCAACGCGCGCAAATATGCAAAAAGCAGGATGGCAATCAAGCTTTCACGGATGGATGATAAGAGGTGTGAATTAGTATTTGCAAACGACGGGAAGCTTCTTCCCATGTCGGACGCCGAATCTATATTCAAGCCTTTCTATCGCAGTGCATCCGGAGATACTCCGGGAAGCGGTTTGGGACTTTACGTCGTGAAACGCATCGTGGAAAAATATGATGGGGAGATTCATGCGAGGACGAGTGGCAACGGAGATTTTGAAATTAAGATTGTCTTTTTTACTTCGTTTCGATGAAATGAAAAAGGAATGTTATATTCATAAAAAAATTTGAAAAAAGGGATTGACAAACGGAAAAAAGTGGCGTATGATTCGCTACATAAAGACAAAGGCGTCTGCGAACGAAAGTTCCCAGACGCTTTTTCTTTATACAAAAACCCTAATCAACATAGGCAGAGGCAAAGGCGCCGAAGGTGTGTAAAATCACCCCCGGCGCCTTTACTAATGCCGAAAAATCAATCTTAAGAAAGGCATGCAATTCTCAAGTTGATTTTCAGCATATGGATGATCAGGGGTTAAGAAAAAACAGATTAGGGAGGAATTCACCATGGGAACAGTTTTGGATTATTTTGGAAGTCTCGTTTTTGATGACAGGGTGATGAAAGCGAACTTATCCGCAAAGGTTTATAATTCGCTGAAGAAGACAATTGATGAAGGCGCAAAGCTGGATGAGAGCGTAGCAAATGCAGTTGCGGTCGCCATGAGGGATTGGGCGGTAGCAAACGGCGCCACCCATTATACCCATTGGTTCCAGCCTTTGACCGGAATTACTGCAGAGAAGCATGACAGCTTTATCTCTCCAGCACCCGACGGCGGCGTGCTGATGGAGTTTTCAGGAAAGGAACTCATTCAGGGCGAGCCTGATGCATCTTCCTTCCCGAGCGGCGGCCTTCGCGCAACCTTCGAGGCAAGAGGATATACGGCATGGGATCCTACCTCCTATGCATTCATTAAAGGCAAGACGCTTTGCATTCCCACCGCATTCTGTTCTTACGGCGGTGAGGCGCTGGATAAGAAAACCCCGCTGCTTCGTTCCATGGAAGCATTGAACAAGCAGGCACTCCGAATTTTGAGACTCTTCGGAAATGACACCGCTAAGTGTGTTAGATCTTCCGTAGGTCCCGAGCAGGAGTACTTCCTGATCACCAAGGAAATGTATGATCTTCGTCCTGACCTCCGGTTCACCGGAAGAACCCTTTTCGGAGCAAAGCCTCCCAAAGGACAGGAGATGGATGACCATTACTTTGGCGTGATCAAGCCCAGGGTTCAGGCATACATGGAGGATCTGAACCAGGAGCTTTGGAAGCTCGGCATCCTTGCAAAGACGGAGCACAACGAGGTGGCACCTGCACAGCATGAGCTGGCACCCATCTACAGCACCACGAACATTGCAACGGATCACAACCAGTTGACCATGGAGATCATGCAGAAGGTTGCTGCAAAGCACGGTCTGGTATGTCTCCTTCATGAGAAGCCTTTCGCAGGCGTAAACGGAAGCGGTAAGCACAACAACTGGTCCATCGCAACCGATACCGGCATCAACCTTCTTTCACCTGGCGACACGCCTTATGAAAACGCACAGTTCTTACTGTTCTGCTGTGCAGTCATCAAGGCAGTGGATGATTATCAGGATTTGCTTCGACTTTCCGTTGCAACCGCAGGAAACGATCACAGACTTGGCGCAAATGAGGCACCGCCCGCAGTCATTTCCATCTTCCTTGGCGATGAGCTGAGCGCAGTCATGGATGCAATTGAGACCGGCAAGCCTTATAAGGGAACGGAAAAAACCGTTATGAAGCTTGGCGTAGACGTGCTTCCGAAATTCAACAGAGACACGACCGACAGAAACAGAACTTCACCTTTTGCATTCACCGGAAACAAATTCGAGTTCAGAATGCTTGGTTCTTCCAACAGCATTGCATGTGCAAACATCATGCTGAACAGCGCGGTTGCAGAGTCCTTAAAGATTTATGCGGACAGACTTGAGAAGGCAAAGGACTTTGAGAAGACGCTCCACGAGATGATCCAGAAGACCATTAAGGATCACAAGCACATCATCTTCAACGGCAACGGTTATGATGACAGCTGGATCAAGGAAGCAACCGAGAAGAGAGGACTTCTGAACTACAGAACCACCGCGGATTGCATGCCTCACCTGCTTGATGAGAAGAACGTAAAGATGCTCACCAGCCACAAGGTATTCTCCGAGGCAGAGTTGAAGTCCAGATGTGAGATCATGCTGGAGAACTACAACAAGACCGTGACCATTGAGGCAAACACGATGATCGAGATGGCAAAGACCCAGATCGTTCCGGCAATCGAAAGCTTTACCGCAGACGTTGCAGGCAGCGCGGCAACGAAGAAGGCGCTCAATGCAAAGCTTGCATGCAAGTATGAAACCGAGCTGGTTAGCAAGTTATCCGATCTGACGGATGAGATCTATGGAAAGATCGGCGAGCTTGAGAAGGCAGTTGCAGGTCTTGCCAAGGCAAAGGATACCATCAAGGAGTCCGAGGTGATCCGCGACAAGGTATTGCCGAAGATGGCAGAGCTCAGGAAACCTGTTGACGAGGCAGAGACCATCACCGCCAAGGACTACTGGCCTTATCCTTCTTACGGTGATCTGCTGTTTGGCGTTAAGTAAGGACTCGGGGCCTGGTTTGAACCCATCCTCCCCAGGCACGCTCGCGCTATGAGTCCAGCGTAGCGGTACTAAGTTGCCGCTGGATGAATCCATTAAGTAAAATGGATTCATCCGCATACGTCAACTAAGTACCGACGCTTGGGACACATGCCTGAGGAGGAGAGTTCAAACCGTCCCCTCGAGATACTTGAAAGCCAAGAAGGAAGCCCGTAAGAAGTGTTATTGGTGATTCGTAGGGCAAGAGAGAGTTATCTTAAGAAGTGACATTGAATTGCTTGGCGAGAGGAAGCACCGTAAGAATTGACGGTGATAGCTTGCAGGGCAAGGGAGTTTGAAAGTAAGTAATAAGTTGATTAGTAAGTGTTGTTTGAAATGATTAGGGAGAAAAGAAAATGAACGATAATGAGAGTGAGAATGGCAATAATTGGAATGTATTTGGGGATGACAAGAAATAGCCGTCGTGTGCTCTTATGGTAAGCAAAACGAGAGGCCTCACGACGAGACGGGAGTAGACAAGGAGAGAAGATTATGAGTGAGGAGATTCGTTCTTTAGTTCAAGAAGTGACTTCTTCCGAAGTATTTGGAGTATGGTTTTTGATCGGTGCTGCATTGGTGTTCTGGATGCAGGCTGGATTTGCAATGGTGGAGGCCGGATTCGCAAGGGCAAAGAACTCCGGCAACATCTTAATGAAGAACCTGATGGATTTTTGTATTGGTACCTGTACCTTTATCCTGATCGGTTTTGGATTGTTTTTAGGCGAAGACCTGATGGGCATTATCGGAAAACCCGGATTTGACGTGTTTACCGATTTCGCTCACTTTGACTGGTCGAACTTCATTTTTAACTTAGTGTTCTGTGCTACCACGGCAACGATCGTTTCCGGAGCCATGGCAGAGAGAACCAAGTTCTTAAGCTACTGCGTGTATTCTGCAATCATATCCGCGATTATTTACCCCATTGAGGCACACTGGACCTGGGGCGGCGGATTCCTTGCACAGATGGGATTCCATGATTTCGCAGGTTCCAACTGCATCCACATGGTTGGCGGTATCTGTGCTTTCATCGGAGCCATGATGGTTGGTCCCCGTATTGGTAAGTTTGTAAAGGACAAAGCAGGAAAGATCACGAAGGTCAATGCTTTCCCCGGACACAACCTTCCCATTGGATGCCTCGGCGTATTTATTCTGTGGCTTGGCTGGTATGGATTTAACGGCGCGGCAGCAGTAACCATCGATGAGCTCGGTGCCATTTTTGTAACGACCACCATCGCACCTGCGATCGCAACGGTTGTCTGCATGATCTTCACCTGGATCAAATATGGCAAGCCCGACGTGTCCATGTGTTTGAACGCATCTCTTGCAGGTCTTGTGGCAATCACCGCTCCTTGTGACGTATGTGATGCCTTTGGGGCCATCGTGATCGGCGCAGTTGCCGGACTTCTGGTATGCTTCGGTGTTTGGTTCCTGGATTACAAGCTTCGCGTGGATGACCCCGTTGGTGCAGTTGCCGTTCACATGATGAACGGTATCTGGGGCACGATCGCAGTTGGTCTGTTTGCAACGCCTTCCGCTCCTGCATTTGCAAGAGGACTTGGCGACGGCGTAAGCTTTGGCGCAAACCAGATCGCAGGTGCCGGCCTGTTCTACGGCGGCGGTTTCCGACAGTTGGGAATTCAGTTCTTAGGTTTGTTTGCAACGGCAGGTTGGACGGTAGTAGCCATCACCATTACCTTTGTTGTCATCAAGGCCATCTTTGGTCTGAGAGTTACTGAGGAAGAGGAGATCACCGGTCTGGATGCAACCGAGCATGGCTTGGCAAGCGCTTACTCCGGATTCGCCATCATGGACGTTTCCAACACCATGACCATGGAGATCAACGAGAACACGAACCTCGGCAGCGACGTTTACGAAGAAGCCAGCGAGGCAAAGAAGAAAGCAGCAGTCAGCGTTACCAAGCTTCCTGAGGTTGTGGATACCGGAATCCACAAGGTTGTCATCATTGCGAAGATGACCCGTTACGAAGTATTAAAGAAGGCATTGAATGACCTGGGCGTTACCGGCATGACCGTTGTCAACGTCATGGGTTGCGGCATCCAGAAGGGTGCAGGCGAGAAGTACCGTGGCGTCGAGATGGATGCAACGCTCCTTCCTAAGGTAAAGGTTGAAGTCGTAGTCAGCGAGATCCCCGTAGATAAGGTGATCGAGGCAGCAAAGAAGGCCCTTTATACCGGACACATCGGCGATGGTAAGATCTTTGTATACGGCGTGGAGAACGTTATCAAGGTTCGTACCGGAGAAGAAGGATTTGCAGCGCTTCAAGACGTGGAATAAAGCATGAACCATGCGGATGAAATTACAAATGGGCCGGCGAATGCTTGCATTCGTTAGGCCATTTGTAATTCCATCCATATGGCGAAGCCATATACATGAGCAAAAGGAAAGCTGCGAAGCAGCGGTTTTGCGAATGGGTATGGTTCATTTTATTATAGTGGAGGTTTCATAGATATGTGTTCGATTATGGGTTATTGTGGAAAAGGCGTCAGCCTTCAAAAGTTTAGGGAGGGCTTTCAGGAGACCATCTCCAGAGGCCCGGATGACAGCCGGATCGTGGATACGGGAGCCGGACTTTTAGGATTTCACAGATTGGCGATCATGGGACTTACGCCGGAAGGCATGCAGCCCTTTTCGCTGGGAAAGAATTACGTCGTATGCAACGGCGAATTATATGGATTCGAAAAAGAGAGGGAAGCGCTGAGACAAAAGGGATATGAATTTGCCAGCGACAGTGATTGCGAGATCCTGCTTCCCCTGTATAAAGAATATGGAACGGACATGTTTGCAAAGCTGGATGCGGAATTTGCATGCGTGATCTATGACGGAGAGAACGGGCGGTATCTTGCCGCAAGAGATCCCATCGGGATCCGCCCTCTGTACTATGGCTATGATGACAAGGGAACGATCGTGTTTGCCAGCGAAGCCAAGAACCTGGTGAAGCTTGTAAAGCGCGTTATGCCGTTCCCGCCCGGCTATTATTACGTGAGCAGCGACACTACTTACGATCCGGAGCATGAGGCAGAGAAATTCCATTGCTACAGAGACATAACGAAGGTAGATCAGGTTTGCAAGGATGACCTGGAGACGGTTTGCAAAAACATTCATGATAAATTGGTGGCCGGTGTTGAGAAGAGACTGATCGCGGATGCGAAGGTTGGATTCCTTCTTTCCGGAGGTCTGGATTCCTCTTTGGTATGTGCCATTGCGGCGAAGAAATCGGATAAGCCGATCAGAACCTTTGCCATCGGCATGAGCGAGGATGCCATCGATCTGAAATATGCAAAGCAGGTTGCAGATTACATTGGCAGTGATCACAAAGAAGTCTACATGACGCCCGAGGACGTAATCTCCAGTCTGGAGAAAGTGATCAAGCTTCTTGGCACGTTTGACATCACAACGATCCGTGCCAGCATGGGAATGTACCTGGTCTGCAAGGCAATTCACGAGCAGACGGACGTGCGCGTGCTGCTTACCGGCGAGATCTCGGATGAACTTTTTGGTTATAAATATACGGACTTTGCTCCTTCAGCGGAGGACTTCCAGGAGGAGGCAGTCAAGAGATTGCATGAGCTCCACATGTACGACGTGTTGCGTGCGGACCGCTGCATCTCCGTAAACTCCCTCGAAGCCCGCGTACCCTTTGGCGATCTTGATTTCGTGCAGTACGTGATGAGCATTGATCCTGCGAAGAAGATCAACACCTATGGCAAGGGAAAGTATTTGCTCCGTCATGCATTTGAGGAGGGCGATTACCTGCCTTATGAGATCCTGTGGCGTGAGAAGGCAGCGTTCTCTGATGCGGTTGGACATTCCATGGTGGATTACCTGAAGGAATATGCGGAGAAGAAATATACCCAGGAAGAGTTTGAGAAGGGTTGCCTTAAATATGATCACGCGAGACCCTTCACCAAAGAATCTCTGCTGTATCGTGACATTTTCGAGAAGTACTATCCCGGCCAGGCAGAGATGATCGTCGACTTCTGGATGCCCAATAAGAGTTGGGAAGGCTGTAACGTGAATGATCCTTCCGCCAGAGTTCTTTCGAACTACGGTGATAGCGGTAAGTAATGGCATATGATATCGTTAACCTCGAGGGGGGAGCCGTGCCCCCTCCTCGGATTTTAAAAAGTTGATTAGGGGAGATGAGTATGATGACAAAGTACGTATTTGTAACAGGAGGCGTTGTTTCCGGGCTTGGAAAGGGCATTACGGCGGCATCCCTTGGAAGACTTCTTAAGTCCAGGGGACTGAAGGTGGCGGCGCAGAAGTTGGATCCGTACATCAACGTGGATCCTGGTACCATGAGTCCGTACCAGCATGGTGAGGTTTACGTGACCGAGGACGGCGCGGAGACCGATCTGGACCTTGGACACTATGAGAGATTTATTGACGAGGATTTGAACCAGTATTCGAACCTTACGACGGGTAAGGTATACTGGAACGTATTAAATAAAGAAAGACGCGGGGAATATCTTGGTTCCACCGTGCAGGTCATTCCACACGTAACAAATGAGATCAAGGAATTCGTTTACCGCGTGGGGAAAAAGACCAATGCGGACGTGGTGATCACGGAGATTGGCGGTACGATCGGTGACATCGAATCCCAGCCTTTTCTGGAGGCCGTAAGACAGATCTCGCTTGAGGTAGGCCGTGAGAACAGCCTTTTCATTCACGTGTGTCTGGTGCCTTATCTTCATTGCTCGGAGGAGCATAAATCAAAGCCGACCCAGCATTCCGTAAAGGAACTGCAGGGCATGGGCATCAATCCCAACATCATTATCCTTCGCTGCGATGAGCCCTTGGAGGAATCCATCTTTAAGAAGATTTCCATGTTCTGTAACGTGAAGCCGGATTGCGTGATCGAGAACAGAACCCTGCCGAATCTCTATGAAGCACCGCTCATGTTGGAGAAATCCCATTTCTCCGAGGTTGTTTGCCGTGAGCTTGGCATTCAGGCCCCCGAGCCTGACCTGGCAGAGTGGGCGGACATGGTGGAGAAGATCGGAAAGCGTGACCGCAACGTCGAGATCGGCCTTGTGGGGAAATACGTGGGACTGCATGATGCGTATTTGTCCGTGGCGGAAGCGCTCAGGCATGCGGGATATCATCACGGAACCCACGTAAACATTCACTGGATCGATTCCGAAAAGCTGGAGACAGGCGTTGCAAATGGCAAGTCACAGGAGGACGTGCTTAAGGAGGAACTCGGCGGTCTTGACGGCATCATTCTTCCCGGCGGTTTTGGCAACCGCGGCATCGAGGGAATGATCCAGGCTGCAAAGTATGCCAGAGAGCATCAGATCCCGTATTTCGGCATCTGCCTTGGCATGCAGATCGCAGTGATCGAATATGCGAGAACCGTGGCGGGAATACCCGACGCGAACTCGGGTGAATTTGATGAGCAGTGTAAGCACAAGGTGATCGATTTCATGCCCGGACAGAGCGATTCCATTGACAAGGGCGGCACGCTGAGGCTTGGCGCATATCCTTGCAACGTAAAGGGCGGCACTGTTTTGGAGCGGTGTTATGCCGAGGTGCAGACGGCGGATGAAAAGGGCGAGCTGGTGATCCATGAGCGTCACCGTCACCGCTATGAGTTTAACAATGACTATCGTGATCTCTTACAAGAAAAGGGACTCACCATCGGAGGAACGTCTCCTGACGGACTCCTGGTGGAGACCGTGGAGCTGACGGAAAGGCCGTTCTATCTTGGCGTGCAGTTCCATCCGGAGTTTAAGAGCAGACCGAATAAACCGCACCCGCTCTTTAACGGATTCATCGGAGCGGCATTAAAAAGATCCGTGGAAGAAGGGCGACAGGCATGAGAATCAATGACGAAAAGCTTCATGAGGAATGCGGCGTGTTTGGCATCTTTTCGTCGAAGCCATACAAAATCGCCAATGACGTATACTATGGACTTTATGCCCTGCAGCATCGCGGTCAGGAAAGCTGCGGCATCGTCGTAAACGATGACGGACTCTTCTTTTCGCACAAGGATCTGGGGCAGGTGAGCACGGTCTTCGACGCGGAGGAACTGGCCAAGCTTCCCGAGGGCAAGATGGCCGTAGGCCACGTACGCTACGGTACCACCGGTGGGAATAACAGGAACAACTGTCAGCCCATTGAAGTCAATCATCAAAAAGGAAAGATGGCACTTGCCCATAACGGAAATTTGAGCAATGCCTATGAACTGCGAAATGAGCTGGAGCTGTCAGGAGCCATTTTCCATTCGACTTCGGACACGGAGATCATCGCTTACGTCGTGACGAGAGAGCGCTTAAAGGCGCCATCCATCGAGCAGGCCGTACTGGAGAGCATGAAATACCTGGAGGGTGCTTATTCCATCGTTCTCATGTCGGCGACAAAGTTGATCGCGGCGCGGGATCCGCATGGGTACAGGCCTTTGTGTTACGGCCGGCGCAGTGACGGCAGTTACGTGGTCGCTTCGGAGACCTGCGCGCTGGAGGCAGTGGGAGCAAAGCTGGTGAGGGAGCTTAGGCCCGGAGAACTCCTTGTCTTTACGGATCAAGGCATCATCAAGCATACGCAGCATTGCGATACGGCGAAGAAGCAAATCTGTATTTTTGAATATATTTATTTTGCGCGTCCCGACTCCGTGATCGAGGAGGTGAGCGTGCATGCGGCGAGAGTCAAGGCGGGTGAGATCCTGGCGAGAGAGTTCCCCGTGGAAGCTGACGTCGTCGTGGGCGTACCGGATTCCGGATTGGACGCGGCGCTGGGATATTCCAGATATTCCGGCATACCGTATGGCATTGGTTTCATCAAGAATAAATACATCGGAAGAACCTTTATTTCTCCGGGACAGGAAGAGCGCAACAACCAGGTGAAGATCAAGCTCAATCCCTTAAAGGATACGGTGGACGGGAAGCGGGTGATCCTGGTGGATGATTCCATTGTCCGCGGCACCACCAGCGAGAGGATCGTGCGGCTTTTGCGGGAGGCCGGCGCGGCAGAGGTACACGTGAGGATCTCCTCCCCGCCATTTACGAATCCTTGCTATTACGGGACGGACATTGATTCCAAGGAGAACCTGATCGCCTGCCAGATGAGCATACCGGAGATCACGAAGGAGATTGGCGCGGATTCCCTGGGATATCTTCCGATCACCACCTTAAAAGAACTGGTGGGACATGAAGGGTATTGCGATGCCTGCTTTAGCGGACGATACGCGACTGCAATTCCAACTAACACGAATAAGAACCGCTTCGAGAAACGATTGTCGGAGAGAGAGTAACAAGCCGTGGTTTAGGTCATGGGAACGTGTCATGAGACATGCTCCCGTGACCTAATTTTATGGCGAAAATAGTTGAAGTCCCCCTTTGTTCATCATATAATGAAAAATGGGTGCGAATTTAGGGCGAATGGACTTGGGTAGAAAGTAATGAAACAATATAATTCGAGGATCAAGGGAATATTGTGCATCTTGGCGGCGGCGTTCGGGTTTTCGCTGATGACGTTTTTTGTCAGGCTTTCCGGCGACATGCCGACCATGCAAAAGGCCTTTTTCCGGAATGCGTTTGCGGCGGTGATCACCGTCATCTTGCTGCTTAGGAGCGAAGAAAAATTTCACGTAAAAAAGGGCAGTTGGGGAGACATAGCGCTCCGTTGCCTGTTCGGCACCAGTGGCCTGATCTGTAACTTTTATGCGATCGACAGACTTGGGATCGCAGATGCCAACATGCTGAACAAACTGTCCCCATTCTTTGCCATCTTGATCTCCATTCCCGTTTTGAAAGAAAAACCAAAGCTGATGGACGTGGCGGCAACGGTGATCGCGTTTATCGGTGCGCTGTTTATTATCCGGCCAGGCGGTGACGTGTCCGTCGTGCCGGCACTGATCGGCTTATATGGCGGATTTGGCGCGGGCACGGCCTACGTGTTTGTAAGGCGGCTTGGCGGCAAGGGAGAACGCACTTCCATCATCGTACTGTGCTTTTCCCTGTTCTCCTGTCTGGTCACGGCGCCGTTTTTGCTCTTTGATTATCATCCCATGACGGGAAGACAGTGGCTCTGCCTGATCATGGCAGGCGTGGCGGCATCCCTTGGGCAGTTTGGCATTACGTCGGCCTATAAATTTGCGCCGGCAAAGGAGATTTCCGTATTTGATTACACACAGGTTATTTTCGCGGCGATCCTGGGCATGCTATTCTTGAATGAAACGCCCAACGCATGGAGCATTGTTGGTTACGTGATCATTATTGGCACGGCATTCATCCGCTGGCATTACGCATTAAAAAAATCGCATCTGGAGGCGGAAACCGGAAAATAAAGTTTACGCGAGACCAACGCAGGAGGAAAAGAATTTGACGTACGTAAGAAGGGCAGAAGAGAAAGACATTCCAAGAGTATTGGAGCTCCTGGTGCAGGTGGACATGGTGCATCATAACGGCCGCCCGGATCTTTTTAAGGGGCCGGCGACGAAATATAATGCGGAGGAGCTGAAAGAGATCTTCGCAAATGATGAGACGCCGGTGTTTGTCTGCGAAAATGAGCAGGGTATCGTCCTAGGGCATGCGTTCACAATTTATAAGCAGATATTGAATGACAGCGTACTTACTGACGTAAGAACGCTGTACGTTGATGACATATGCGTCGACGAGAAGGCGCGCGGTCAAGGCGTAGGAAAGGCATTATACGAACACGTGGTGGAATTTGCGAAGGCACAGGGCTTTTACAACGTGACTTTGAACGTCTGGACCTGCAATCCTTCTGCCATGAAATTCTATGAGGCGATGGGACTGAAACCCCAAAAGATTGGCATGGAACTGATCCTGTAACGCGCGTGCACGGATGCCTGGCGGAAGGATGGGGGAACTCATGAAAAAAAGGATTTATGCAGGGCTTACAATCTGTCTGCTGCTTTTGCTTACGGGATGTGAAGCCAAGGAAAAACAGCCTGATAATTTGGACAATACGGATGCGACGGCTCCCTTTGAGGCCGTTACCATCACTCCGGAACCGGATGAACGGCGCCTGGAAACGGTTTGGCTATGCGCTGAAACGCTGGACTTTGCCATGCAGATTCCTAAGGAATTGGGGGCGGAGCCTAAGAAGGAAGGGGAGCTCAATTACGTGTTTGAAGGAAACAGTGATTCCCTTTCGGTGTCATTGCAAAGATGGGATCAGGTTAGCAAGCCGGATACAAAGGCTCTTGCGGAACTGATCACGCGAAATAACGGTCAGAAGACGGAAATCGTAAGTCGCGGGGGACGCGAACTCGTGAAGGTGGATTGGCCCCACGGCGAAGTCAATTATTATCTGCTTTCGGAGGACGGAGACGCTTACGTCTTGTGGATCACGCCTTATGTGATGCGAGATCCCGACGTATATTGGAAGGTGAAGCAGATGGAAGAAAGCATCTGCAGTATTCAGAACGTGCCAAAGGGAGAGGAGAGCGTGCGGGCGGAAGGCACGTCTTCGAAAGAACTGGATTATTGCGTACTGATCGATAGGAAGCATGCCCTGCCGGAAGGTTGGGAGGAGAACCTGGATCTGGTTTCCATGGTCAATTCCGTCGGAGATACGGTTCGGGCCGAACGTACGGCATACAAGGCATATTTAGAACTGAAAGCTGACCTTTTGGAAAACGAAGGGATCGACGTGGACTTGGATTCCGCTTACAGGAGCGTAGCCTACCAACAGGAGATCATGGACCGCTTTACGGAAAAGTATGGCGCGGCATATGCGAAGAGAACCGTGGCGACGCCGGGGTATTCCGAGCATCATACGGGACTTGCGCTCGATCTGTATTTTCGGTTGGACGGCGTGGAGGTGTATGAGAACGAGGATTTGGTAAAGTATCCAGAGGTGTGGAAAAAGATTCACGCCAGACTTGCGGATCACGGGTTTATCCTCCGATATCCCGGAAGAACGGACGGAACCGTGGATTATACTTATGAACCGTGGCATATTCGCTACGTTGGCAGCGTAGAAGCGGCAAAAGAGATTATGGCAATGCCGGCCTTTTCTTTTGAAGACTGGCTGGCAGCGCGTTAGAAGACTTTAATGAGGGAAGCTTATGTGGATGATGGTCATGAGCGCATTTGCGCTGGGTTTTCTTGTCGGGATTGCCTACCTTACGGTAGCCGTGGCGAGATTTGGTTTGATTAAAAGGATGGCAGGCAAGAGGAAATTCCTAGGTTACGTCATTTCCTTCCTGATTCTGGCCGCACTGACGGTTTTGGCAGGCTTTGTTTTTTCTGCGATCAATGCCGTGATTATAGGGCTCCATTTTGTCTTTTTCTTCCTGCTGTTTGACGTTCTGGGAAAGATCTTTGGGAAGCGCATTCCAAAAACGAAGGTTTACTGGCAGGGATGGCTGGCGGTTCTTACTTCGGTAATCTATCTTGTCGCTGGATATTTTTTATGCAATCACGTATGGCAGAAGGATTACGTGCTTCAGACAAAGAAGCAGGTTGGCGTGATCAGGATCGCAATGATTGCAGACATTCATTTGGGGACGACGTTTGACGCGGAAGGTTTTGAGAAGCACTTACGGACGATTCAGGGACTAGATCCTGACCTTCTTTTGATCGCGGGAGATTTTGTCGATGATTCGACGAAGAGGGATGATTTTGAAAAGGCCTGTGAGGCACTTGGGAGGATGAACCTTCGGCATGGTATATGGTATGCCTATGGAAATCATGATCCGGGATATTACGGAGGACGTGATTTTAACAAGAAAGACATACGGCAAATTCTTGAAAAAAATGGAGTTCGCGTTTTGGAGGACGAGTATGTCCTCGTGGATGACAGATATTACGTCGCAGGGCGGCGCGACTGCTATGACTCCCAGCGGAAGGACATAAACGAGTTTTTGTCCGGCATTGACGAGAGCAAGTACGTCATTGTCATCAACCACGAACCGAATGATTACGAGAGAGAGGTAACGTCGGCGGCTGATCTTGTGGTTTCCGGGCATACGCACGGCGGACAGCTGGTGCCGTGGACAATCTTGAGCAGGATTGTACGCGTGGATGATCTTGTTTACGGTCACGTTAGACGGGGCAACGTGGATTTTATCGTGACCTCCGGCATTTCAGACTGGGAGATTCCTTTTAAGACAGGCACGTGGTCGGAGTACGTGATCATCACCGTGGAAGGAAACTAATACTATACAAACAAGCGGAAAAATGCTATAATTCATTGTTGCAGACAGTAAAATAAAAGAGTTGAGAGAAGCGAAAGAGCTATGGGTTTACATTTTTATTTCGACAATTATTCCCCTGCGGGAGACATATTGGTGATGGCCATCAGCCTAGTGATCTTCGTGTTGCTTTCTGCATCCTACGTAAACAGGTCAAAGGTATTTGGAGTGTATTTGACCATCGTTTCTTTCACGTTTATGGCTGCATTGACAAACGTGATTAGTCATAATTTATATGAGTTTGTCGAGGGCGTTAACCGTTTAGTGCCTTTTTGGATGAATATTGGATATCATGCAATTCTGTATGCCATTTTATTGTTGTACGTGATTTACGTTACGGAGGTTATGCGGCTGGAAGGTGACAAAAAACGTTTAACGATCGGCATCGGTCTCGTCACGTTTTTTATCGTTAATGCAGCGGACGTCGCAATAACCCTGCAGGACAACGGATTCCGCGTGAATGAGGAGAGTGTGTCCATCAGCGGAAAGAGTACGTTCACGTATGGGTACTTGGCCTTCGTTATTTTGATCGTGATTTTGCTCATGACATACCGAAAAAGAATCTATCAAAGAGTGATGATGGGCTTTTACGGAACCATGATGATTTCGTTTTTGCTCATATTCATGCAGGGAAGATTGGGCAATACTTCTCTTACGGTAGGTACGTTTTTGTTGCCATCCATCGCCATGTTGTATCTGGTCCATTCCAATCCCTACGATCTTGAGATCGGTTCCATCAATTCCAAGGGTCTTGAGGACACGGTCAGCTATTACTATGAAAAGGGAGTTCCCATGATCGTGGTGAGCCTTTTCCTTCCTGACTTTGAGGTGGACGGGAAAAAGCTTTCGAAGGAGCTGCAGGAAACGATCCGAAGGTTCGCAAGTGCGTATTTCCGAGGATGCGTATTGTTCCAGATAAGTAACGGTCACGTTATCTTTATTGCGAAGAAGAGTCTGAACGTGAATTACAAGCAAAAACTAAAGGCAATGATCGAGGCCTTTCACGCAGAATATGAAAAGTTTCGCTATGATTACAAGATTATTGTGGGAGATTCCGTCGAGAAGATCAGCAGAAAAAATGAATATGTCCGCTTTATCAAAAGCATTCAACAGCACATGAAGATGAATGACATTCACGTGATCAAGGAAAAGGACGTAAGCGAATACGAAGAGTACGAGAACCTTTTGGATGAACTGAATGACATATGCAAGAAGGGGGATCTGAAGGACAAGCGGGTACTTGCTTATTGTCAGCCAGTCTATAACCTAAAGGAGGAGAAATACGACACCGCGGAAGCGCTGATGCGATTGGACGTTCCCAAGCGAGGGATCATTTATCCCGAGCAGTTTATTCCCATTGCGGAGGAAAATGGCTTGATCCACGGCCTTACGAAGATCATGCTTTATAAGACCTGTGAGGAGATCGGCAAGCTGATCCATGAAGGATATGAAGTGAACCGCGTGTCCGTCAACGTGTCCATCACGGAAATGCATGATTTGTCCTTTGTGGATGACGTATTTGCGATCATCCGTGACAGCAGCGTGCCGGATGACAAGATTGCGATCGAGATCACGGAATCACAGACGGAGCATGATTTTGTCGTGGTAAAGAACAAGATCAACGAGCTTCGCGAGCGGGGCATCCGGATTTATCTGGACGATTTTGGAACGGGTTATTCCAACGTGGAGAGAATTTTGGAGCTTCCCTTCGACATTATCAAGTTTGACAAGTCTCTTGTCGTTGCGTCGGAAGGAGACGAAAGGTCCGAAAAGATGGTTGGCAGCCTTGCAAGCATGTTCTCTTCCTTAGATTTTTCCGTATTATATGAAGGCGTGGAGACGGAGGGCGATGAGAAACGCTGTACGGACATGTGCGCGTCCTATCTGCAGGGATATAAATATTCCCGTCCCATCCCGATCTCGGAACTGCGTAATTACTTTACGAAACGCGCATGGAGATAAAAGCATATGGTTTATTTGGGTCAGGGGGACGTGTCTAGTGACGCGTTCCCCTGACCCAATTTTTTCTGATGCTTAAATTGTTACAATACCTATTGACATAGTAGGAAAATGGTTATATGATGTTTATATTCTGGAAAGGAGGGACGGATCATGATCGTTTCAACAAGGGTAGAATATGGCGTCATGGCACTTTTGGACATTGCGATTCATTCGGAAAACGGAATCAGCGTGTCAACTGCAGAGATCTCAGAGAGACAAAACGTTTCTCAAAAATATTTGGAACAGATATTGCCGCTTCTGCGTCAGGCGGGCTTGATCCGTGCGCAAAAAGGCTTGCGGGGAGGCTATCGCTTATCACGGCCAGCCGCAAACGTAAAGCTTTCTGAGGTGATCAATGCGTTGGATGCGGACATTCTGGCAGACATGGAACCTGTGGAAGAAGGGCGCGCGGGCGCGCTTCGCTGTTGCATTAACGAATGCCTTTGGGTGAGATTGAATGGACTTCTTCGGGAGTATGCGGAGAAAGTAACGCTGGCAGAATTCCTTGCGGAGTGCAAGGGAAAAACTTCCGGCAGCTGGGATATGTACGTAATATAACCAGGTCAGGGTTGGGCTAGGGTTGGGTCAGGGGGACGTGGCGTTGACTGGATTAAAGTAAAACGTTATACTTACAATAGACATAGGTATTTCTTTCATATAAAAATCATTGTGGGGAGGCGTTTTATGAAGGATTTTTCAAGATTGGACAATTTGCTGAAGGGCTTTGTTGAGCAGGGAACGAATCCGGGCTGCGCGGTAGCGATCATGCAGGGAGATGAAATGATCTACCACGGCGAGGCCGGATACGCGGACGTTGAATCCGGGAAGAAGGTGGACGTCCACAGCATGTTCAGCCAGGCTTCCACGACGAAGCTGTTTACTTACGCCATTCTTGGCATGATTTACGAAGAAGGAAAATTCCTTTTCAGCGATCCGCTGTATTACTATCTGCCGGAGTGGAAGAATACGCAGAAATACATCATGCGTCCAAATGGGGAGATCGTAGTGGAACCGTTGGAGAAACCGATCACCATCCGGGATGCGGTTGCAATGATGTGTGGGCTTCCGTATTGCATGGTGCCGTCAGCAAATCCGACGACGCCGACGCTGGCTGCCATGAGCAGGCAGATGGCGGAGCTTCTGAAGAAGGGACCCAGCACCATCGCTGAGGAAGTGCGCGTCATGGCGAACGTTCCCGTGATGTTTGAGCCAGGTTCTCACTGGCAGTATGGTTTTGGCTCTGAAATTACGGGCGTTCTCGTCGAGACATTTGAGGGAAAGCCGTTGCGGGAGGTCTTTAAGGATCGCCTTATCGATCCTTTGGAGCTTGAGGATGCGGATACGTTTGCCCGCCCTTGGAATCAGGACCGCATCGTAACGAATTACGCAAAGAAGGGACCGGGACAGTTTGAGAGGGCAACGGACTTCTCGGCACTGAATCCTGAGAGCGTGCCCGCGGGTGCCCGTCCGAATCTTCTCATCAGCGCCCATGATTTTGCGGTATTTATGCAGATGCTGGCGAACGGCGGCACCTATAAGGGAAAGAAATTCCTGGGCAGCGGTACGGTGGCAATGCTTCATGAAAACCAGCTTGGTCCCGTTCAGATGGCTGATTTTGAGAATGACTATCTGGCTGGCTATGGTTACGGACTGGGCTTTCGGACGCTCCTTACGCAGAAGTATGGTCATAACGGACATCTTGGTAATTTTGGCTGGACTGGCGGCACCGGCATTTGGGTGGAAGCGGATCCCGTTGCCAAATTCTCCGTTGCATACATGCACAACATGCGTCCGAACGAGGAGCTTTATCATCATCACAGAGTGCGCGCGGTGGTAAATGGGATCATGCTGTAAGCGGGAGCTGACAGGAGACGGAAACTTGCCGAAAGCACAAGGCATATGGAAAGTGATGGAAGGGAAAGGATGGAAAAAGAAAAGGCCAGGCGGTTACGCCTTGGCCTTCTTTGTTTTCTGGGATGGAGTTTTCGCCACGGGCTTGAGTAAATCCGTGAGCTTTTTCTCATAGAAGAAATTGTGAACCATGTTGTCGTACTCAGTCCACATGGGCAGAGTGTGACAGCTGTTCCTTCTGGGACAGTCGTTGAAGTCGCCTGACAGACAGCTCACGGAGGAGAGTTTTCCTTCCATGACCTCCAGTATTTCACCAACGTTATATTCTTCAGGCTTGCGACATAGTTTGTAACCGCCGCCCTTTCCGCTGGCACCGATGAGCAAATTGCCCGTCACCATGTCTTTTACGATGATCTCGAGATACTTTTTCGAAATCTCTTGTCTTTCCGCAATGTCTTTTAGGGGAACAAACGATTCATGTCCGTTATTCTCTGCCAGATCGATCATGACGCGCAATGCATAACGTCCCTTGGTTGTAATCATGGAATCACCGCCTTTTCCTAAAACTTAATTTACCCTATTATACCTCGGGTAAATAGGTAAATCAAGACATTTTTCATAAACCTATTGACACGGTAGGTAAATAGGAATATAATCCAGATATGTCACAAAGCAAAAAAAATTCAGAAGAATAGGAAAAGGAGAAGATGCCGTGATATATGCTGATAATGCCGCAACTACAAAAATGAGCTCCCGCGCGATTGAAACCATGGTTTCCCTGATGAAGGAAACCTTTGGAAATCCCTCGAGCCTCTATACAATCGGACAGAGAGCCAAGGAGGTTTTGGAGCAGGCGAGAAAGGACGTCGCAGAAGTGATCGGGGCTGATCCAAGAGAGATTTTGTTCACCTCCGGCGGGAGTGAGGCTGACAACCAGGCGATCATTTCCGCTGCAAAAATTGGGGAGAAAAAGGGAAAGAAGCACATTATTTCCTCTGCGTTTGAGCATCACGCGGTGCTTCATACCTTAGAAAAATTAAAGAAGGAAGGCTATGAGATCACGCTTCTTGACGTGCACGAGGACGGGCTTGTACGCCCTGAGGAGCTTGAGGCTGCCATCCGCGAGGATACCTGTCTTGTAACCATTATGTATGCAAATAATGAGATTGGAACCATCCAGCCGATCCGTGAGATTGGGGCAATCTGCAGAAAGCACGGCGTGCTTTTCCACACGGATGCGGTTCAGGCAATTGCACACGTTCCCGTGAACGTGGTGGATGACAATATTGACCTGCTTTCTTCTTCGGCTCATAAATTCCATGGTCCCAAGGGCGTAGGTTTCCTGTATGCAAAGAAAGGCGTTCTGCTTTCCAATCTGATCGAAGGCGGTGCACAGGAGCGTGGAAAGAGGGCCGGAACGGAGAACGTGCCGGGCATTGCGGCCATGGCTGCTGCGCTAAAGGAAGCGGCGGAGCATCTGGAGGAGAACAGTGAGAAGCTTAAGAAAAGACGCGACCAGTTGATCGCAGGCCTTCGCGAGATCCCGCATTCCGCACTGAACGGGGATGAGACAAGAAGACTTCCGGGCAACGTGAATTTCTGTTTTGAGGGAATTGAGGGAGAGTCATTGCTGCTCCTTTTGGATGACAAGGGAATTTCCGCTTCCTCCGGCAGTGCCTGCACCTCAGGATCCCTGGATCCGAGTCACGTGCTTCTTGCCATCGGCAGGGTTCACGACGTGGCGCACGGGTCGCTCAGACTGTCATTGGGTGAGGACGTGACGGAAGAACAGATTCATGAGATCATTCAATCCGTGAAGGAAGTTGTAGAATACCTAAGGAGCTTTTCACCGATCTGGAGAGACCTCATGGCAGGAAAGAAACCGTTTATTCTGTAGATTCGATAAGCAATAAAGGATGGATTTAGGAGGAATTTAAGATGGCTTTATATAGTGAAAAAGTAATGGATCATTTCCGCAACCCGCGCAACGTGGGCGTGATCGAGAATGCGGACGGCGTCGGTGAGGTTGGCAATGCAAAGTGCGGCGACATCATGAAGATGTATTTGAAGATCGATGATGACGTTATTTCGGACGTAAAATTCGAGACCTTCGGATGCGGCAGTGCGATTGCGTCAAGCTCCATGGCAACGGAGCTGATCAAGGGAAAGCCCGTGTCCGAGGCCATGCAGCTGACAAACAAGGCCGTTGCTGAAGCTCTGGACGGCCTTCCTGACTACAAGATGCACTGCTCCGTGCTTGCGGAGGAGGCCATCCGTTCCGCGCTGGACGATTATTACAAGAAGAAGGCAGAAAATGAAATCCGAGACCTTCATGACAGATGATCTTAAGCGTTGCAGAGTGTTTCATGGTATTGTAAGAATGGGCTCAGGTGAGGAGGTGCCGCAATGAATCTTAATCAGTTAAAATACGTGCTTACGGTTGCGGCATCGCCTTCCATGCGTGAGGCGGCGACGAAGCTTTACGTGTCGCAGCCTGCACTTTCGAGTTCCATCACGGAGCTCGAAACGGAGCTGGGCATCATGATTTTTGAACGTTCCAATAAGGGCATTGCCTTGACGCAGGAGGGCAGGGAATTTGTCACCTATGCCAAGAAGGTGCTTGGCCAGTACGAAATCCTCGAGGAGCGCTATCTGTCCTCCGACAAGGAGAAGGAACGCTTTTCCGTTTCAACGCAGCATTATAATTTTGCGATCCGTTCTTTTTCCAACGTGATCAGCAGATTTCGGCCGGAAAAATATTCGTTCTCCATTCATGAGACGAAGACGAGGGAAGTGTTGGAAAACGTCAGGGACTTAAAGAGTGAGGTTGGTGTTGTTTCCTATTCTGGTAATAATGAGAAGGTTTTGAAAAAGCTGCTAAAGGAATATCAGTTGGAGTTTGTGCCGCTGATGCAACGGGAGACCTATGCGTACGTTTGGAAGGGGCATCCCTTCGCAGGCCGGAAGGAGATCTCGCTGGAAGAACTTCGGGAGTATCCTTGCGTGGTCTTTGATCAGACGGATGACAGTAATTTTTATCTTACCGAGGAAGCGATGGCGGACTATGATTTCACGAAGCTGATCAAGTCGGATGACAGGGCAACCACCATGGAGCTCATCGCCAGCTTAAAGGGGTATTCCATCGGTTCCGGCATGCTATCCGAGAATGACGCGATCCTGCAGGGACTTGTGGCCATCAAACTGAAGGAAGAGGATCCGCTGGTCATCGGGTACATCACGAGAAAGGGCAGCAAGCTTTCCGCCTATGGCAAGGCCTACGTGGAAGAACTCCTTAGCTATCGGGAACTGTAAGCTTCGCAATGCGTTGAAAGTAAACCCCATAGGCACGTTTGTCAATGGGGTTTTGTTTTGACTTGCGCGATAACCATAGTTTATCACAAGCGATAGAAGTCACGTAATTTACAACTCGCTTGCGAAGTATTATGATCAATGTATCGAAAGCGACAAGGCGTCGCACGAAATAATTCAAAGCCATGAAATAAAACATGGAGAAAGGAGCAATGGCAATGACTAGAGCAGAATTAAGAGTAAAGGAGAATACGATGATGATGTGTTGCTGTTGCTGCATGATGCGTAGGTTCATACAGTCTACTTAGAGTATCCATGAAACAATAAGCAATGCAAGGGGCAGACAGTTTCACGGTGCGTGAGCTGTTTTTTTATTGCTCAAATGCCAACGTGCAAAGTAAAAATCAACAAGGAAAATCAAAACAAAAATCAAAACAAAAATCAAAACAAAAATCAAAACAGAAAAATTAAAACAGAAAAATCAAAAAAAAAATCAAACAAGTGAAAAGGAGATTCCTACCATGGCAGATAGTTGCAGTTTAAGTTTTCATAAAGCACAGAACGTAAAAACGGATTATACGGATGAACTTGCAGAGAAGTTCGCGGCAGAGGCAGGAGGCCTCGCACCCAGACCGAACGAGCAGAGAGATGAGACCAATGAGAGAGGCGTTTTCGTACGCCAGCCGAACTCCTTCATCGTTCCCTTCGGTGACAAGGAAGGCGAGCACAAGGCAGAGGCAAATCGCTTTGCCATCTACTGGGCACACGGATGCAACTGGTCCAATCGTCCCGTGATCGCAAGAGACCTGCTGGGATTGCAGGACGTGATCGCAGATCAGACCACGAGCCATTCCGGCGAGACCAACAAGTATGGTCACGGCTTTGCTGACCAGAAGGATTTTAGAGATCCCATCACGGGCGTTCATTTCCTTTCTGAATTTTATAAGAATGCAAATCCTGATTACAAGGGACGCGCAACAACGCCTACCTTTGTGGACATTGTTGAGAAGAAGGCAGTCAATAACGATTATCACAGATTGTCCAATTACATTGAAGTACAGTTCAGAAAGTTCCAACCCGTGGATGCACCGGACCTGTATCCCAAGAAGTACAGAAAAGAGATCGATGAGTTCAATGACTGGCTCTTCCCTCATATCAATAATGGTCATTACCGCATGGCGTTTGGCGTGTCATGGGAAGCATACAACGAGGGCTATGAAGATTTCTTTGATTCCCTGGAGAAGCTGGACAAGAGACTGGAGACCAATCGTTTCATCTTCGGCGATTACGTAACGGATTCTGACATCCGGGCTTATGTATCCCTGGTGAGATGGGAGACCGGATACTTTAGGTCCATTGGTCCCATGAAGAAGAGGATCACGGAGTACAAGAACATCTGGGGATATATCAGAGAGCTCTATTCCATCCCTCAGTTTGCAAAGTATACCTTCTTCCGCGAGGGCCGCGGCATTGGCGGAGGTAAGGGATTCTTCAAGGGTTATGAGGAGCGCATCGTGCCCCTGATTCCGTTCGAGGAGCTTTGGAAGACGGATCATGAGAGAGCAAAGCTTTCCGCTGATCCTGAGAATCTGTTCCTAAAGCACCCCGAGGGGGAGACGCCGGAGGATTATCAGTCCGAGATTTCCGAGACCATTTGGAATTCCCCTTCCTGGGAGGACAGAGAGCCTACCAACTACAGACCTGACTTTGACGTAACCGTAAATCCCTTAAAGGGACTCTTAAGCAATAAATAATCACTAGTTCATTGGAGGAAACAATCATGAAAAAGAAAATTTTGAGCATATTGGCAGCGGCGTTTGGCGTATCTTTATTGGCGGGAGCCCTTGCGGGATGTGGCAATGCCTCTCCCAAGGCAAGTGCGGCCGGGGCGGAGCAGAAGGTTGAGAGCACAGGCGCAGCTTCGGACGCAACCGTTACGAAGATCAAGGTTCACGTAAGTCAGGGCCCGGCACCTTACCTTTACGTAAAGGAAGACGGCACGCCGGATGGCTTTGACTTTGCGGTATTCAAGGAGGCAATTGACAGACTTCCCGAGTATGAGGCAGAGTACGTATCCGCAACGGACGGCCTTACCGGAGTCCTTTCTGGACTCTATGACGTCACCGTTGGTAACTGGGTATGGCGCGAGCAGAGAGGCGAATCTTATTACTTCTCCTATCCTTATAAGATCACGGACAAGGCATTTGTACAGAGAGAGAATGACACTCCCTTAAAGGACCTGCATGATGCAGCCGCAAGAGGGTATTCCGTGATCGTCGGCGCTTCCGGCGGTGACACTGCGGCCCTCGAACAGTGGAACGCGGAGCATCCGGATGAGCAGATCAAACTGATCTATTCCGATGCAGGCGTGGTTGTCAGATACCAGCAGGTTGCAGACGGCGCGGCAGACTTTACGCTCGATGACGGTCCGATGATCTCTGCATACTTTGAAGAGTATCAGTTCCAGGGCATTAAGAAGGTAACACTTGGCGAGGAGGCGCTTGCAGACATTCTGCCTACCGTGAATACCTATTATCTTTATGCGAAGGACGAAAAGGGCAAGAAGCTGCGTGACGACATAAACGTGGCGATCAAGGAACTCTATCAGGACGGCACGCTGGAAAAGCTCTCACAGCAGTATTTTGGCTATGCCACGACTCCTGCGGCAGAAGATTTTGAAAGCACAATCAACTAAAGCTTTGCATAAGGGCGGCCGAAGAGTGCCGCCCTTTCCAATATATGGCTTGCGGTGAAACGCAAAGAAGGGAGTGGGAAGATGACAGGAAAAATATTCGATTTTAAGTTGGTATTCACGCAGATCCCGGATCTGTTAAAATATCTCCCGGTCACCATGGAATTGGCGATCGCGTCTACGGTTTTTGGAATGCTTTTGGGACTTTTGATCGCCATCATCAAGATCAAGAAGGTGAAGGTGCTGGATAAGCTGGCGACCTTTTACGTATCGCTGGTGAGAGGGACGCCCGTGCTAGTGCAATTGTACATTGCGTACTTTGGCGTACCGATGTTACTGAAATATATCAATCAGCAGACGGGGAGCGATCTCAAGGTGGCAGCGATTCCCGGTTTTGTGTATGCAGTTTTGGCGCTTGGATTTAACCAGTCCGCCTTTGACGCGGAGGTATTCCGGGCAGCGCTTCTCTCCGTAGACAAGGGACAGCATGAGGCGGCTGCAGCCATAGGCATGACGGGATGGCAATCCCTTCGCAGAATCATTATCCCGGAAGCGCTGTCCGTGGCGCTGCCGTCCTTGGGAAATT
The DNA here is from genome assembly GCA_946414885.1 of uncultured Lachnospiraceae bacterium. Taxonomy (GTDB): domain Bacteria; phylum Bacillota; class Clostridia; order Lachnospirales; family Lachnospiraceae; genus Acetatifactor. The sequence goes on from CAMKQH010000001.1 coordinate 29,517, forward strand.
CTTTTATCAATGCAATCAAGGGAACGTCACTGGCGTTTACCTGTGCAGTGGTGGAGATGACTGCGGAAGGAAAGATTTTGTCCGGCAGAAATTACAGATATTTTGAGGTATACGTATCCCTGGCGATCATTTACTGGGCGATCACGATCCTGTTTGAGAAGATCTTGAAATTTGTTGAAAAGAAGATTTCCGTTCCGGAGCAGGTGGAACAGATCCGTCCGGAGGAGCTGGAAAGCCTTAGAAATCAAAAAAGCAGGGCTTATGCCGCAAAGAAGAACCACAATGGATTGGGAGGTGAATTGGCATGGCAGAAAAACAGAGGTTTGTCATAAAGGATCTGAAAAAGAAATTTAACAACAACATTGTTTTGGACGGCATTGACCTCACCATCAACGAAGGTGACGTGCTGGGCGTGATCGGGCCTTCCGGTACCGGAAAGTCAACGCTTCTTCGCTGCATTAACCAACTTGAAGTTCCTGAGAGCGGATCCATTGAGATCGGGGAGAGTCAGATCGATCTGTCCAATGCGAAGAAGTCAAACCTGAAGAACGTGACGCAGCTCCGTCAGAGAACTGGCATGGTCTTCCAGAGATTTAACTTGTTTCAAAAGAAGACAGCGCTGGAGAACGTAATGGAAGGGCTGATCACCGTACAGAAAAAGAGCAAGGACGAGGCAAGGAAAATTGCGTTGAAGGAACTGGACAGAGTTGGCATGACGCAGTGGGCAAATCATTATCCGAAGCATCTTTCCGGCGGACAGCAGCAGCGTGTTGCCATCGCGAGAGTACTGGCCATGAAGCCGGATCTGATCTTGATGGATGAGCCGACGTCCGCACTGGATCCCGAGCTTGTCGGCGAGGTGCTGGAGACAATCAAACAGCTCGCTGAGGAGGGACATACCATGATCCTGGTATCCCATGAGATGGCATTTATCCGTAAGGTTGCTACCAGATGTATCTTTCTTGATCACGGAAAGATCGTGGAGGACGGTACGCCCAAGGAAGTGTTTACGGCACCCACGCAAGAAAGAACCAGGGATTTCCTAAAAAAGATGAGTCTTCTCGAGGAACCTGATTACGTAATCTAAAAAATATAAAAAACTACACTAAACCTATTGACATAGTAGGTAAATGATGATATGATGTGCTTACTTGATACGGAACGATTTTTTGAAGAGTAAGATGAGAGGAGACGCAGACTATGCAACAGTTTCTGATTCATGAACTGAATAACGTCATGTGTTGTTGTCGAATGCAGGATTCCCGGGCACGTATATGGCTGGGGCGTTCGACTGCGCGTCTTCGCCCATGAGATAACTTAGGAAAACTATGTTATGAATGCCATGCGTCCGGGAGCCTTTCAAAAAGGCTCCTTTTTTATTAGCGAGGAAAGGAAACAAGCGAAAGGAAGTGAAGTAAATGGCAGACAGAGTAAGCGTAAACAAGGATCGGATCCTGGCGGAATTCTTCAAACTGACCTCCTTTGACGCACCTTCTTATCAGGAAGAAGGAATTGCAAAGTATCTGAAGGAGAAGCTTAAGAGCCTGGGGCTTAGCGTGGAGGAAGATGACGCAAAAAGCAAGCTTCTGAAAGAAGATGCTTCCAGAACAAAGACAGCGTCAAATCTCTATGCATACTTAAAAGGAACCGGTGATCCGATCCTTTTCTCCTCCCATATGGATACGGTTAATCCAGGGATTGGAAAGAAAGCGATTCTTCATGATGACGGAAGGATCACTTCCGCAGGAAATACGGTGCTTGGCGCAGATGACGTTTCCGGGCTGGTCTCCATCATAGAAGCCCTGACGGTCATTCAGGAAAAGAAGATTCCACATCCCGACCTGGAAATCCTTTTTACGGTGGCGGAGGAACCCTACTGTAGCGGCAGCAGGTTCATAGATTACAAGAAAATCAAGGCAAAGGAAGGATACGTACTGGATTTGACTGGGCCCGTGGGAACGGCGGCAACGGCAGCACCTTCCATCCTCTCCCTTAAGATCGGCGTGAAGGGCAGGGCGGCACACGCGGGATTTAATCCGGAGAAGGGAATCAATGCGCTGAACATTGCAGCGGATGCCTTGGCAAACGTCAGAACCGGGCGGGTGTATGAAAACCTCACGGTAAACTTTGGAACGATCAGCGGAGGGAGCGGAAGAAACATAGTTCCCGAAGCGATTTGGATCGAAGGAGAAATTCGATGTCTGGAACATGAGAAAGCACTCTGCGAGGCGGACCTGATCAGAGAAATCTTTGAGAAGGCAGCCAAAAAATACGGAGGAGCGATCGAGTTCGGATTGACCGAGCACATTCGGTCCTATGGCATTTCAAAAAGAAAGAACGTCGTGAAGCGTTTCCTTTCGGCAGCGAAGGAGGTGACGACGCTGGAGCATCCAGAAACAATTACGACGTACGGAGGAAGCGATGCCAACAGGCTGAATGAACATAACGTTGACGCCATTGTAATTGCAAATGCGATGGAAAACAGTCATGGAACGGATGAGTACACGACGACAGCGGAGCTTACGAGATCCGCGGAGCTGACGTTAAGGCTTATGACAAGTCAGCATTCATGACTTGGACGAGAAATCAAAATAGAAAGGAATGCCTTGAATAGGCAAAAGAATTAGGAGGAGTAAGATTATGAGAAAGTTTGGAAAAAGATTCAATTTGGTATTGGCCGGCGCACTGCTGGCAGTTTCGACGCTTGGTGCCTGCGGCGTGCAGGGCAGCATTGCTGACCAGAATAGTTCATCACAGGCATCAGGTAATGCACAGGTTTCACAGACAGGCAACACGAACGAGGCAAATGCAAACAATAACGCGCAGGAGCCGCAGACGGCCGAGAAAAAGGAATTGGTTCCGCTCAGCGTATCCTATCCCGCAGGTAACATTCGCGTGACCGTAAATATTCTGGCACTGCAAAAGGGGTATTTTGCGGCAGAGGGCGTGACGGTGAATCCCATCGCCATCAGCGGCAATGACGCACTGACCGCCATCAATGAAGATAACGGTGCATTGGACGTTCTGACGGCCGGGTTTGTGCCTGACGTGCAGGCCATCGGTGCCGGCTATGACCTGACGTTTGTGGCAGGTACTGCAGTAGAAGGCGGTGCAGTCATCGCGAAGAAGGGCAACGCAGACAAGTTCAAGGGAACCGACAAAAAGCTCAATTTTGAGGCCGTAACGAACGCAAAGATCGGATTCCAAAGAAATGAAGCATCCTGGGTTGTAACCAGACAGTATCTTCTTGACAATGGCGTAAGCGCGGACACTATCAAAAATATAGAAAATGAGGATGCGGGTAACGTTTCCTATTATGCAGATCCCACGGCTACCGCTCAGGCAGTACAGAAGGGTGAGATCGAGCTTGGATTCCTGCCCATGGAATTCGCACTGCTCTATGCAGATGCTTATGATCTGGAGATCGTAGTGGCAGCCGGTGATCTTTCTCCTGATTACGTATGCTGCCGTGAAGTAACCTCCAACAAGCGCTTTAATGAGAAATATGATTCCTTTGTGGCATATGAGACTGCCAGAATTAAGGCATTTGAGTATTACAAGCAGGGTGAAACCGATGCGGCAGTAAAGGCTGACGTGGTGAAGACCGTTGCCGAATACTCCGGCAAGGAGCCCGATTACGTTGAGACTTATCTGTACGGCGGCGTTACAAAGTTTGCAGTAGATCCTAACACCAAGGGCATTCAAAAGTATGTGGAAGCAGCTTACAACTCCGGCGTATTTACCGGGAATGCCGTAGACTTTGGCAACTATGACATTACGCAGAACGTAAATACTTCCGCATATAAGCAGGCACTGGACCAGTTGATCGCTGCAAATCCCGACAATGCATTTTATAAGAACCTGGCAGATCAGTTCCAGGGTGCAAACTAACAAAACGCGAAGACGTCCGGGAACGTGAAACGCCGGAGAAATCAGGATTTAGATGAATGGTAACGCGAGGTGAGAGCATGGGAAGAATTTATGAGAGCGTGACCGAGCTGGTGGGAAATACGCCGCTTGTCCACTTAAAACAAATTGAAAAAGAGACGCGGATTCCCGTGAAGCTATACGCGAAGGTGGAAAGCTTTAACCCGGCAGGCAGCGTGAAGGACAGGGCAGCACTTCACATGATCGAAGCGGCGGAGCAGGAAGGAAAGTTAAAGCCCGGCGGGACCATTGTGGAGGGAACGAGCGGAAATACGGGAATCGGACTAGCGATGGTAGCTGCCGCAAAGGATTATCAAGCAATCATCTGCATGGCGGAGGACACAAGCAAAGAAAAAATCAAACTGTTAAAGGCTTACGGAGCGCGGGTTGAGCTCACGCCGAAGACGCAGGGCTTTGGAGGAGGCGGCGGTAAGGCCAGGGAACTGGTTGAAACCATCCCCGGAGCCTTCCGTCCGGCGCAGGGCGAGAATCCGCATCATCCCGAGACGCATTACCTGACGACGGGGCCGGAGATCTGGGAAGCCATGAGAGGGAAGGTTGACGTTTTTGTGGCGGCGGTCGGGACCAGCGGAACCTCCGGCGGCATAGGCAGATTCCTTCGGGAAAAGAACCCGGACGTTTTGATCTATGGTGTGGAACCCCAAAGATGTCCCGTATTAAATGGCGGGGAGCCGGGACCGCATAAGATTCAGGGGATTGGCGGCGGTGCCGTATGTCCCATTACGGATCTGAGTTTATACAATGAAATCCTGCTGTGCAGCGATGAGGATGCCTATGCTTATGCAAGACTTTGCCCGAAGAAGGAGGGACTGCTGATCGGCATAAGCGCCGGAGCGGCCCTTTGGGCAGCAGTTGAGGTTTCCAAGAGACCGGAAAATGCAGGAAAGAACGTTGTGGTGCTCTTCCCCGACGGGGGCAACAAATATCTTTCCAGTGACCTATATGACGAGGCCTGACCTTCAGGCCTTGCGGAACGGAGGCAGACGTGAAAAGAGTGGAAGACGTGACGGAGCTGATTGGAAACACTCCGCTGCTCAGACTTGGCAAATATCGAGAACAAAAGAAACTTTACGCTGACATTCTGGCAAAGCTGGAATGGTACAGTCTGGCTGGCAGCGTAAAGGACAGGGTGGCACTTTACATGATCCGGGACGCAGAGGCGAAGGGTCTTCTCAAAAAGGATTCCGTCATCATTGAGCCGACCAGCGGTAATACGGGAATCGGACTTGCGGCAGTTGCGGCGGCAAAGGGATATCGGGTGATCATTGTGATGCCGGATACCATGAGCGTGGAGCGGCAAAACGTTCTAAAGGCATATGGCGCGGAGATCGTTCTCACGGAAGGAAAGGGAGGAATGAAGGCGGCCATTGCGAAGGCGAAGGAGCTGGCAGAGACCATACCGCATGCATTCATTCCGGGGCAGTTTACCAATGCGGCGAATCCGAAGGCACATTATGAGACAACGGGTCCGGAGATCTGGCGTGACAGCAACAAGCACGTGGACGTCTTTGTAGCAGGCGTGGGAACGGGCGGGACGCTCTCAGGTGCCGGTAAGTATTTGAAGGAAGTGAACCCTGATCTCAAGGTGATCGCGGTAGAACCCAAGGATTCTCCTATGCTTTCGGAGGGACGTGCGGGCGGACACAAGCTTCAGGGACTGGGTGCAGGATTTATCCCGTTGGTGCTGGATACGGAGGTCTATGACGACGTCATTGCCGTCACCACGGAGCAGGCATTGCAGGCGGCAAACGATCTTGCAAGAATTGAGGGCGTGCTTGCGGGAATCTCCTCCGGCGCGGCACTGTATGCCGCGGAGCAGCTGGCAAAAAAGCCGGAGAATCAGGGAAAGGTCATTACGGTACTTCTTCCTGACAGCGGAGAGCGGTATCTCTCCACGGAAATCTATGAATGATGACCGGAATTTTGAAAATGAAATGATGGTAAAGCAAGAAAAGCAATAAAGACGGGAAGTGATGAAGATGAGTGAAGCAAAGGAAGCAAAGACGCAGGGCGAAAACCGAAAAGTGAAGATTCAGATCAAGGACGTGTCCTTTGATTACGTGGATCAAAAGACCAGATTTGGCGCATTAAAGGACGTAAGTCTCGACGTTCGCGAGGGAGAGTTTATATGCATCCTCGGCGCATCCGGTTGCGGAAAATCAACGCTTTTGAGTCTTTTGAGCGGATTGAACAAACCAAAGAGCGGAGAGCTTCTCATGGACGGAAAGCCCATCAAGGGTCCCGGAATTGACCGTGCGGTGGTGTTTCAGCAGTATTCGCTGTTTCCGTGGCTTACGGTGAAGGGGAACGTGCTCTTTGGCATTAAGCAAAGCGGCAGGAAGCTTGGACGCAAGGAGCGGTCGGAGCTTGCGGATTCCTACGTCGAGAGCGTGGGACTTGCAAGTGCAAAAGACCGTTATCCGAGCCAACTCTCGGGCGGCATGAAGCAGAGGGTGGCCGTGGCAAGGGCGCTTGCGCTGGAATCTGAGGTGCTTCTCTTGGACGAGCCCTTTGGAGCCATTGACCCGAAGCTTCGCTTAGAGCTTCAGGAACTGGTATCTAAGCTCTGTGCAAACTATCACAAGACGGTGATTTTTATCACGCATGACATTGACGAGGCAATCCTTCTGGCGGACAGGATCGTCGTGATGGAGCCGGGCAGCATCCGGAGCATTCACAAGGTGAGACTTCCTCATCCCAGGGTGCGGGAGGAGCTTTCCGGAACGGAGGAATATGAGAGACTGCACAGACAACTGATCTCGGCATTCTATGATCAGGTAGAGGATAAGATTGATGCGGGGGTGACGCTATGAAAAGCTTTTTTCGACTGGAAAGGGGAATGTATTTGGAATTATTCCTAGCCACCGCGTTGATGATCGTCGACGTCATCCTGACTTTGACCTTCCCTTATTTTACGACGCACAAGGCTTATTACGACAGTGGCGCTTACATTGTGGTATTGCTTGTTTCCTATTTGATTTACGTGAGTTACCTGTTTTGGGCAAAGAAGAAGAGTACAAATGACGTTGCGGTAGTACTGTATGGATTCTTTCTGCTTTGGGAGGTGGCTTACAAGCTGGGATGGATTCACAATGACCTGTTGCTTCCCTCACCGGAAGGACTGTTCCATGTCTTTGTGGAAAAGGCTCCAGAGATTTCAAAGGACGTCTGGGGATCGATACAGCTACTGTTCTGGGGATTTTTGCTGGCAGCAACGCTGGGAACCCTTTTAGGCCTGCTGGCAGGTTGGATTCCAAGAGTCAGGGAAGTCCTTCTTCCAATCTCCAACGTGATTACGCTGATTCCGCCGCTGATGTTTTCGGCATATCTCATCATGATCCTTTCGACCTTCCGTCAGGCTGCCATCGCGGTAATCTTCTTTGCGGTATTCTGGCCAACGTTTCAGGGAACGGTTATCAGGGTCGGGCAGATAGACAGACAGATCATAGAAGCGGCAAGAACCATGGGCGTTGGAACCATTGGAATGCTTTGGAAAGTGATATTTCCTTATTGCCTTCCGGGAATTATCGGGAGTATTTCAAAGAGTTTGCGCGGAGCATTTATGTGCCTTTCAGGTGCAGAGATGCTGGGCATCAATTTGGGAATTGGATATTTTACGGAAAAGTATAAAAGCTTTGCAGATTATCGCTGCGTGCTCGCGGGAATCGTGACTGTCGGCGTGATCACCACCGTGATCGACCTCGCCGTAAATAAGGCGCAGAGGGCGATCATCAAGTGGGAGAAATGATTTATCCTCGAAATGAAGCAACAAATATCGGGAAGAGATTTTATTAGAAGGAGAAATGAGATGGAAGTTTACAGAGTGACGGGAGATTCTCCTATTTGGCAGTTACATGCATATAATTATGTCAGGACGGACGCGTTTTGCGTGGGACAGGGGATTCCGGTAGAACTGGAATTTAATGGTGACAAGGGGACGGATGACTTTCAGGGAATTCTTGTGGTGGAAGATCACAAGCCGGTCTGCGGACTTAGGATTGCATATCCCCAAAGGGACGTGGCAAAGATTGAGCGTGTCTGTACGGTCCGCGAAAAGCAAAAGGGCGGTTATGGCAGAGTCATGATAGAGGCGGCGGAACAGTGGATCGCCGAGAAGGGCATCTCCCATATCGTGATTTCCAGTCAGGACAGGGCGCAAGGCTTTTATGAAAAGTGCGGTTACGTTTTGAATCCTGAGGTTTCCGCCCATGCCTATGACGCGCCGCGGAAGAAGGAAGAGGACGAAAAGCCTGTCAGACCGGCGGGATTCCATCCAAACTTTACTTGCGTGCTCGTGGAAAAGTACTTGGATGAGGCGGCGCTTAAAGCTGGCGAAGAGAGAGTACGGGAGCAAACGGAAAATCAAGGAACGGCGTCAGAAGCTTTGACGAAGGCAATTGTGCCGGGCGAAAGCGTGACGAAAGCGGCAGGGAGCACCGAAAGCGTGACGGACGCGGATATGGGCTTTGGCTTCGCAACGAAGTGCGTTTACGGGAACAAGGAGCGTCCCGTGGCTGACATCACTGGTGCCATCAGTTTCCCCATTTATCAATCGGCTACCTTTGAGCATCCTGAGGTTGGCAAGAGCACGGGCTTTGATTACAGTAGGTTGCAGAATCCAACCAGGGCGCAGGTGGAAAAAGTCGTGGCAGCCTTGGAGGGCGGAATTGACGCATTGGCGTTTAGTACCGGCATGGCAGCCATCACGGCATTGATGGAGATTTTTAACCCCGGGGATCATATCATTGCAGATGCGGACCTCTATGGCGGCAGCATTCGCCTGTTCCGAAACGTGTGCGTGAAGAACGGAATCACTTTCTCTCACGTAAATTGCAGCAAGGAGAATCTGGAGGCATTCGTCAAGGAGAATACGAAGGCCATCTTTATCGAGACGCCGACGAATCCCATGATGAACGTGACGGACGTGCGGAAGGTGGCGGAGGTCGCGAAGCGTCACGGCTTGCTGCTGATCGTGGACAATACCTTCCTATCGCCCTATTTCCAGAAGCCGTTGGAGCTTGGGGCTGACGTCGTGATCCACAGCGGCACGAAATTCCTTGGCGGACATAACGATACCCTGGCAGGATTTATTGTCACGAAATCGCAGGAAATCTCAGATCGAATGAGATTTCTTATCAAGACGGTGGGATCTGGGCTGGCACCGTTTGACAGCTGGCTCATCCTTCGCGGGATCAAGACGCTTCCCCTGCGGATGGAAAAGGCGCAGACAAATGCGAAGGCCATTGCAAATTGGCTGTTGCAAAGACCAGAGGTAAAGAAGGTATATTATCCCGGAATCCCTGGGACGCAGGCATATGAAATCTGCAAGGCGCAGGCAAGCGGGTTTGGTTCCATGTTGACCTTTGAATTGGAGAGCAAGGAGCTGGCGCTTCACGTATTGAAGAATACAAAGCTGATTCCTTTTGCGGAGAGTCTTGGCGGCGTGGAAACGCTGCTTACCTATCCGACGACGCAGACGCATGCGGACGTGCCGGAGGAGGTAAGACTTGCCAACGGAATCACGGAGCGCGTACTGCGGCTTTCTGCAGGCATAGAAGATGAAAAGGATTTGATCACTGATCTCGAGCAGGCATTTGCAAGCTTTGTGAAATGACGTGAAAGACGGAAAACCGCGAGGATGATTTGAAAGAAGGTGGACGGGATGGAGCAGGAAAGAAATTTGAATTTTGACGAAGTGGTGGAACGCCGGAATACGGACAGCCTGAAATATGATTTTGCAGTGCGCAGGGGGAAGCCTGCAGACGTGCTTCCGCTTTGGGTCGCTGACATGGACTTTAAAACCTCCAGTTTCATTTTGGATGCCTTGGAGGAGCGGGCAAGACACGGGATTTTCGGTTACACGGAAACGCGAGAGGATTACTTTGAGGCTTTGCGGGACTGGATGAAATTGCATCATGATCTGGACGTGGAGCCCCAGTGGGTGTTAAAGACGCCGGGCGTTGTCTTTGCCTTGGCGATGGCAGTGAAGGCTTATACGGAGGCCGGGGATTACGTGCTGATCCAGCAACCGGTATATTATCCGCTGACGGAGGTCGTACAGGATAACGGACGCAAGGTCATCAGCAGCGATCTCGTGCCTGAGGACGGAACATATCACGTTGATTTTGAAGATTTTGAAAACAAGATCAAGGAATATCACGTAAAGCTCTTCATGCTTTGCAGCCCGCACAATCCCGTTGGCAGGGTATGGACAAAGGAGGAATTGCAAAGGCTTGCGGAGATCTGCGTACGGCATGGCGTGATCGTGGTCAGCGATGAGATCCATGAGGACTTTGTGTATCCGGGTCATAAGCACGTGCCTTTTCTGAATGCAGACGAAAGGGCAAAGGAATTTTGCATCACCTGCACCTCCGTCAGTAAGACCTTCAATCTCGCAGGACTGCAGATCGCAAACATTATCGTGCCGAATCAAAAGCTGAGAAGGGCGCTTCGAAAGCAGATCCAGGCAGCAGGCTACAGCCAGCTCAATGCCTTTGGCGTGGAAGCCTGCAAGGTTGCCTATCAGCATGGGGAGGAATGGTACAGGTCCGCGTGGAAGTATATTCAGGAGAATCTCCGGTTTATGAAAGAATATCTGGCAAAGGAGTTGCCGGAGGTAAAGGTCATTGAGCCTGAGGGAACGTATCTTGTATGGCTGGACTTCCGTGAATTTGGACTTTGCGGCGAAGAATTGTCGGAGCGGATCGTCCAAAAGGCAAGGCTTTGGCTGGATGACGGACATATCTTTGGAAAGACGGGCACTGGATTTGAACGCATCAATCTGGCGACAAGCAGGAGCACGCTAAAGGAGGCGTTGGAAAGGCTCAGAAGGGCTTTTAAGGAATAGAAAAAAAGAAATTTTAAAATTCTCACAAAACCTATTGACATAGTAGGCTAATAGTGCTATGATGGCACTATCGAAGTTGAAAGGAGGCGTGAGAGATGCTTACAATTCAGAATCTCAAAAAGAATAACGGCATGTGTTGTTGCCTACGAATGCGAAACTCCCGGGCATTTAATTTGGCTGGGGCGCTGCGCTGTCCGTTAGCACGCCTTGATGAACTGCGATGTAGAAGCTAATTGCAAAGCAGAAGAGAATGCCAAAAGCCCGGGAGTAAAAATAGCCCCGGGCTTTTCTTGCGTAGCGAGGTAACGAAACCAAGCGACAATATCACAACAACTGAATAAAAAACACGAATATAAATTTAATTCAAAAGGAGATTACGATTATGAGCAATTACAAATTTGAAACCTTACAGTTACACGTTGGTCAGGAGCAGGCGGATCCCGCAACCGATTCCAGGGCAGTACCCATTTATCAGACGACTTCTTACGTATTCCATAACAGCAAGCATGCAGCAGACCGTTTCGGCCTTGCAGATGCAGGTAACATTTACGGCAGACTTACCAATAGCACCCAGGACGTTCTCGAGAAGAGAATCGCCGCTTTGGAGGGCGGCAGCGCTGCATTGGCACTTGCCTCCGGCGCGGCAGCCATCACCTATGCCATTGAGGCACTTGCGGCAAACGGCGGACACGTGGTTGCACAGAAGACCATCTATGGCGGAAGCTTCAACCTTCTGTCTCATACGCTTCCTCAGTACGGCATCTCGACGACCTTTGTAGACGCACACAATCTGGCAGAGGTTGAGGGAGCCATTCAGGAGAACACCAGAGCCATCTACTTAGAGACGCTTGGCAATCCCAACAGTGACATCCCCAACGTTGATGCCATCGCAGAGATCGCACACAAGCACGGACTTCCCCTGGTAGTTGACAACACCTTTGGAACTCCTTATCTGTTCAGACCCATCGAGCATGGCGCAGACATCGTGGTTCATTCCGCAACGAAATTCATTGGCGGCCACGGAACGACCCTCGGCGGCATCATCATTGAGTCCGGCAAGTTTGACTGGAAGGCAAGCGGAAAGTATCCGAACATTGCCGCACCGAACCCCAGCTATCACGGCGTAAGCTTTTACGACGTTGTAGGCCCGGCTGCATTCGTAACCTATATTCGCGCAATCCTCCTTCGCGACACGGGTGCAACCATTTCTCCCTTCAACGCATTCCTTCTTCTGCAGGGCGTTGAGACCCTGTCCCTGAGACTGGACAGACACGTGGAGAACACGAAGAAGGTTGTAGAGTTCTTAAAGAATCATCCTCAGGTAGAGAAGGTAAATCATCCTTCCCTGGAGGATCATCCCGATCATGAACTCTACAAGAAATTCTTCCCGAATGGCGGCGGTTCCATCTTTACCTTTGAAATCAAGGGTGGCCGTGATGAGGCTTGGAAGTTCATTGACAACCTGAAGATCTTCTCCCTGCTTGCAAACGTGGCTGACGTAAAGAGTCTTGTAATTCATCCCGCATCCACGACGCACTCCCAGCTTTCTGAAGAGGAGCTTGCAGATCAGGGCATCAAGCAGAATACGATCCGTCTTTCCATTGGTACGGAGCATATCGATGACATTATTGCTGATCTCGAAAACGGATTTGCAGGCGCAAGAGCATAAGTCGTCCCATAAGTGATTTCTGTTGACGTGAGTTCTTGTAAAAAAGAGTGGATAATAGCGATAGGAAAGAGTATAATAGGGCATGACCCAGGAAAGAGAGGATGGAATTATGGCTAAGATTTATAAAGGAACGTTAGGACTGATCGGAAACACCCCGTTGGTGGAGGTAGTGAACATTGAGAAAGAACTTGGACTGGAAGCAACGATTCTTGTAAAGCTGGAGTACTTTAATCCCGCAGGAAGCGTTAAGGATCGTATCGCGAAGGCTATGATTGAGGATGCTGAGGAGAAGGGCCTTTTGAAGGAAGGTTCCGTGATTATCGAGCCCACCAGCGGCAACACCGGAATTGGTCTTGCAGCCATTGCAGCGGCAAAGGGATATCGCATTATCCTGACCATGCCTGAGACCATGAGCGTGGAGCGCAGAAACATCCTGAAGGCATACGGCGCAGAGATCGTTTTGACCGAGGGCGCAAAGGGCATGAAGGGTGCCATTGCCAAGGCGGAAGAGCTTGCCCAGGAGATTCCCGGAAGCTTTATTCCCGGACAGTTTGTCAATCCCGCAAACCCTGCGATTCACAGAGCCACGACTGGTCCCGAAATCTGGAAGGATACGGACGGTAAGGTTGACGTATTTATCGCGGGCGTAGGCACCGGCGGCACGCTGACTGGTACCGGTGAGTACCTGAAGGAGCAGAATCCAAACGTAAAAATTGTGGCATTAGAGCCTGAAAGCTCCCCCGTTCTTTCCGAAGGCAAGGCTGGCGCACACAAGATTCAGGGCATTGGCGCAGGCTTCGTTCCTGACGTGCTGAATACCAAGATCTATGATGAGATCATCAAGGCACCCAATGACGCTGCATTTGCAACTGCCAAGCTTCTTGCAAAGAAGGAAGGCATCTCCGTAGGCATTTCCTCCGGCGCATCCCTGTATGGCGCGATCGAGCTTGCGAAGAGACCTGAGAATAAGGGCAAGGTGATCGTGGCACTCCTTCCTGACAGCGGCGACAGATATTATTCCACCGCACTGTTTACGGAAGACTAATCTGAAAAGAAAATGGCGTGAGCCTGGATAAGCCGGGCTCACGCTTTTTTACGTGTCACGGGGACGTGTTCTTGATATTGCAAAAAAATGATTTCAATGGTACAATTCAATCAGTAATATCGAAATTTGGGAGATTTTGTTATGAATTGTAAGAATTGCAACGCGGTAATGCGCGTAGATCAGGAAAGAAAAGTGTTTGTATGTCCTTATTGTGAGGCCACGGAACCGTTTGACGGCGTATCCAAGGCGGAATTGCAGGGCATGCTTCACGATGCCATTCGTGACGTGCGCAAGGAAAGCATCCAGGAAGCGCAAAAAACCTTTCAAAACCAAGGGATTCAAAAGGACGTAAGGACTCCGGGGCAGAAGGCGAGGGATGCCGTCATCCTTGTTCTGCAAGTTGTTTTCTGCGTCATTCTAGGGGTTCTTTCCATCTTGATCTTTACCGATGATGGAAAGGCGGCTGGCTTTATTTCGATGATCCAGCTGGTTCTCATGATCTTAGCCATTATCATGAAGCAAAAGCATCGGGTGAGCAAGAACAAAAAACAGCTCTATGCCAAAAGGATTTGCCTGAGCCTCGTTTGTATTTTGGCGCTTGTCTGGTGCGGAGTTGTTATGAGCGAGCAAAGTTCCAGCAGATATGCAGCCTGGCCAACGCAGGGCCTTGGAAGTGATCTCCCGGAGCCGGAAGGTAAACTGCAGTATACTTCTTCCTCCAAGAGCAGATTTTCTGCAACGTTCTCAGCGAAAAAAGAAGACTATGGTCCGTACGTTGATAAGTGCAAGGAACTTGGTTATTCCATAGATGCCGAGGAGACGGATGACCGTTATGAGGCATACGATGAGAATGATAATAAACTCTCTGTTGAATACAGCAATTATTCAAAAGAGATCCACGTATACCTTGACAAAGGGATTTCCTGGACAAATTTCCAATGGCCGACGGCGGATTTGGTTGCGTCCGTACCGGTACCTGAGGCAGAAAAGAGTTGTCTGGACAGACTGAGCAAGACCAGCCTTTATATCTATGTCGGAGAAGTAACGAGGGAAGGGTTTATTGCGTACGTTCAGAAATGTATTGATGCAGGCTATGATGGATATTTTGACAGCGCCTCGGACAGATTTTACGGCAGCAATAATGAAAATAAGAAACACGTTAGTATTGAGTTTCAGCGGAATAGCCAGATGTACATTGAGATTTATGAATCAAATTATTGATTGAACAGGGTCACGGGAAATGTGTCAGCAGACACGTCCCCGTGACCTTTTTTTTATTCGGGATCAGCGAGGGATTTCCGGACGGTGATGCCGTTGACTTCGACGGTGCCGTCTAAGGCGATGACAAGGCACTGACGTCCGTCGATGACGCGGGTCTCGATCAGGTCCGTCCGCTCGGGTTTTACCTTGACCACGACGTCGGGAGTCTTGACCTCGAAGCTCTTGGCGTTCATGACGTTATTGACAAACAGGGGCACGTCTTCACCGGCAGCCTCCTCGTAATGCTCTTCAAAATGAGAGAGTTTTTCATTGGATACGCCGCTGTCCGCAAGGATCGTTTTCACTTCTTCCTTGTCAAGCACAAGGGGAGCGGGATCCTCCTTCAGCTTGTGTTCTTCGACCATCTCGGTCAGCTTGTCATGAATGCTTTTCACAATTTCAATGTCGCAGGCATCTTCCAGGGTTTCTTCGATGATGGCGTGAAAGGTCTCTTTCTGGCTTCCGGCGGAAAGGGGCAGGGGACAGCCTAAGATGGCGTCCACGAGACCATCCTTTAAGTCCTCGCCATCCTTGGTATAGTAGAGAACGGAGTGCAGGTCCGTGCTGCGATCGTTAAAGGCAGGGAAGAGGAACCCCATCTGAGGCATGCTGACCACCCAGTCACGGATGCGGTTCTGGAAGGCATTTTCCTCCGGATTGTAGGAGAGGCCCGGCTTGCTGAGTTCCACGGGACAAACGCAGGCAAGCACGTACTCATAAACCTCCTCTGAGGCGTCCTCGTTTTCCACGCCGTCCAAGGTGTGCTTCGGCACGTCATAGCAGTCATGGATGAGTAAGATCAGATAATTGCCCACGTACTCATAAGTGGAGATAATCTGGTCATAGAACTGCTCCAAGAGGGCATCATCCTTAAGGCCGCTTTGTTTTAAGCGATACAGAAACTCCTGCGTGCCGCCGGCCGATTCGCTGGCGAGGGGAAATTCCAGGTTTAAGAGATTCTTTCCGATGGTGCCGGAGAGAGATTTCTTCAAGATCTCAAAATATTTAAACATTTCTTCCTCGGGCAGGGCCAGAAACGCCTGGGAGAACTGCGTCTTTTTATTTTTTTCGCCGTCCACGTAACAGCCGCAGATGCGGTCGATGGAACATTTCTTAGGGCTAAAGAGTTTTTTGATCTCGGCGATCTCTTGTTTGATCATGTTTGTATGTCCTTTCTGAATGTAAAAGTATGGTTCATGCTATCGCCAGTATAGCGCAAATTGGATTTTTCAACAAGTGATTCTGACGTTTTTCGGGAAAAGCGCGGACGATCTTTGCGAATTGTGGCGAAGATTGTGGAAACTGTCGTTTTTTTGCGACGGATTGCTGTTGAGAAGGCGCAAAGAAACCATTACAATGAAGCATGACGACTTTCTGGAGAGAAAAAAGTAGGAATGCGGAGGTAAAACACGTCATGGAGCAATGGAACGTTACTTCCACAAAAGACAATGAAAAAGTACAGAAGCTCTTAGGGGACCTATTGAATGCAAATAAGGAGTTTCAGATCATGATCACGGTACCGTCCAAGGTGATGACGGCCGGCAAGGGAAAGGAAATCCAGGCTGCTGCAAAACTGCCGGAGGAAAAGGATTTAGAGCAGGAAGTGACGGCAATGATCCATGAGATCGGCGTGCCGGCACACATCAAGGGGTACCAGTATCTGCGGGAGGCCATCATGATGTCAGTGCGGGACGCGGGCATGATCAGCTCCATCACGAAAATTCTGTATCCCACCATCGCAAAGCGGTTTCAGACCACGCCGAGCAGGGTAGAGAGAGCCATACGCCATGCCATCGAGGTGGCCTGGAGCAGGGGCAGGACGGAAACTCTGGACGCCCTGTTTGGGTACACGATCGACACGAGCAAAGGGAAACCGACCAATTCGGAATTCATTGCCCTGATCGCAGACAGAATTCGGCTGTCCTATCGGTGAAATCGTCAGCTTTTGTGCAAATTGCATAGTTTTTTCGGAAAAATCGGCAACCCTCTTTCTTATTTTTTGAATACGTAGTATACTGTTTCTGTGGTATAAGTTTTTTTTCGCTGGAGGGTTTCTAATGAAAAAAATTTTATTTGCTGCATCAGAGGGCGTACCTTTTGTGAAAACCGGCGGGCTCGCGGACGTTGTCGGATCCCTGCCGAAATGCATTGATAAGAACTATTTTGACGTCCGGGTCATTTTACCCAAATATACCTGCATCAAGCAGGAGATGAAGGAAAAGATCAGTTTTATCACAAATTTTTACATGGATTACAACTGGCAGAGCGTCTACGTTGGCATTGAGGAAGCGATCGTGGACGGCGTGCACTATTATTTCATTGACAACGAGCATTATTTTGGCGGACCGAAGCCTTATTGTGACGATCCCTGTTATGAGATCGAGAAGTTTGCCTTCTTCTCCAAGGCAGTGCTGTCGGCTTTGCCGCTCATCGGATTCCAGCCTGACGTGATCCATTGTCATGACTGGCAGACGGGCTTGATCCCCGTATATTTGAAGGAAAGATTTCGTGGGGACCTGTTCTTTGCAAGCATCAAGTCCATTATGACGATCCATAACCTGAAATTCCAAGGAAAATGGGACGTAAAGACGGTACAGTCCATCACGGGACTGCCGGATTACTACTTTACCTCCGATAAGCTGGAGGCATACAAGGACGCTAATCTTTTGAAGGGCGGCATTGTCTTTGCGGACGCGGTGACCACCGTGAGCGAGACCTACGCGGAGGAGATCAAGACCCAGTTCTACGGCGAGGGACTTGACGGCCTGCTTCGCGCCAGAAGCAATGACCTAAGGGGCATTGTCAATGGCATTGACTACACGGATTTTAATCCCACGACGGACAAATACATAGTGAAGCAGTATGATGCCGTGAATTTCCGCAAGGAGAAGGTAAAGAACAAGCTGGCATTGCAGGAGCAGCTTGGATTGACCAAGGGCGAGAATAAGATGATGATCGGCCTCATCTCGAGACTGACGGATCAAAAGGGCCTTGACCTGGTATCCTACGTGATGGATGAACTCTGTCAGGATGACATCCAGATCGTGGTGCTGGGTACCGGCGAGGATCGCTATGAAAACATGTTCCGCCATTTTGACTGGAAGTACCAGAATAAGGTTTCAGCGAACATTTATTATTCCGAGGAGCTGTCCCACAGGATCTACGCAGCCAGCGACGCATTCCTCATGCCGTCCCTGTTTGAGCCCTGCGGACTGAGCCAGCTCATGAGCCTTCGCTACGGGACCATCCCCATCGTACGTGAGACGGGCGGCCTCAAGGACACCGTGGAGCCATACAACGAGTTTGAGAGCACCGGCACGGGCTTTAGCTTTACGAATTACAATGCCCATGAGATGTTACGCACGATCCGGTATGCGGAGCATATCTATTACGACAGAAAGCGGGAGTGGAACAAGATGGTGGATCGCGCCATGGCGGCAGATTTCTCTTGGGACGTATCCGCGAAGAAATATCAGGAGATGTATGACTGGCTGATTGGTTGACCGGCCGGGGATGACGTAAGAAATGGCAAATCAAAGCAAGACAAAAGATAATTTTGTGGCGCAGGCGGGAATATTGGCCGCGGCGGGCATCATATCAAGAATCATAGGGCTCTTGTATAAGAGCCCTTTGGTTGCCGTAATTGGGGAAACGGGCTTTGGATATTATCACGCAGCTTATGGGTATTACACCATCGTGTTATTGGTATCCTCCTACAGTATCCCCTCCGCCATATCAAAGCTGATCGCGCCAAAACTGGCCGTGCGGGAGTATCGCAACGCCCACCGGCTTTTTTATTGTGCAATGGGATACGTGCTGGCAGTTGGATTGATTGCCAGTTTGTTTTTATTCTTTTGTGCGGAGTGGTTTGTTGAGCCGATGGCCGTTCCGGTTCTTCAGACGTTTGCGCCGACGATCTTTATTTATGGCATTCTGGGCGTTCTCAGAGGCTATTTCCAAGCACACCGAAGCATGGTGCAAACTTCCGTTTCCCAGATCATGGAGCAGTTCGCCAATGCCGTTGTCAGCATCGGCGGTGCCTGGATCTTGATCCAGTGGGGCATTTCGAAGAGCTTCCTCGAGAATGAGAGTACGGAGATCAAGAGTGCCGTTCTTGGCGCCATGGGAAGCGCTACGGGAACGGGCGTTGGCGTTTTGATCGGACTGCTCTTCATGATGTGGATTTATTTCCTGAACAGGAAGATGATCCTAAGGCGGATCCAGAAAGATAACAGTGAACGCGTTGACTCCTACGGAAGCATGATCCGCTCGATCACGATGGTCGTAACGCCGTTTATCATGAGTACGGCGATCTATAATTTGAATTCCACCGTAGTCAACTATCTCTACACGAAACTGGTACCGAACCTGAGGGAACAGGACAGCGTGCAGCAGTATACCAATTATGGCACCTACGGCGTTTCCATTACCATGTTTAACATTCCAATCGCATTTGCGACGGCGATGGCGTCTGCGATGATTCCTTCCGTTGCGCAGGCATCTGCTTCCGGGGACGTGCAGATGACAAAGGAAAAGATCCACAAGGCCGTAAAGACGACGATGATCATTTCCATTCCGTCAGCAGTGGGGCTGTTTGTTTTGGCGAAACCGCTCATTTATATCTTATTCCCTAGAACGGACGAGGTCGTGACCTTGGCGGCGAGAGTCCTCATGGTGCTTGCGCCTGCGGTCGTTCTGTATGCCTTGTCCACGCTGAGCAACTCCATTTTGCAGGGACTTGGGAAGGTTAACGTTCCCGTGCTCAATGCGGGCGTCGCCCTGGGCGTGCAAACGGTTGTCACCTTTGCGCTTCTGATGCTTACGGACATTGATCTTTATGGCATAGCCATCACCAATACCTTATATGCGGCCATCATGTGTGTGCTGAACCAGTGTGCCCTGAGACGGGCGATCGACTATCGGCAGGAGTGGAAGACGTCCTTCATCCTCCCCGCCATCGCCTCCCTGATCATGGGCGGCGCGGCGAGGGGAGTGTATGAGCTTTTGCTGCAGGCAATCAAGTCGCCCAGGATCGCCGTGATCCCGGCAGTGATCTTTGCGGTGATCGCATACTTCGTGATCCTTCTCGCGATGAAGACTTTGACGGAAGATGAATTGAGAGACCTGCCTAAGGGACATGTCTTCGTAAAGATTGCAAAGAAGTGCAAGTTATTGTAAAACCATGCGGCATTAAAGCTGCCGCAGGCCGGATACGTCGCTTGGCACGGCCATGGAGAAATTGGTATAGTATACTACAAAGCCCGGCTTTGCACCGCTGGGCTTTTTTACGTGCTTTTTCTGGACGTAGTCGATCTCGACCTTATCCTGCTCACGGCCCTTGGAGTAGTATGCGGCAAGGCGCGCAGCCTCCTCGAAGGTGCGGTCGGGGAGTTCCTTTCCCTCGGTTTTCACGATAACGTGAGAGCCGGGGATTTTTTTTGCGTGGAACCACCAGTCGTTGCCCGTTGCGAACTGGAAGGTCAGCTGGTCATTCTGGAAATTGTTCTTTCCCACGTAAATGTCAAAGCCGTCGCTGCTAACGTAGTGGAAGGGTTTGCTGGTGACCTTCACCTTCTTGGCGGGACCCTTCCTGTGGATATAACCGCTCTCGATGAGTTCTTCCTTGATCTGCGTCAGGTCTTCTTCCTTCTGGGCGATCTCCAGGGAAGTGGCGATGGATTCCAGATGATCGATTTCTGCCTTGACTTCCTCCGTGAGGGTTGTCAGGGCTTCGTACGTGCGCTTCATTTTTCCGTAGCGGTCAAAGTACTTCTGGGCATTCTCCTTTGCGGTGAGCGTGGGATCCAAAGGGATCTGGATGGTTTCATTGGTATAGTAATTCAAGGCTTCCAGGGATTTTGCTCCGGGAGCCGCGTTGTAACCGTAGGTATTTAGTAATTCTCCGTAGATGCGGTAGGTTTCCCGCTTTTCCGTATCCTTGATCTGCTGAAGCTGAAGATCATATTTCTTCACGTTGCGCTCCAGGATTGTCTGCACGACGCGGCGAAGGTCAGCAGACCTTTGATGGATGCGCGTCTGGGCATTCTTTTCGGCATAATAGTATTCCAACAGGGCGGACATGGAAGGGAAGAATTCCACCCGGTAGCCTTCACCGGGAACGGTTTTGGATGCGGAAAGGTAGCCTTCACCGGGAACGGTTTGGGAGGAGGGCGCCTGGTTTCCGTCTTCCCGCGCACCATAGATTGTCAGGGGAATGGCGGCGTATTCCGCCGGATGTTTCCCGTCATAGGCCACGCAGGGAGAAAAACTTCCGTTTTCAATGATTGCCTTCAGCACGGTCATGACTTGGAAGAGTTTTGCGTACGCCGCGTCGTCCATGGCGGCGGTTGGCCTGTCGCCGTCGACGCCCGCGCGATGGCAGAGCTCCTGCGCAAGGATGGGAGAGATGCCCGTGACGGAGCCGTAGAGGGCCTTATAGGCGGGCAGAGGCTTGGATGCAAGGCGGTCCCGGAATTCCTCCTCCGTCATGGCAAAAAGATTCAGCTTGTCCTGCGTGTTCGCAACGAAATAAGGCTTTCCCGGAAGCACCTCGCGGACGCTGCTGACGGCGGCGGAGACATGCTTAATGCTGTCCAGGATGGTGCCGTCCCCGTTCACAAAGATCACGTTGCTGTGCTTTCCCATGATCTCGATGACCAGGGTCTTTTTGCAGAGGTCGCCCATCTCGTCCAGGTGCTCCACGTCAATATGGAGAATGCGTTCCAAACCAGGCTGCGAGATCCCCGTGATTCGTCCGTTTTGCAGGTGCTTTCGGAGCAACATGCAGAAATTGGGCGCAGTCATGGGACTTGGTTTATTGTCAGCCGTGAGATAAACCAAGGGAAGGGAAGCGTCGGCAGAGATCAAAAGACGCTTTTGTCCGTCTGCGGTTTTGAGGGTTAAAAGTAGTTCGTCCGCCTCCGGCTGCGCGATCTTGTAAAGCCGTGCGCCCGTGAGTTCACGATTCAGTTCATAAGCGATATTTGCTATGGTAAGGCCGTCGAATGCCATAAGTACCTCCGTTTAGCGCCTGCGGTTTGACGCGAGGCTGTTTAGAATCTGGATATTTCAACAATAGGGATTGCGATTTCTTATTTTACTCCTTAAAGGTTAGGCGCGCAAGTCCCATCTTCCCGTGCAGGTGTTGTAGAGGAGGGAGACGCACTTTTCCTTTCCGAACACGTGGATCTTGCAGTCAAAGCGGCGAAGGACTTTTGTCGCATTGATGGTGCTGGGCAAAGTCACGGAGGATTCGCCCGGGGCAAGCTCGCGGAAGCTGAGGATCCTGTAGACGTGATATTCACCGTCCTCGTCATCGCATTTGATCTTGATGGGCAGTATGGTGCCGTCCGTCTTGTGCTGGCAGATGACTTCAATTGGTTTTTCCATGGCGATCCCTCCTTTCCTAATTTAGATCAAATGATATGTTTACAAAGCAATTATAGAACATATGTTCTGTATTTTCAAGGCAATAAACGTCACTCAAAAAAATTGTGCAGTTTTGTGATTTGTATTAAATGCGTTGTGATGAAATCATCACGATGAGACCATTACGTTGAAGGCTTTGCGGTGAATGCTGCGCATTGGAGTTTTGAACCCGTGGGTACAAGGCGGGGAAAACAAAAAGGATACCCACGCAAAATAAAAATGTGGATAAGATGCGAACAAATGCCGGAAAATACCAAATACGGTAATTTGCTTGGATGGCGTAGCTGCAAGAGCGTAAGCGTAAAGGTGCAAGCGTAAAGGTGCAAGCGTAAAGGTGCAAGCGCAAAGGTGCAAGAGCAGAGGGGCATGCGCAAAGGTGCAAGAGCAGAGGGGCGGAGGGGCGGAGGGGCAAAGGCGGAAGGATACAAAAGGATTGTGCAAGCAGAAACAAACCAAAATAATCCGTTTACCGGCGCGAAAGCTTATGATATAATAGAAAAAGATTGCTTGCCTGCAAGTGCAATGCCGGATGAATTATGGGGCAAAGGCCTGCGGCTAAAATAATGGTACTTGCCTGTGCAGGGATGATTTGATCCGTGGAACTGGTGAGGAAGACTTACGGCAGAAGAGAGACTGATCGCTTTTGGAGGAATGACAAATGAATGCGGAACTTGAACAGGTTGTAATACAGGTTAGACAGGTAGTGAAGGGTAAGGATGACGTGATCCGGAAGGTGCTTGCGGCAGTGCTCGCGGGCGGTCACGTGCTTTTGGAGGACATACCGGGCGTAGGAAAGACAACGCTGGCCATGGCGCTTGGAAAGGCCATGGAGCTGGATTACCGGAGAATGCAATTTACGCCGGACGTGCTTCCCAGCGACATCGTTGGCTTTACGATGTACAACGGAGCGCAGGGAACCTTTGAGTATAAGCCGGGAGCAATTTTTAGCAATCTGTTTCTGGCTGATGAATTAAACAGAACGTCTTCAAAGACGCAATCGGCACTTTTGGAGGTCATGGAAGAAGGTCACGTTACGGTGGACGGCATCACGCATGAATTGCCAAATCCGTTTACGGTCATAGCGACGGAGAATCCATATGGTTCTTCGGGAACGCAGCTCCTGCCGGAGTCCCAGCTGGACCGCTTTCTGATCTGCCTGACCATGGGATATCCGGAGCACAAGGCGGCCGTGGAGATCCTAAGGGAGAGCGCAGGAAAAGGATTGGAGCTCGTGCAGCCTGTCCTCACCGCAGAGAGACTTTTGGAGCTTCGGGAGCAGGCAAGGCAACTGCACGTGTCGGACAGCATGCACGAATATATTGTAAACCTGACGGAGGAGACGAGGCGGGATCCCAGGATCGCACTCGGCGTAAGCCCCAGGGGAAGCATTGCGCTGCTTAAGATGGCGCGGTCCATGGCGCTGATCCGCGGGGGAGAGTTTGTGATTCCGGAGGACGTATTGGCGGTGATTCCGGAGGTTTGGGCGCACAGGATCCACTTAAGTGCCATGGCACGGGCAGAGGGAACCAGCATTCCCGGGATCATCCGGGAGATTACGGAAAGGATTCGGGCGGTTGGATGAAAAAGAAACTAACGTTTCGCATATGGGGAATCCTTCGCTACGTCCTCTTGTTTCTTTTGACGTTTGGCCTGTGGTGGTTCTTTCGCGGTTATGAACTCACCATCATGCTGGTCATTGTCGTCGCCTTCGTTCCAGTCAGCATCGGCGCGCTGTATCTCCGACAGGACGCACTGCAGGTGCAGGCGTTGCTACCGTCTCTCGGGATAGGCCGTGAGCATTCCGTTCCCGTGAGCATCCGGGTGAAAAACAGTGGCAGATACTTTGGATTTGCGGCTGACGTGACGTACGTGGTCCGCAACGTGTTTACGGAGTACGAGGAAAAAAAGAAGGAACGGGTCTGGGCGTCGCCGGGAACGAGCATTGCCGTGGAGCAGGAGATCCTTAGCCATCACGTCGGGCGCGTGGAAATCAACGTGACGGAATTTGTCGCGTGGGATTGGCTTGGCATATGCAGTATGGAGATCCCGGCGCATAAGGACGCAGGGGTGGTTGTCACGCCAGAGATTGCTCCGGTGGAGGAGGATCTGACGACGTGCGTGGAAGATTTTCCTGATGAAAATGAAACAAAAAAACGTGGTACGGACATCAATCCGGACTTCGAAATCCGCGAGTACGTTCCAGGGGATGAGCTAAAGAGCATTCACTGGAAGCTCACGGCGAAGACGGGACGAACGATGGTACGGGAGCGCCTCTCTTCGGGAAGGGATAAGATCAATGTTTTGCTTGCGCTTACGGAGGATCCAACGGAGAATGACGCGCTCATGAGTTCCCTTCACGGTTTGGGACTGCGACTCCTTGACAAAGGTTATCCCATCAGGCTTTGCTGGATGGGGTACGGAGGCCGACTGGAGGCACGGTATTTGGCGGAAGAAGGAGAACTGGCAAGCATCATAGACGAGATTTTGAGCATCAGTGGAAAGAAGAATCCGGGACAGGTGAGAAATGCCATGGAAGCGGAGTATCCCGGAGAAGCATACGTTGTGGTGAAGCATGGAAAGTTTAAGGGAGAATACGTCCGATAAGAGAAAAGTCAGATGGAGAAGGCGTGAACCTTCCCAGATCGAACTGACGGACGGCAATAAAAAGAGAACATATGACATATGGGCAGCGCTGGCGGAGGCGGTGCTTGTTTTCATGGTCTCTTTTGGGGCCGTCGGAGGCTTTTTGGACGCCTATGGCATAAGATATAATCTGTTGACCTGCATGTTTGGGATACTAGGTTTGTCCCTCTTGCTGTCCTTTATTTATGAGACGGGGAAAAAGTGGTTTACTAACCTTTGCGTGATCGGAATCTTTATCGTGTACGCCTACGTTGCGGTGAAGCGCTTCTGGATCTTAAACAGCGGCGCATATGCCGTGATCAATGAAATGTATGAGACCGCGCAGGCATATTTGGGCATTACCGGTGCCGGACTTTATAATCTGCAGGTGGATGACGCGTATATGACGATCACTGCAATTGCACTGTTTGTGGGTTTTGTCGTAGCCATTCTGATGGTCATCCGGCTGCAATACAAGGCAAGCCTCGTCAGAACGGTTCTTATAACGTTCCCAATCTATTTGGTTCCCATCTATTTTGACAAGACGCCCTCCGTAGTTTATCTGTTCCTGCTCCTTTCGGGATACGTAACGCTGGGAATCCTGCAGTGCGGCAGGGTGAAAAAACACGTGGCCGCACAGATCAAACAGGCACTGCCCGTTGGCATGGCGGTTGCGGGCGTCGTTGTTCTTTTGTTTGCAATTTTTTTACCGCAAATAAGATTCCGATCCGTCATCCCGAAGAATCCCTTAAAGGAATCGACGGAGGTGACGGCAGTGACGTACGCGCAGTACGGTCTCATGGCAATGTTTATGAATAATGCGGCCGGAGGCGGAATCAGCGAAGGTGAACTGTCTCAGAATTCCATGCTGATGCCGGATAATGAGACGGATCTGGTCGTGCGATTTACGCCCTACAGCATGGAACCCACGTATTTGCAGGCTTTTGTAGGCGTGGATTATAACGGAAAGCGATGGAGCAGCCTGACGGAGAGCGGAGTGGCAGACGAAATCCTTGACAGGGTGAGAGACGGCAGAAAGGCATTATATGAGCAAAATCCCAATCTGCAGCCTCGTGGAGTCATGGAGGTATTCAATCTCAGAGCAAAATCCTACGCGTATGACCCTTACTATACGGACATGAGAGAGGTGCAGCAGCTTTCAGGAGACGAACTGATACCCGACAGTAAGTACGGAGCCCGTTACGTTTACTATCCGAAGGTGAATGATGAGTCCGTGCCGGGGTTGGGTGGTGAGAAGGTAAGTGACCGTTTCCTGACGGTTCCCGTAAATTGCCGCAATGCAGTGGTCAATGCCTGTAAGGATGCCGGGCTTTCGGGAACGCCTGAGGAGATCGCTGAGCAACTAAAGGATTATTTTGCACGGGAATTTCGATATACCTTGAGACCGGGATATTATTTTGGCGGTTTGGATTACGTTAGCTATTTCCTCTCAAAAAATAAAAAGGGATACTGCTCGCACTTCGCTTCGGCGGGCACCCTGATGCTGAGAAACATGGGAATCCCGGCGCGTTACGTGGAAGGCTACGTCTTTACCTATACGGACGTCGTGACTGACGGTAAACTGCTCGAGGACGGTTCCTACGAGGAATACTACGACGGTTATTCGCCCTTGGGAGATACGGCGCTTGTGGAACTGGAGATTCCGGATGCCCACGGACATGCCTGGATCGAGATGTTCATACAGGGGAAGGGATGGATTGTCGTCGAGGTGACGCCGGCTGCCCTCGAAGAGGAAGAGGAAGAGACGGGAGGTTTCTGGGAAGCCTTTCTCGGAGCGGGAGGACAGCAGGAAAACCAGACTGATCAAGGGCAGCAGGCCATTGCACGATACATAGAAAACGCCCTGGCAGGCGGAGCGGGCATCCTGGGGATCGTTGTTCTTGCCGTGGCGGCATTCTTTTTGATCAGACGGCTAATGCAGGCTTACCATGAATCAAAGCTTTCCGGGAAGGAAAGGGTGCAGTTGGAATACGGCAGGCTGACAAAGTATCTGAAGGATCGGGATGAAGGATTCTGCAAGTTGACCACGCCTAAGGAGGAACTTGACTGGATGTCGGAAAGGTATGGAGTGATCCTGCCAGAGAAACTTCGGGAAGAATTGTATC
This sequence comes from uncultured Lachnospiraceae bacterium, assembly GCA_946414885.1. Classification (GTDB taxonomy): domain Bacteria; phylum Bacillota; class Clostridia; order Lachnospirales; family Lachnospiraceae; genus Acetatifactor. The sequence goes on from CAMKQH010000001.1 coordinate 56,462, forward strand.
TTACTTTCTTTGCCCCAGAGACGGAGAGGGATTACGAAGCTCTGCGCATGCAGGTGACGGAGGTCAGAAAAGCCGTACGCAAGGCCAAGAGACGTTAGTCTTGACTAGGACGCGAGTTTGGAATATAATATAACGAGGCGTGCAATCTGACGGGTAGGGGTTACGCGCGGAAGGGATAGCAAACATGATCAAGAGCATGACCGGTTTCGGCCGATGTGAGGTTACGGAGAATAACAGGAAGTTTACGGTAGAAATGAAAGCCGTAAATCACCGTTATCTGGACGTGAACGTGAAGATGCCAAAGAAACTGAATTTCTTTGAATCTTCCATTAGGAACGAATTAAAGAACTATATTTCCAGAGGTAAGGTGGATCTTTTCATCACGTATGAGGATCTGTCCGAGAATACCTCCAACGTGCATTACAATAAAGAGCTTGCTGCAGAATATCTGAAGTATCTGCGTCAGATCCAGCAGGATTTTGGCCTGGATGACGACATCCGGGTTTCCACGCTGTCCAAGTATCCTGACGTGTTTACCATGGAGGAGAACGAGGGCGACGAGGAAGAAATCTGGAAGGAACTGAAAAAGGCGCTGGACGGAGCTTCTGAGATGTTTGTGCAGAGCAGGATCGCAGAGGGCGAAAACCTGAAAAACGACCTGATCGCAAAGCTGGACAACATGTTAAAGCTTGTTGACTTCATCGCGCAGAGAAGCCCTCAGATCATTGCAGAGTATCGCCAGAAGCTTCAGGATAAGGTGAAGGAGATGCTGGGTGACAACACCGTGGATGAGGCGCGTCTTGTCACGGAGGTTACGATCTTTGCGGATAAAGTTTGCGTGGACGAGGAGATGGTGCGTCTCCGCAGTCACGTGGAAACCACGAAAAATGCCCTGATCGAAGGCGGCAGCATCGGAAGAAAGCTGGATTTCATCGCGCAGGAGATGAACCGCGAGGCTAACACCATTCTGTCAAAATCCAACGACCTTGAGATTTCCAATTGCGGCATCGAACTCAAGACCGAGATCGAAAAGGTAAGGGAACAGATACAAAACATTGAATAGCATTGAGCCATGCATGGACGATGTGTCGATTGCTGGGCGGGAGCTTGCTCACGATCCAGCATTTGACACATTGGACATATACGGCGATAGCCGTCAATCCGACGAACCGAAGGTTTGGCGGATTGGGCATGGCAGAAAAAATATTATTATGAACAAATTAATTCACGTAGGTTTTGGAAACATTGTGAATACGGAAAAGATCATTGCCATCGTCAGTCCGGACGCGGCGCCTATAAAGCGCTTGGTGCAAAAGGCGAAGGAGACGGGCATGGCCATTGACGCCACGCAGGGGCGGAAGACGAAATCCGTGCTTGTGATGGAGAACAGTCAGGTGGTGCTCTCGGCACTGCTCCCGGAAACCATTGCCGGGCGCGCCCAAGAGGGGCTTGTTCCGGAGGATGAGGAGGATTGACGTGGAAGCAAAGAAGGGTATTTTGATGGTGATCTCCGGTTTTTCCGGGGCCGGCAAGGGAACGCTTGTAAAAAAGCTCTTGCAGACTTATGACAACTATGCTTTGTCCATCTCCATGACGACCAGAAAACCCCGGGAAGGGGAACGGGACGGCGTGGAATATTTCTTCGTGGACAGGGAGAAATTTGAAAAAACCATTGCGGAGAACGGCCTGATCGAGTATGCTACCTATTGCGAGAATTATTACGGAACGCCCAGGGCGTACGTTGAGGAGCAGCTTGCGGCGGGGAAGGACGTGATCTTAGAGATTGAGATCCAGGGTGCCCTGCAGATCAAGGAAAAGTTTCCCGAATCGCTTCTTTTGTTTGTGACGCCGCCGTGTGCGGCAGAATTAAAGCGCCGTTTGGAAGGGCGCGGAACCGAGACCAGCGAAGTCATTGCAAAGCGTTTGTCCCGGGCTTATGAGGAATCAGAAGGCATGGATGCCTATGATTATATCGTGATCAATGATGACCTGGAGCTTTGCGTGAAGGAGTTGCATGCCATGATCGAGGCAGCCCGCAACGAGCCCGTGAGAAGAAAGGATTTCATTGCACGCATCCGGGAGGAAATGAAGGACTTCCGCCTGGAACAGGATTAAGCAGGAAATATTTTTAGAAAGGACAAGGTGAGTGACATGTTGCATCCGTCTTATACAGATTTGATGAAGGTAGTAAACAGCGAGGTTGAGCCTGGTGAGACTCCCGTGGTCAACAGCCGTTATTCCATCGTTATGGCAACGGCAAAGAGGGCACGCCAGATCATTTCCGGAGATGAGCCTCTGGTAGACGAGAAGGGCAAGAAGCCTCTTTCCATTGCAGTAGACGAGCTGAACGCTGGAAAGATCAAGATTCTTGGAGACGACGAGACGAAATAATAGGGTGATTGCCAGAAGGAGCAGCCGGAGCCTCGCGCACCGGCTACTTTTTGTTAGTGAGGTTTGGATTTGAAGATACTATTTACGTCGCTGGGATGTGACAAGAATTTGGTAGATACGGAAATGATGCTTGGACTCCTGGAGTCAAAGGGGCATTCCTTTACGGATGATGAGGATGAGGCAGAGGCAGTGATCGTCAACACCTGTTGCTTCATCGGGGACGCCAAGGAGGAGAGCATCAATACGCTTTTGGAATTCGCGGAGAGGCGGAAGAACGGGTCGGTCAAGGCCCTGATCGCCTGCGGCTGTCTTGCACAGCGTTATCGCGACGAGATCCAGAAGGAGATTCCCGAGGTGGATGCCATCGTAGGAACAAATGCCATTCGCGAGATTGTTTCCGCGCTGGAGGAAGTGCTGGGAGGGAGCCCTGAGAATCATTTCAGGGATCTGAATGCAGAGCCCGTTGCCGGATTGCCCCAGAGCGTGACGACGGGAGGTCATTACGCATATCTGAAGATTGCGGAAGGGTGTGACAAGCACTGCACCTATTGCATTATCCCTAAAGTGCGCGGCGGTTACCGCAGCATTCCCATGGAGACGCTGGTGAAGCAAGCGGAAGAACTTGCGGAAAAGGGCGTGAAGGAACTGATACTGGTGGCGCAGGAAACAACGCTGTACGGCGTTGACCTGTATGGTAAAAAATCATTGCCGGAGCTTTTGAGGCAGCTTGCCAAGATCGCAGGCATTTATTGGATCCGGATCCTGTATTGTTATCCGGAGGAGATCACGGATGAGCTCATCAACGTGATCGCGACGGAGCCGAAGGTCTGTCATTATTTGGACATTCCCATCCAGCATGCTTCCGATGCCGTGCTTAAGCGCATGGGAAGGAAGACGGATCAGGCATCCCTTCGCGCGATGATCGCAAAGCTTCGTGAGAGAATTCCTGACATATGCCTGCGCACGACGCTGATCAGCGGATTCCCCGGCGAGACGCAGGAAGATTTTGAAGAGCTTTACAATTTTGTGGATGAGCTGGAATTTGACAGACTGGGCGTATTTCCCTATTCCCAGGAAGAAGACACGGCGGCTGCCGTCATGGAGGGGCAGGTTCCAGAGGAGATCAAGCTTCAAAGGCGGGACGAGCTGATGGAGCTTCAGCAGGAGATCGCCTTTGAAAAGGCTGAGGAGATGATTGGACGTGGGCTTGTCGTGATGATCGAGGGCAAGGTCGCGGATGAGGATACTTACGTTGCAAGGACGTATCGGGACGCGCCGAACGTGGATGGATATCTTTTCGTGAATTCGACGGCGAATTTTATGACCGGGGATCTTGTCAGGGTGCGCGTGACGGACGCGAATGAATATGATCTGATCGGAGAAGTATGTCATGAGTGAAGATGCAAAGAAAAAGGGAAAAATGAATCTGCCCAATAAGCTGACGATCGTCCGCGTGATCTTGATCGTACCCTTCATACTCCTTTTGTTGGGAAGTCATGAGGGCTGGAGATGGTTTAAGGCCATCTTTGGCGAGGATCACGTGATCCCGGAATTTCTGGCGCTTGCGGCTTTTATCATTGCTAGCCTGACGGACATGCTGGACGGCAAGATTGCCAGAAAGTATAACCTGGTGACTAATTTCGGAAAGTTTATGGATCCCCTTGCGGATAAGCTCCTGGTCTGCGCGGCGCTGATCGTGCTCGTGGAGATGGGAAGGATTCCTTCTTGGATCGTTGTCGTGATCATCAGCAGGGAGTTCATTATCAGCGGATTCCGTCTGATCGCTTCCGACAAGGGCGTTGTCATTGCGGCAAGCTACTGGGGAAAGTTTAAGACGACGTTCCAGATGATCATGATCGGCATGATGATCGTGGAGGACGTGCCGGTATTCGCGGATTTTGGCGGAGGAAAGGTTTTTGGGATCCTCACGACGATCATCATGGTGATCGCGCTGGGATTGACCATTATTTCACTTGTTGATTACGTTTGGAAGAACAAAGACGTCATGGAGGACACAAAGTAAAGGTCCTTTGGACGGGAGGAAATTATGACTGCGGAAATAATATGCGTGGGTACGGAGATCCTGCTTGGAAACATCGTAAACACAAATGCGGCCTATCTGGCAGAGCAATTGGCGGGACTGGGCATCTCCTGCTACTATCAGACGGTGGTGGGCGACAACGGGGAACGCCTTTTGGAAACGCTGGAGCTGGCGGCAAAGAGAAGTGAGGTCATTATCTTGTCGGGAGGACTCGGACCGACGCAGGATGACCTGACGAAGGAGACCGTGGCGAAGTTCTGCGGCAAGAAATTGCTAATGGACGAAAAGAGCAAGAAGCAGATCGCGGAGTACTTCGAAAAAAGAAAGATGAAGCCCACCGGGAACAACTGGAAACAGGCCATGGTGCCAGAGGACGCAAGGGTGTTCGAGAATCATAACGGAACGGCACCCGGCATGGCGGTGGAAACGAATAAAAATAAGTTTATTTTATTGCCGGGTCCACCGGAAGAGCTAAGGCTCATGTTTGAGGAGAGCGTGGCGCAGTACCTAAAGGAGCAGTCGCCTTTCGTGATCCTTTCGCAGACGGTAAAGACTTGCGGGTTGTCGGAGAGTGCGGTGGAAGAGCAGCTCCGCGATTTGATCGACAAGCAGACCAATCCCACCATTGCGACCTATGCAAAGACGGGAGAGGTGCACGTGCGCGTGACGGCAAAGGCGGATTCCCAAAAGGAAGCGTCAAAGCTGATCAAGCCCATGGTGAAGGAATTAAAGTCACGGTTCGGCAATGACATTTATTCCACGGATGACGGCGTGACGCTGGAAAAGGCCTTGGCAGACCTGCTTCAGAGCGCGGGACTTACCATCAGCTGTGCGGAATCATGCACGGGCGGCCTGATCTCCGCGACGCTCATCAACGTACCGGGCATCTCCGAACTCTACAAGGCGGGTTTCGTGACATACTCCAACAAAGCTAAGAGAAAGCTTTTGGGAGTGAAAAAGGGAACGCTTGAAAAGTATGGAGCCGTCAGCAGCCAAACGGCGCAGGAGATGGTGAAGGGACTTCTCGCCGAGACGAAGACAGACGTGGGAATCGCGGTGACCGGCATCGCGGGACCGGATGGCGGAACGAAGGAAAAGCCCGTTGGACTTGTCTATATTAGCTGTAACGTGAAGGGCAAGATCACCGTGAAGGAATGCCATTTTAACGGGACGCGGGAGAAGATCAGAAGGGCATCCGTGACGACCGCGCTGATGCTGGCAAGAAGCTGCGTGTTGGAATATTTGAGTAAGGAAATGCTGAAATAAAGATTTCTTAAATGATTATAAAATGTATTGCGGACCTTGCGCAACGGCGGGGAACGTGATACATTTTTTTTATCTGATTAGCGAGAACCCGTGAAGGCAGATTCCCTGCCGGCGGGATTCTTTGCGGCAACCGCGTTTTCTTGCGCGAGCCCGCGGTCTGGCATTTCGCCGAAGATTTCAGAAGATTATAAAATTGAAAAAGAAGGAGGGATGCCATTGAGGGACGTATAATGGACTAAATTTGTGTTAACATGTCTTTGTAACAAAGATATTGCATGAAAACCATTGACAAAATCGAACAAATGTTTTATGATAACAACAGCGAACATTTGTTCCCAAAAAGTATTGCCCAAGGGGCAAAGAGAGGGGAAAAGCCCAGGAACGGAATGGTTCCGGGCGACAAAGAAAACGCATATGAAAGCGGATGACAAATTCATGGATGAAAAGCGAATGGAAAAAGAAGACAAGATGAAGGCGCTGGATGCAGCGCTCAGTCAGATTGAAAAGCAGTATGGCAAGGGAACGGTGATGCGCCTTGGCGATCCTTCCGCGAAAATGAACGTGGAGACGATCCCCACCGGATCCTTAAGCCTTGACATTGCCCTTGGACTTGGCGGAATTCCCAAGGGAAGGATCATTGAGATTTACGGACCTGAATCCAGTGGTAAGACGACGGTAACCCTGCACATGATCGCGGAAGTGCAAAAGCGCGGCGGCATTGCCGGATTCATCGACGCGGAGCATGCGCTGGATCCCGTATATGCAAAGAACATCGGCGTAAACATTGACGACCTCTACATTTCCCAGCCGGATAACGGCGAGCAGGCAATGGAGATCACGGAGACCATGGTACGTTCCGGAGCAATGGACATCGTGGTAGTTGACTCCGTTGCGGCGCTGGTTCCCAAGGCGGAAATCGACGGAGACATGGGCGACAGCCACGTGGGACTGCAGGCAAGACTGATGTCCCAGGCACTGCGTAAGCTGACGGCCGTGATCAGCAAGTCCAACTGTACCGTGGTGTTTATCAACCAGCTTCGTGAGAAGATTGGCGTGATGTTCGGAAATCCGGAGACGACGACGGGCGGCCGTGCATTAAAATTCTATGCTTCCGTGCGTTTGGACGTACGACGCATCGAATCCCTGAAGCAGGGCGGCGAAGTAATCGGTAACCGTACCCGCGTGAAGGTTGTAAAGAATAAGGTGGCGCCTCCTTTCAAGGAAGCAGAGTTCGACATCATGTTTGGAGAGGGAATCTCTACTGCGGGAGACATTCTGGATCTGGCAGCATCCATCAACGTAGTGAATAAGTCCGGTGCATGGTATGCTTACCAAGGAGAGAAGATCGGCCAGGGACGCGAGAATGCAAAGCAATACCTTAAGGATAATCCGGCGGTTTGCGACGAGATCGAGGAGAAGATCAGGGCGCATTTTAATCTGAACGGAGAGCAGGCATCGGATGGTTTGCCTGAGGAGTAAGCGAGGAAAATAGGAATGATCATTACGGGAATTGCGGACGTGACCAAATCCCGAAGCAGGATCAGCATTGACGGGGAGTTCGCCTTTGTTTTGTACAAGGGCGAACTTCGTCGCTTTCACCTGCAAGTGGGGGAGGAACTGAGAGAAAAAGACTACGAGACGATCACAAAGGAAATCTTGCCAAAGAGGGCGAAACTCCGGGCAATGAATTTGCTGTTAAAGAAGGATTATACGACTGCAAAGCTTCGGGAAAAACTGCGGGAGGGCGGTTATCCTGAGGAGATCGTTCAGGAAGCCCTGGATTACGTGGCATCTTATCATTATACGGATGACCTGCGCTTTGCCTTGGATTTTATACAGTGTCATCAGGAGAACAGGTCCCGCCTTAGAATGGAGCAGGATCTCAGGACAAAGGGAATTCCCGAGGACGTGGTGGAGCAGGCGTTTGCGGAATGGGAGGCGGCCGGCGGCGTACAGGATGAGGATCAAATGATCCGGGAATTGTTTAGAAAACGAGGGTTTGATCCGCAAAACGCAACGGTTTCCGAGCAAAATCGGGAGTATGCATTTTTGATGCGAAAGGGATTTTCGGCAGATTGCATTAGAAAAGCAATTTTTCATTCTTATACTTGACATACCAATAATTTGCGTTTATCATTGAAGTGTTGTGAATTGCTTTTGAACTGTGAAAATTTCATAAGGAGGTGCTCCAGAAATGCCTGATTTTGTATGGCTGATGATTCTTCTGGTAGCAGTAGCCGTAACCGCAGTGATTTCCAGCGTTCTTTCTGCTTCCGTACAGAAGAGGAAGACGGAAGAGACAATCGGAAAGGCCGAAGATAAAGCGAGAAGCATTATCGACGAGGCTTTAAAGACTGCGGAAGCGAAGAAGCGTGAAGCGCTCCTCGAGGTCAAGGAAGAGTCCATTCGCACGAAGAATGAACTCGATAAGGAGATCAAGGAACGCAGGGCTGAGGCGCAGAGATCTGAGAGAAGGCTGCAGCAGAAGGAAGAAAACATCGATAAAAAGGCAGATGCCATTGAAAAGCGCGAGCAAAGTTTATCCGCGAAGGAAGAAAACCTGAACAAGATGAAGGTTGAGATTTCCAAGTTAAACGAGCAACGCTTACAGGAACTGGAGCGAATTTCCGGCTTAACCTCTGAACAGGCAAAAGACTACTTATTGAAAATTGTTGAAGATGAAGTGAAGCATGAAACGGCCGTGATGATCAAGGAAATGGAGAGTCGGGCCAAGGAAGAAGCTGACAAGAAGGCGAAGGAATACGTAGTGAACGCAATCCAGAGATGTGCAGCAGATTACGTCTCTGAAACCACGATTTCCGTTGTACAGTTGCCCAGCGATGAGATGAAGGGAAGGATCATCGGTCGTGAAGGCCGAAACATCCGTACGTTGGAAACCATGACTGGCGTTGACCTGATCATAGATGATACGCCTGAAGCAGTCGTGCTTTCCGGTTTTGATCCCATTCGTCGTGAAGTTGCAAGAATTGCGCTGGAGAAATTGATCGTGGACGGACGAATCCATCCTGCCAGAATCGAAGAGACTGTCGAGAAGGCACAGAAGGAAGTCGAAGTCATGATCAAGGAAGAGGGCGAATCCGCACTCCTCGAAGTAGGCGTGCATGGCATTCATCCTGAACTCGTGAGACTCCTCGGAAAGATGAAGTTCAGGACCAGTTATGGTCAGAACGTATTAAAGCATTCCATTGAGGTAGCGCATTTATCCGGACTGCTTGCCGCAGAAATGGGTCTCGACGTCAGACTTGCAAAGAGAGCTGGTCTGCTTCATGACATTGGAAAATCCATCGATCGTGAGATGGAAGGTTCCCACGTACAGTTGGGTGCCGAGCTTTGTAGGAAGTATAAGGAGAATGCCGTTGTGATCAACGCGGTAGAATCCCACCACGGCGACGTGGAGCCTACTTCCCTGATTGCATGCATTGTACAAGCTGCTGATACAATATCCGCTGCAAGACCGGGAGCAAGAAGAGAAACGCTGGAGACCTATACCAGCAGATTAAAACAATTAGAAGACATCACAAACAATTTCAAGGGCGTAGAAAAATCTTTTGCAATTCAGGCAGGTCGTGAGGTTCGCGTAATGGTAGTACCTGAGCAGGTATCAGATGCCGACATGGTACTGATGGCGCGTGACATTTCCAAGAAGATCGAGACCGAGATGGAATATCCTGGTCAGATCAAGGTGAACGTCATTCGTGAAAGCCGCGTAATTGATTACGCTAAGTAATGCCATTCCAGAAGATCCACAGTGTTTGACCTAAAATTTCATAAGAGCTTAAAACACCGTACCCCAAAAGGGTACGGTGTTTTTGTATTTTTTTAAAAAATCCTCTTGTTAAATCCAGAATCATATAGTATGATATTCGAGATGTATGATTGTATACGATTATCCAAAGTGTTTTGCAAGGAGTAAAAAATGAAAGCATATCAGGAATTGAGCAGAGAGGAATTGTTGAACTTAAATGATGAGCTGGAAAGAGCTTTTAACATCGTAAAGGAAAAGGGTCTGAAGCTTGACATGTCTAGAGGAAAGCCTTCCGTTGCGCAGTTGGAGATGGGAATGGGATTGTTGGATGCATTGGATTCCAAGAGTTGCATGAAGACCGCTGCTGGCATGGATACCAGAAACTATGGACTCCTTGACGGTATTCCCGAGGCAAAAAAGCTCATGGCGGACATCATGCAGGTACAGCCTGAGAACGTGATCGTTTGCGGCAATGCGAGCCTGCCCATCATGTATGACACAATTTCCAGATCAATGACTCACGGCGTTATGGGATCTACTCCCTGGTGCAAATTGGATCAGGTGAAATTCCTTTGTCCTGCGCCGGGATATGACAGACATTTTGCAATCACGCAGCATTTTGGCATTGAAATGATCACCATTCCCATGACGCCCCAGGGACCGGACATGGATTTGGTTGAGAAGTACGTAAGCGAGGATCCCGCAATTAAGGGCATTTGGTGCGTTCCGAAGTATTCCAATCCGCAGGGATACACGTATTCGGACGAGACCGTAAAGCGCTTTGCGGCATTGAAGCCTGCAGCAAAGGATTTTAGGATTTTCTGGGATAACGCTTATGCAGTGCATGATCTCTATGAGGATCGTTCGGATTCCTTGTTGGAAATCTTGGGAGAGTGTGAGAAGGCCGGAAATCCTGACATGGTTTATGAGTTTGCGTCTACGTCCAAGATCAGTTTTGCCGGTGCCGGCATTGCGGCCGTAGCATCTTCCAAGGGAAATCTCGATTTCATGAGGAAATCCATGACGATCCAAACGATCGGTTATGACAAGATCAATCAGTTGCTGCATGCAAATTACTTCAAGGACATCCAGGGGATCAAGGCACAGATGATCAAGCATGCGCAGATCTTGCGCCCGAAGTTCGAGGCAGTATTGAATATTTTGGACGAGGAACTCGGCGGACTTGGCATCGGCGAGTGGACGAAACCAAATGGCGGTTACTTCATTTCTTTTGACGCCATGGAGGGCTGTGCAAAGGAGATCGTTGCAAAATGCAAGGAAGCAGGCGTCGTTTTGACGGGTGCCGGAGCAACGTATCCCTATGGAAAGGATCCCAAGGACAGCAACATCCGCATTGCGCCTTCTTTCCCTACGCCGGAAGAGATGGCACAGGCAACGGATCTGTTTGTGCTCTGCGTAAAGCTGGTGAGCGTGAAAAAGCTGCTTGAGAAGACTGCTTAAGTGTTAAGAGCATTAGGTAAATTGAAGATTTAGGCATAAATGAAATGCCGGTCGCGTAAAATGGACAGACGAAAGCCCGATGGGGTTGGAAGGAGAAACCGTTTGAAGAAATGGATTCAAAGACTTCCGCTGTTACCTTTGTGCGCGGCCGGTTTTTTGTGTGGAATTCTTTGCTGTTTGTTTATGGGACAGGCAGATGGCGCCCTTGCGCCGGAGAGGCTTCGACGGATGCGAGAGGAGATGCCGGATCCTAAAGCTCTGTTGCCCTGCGTTTGCTGGAGCCGCGGGAAATGGATCATGGGTCTGGGAATCCTGGCGACAACGTATTTGGCACCGGCTGCATGCTGCGGTGCGGCAGCGTGGATGGGTTGGAGCCTTGGCGCATTTTCGTGCGTGGCCCTTTCAAACTATGGCATTAAGGGGCTCTTGCTGATCTTTGCCGGCATTTTTCCGCAATGGCTTTTTTATGCCCCGGGGTTTTATTTTTGGATGGAGTGGTGTATGGAATTGTACCGCGGGATCAGCCACCGGTGCGCATTGCACAAAAAAAATTGCCTGATCAGGATGCTTCTTTGTTTGCTCTTTTTGGGAATTGGCATTTTTACGGAATGCTTTTGGAATCCCGTCGTACTTCATGGGATTCTTTCCCGGTTTTGAAGAAAAGAAGCATGCCTGCAGGCAACGTTATAAAATGAAATTCTTATTCAAATTCAGCGATTTCATGAATCAGGCGATCCGTGTCAGCCCAGCCAAGGCAGGGATCGGTAATGGATTTGCCATAGATGCCGCCGCCGACCTTTTGGGAACCTTCCTCAATGTAGCTTTCGATCATCAGACCCTTTACGAGAGAGTGGATCTCAGGATTTACCTTACGGCTGTGCATGATCTCCTTGGCAATTCTGATCTGCTCGGCAAACTGCTTGTTGGAATTGGAATGGTTCGTGTCGATGACGCAGGCCGGGTTCTTCAGATCCATCTTATGATACATTTCCAAAAGATGAACGATGTCTTCATAATGGTAATTCGGAATGTTCTGACCATGTTTGTTCGTTGCACCGCGAAGGATGGTGTGCGCCAGCTCATTTCCGCTGGTGTTCACTTCCCAGCCGCGATAGATGAAGGAATGTCCGTGCTGCGCCGCGTAAACGGAGTTCAGCATAACGGACAAGTCCCCGCTAGTGGGATTCTTCATGCCTGCGGGTACGTCAAAACCGCTGACGGTAAGTCTGTGCTGCTGATCCTCAACGGACCGGGCACCTACTGCAACGTAGGAGAGAATGTCAGATAGATAACGGTAATTCTCGGGATAAAGCATTTCGTCTGCGGAGGTCAGTCCCGTCTCGCTCATGGCGCGGATGTGCATTTTGCGGATGGCGATGAGGCCTGCCAGCAGGTCGGGTTTTTTCTCGGGATCCGGCTGATGCACCATGCCCTTGTAGCCCTCACCGGTGGTGCGGGGCTTGTTGGTGTAGATGCGGGGGATTAGGAGAACCTTATCCTTTACGCTTTCCTGTACCTTGGCAAGACGCGATACGTAATCACATACGGAATCCTCATTATCAGCGGAACAGGGGCCGATGATCAAAAGGAATTTATTCGTCTTGCCGGTGATCACGTCGCGGATCTCGGCATCTCTTTTTTCCTTTAACTGTGCTAATCCCGCGGGTAGGGGATATTCCTCCTTGATCTCAGCGGGAGTTGGTAACTTTCGTATAAATTCAAAACTCATTGGCAGTCATCCTTTCAAAAAATAGACGTTTACGTAAATCATCGACTATTATAAGCCAATCGTCTCAAATTTGCAAGAAAAAATTTTGCGGTTTAAAGTGCTAAAGCCAATTTGTCGTTCATCCTTAAATTTTGTCGTTCATCCAAATGTTGTTGTAATCCTGAAGGGTTGGGGAGATAATGGTTATACTTGTATGGAAGATTATGACTATGGTATTTTGGCAAGAGATTCGTACAAGCGAGACGACGGTATGGTTGGCGTTATTATATTTGGAATGGTTAAGCTGAACTAATAAACCGGCGTAAGATTCTCTTAACTATTTTAAGTTACGTGAAGGGGAAGATAAGAATGAAAAAAAACATACCCGTAACATTTCTGGTGATGCTTTTCTTATGGAGTGCTTGTGGCATAATTGACAAGAATCCCACGATAACGCAGGAAGAAAAGTCTTTCTACGTCGCTGAAAAGCTTTTTCGCGAAGATAATTATGAGTGGTTATCTTCTTGCCATGCGGGAACTAGCATTTATGATATTGGGCGTGATGAGGAAAAACAGGAATATTGTGTATGGAGATACGATTGTGAAACTCTTAGCGTGACAAAGACGGTTTTGGCAACGGATAATCTTCGCTTTGTGAGATACGTGCGAGGATACGTTGGTGCGGATGGCTTGTTACATACTTTATGTGGAACCGTAAATGAAGCGGGGACGGCCGTGGAGGATTATTATCTTTGCGCGTTTGACGCAGAAGGAAGGATGTGTGGCAAACGAAAAGTGACAAAGGGAGTTACCCAAGTTATGGAAAAAAATAACGTGGGATTTCAATACTCTTTTGTATTGCCAGATGATAAACTTTTGATTTTCAGCACGTATTCGATTGGCACTAAAATGAGTCGCATTTCTGAAGATGGAAACATTGAGTGGGAAAAGAAGCTGGGTAAATTCGGACTCTTTGATTGTCAGATTCGCGAAGATGGGAAGATTTTGCTTTTAGAATATCGGGATTCCGGAAGAAAGATTTCCATGTCCGAGGTTAACGCAGATAACGGAAAGCGAAAAACGCTAATCGGCGATCTGCAATTACCGTATGGCACAATGCCTGTTTTTGCGTGGGGACGAGATCAACAAATGATATGTTTTCAAACAACGGAATGCGTTTGGGAATATGACGTAGCGGAGAATAAATTAAAACAGATGTTTTCCTTTGAAGACAGTATGCTAGATGGAAGAAACGCAGGAGACTTATGGCAACGGGCAGACGGGGACTGGTGTCTGCGATACATAACAATGAATGGGGACGAGCATGATTTTTCTGCATATACTACGGAGTTAATCAAACTAAGCAAAACAGAGAATGATGCAACGGATAAAGTTGAACTGACGTATGCAGTAGTCGGTCCTGAAAATTTATTTATGGATGATGCGATTTCTTTTAATCTATCGCAAAATCAAATAAAGATTACCGTAAAAACATATGAGAATGTGGAAAGATTTTTGACGGACGTTATTGCGGGCAATCATCCGGATTTGGTGAATCTGGATGACGGAGAGATTTATGAGACGCTGAAAGAAAAGGAACTGCTGGAGGATTTAAGTAACTATTTTGAACAGGATGGTGACGTGTCCGGGGAGGACTTTCTCCCAAAATCGCTGGAGTTTTATGAGGAAAACGGAAAGATTTATTCCATACCCTATGGTTTGGTAATTTATGCCATGATGGGGGAGGACAGGTATCTTGGAAACTACGCGGCATGGGATTTGTCGCAGTTTAGGGAGTTTTTGAGGTCTCTTCCAAATGAAAAACTGGCAACAAGCGGATGCTCAAATCAGGAGTTTCTTTTTCAATTGTGTTACAATCACATGGATCATTTTGTTGACGGCACAAAGAGAACTTGTAATTTTCAAACAAATGAGTTTATGGATTTTTTGGAAATTGCTTCTTTTTTCCCAGAGGAGAACCTTGATGATGATGCCATATGGGAGAAGAGGAGGAATGCGATTTTATCCGGTGAGAGTATTTTGAAGATTGTGAGTATTGGGGAATTCTCAGAATATGAATACGAAAGAGCCATGTTTCCGGGGAAAGGCAGAATTGTCGGATTTCCTACGGATCATGGTAATGGGGTCAGTTTAGGGAGCGGTGGGATAGCTCCTGCCATAATGAGGACGAGTAGACGTAAAGAAGAGGCGTGGGAGTTTATAAAATATGTGTTAACCAAAGAAAAGAATCACTTGTATACCTCGTTATTTCCATCTTATAAGCCAGTACTGAACGAGATTTTTGAGGAGGCGCGTGAACAGGTGGGTACGGATTACCAATGTCAATATGGAGATCACGTGTCTTACGTACCGCATGCCTCTCTTTCAGAGATTGAGGAATTACAAAATCTTCTGAATGTTGGACAAGCTGCAAAAGGCGGAAGTGAGAAGATTCTGCAGATCATATGGGAAGAGGCTGAGGTATATTTCAAAGGTGGCATGAGTGCGAAAGAAGCGGCAGAAAAAATTCAGAATCGCGTGGCACTGTATTTGAGTGAATAGCTTTCGGGAGTATCTGCAATGAAGTGACGTAATTTAAGCGGATAAAGCACGGAATACGTCAAAGAAGTCATGTGCTGAAAAAATATGTCCTTTACAAGAAAAAACAAACGTGTTATACTACAAAAGCGTGAGCAAACCGGCGCCCAGATCAGGGACAGCTCTGACCCGGTCTTAGTGCCTGGTGTTAACATTTTATATCATTAGGAGGAAAAGAGCAATGATTTCTAAGGAAAAGAAAACCGCAATCATGAACGAGTATGCCAGAACCCCTGGCGACACCGGATCACCTGAGGTACAGATCGCAGTTCTGTCCGCAAGAATCCAGGAGCTTACCGAGCATCTGAAGGAGAACCCCAAGGATCATCATTCCCGTCGCGGAATGCTGAAGATGGTAGGTCAGAGACGTGGCCTTCTTGCTTACCTGAAGAAGAAGGATCTTGAGAGATATCGTGCACTGATCGAGAAGCTTGGCTTAAGAAAATAATTCAGGAAAAAAGAGCGGAGATGGCCCGCATGCGGGCGCTCCGCTTATGTTTCTTTAAAAGAATCGGTAAACCCAAAGCGGAAGGACAATCCCGAGACCACTGAAAAGTATGGGAATTGAAGGAAAACTCATGGCAGTCCCGTGTTTTTCAGTAGTTTCGGAGGCCTCCGCTTTGTGTGAAAAATAATACAAGACAAAGGCAGGCTTCGCATTCGCGCCAGACTCGCGACGGAGCATCTGCCCAAAGAAGGAGGTACTATGTACAAGAGCTATGAAATGGAACTTGGCGGCCGTAAGCTCGTGGTTGACGTAAACCGCGTAGGTAAGCAGGCCAATGGATGTGCGTTCATGCACTACGGTGACACCACCGTTCTGTGTACCGCAACCGCATCCGAGAAGCCCAGGGAGGGCATTGATTTCTTCCCCCTGAGCGTTGAGTATGAGGAGAAGATGTATGCCGTAGGAAAGATCCCCGGCGGTTTCAACAAGCGTGAGGGCAAGGCAAGTGAGAACGCAATCCTTACCAGCCGCGTTATCGACAGACCCATGCGTCCCCTGTTCCCCAAGGATTACCGCAACGACGTTACCCTGAATAACATGGTAATGAGCGTTGATCCCGAGTGCAGACCTGAGCTGGTTGCCATGATCGGTGCAGCCATCGCTACCTGCATCTCTGACATTCCTTTTGACGGTCCCTGCGCAATGACCCAGATGGGCATGGTAGACGGCGAGCTGATCGTAAACCCTTCCCAGAAACAGTGGAAGGAAGGCGACCTGAACCTGACCGTTGCATCCACCCGTGAAAAGGTGATCATGATCGAGGCTGGCGCAAACGAAATTCCCGAAGCAAAGATGATCGAGGCCATTTACAAGGCGCATGAGATCAACCAGACCATCATCGCATTCATCGACAAGATCGTTGCAGAAGTTGGCAAGAAGAAGCATGAGTACACCAGCTGCGCAATTCCTGCTGAGATGTTCGAAGAGATGAAGAAGATCGTTACTCCCGAGGAGATGGAAGTTGCAGTCTTCACTGACGAGAAGCAGACCCGCGAGGAGAATATCAGAAACATCACCGCTAAGCTTGAGGAGGCATTTGCAGAGAACGAAGAGTGGCTTGCAATCCTTGGCGAGGCAGTTTACCAGTATGAGAAGAAGACCGTTCGTAAGATGATCCTGAAGGATCACAAGCGTCCTGACGGCCGTGAGATCACCCAGATCCGTCCTCTGGCTGCTGAGGTTGACATCATTCCCAGAGTACACGGTTCCGCAATGTTCACCCGCGGACAGACCCAGATCTGTGACGTATGTACCCTTGCACCTCTTTCCGAGGCACAGAAGGTTGACGGACTTGACGAGAACGAAGTAACCAAGCGTTACATGCATCACTATAACTTCCCTTCCTACTCCGTAGGCGAGACCAAGCCTTCCCGCGGACCCGGAAGACGTGAGATCGGCCACGGCGCACTGGCAGAGAGAGCTCTGATCCCCGTGCTGCCCAGCGAGGAGGAATTCCCTTACAGCATCCGCTGCGTATCCGAGACCTTTGAATCTAACGGATCCACCTCCATGGCATCCACCTGTGCATCCTGCATGTCCCTGATGGCAGCAGGCGTGCCCATCAAGAAAATGGTAGCTGGTATCTCCTGTGGTCTTGTAACCGGCGATACCGATGACGATTTCGTACTGCTTACCGACATCCAGGGCCTTGAGGACTTCTTCGGCGACATGGACTTCAAGGTAACCGGTACCACTGAAGGCATTACCGCAATCCAGATGGACATCAAGATCCATGGTTTGACCAGACCCATCGTTGAGGGTGCCATCGCTCGTTGCCGTGAGGCTAGACTCTTCATCATGGACAACTGCATGAAGCCTGCGATCGCAGCTCCCAGACCTGAGGTTGGCAAGTATGCTCCCAAGATCATCTCCATGCAGATCGATCCCGAGAAGATCGGTGACGTGGTTGGTCAGAGAGGTAAGACCATCAACGAGATCATTGCCCGTACCGGCGTGAAGATCGACATCACGGATGACGGCATGGTAAGCATCTGCGGTACCGACAAGGAAATGATGGCAAAGGCTCAGGACATGGTTCAGATGATCGTGACCGACTTCGAAGAAGGTCAGATCTTCAAGGGCAAGGTTGTCAGCATCAAGGAGTTCGGCGCATTCATCGAGTTCGCACCTGGCAAGGAAGGCATGGTTCACATCTCCAAGATCGCGAAGGAGAGAGTGGAGCGCGTAGAGGATTACCTGACCCTCGGCGACGTGGTTACCGTTGTTTGCCTTGGCAAGGACAAGATGGGCAGAATCAGCTTCTCCATGAAGGACGTTGCCCAGAAGTAATTCATAAAGGATATTCCAAGGGATGGTTCGAAAGAGCCATCCCTTTTTTCGTGCAAATTATGGCCAATTCTAAATTAATAGAAAATTTAGAAAAGATACCTTGACAGGCGAGGTATCTTGTGATAACTTATAAACATCGAGGTAAGATAATTCGATTATATTATCCGTAAAAATATATTTGGAAAGGATGGTGGCATAATGTCAATTGCATCAGATCTGTTAAGAGGAAACACGGACACCATTATCCTGGCGAGTCTGGCAGAGCATGACAGCTATGGATATTTGATCAACAAGGAGATTATGGCGAAGACGGAGGCTCAGATTGAGCTGAAGGACGCAACCTTGTACTCCGCGTTCCGTCGTTTGGAGAAGGAAGGCCTGGTAACGACTTACTGGGGTGATGAAGAGGTAGGTGCCCGCAGGCGCTATTACTCCATCACGGAAAAGGGTCGTGAGGCTTACGGACAGAATAAGGCGGAATGGCAGAAGGCAAAACAGATGATCGACAGCCTTTTGGTATAAGGGAAAGATTTGAAGTGGATTGTCGCGAGGCGACGGAAAGAGAGGCATAAATAAATGAAAGACAAGATCAAATCAGCGATCATGGATCTTTTTGAGAACGTACCGGAATCGCAGGAAGCAAAAGAGCTGCAGGAAGAAATGATCTCCAATGCAGAGGAGAAATATGAGGATCTGATCCAGAGAGGTTTCACCGAGGAGCAGTCATACACCATGGTGATGGGTTCCATCGGTGACGTTGAGGAACTTCTGGCAGATCTTGGCGCTCAGTCCGATGATGGAAAGAAGGCGAAGAGCGAGTACTGGGAGAAGCAGAGCGAGTACTGGGAGAAACAGTGCGAATATTGGAAATGGCAGGGCGAGAACCTGGAGAAGCAGGCGAAGAATCTGGGCCAGCACGCAAAGAACTTTGGCCAGCAGATGGAACAGTCGGCAGGTGACCTTGGACAACAGGCTAAGGAAGCGCTGAACGCGTTCCTGTCCGCCGGCATCATTGATAACATTAGTTCCAGCATTAAGCAGATCATCAGCGACGCAGGAATTAATCTGCAGAATGATGACGGAAAGTATAAGGACATGGAGATCTGCAACGAGAGAAAGTTCACTACGGACGGCATTACCAGCATCGTTATGGAAGTGCAGAGTTCTCCCATCGACGTTGACGTTCAGCTGACGACGGATCCGGAGATTTTCATTCAAGAGTTATATAATAAGGATCCCAAGGAGGATCAGCTTCTGCAGTATGCAGTGAATGGAAAGAATCTGAAAATCCAATATGGTTCCAACATGATCGGCTTCCCCAGAAGAGGTACCGTCAGAGTATTCCTTCCGGAAGGATTCGCCGGAAGCTTGGAAGAGTTAAAGATTTTGACGGCATCCGGTGACATAAAGCTGGAGGACATTGGTGCGGCAAAGCAGGTTTATAAGACCATGAGCGGTGACGTATGCGGAGCATGTGCCATTGGTGACGTAAGCATTGGAACCGTGAGCGGCGACATTGCATTTGAAGCCGTTGAGGGCGAGGTGCAGGTTAAGACGGTGAGCGGTGACGTGAAGATCCAGAAGGCGGTTGGCAAGACGAATGTTGGTACCGCCAGCGGTGACGTAAAGGTTAAGGATTGTCAGGGCGATGCAGTGATCCGCACGGCCAGCGGCGACGTGGAATGTAATTTGACGCAGGCAGGAGAAAAGCTTGAGGTTAGTACCGCCAGCGGCGACGTGGAACTGGCAATTCCGGACGGCATTGGCGTTCAGATGACCCTGAACACGGCCAGTGGTGACATCGACACCTTCTGCGACTGCATCTCAACAGATGAGAACGTGAAATACGTAAAGACCGGAAAACGTGCCGTAGGTACCATCGGTGAGGAACCGTACTTGAAGATCAAAGTGAGCACCGCAAGCGGTGACATTGAGATCAACAGATAAGCACCAAAACGAGAGAGGATGGGGCGCAATGGAGTTTTTCTCAGACGTAAAATCAGCAGTGGTAACTTCAGACCGTATTTTGTATACCCCGTCTGGGTTCGCAAGAGACAGTCTCCTGCATCTGCAGGAGATTGGAAGCCTTACCGCGCGGAAACCGCACGTAAGCTCCAGACAGGCGCTCGCATCCTATCTTTTCTTTCGCGTAAGGGAAGGCGAAGGGATCCTTACCTACGAGGGTAAGACGTATTCTTTGACGACAGGCACCTGCGTCTTCGTGGATTGCCACAAGGCATATTCTCATGCCACGAGCCCGCAGAAGCTTTGGACGTTGGAATGGTGCCACTTTAACGGCCCGACGCTTGCTTACGTTTACGATAAATACGTGGAACGCGGTGGAAGACCAGCCTTTGAACCAAAGGAAGAGAAGGCATTCCGGGACGTATGGCAAAAACTTTTTGAGATCGCCAAGGGATCTGATTACGTAAAGGACATGAAGATCAACGAATGCCTGGGCGAACTTCTCACGCTCCTTATGGTGGAATCCTGGCATCCGGAGGATGCCACGGACATGCCCGCCAAGAAAAAATCCGTGGTTCCCGTGAAAGCCTGGCTCGATGCCCACTATGCTGAAAAGATCACCCTGGATGATCTCAGCGCCAGATTTTATATTAACAAATACTATTTGACGAGAGTATTTAAAGAGCAATACGGTCAATCCATCAACGCATATTTGCTTAACGTCCGCATTACTAAGGCAAAGCAGCTCTTGCGCTTTACAAACAAATCCATTGAGGAAATCGGTTTGGATTGCGGCCTTGGCGCATTGCACTATTTTTCACGAGTATTCAAAGAGATTGAGGGCATGCCGCCAAGCAAATATCGAGAACAGTGGTAAAAAGTCAATATAATGTAAATGAAAGCCAACTTTCTGAATTCAGATGTTGGCTTTTTTTTGTTATAATCCTTTTTGTGAGCGTCGAAGGACTCGGGCCAGGGCGTCTGCCGCATCCCTCTCTTGGGAACAATTAGCCGCGTGACGTTCCCAAGAGAGGGATGCTGCAGACGCCGGCCCGCGAGACCTTGGTATATGGCACAAGAAGGACTATATCAAAAACATTATGTCGTATGACGAATAATAAAAAGTGGAGGATTGACATGAAGAAAGCATTGATCACGGGAGTAACGGGACAGGATGGATCGTATTTGTCAGAGTTTTTGTTGGAGAAGGGCTATGACGTACATGGAATCATTAGACGTTCCAGCGTAGATTTTAGGGAGAGAATCGCACATCTGGAGGGAAATCCCAGATTCCACCTGCACTATGGGGATCTTGCAGATTCCATGAGCCTTGTGAAGGTGATCGGAAGCGTTAGACCGGATGAAATTTATAACCTTGCTGCGCAGAGCCACGTACAGGTAAGCTTTGACGTGCCGGAGTTCACGGCTGACGTGGATGCGACTGGCGTGCTTCGCGTGTTAGAGGCCGTGCGCGTTTGCGGTCTTGCAGAGACTTGCCGCATCTATCAGGCATCCACTTCGGAGCTTTACGGCAAGGTGGAAGAGGTTCCCCAGAACGAGAACACCCCGTTCCATCCCTACAGCCCCTATGCCGTGGCAAAACAATATGGATTCTGGATCACAAAAGAATACAGGGAAGCGTACAACATGTTCTGCTGCTCAGGAATTCTTTTCAATCATGAATCTGAGCGCCGCGGAGAGACCTTTGTTACGAGAAAGATCACGCTTGCAGCGGCCCGCATTGCCCAGGGAAAACAGGACAAGCTCTATCTTGGTAACCTTTCCAGCCTTCGCGATTGGGGCTATGCCAAGGATTACGTGGAATGCATGTGGCTGATCCTGCAAAACGACAAGCCGGAGGATTTCGTCATTGCGACGGGCGTACAGCACTCCGTGCGTGAATTTGCAACTTTGGCCTTCCATCATGCCGGAATTGAACTGGAATGGCAGGGAGAGGGCATGGACGAGAAGGGTATTGACAAGGCAACCGGAAAGGTGCTTGTGGAAGTGTCCCCCGACTTTTACCGCCCGACGGACGTGGTCAACCTTTGGGGAGATCCTTCCAAGGCTAAGCGCGAGCTTGGCTGGAATCCGACGAAGACCAGTTTTGAGGAGCTTGTGCGGATCATGACGGAGCATGACATGCAGAAAGTAGCCGTGGAGCGCGCTGAGGAGCACATTAAGACGAACCTTGCCGAGTATTTGGAAAAAGGCGTTGTGAAATAAGGAAAAAGATAAATGATGCGCCGTGAAATGGCGGGAAAGAGTAAATAAAATGATGGAGAAAAATGCAAAGATTTACGTTGCAGGGCATCGCGGAATGGTGGGCTCTGCAATCGTAAGGGAATTGGAAAGACAAGGATATCACAATCTTGTTCTTAGAACCCATAAGGAACTGGACCTGACGAGGCAGGATCAGGTAGAGAAGTTTTTTGAGGAAGAGAAGCCAGAGTATGTTTTCCTTGCTGCCGCTAAGGTTGGCGGCATCATGGGTAATGCCACGGCCAAGGCTGACTTCATGTATGATAACATGATCCTTGAGATGAACGTTATCCATTCCGCATGGAAGAACGGTTGTAAGAAGCTGGAGTTCCTTGGGAGTTCCTGCATTTATCCCCGCATGGCACCTCAGCCCATGCCGGAGAGCTGTCTTCTGACCTCTTCCCTTGAGCAGACCAATGAGGCCTATGCCCTGGCGAAGATCAGTGGCTTAAAATATTGTGAATACTTGAACGGACAATATGGCACGGATTACATTTCCGTAATGCCAACGAACCTCTACGGACCTAACGACAATTATCATCCGGAACACAGTCACGTGCTTCCCGCACTGATCAGAAGATTCCATGAGGCAAAATTGGCAGGCGCAAAGACCGTAACCTGTTGGGGTGACGGAAGTCCTTTAAGAGAATTCCTGTATGTGGATGACCTTGCAAACCTTTGCGTATTCCTGATGAATAATTACAGCGGTGATGAGACCGTGAACGCAGGTACGGGAAAAGAACTGACGATCAAGGAACTGACGGAACTCGTGGCAAAGGTTGTGGGATACGAGGGAGAGATCCTCTGGGATCCGTCCAAGCCAAACGGCACGCCGAGAAAGCTTCTCGACGTCAGCAAGGCAACGAAGCTGGGTTGGACCTACAAGACGGAGCTGGAGGACGGCATCCGGCTTGCGTACGAAGACTTTTTGAACAATCCCATGAGGGCGGAGAGATAGAGCATGAACATCGTATTACTTTCAGGAGGATCGGGAAAGCGTCTTTGGCCCCTTTCCAATGACGTCCGGTCAAAGCAATTCATAAAAATATTCCATAAGCCCGCTGACGGGACGCAGGAGCTGGCAAACAATGCCATGGAGGAAGCCTATGAATCCATGGTGCAGCGCGTATACCGTCAGATCAAGGCCGTGGATCCAACGGCTACGGTGACGATCGCCACGTCGAAATCACAGGTTAGCGCAATTCATAACCAGCTTGGAGAGAACGTTGGCATTTCCGTTGAACCCTGCAGAAGAGACACGTTCCCCGCGATCGCGCTAGCGACTGCATATTTGCACGACGTGATGGGAGTTCCTGAGGAGGAGGCCGTTGTCGTATGCCCCGTGGATCCTTACGTGGAGAAGGATTATTTTGAGTCCCTCAAAAAACTTTGGGAGCTTGCGCAGGCGGGAACGGCCAACTTAACGCTGATGGGCATCGATCCCACCTATCCGTCAGAAAAATATGGATATATCATTCCGACGGGCAAGGAGCAGGTCGCCAAGGTGGATACCTTTAAGGAAAAGCCTGACGCTGCCACGGCGCAAAAATACATTGATGCCGGCGGCCTTTGGAATGGCGGCGTGTTTGCCTATAAATTAAAGTACGTGCTGGAGAGGGCGCATGAACTGATCGATTTTACGGATTATCAGGATCTGTTCCATAAGTATGACACGCTCACAAAGATCAGTTTCGACTATGCCGTGGTTGAGCATGAAAAGGACATTGCCGTGCTGCGGTTTCAAGGGCAGTGGAAGGATCTGGGAACCTGGAATACCTTAACGGAAGCCATGGAAGAAAGCTGCATCGGTGACGTGCGACTGAATGAAACCTGCAAGGACGTACACGCCATTAATGAACTGGGGATTCCAATTTTGGGCATGGGTCTTAAAAATTTGGTGATCGCAGCCAGTCCGGACGGCATCCTTGTCAGTGACAAGGAGCAGAGTTCCTATATCAAACCCTACGTCGATGCCATTGATCAGCAGATCATGTTTGCGGAAAAGAGCTGGGGAAGCTTCCGCGTGCTCGACGTAAAGCCGGAGAGCTTGACCATTCAGGTGACCTTGAATCCCGGACATGGCATGAACTATCACAGCCACGAGAGGCGCGACGAAGTTTGGACGGTGATCGCCGGTAAGGGCAAAGCCATGTTGGACGGCGTGGAGCAGAAGGTGAACGTTGGTGACGTGATCCGCATGCCGGCAGGCTGCAAGCATACGGTTTATGCGGAGACGGAGCTTCAGATCATTGAAGTGCAGCTGGGAGTTGATATCAGTGTTTCTGACAAGAAGAAGCACGAGCTTTATGAATGGAGTCTGGAAGGATGAACGTTGTTTTGTTCTACAATGAGCTGTTTACCATCCTTTTTATGCTAATGGCCGGAGCGGTGATCGCACTGGATCGCGTCAAAAAGCCGGCAAAAGAGGAAAATGCTGCGAAAACGGTGGATGAAATTACTTCCGGTCAGAAAAAGGATTCGCGGGAGATTTACGTATTTTTGGGGATGCTGTTTGTGGCATTTATTCTTCGTGCGTGGAAATTTGGCGCAATTCCCGAAGGAATGAACCAGGACGGCGCCATGGCGGCCGTGGACGCGAAAGCATTGGCAGATTACGCGACGGATCGTTTTGGAACGTTCCTTCCGACGCATTTTACGGCATGGGGATATGGGCAAATGAGCGTGCTCTTATCCTATTGCATGGTTCCATTTATCAAACTGTTCGGTTTGAACGTGATCACGGCAAGGATTCCCATACTGATCGCGAGCATGCTTGGCCTCGCGGCTCTTTACGGCATTGCAAAAAAGCTTTGCGGAACAAGGGCGGCGTACGTCACGCTTGCCTTTGCCGTATGCAATCCCTGGCATTTTATGCAGAGCAGATGGGCGTTGGATTGCAATCTTTTTCCGCACGTTCTGCTGATCGGTATCTGGTTTCTGATCAAGGGACTTGACGGAAAAAAGAGATGGCTGTATTTCTCCATGGTTGCGTTCGCACTTTGCATGTATTGCTATGGCATTGCATTTTACACCGTACCGGTATTTTTGCTTGGAATGGCTGGATATCTATTGATCAAGAGAATCCTAAAATGGCATGAGGTTCTGATCTGCGTTGCCGTTTATGCTTTCGTCGCATGGCCAATTTATCTTACCATGATGATCAATGCCTTCAAGTGGAATACCATCAAGACTTTCTTTTGTACCATGCCATATTTTCCTGAAAGCGTGAGATCTCGGGACATTCTCTTTTTTAGTGACGATAAGCTTGCACAGCTTATAAAAAACTTCCAGAGCCTGAAAAATGTCTACGTATCGGGCGACGCGTTGCCGTGGAACACGTTGCCGGGCTTTGGGGTTATCACAAAATGTTTTCTTCCGTTTGTTTTGGTGGGTACGTATGCCTGCCTCCGGCTGATGCGAAGCGAGGAGAATTCCATCAAAAAAGCAGGTTATGCAGCCGCATTGTTTTTCTTTGCGATCGGAAATCTTTCGGGCCTTATCACGGCTAACGTTAACGTAAACCGGGTGAACGTACTGCATTATGCATTGCTGCTCATGGCTGGTCTTGGCATTAGCTTTACCGTTTCATACCTAAACAAACGGGCGCTGCTGATTCTTTTGGCCTATGGAATCATGAGCGTATTGTTTGTCAACGCGTATTTTACGGAACATTCCAAGACGTTGCGAAGCAATTTCTATGCAGAGTTTCTGGAAGCAGTACGGATTGCGGGAGATGAGAAGCAAACGGACTGCGAGCAACTTGTGATTACTCCGGACACGCAATATGCCGGTTCGGCGAGAGTCTCGGAAATCCTTACTTTGTTTGCGCTTTCCGTGGATGCAGAGTTTTTCCAGGGAAAGGCCGTGGATCAATATGGGCAGTCTTATCATGAAAAATTCCAATACGTGAATGTTTTGCCGGAAGGCATGGATTCAAGCCTGCCGGTCGCATACGTGATCAGAACGGCGTATTTGGGTGACCAGGGAACGGAATTGTTGGAGGAGAAAGGTTTCGTCGTAAAGAAAACAAAAGGAA
Source organism: uncultured Lachnospiraceae bacterium (assembly GCA_946414885.1). Taxonomy (GTDB): domain Bacteria; phylum Bacillota; class Clostridia; order Lachnospirales; family Lachnospiraceae; genus Acetatifactor. The sequence continues at coordinate 82,753 of CAMKQH010000001.1, forward strand.
ACGGGGAGTACTGTGTTGTGATTCCCAGAGAGCGATATTTGGGGAATTAATCTTTAGGACCTTTTTGTACTTAGAAAAAAACTTGCTTTTCCCAATTTCTATGTTACAATGAGGGTGACAATTGAATAGTGAGAGATTTATTTTCTTGAAGAAAGGGAGAGCATTATGAAGAAGAAATTTAGCATTACCCTCATGGCACTTCTCTTGGTCGCTGCACTGGGCGGATGCGCAGGTGGCAAGTCTTCGGGGAATGAGTCCTCTACCGCTCCGGACGCTACGCAGGGAAGCCAGGCTTCCGTTTCTGGCCAGGGAACCGAGGATCCCAATGGGAACAAGGATTCCAAATATGGCGGAAAGGTAGTAGTCGGAGTACAACAGGATATTGACAGTCTTGACCCACACAAAGCAACTGCGGCAGGAACCAAGGAAATTCTGTTCAACATTTTTGAAGGTCTTTTAAAGGTTAATGAAAATGGTTCGTTAATCTGTGCAGTCGCTAGTGATTACTCCGTTTCGGAGGATGGGCTCACCTACACCTTTACCTTACGTGACAACGTAAAGTTCCACAACGGGAACAAGGTGACGGCTGAGGACGTGAAGTATTCCTTGGAGAGGGCTTCCGGATTACTTGATGGCACTGCACTGGTATCGAGCTTAACAACGCTGAAAAGCGTAGACATTGTCGATGAGCATACGGTCCAGGTAACAACGGGCAGCGCCAATCTGGAGCTGATCTACAGCTTCACCACGGCCATCATCCCCGCAGGCAGCGGAGAGGCGGAAGGCAGCAACCCCATTGGTACGGGACCTTTTTCTTTTGTTTCCTACAAGCCCCAGGAGGGCCTTGTGGTAAAGAAGAATCCTGACTACTGGCAGGAAGGTCTTCCCTACTTGGATGAGGTACAATTTAAGATCGTCAGCGGCGCTGACACGGCTCTTTTGGAGCTGAAGGGTCACAGCATTGATCTGTACTCCTACCTGACGGATTCTCAGGCAGAGGAGCTGAAGAATGACTATCAGATCCTTTCCGCACCCTCCGACGTATTACAGGGCATGTTCCTGAACAATGCGGTAGCACCCTTTAACGACGTAAGGGTTCGTCAGGCAGTCTGCTACGCCATGGACAGGGATCTGGCAAATCAGTTTGTGGTTGGCGGAAACGGCACCATCATGAGTGCCCCCATGCTGCCTGCCATGAAGGATTACTACGTGGAACTGAATGACGTATATGGCACGGGCGCGAACGTTGAAAAGGCAAAGCAGCTTCTTGCTGAGGCAGGTTATGCAGATGGCGTGTCATTCACCGTGAGAGTACCTTCCAACTATGAAGCGCACGTTCAGACGGCAGAGGTCGTTGCAGAACAACTCAAGGATGCCAACATTGATTGCAAGATCGAACTGGTAGATTGGAATACTTGGCTGGAGGACATCTACAAGGGACGTAATTATCAGGCAACCCTTTGCGGCATTACTTGTGACATGACCCCCAGTTACCTAACGGTACGCTTCCAGACGGATCACAAAAAGAACTTCATCAACTTTGCCAACGCGGATTATGACGTGGCTTACCAGAAGGCTGCGGCTAGCTTGAATCTGGAGGAGAAGGCAAAGTACTACAAGCAAGCGCAGGAGATCTTCGTGAAGGAGGCAGGAACCGCATTTATCCAGGTTCCCCCCATCACCATCGCGATGAACAAGAACCTGAGCGGATACAAGTTCTATCCCATCTACGTGCAGGACATGAGCACCGTATATTTTAACAAGTAAACATTGATTCATCGGTTCGCTTCCCGAAGGGGAACCTTGAAAGAGGAAAGGAGGGCTGGCATGAAATACCTGGTAAAAAAGTTCGTAACTCTCATTATGACGTTGTTCCTGGTATCCGTGCTGGCCTTCCTTGCGTTCCAGATCATTCCCGGCGACGTCGTGACGAGTATTCTTGGCACGGAAGCGACGCCTGAGAGGGAAGAGCAATTAAGACAGGAATTAGGGTTGGACAAGCCACCCGTCGTCAGGTATTTTCGGTGGGCGGGAAGCGTCCTAAAGGGAGATTTCGGTGATAGCTATCGTTACTCCAAAAACATGAATCAAATGATGCCGGTGGCGGAGCTCATCGGTGATAAGCTTCCCGTGACGCTCCTCCTCGCGGCGCTATCCATGATCTTTATCGCGGTGATCGCCATTCCCTTGGGCGTTTTATGGGCCCGAAGCAAGAATAAGGTGTTTGACGTGATGATGAACATGGGGACCCAGACGGCTATGGCCGTCCCGTCGTTCTTTTTGGGCGTCCTTGTGACATATCTTTTTGGCATTTTACTCAAATGGTTTGCCCCCGGTGGCTATATCTCCTACAAAGAGGATTTCTGGGGCTGCATTTCCTATTTGGTCTTCCCGGCCATCTCCGTGGCCATTCCGAAGATCGCCATGACGGCGCGCTTCCTTCGAAATTCCATGCTGACCGAAAGCGGCAGCGACTATGTCCGCACGGCCTACAGTAAGGGCGCGTCGGAGCGCCGCGTAGCGTACTTCCACGTGCTTCGAAACGCCATGATGCCCGTCGTGACCTTCCTCGGCATGATCATCGCAGAGATCGTCGCCGGCAGCATTGTGGTCGAGCAGGTGTTCAGCCTTCCTGGCATCGGCAAACTACTTATCAGTTCGATATCAACAAGAGACTTCCCCGTAGTGGAGATCTTGATCCTATATATTACTTTTGTTGTGATCGTCGTATATTTCCTGGTGGACGTGCTCTACCGAGTGATCGATCCCAGGATCAGCAACAAATAATCATTGTTGGAAATCCGTCAGGCATTTCGCAAGCTTAAGGAAAAGGAGAATTCCGTGAAGAAAGTGGGAGCGTGGTTCAAAAAACAGAATGCGTACTTTCTGGTGGGACTGGTGATGACCGGTCTTGCCGTCATGCTCGGAATTCTGAGCTTCTTCTGGACGCCCTTTAGTACCACTTCCATGTCTGCGGCGGAGCGTTTTCACGGGCCCAGCCTTCGTCATCTCTTTGGAACGGACAATTTCGGCAGGGACATTTTTTCCAGAGTGATGCAGGGTATCGGAACCACCGTGATCGTCAGCAGTCTGATCGTCGTGATCTCTGCAGGCGCAGGCATTCTGATCGGTGCGATTACCGGATATTTTGGCGGGATTTTGGATGAGATCATCATGCGCATCACGGATGCCATCAATGCATTTCCAAGCATTCTTTTGGCGCTTGTCGTGATCAGTATTTTGGGGAGCGGAAAGCAGAACGTGATTTTTTCTTTGGGCATCGTGTTTGCACCCTCCTACGTCAGGATCGTGCGAAGCGAATTCATACGCCTGCGGGATGCGGATTTCGTTTGCCGCGCGAGACTAATGGGCGTAAAGAAACTGCGCATTCTGTTTGTACACATTTTGCCTAACATATGGTCCGTGTTCTGGGTTAGCGTGACCATAGGCTTTAATAACGCGATCCTCGCGGAGTCTGGCATGAGTTATCTTGGCATTGGCGTTCAGCCGCCGGATGCAAGTCTTGGAAAGATGCTTTCGGATGCGCAGGGATACCTTGGCCGTGCGCCCTGGTATGCACTGGCGCCTGGACTTACCATCGTGTGGATCGTACTTGGATTCTCCCTTCTGAGCGAAGGAATTCGGCGAAAGGAGGCGGGAAAGAGATGATCAAGATCAAGCATTTGTCCGTGGCGTTCGACGGACCGGAAGTCGTAAAGGACGTTTCATTTGAGATCGGCGACGGCGAGATCCTTGGCGTGGTGGGTGAGTCCGGTTCCGGAAAGTCCGTGACGGCTCTGACGCTGATGGGGCTTGTCGCTGAGACGGCACGCGTCACCTCAGGTGAAATCTATTATGACGATCAGCTTCTTTTGGAGGCGGGCGTGCCGCGGAATACTGCGCTGTATCGCGAGTATCAGGGGCAGAAAATGTCCATGGTATTCCAGGAACCCATGACGTCCCTGAACCCGACCATGAAGGTGGGGGCGCAGGTGGAGGAAGTCCTGATCCTTCATGACAGACAGGGCAGCAGTTATGAGACGAAAAAGGAAGCAAAGACTCCGGAAGCTAAAAACGGCCTTGCCGGTTGGCATCAGCGCCGCATGGAAGAGAAGGAGAGACGCAGGGCACGCGTTTTGGACGCGCTCCGCGGCGTTGGCCTCCGCGACGTGGAAAGAGTCTACGATTGCTATCCCCATCAGCTTTCCGGAGGCATGAGGCAGCGCGTGATGATCGCAATGGCGGTAATACTGCATCCCGGCCTGATCATTGCAGATGAGCCTACGACGGCGCTGGACGTAACCGTTCAGAACCAGATCATTGACCTGTTAAAAAAGATCAATCAGGAGCAGAAGAACTCCTTGCTCTTTATCACGCATGACTTAAACCTTGCAAGGAGACTCTGCGACAGAATTCTCGTGATGCAGGACGGCTGCATTGTTGAGGAAGGGATCACGGAGGAAATCTTTAGTGATCCCAGAGGTGACTATACAAAGAAACTGATCAGTGCCGTTCCGGGGCGCACGGGCAAGAAGAAATCTGCTCATCAAAAGCTCAAGGAAGCCCAGGGGAAAAAGGGTGATGGGAAGAAACAAGAGCTTAAGCCCTTGGTGGAGGTACGGGACCTTAGCGTTTCTTACCGCGAGAACGCCAATTCCCTGTTCGGAAAGACGATCAAGAAGACCGTGGTGCAAAATGCCACGTTTGACCTGTATGAAGGAGAGATCCTTGGACTTGTCGGGGAGAGCGGATGCGGCAAGACCACTCTTTCCAAGGCGATCCTCGGGCTGAATAAAATGGTGGAGGGAAGCATTGTCCATCACTCCAACAGCCCGCAGATGGTATTCCAGGATCCCTACAGCAGTCTTAATCCGAGCAAGACGATCGGGTGGCTCTTACAGGAGCCGCTTCGGGCGCAGGGCATTTTGGATCCCTCCAAGGCGATGACGGAGAAAGACCGCGTGGCCGCTGCCTATGACATGCTTCACAAGGTGGGCCTTAAGGATAAATACTTTACGAGGAGGCCGTCCCAGCTTTCCGGCGGCCAGCGTCAGCGCATCAGCATCGGACAGGCGCTGATCACAAGACCAGGTCTTGTCATCGCGGATGAGCCCGTATCCGCCTTGGACGTGACCATTCAGGCGCAGATCCTGGATCTGATCAGAAGCCTGCAGGAAGAACTGAAAACGGCGTTTTTGTTTATCTCCCATGACATCAACGTGATCTATCAGGTGAGCGACAGGATCATGGTCATGAAGGACGGAAAGATCTTGGAGATCGGCGATACGGAGGAGATCTTCCGGAATCCCAAGGATCCCTACACAAAAGAATTACTGCGATAAGAGGAAGGGACTGACCTAAAGGTCAGTCCCTTTTTTTGTGTATGTGGAACGAAAATAAATTATTGTAATACGATAAATTATTATTGACAAATAAGAATTGCTATGATAAATTATGGATAAAGAGATTCTTTTTCGAATGGAGAAGGGAATATGGAAAAACGCAGGAAGGACAATAATTACATACGGTTTGACGTGGAAGACCTCGACATGCTGAAAAAGCATGCGCGGATTCTGGGGATTCTTTTGGGAGCGCTTGTGGTATGCGTTTTTTTGATGGGGGAGTTGATTGACCTGGAGATTTCCGTACTCTCGATCGCAATTTTTTTGTGTTGCCTTCATGCGATTCCGATCGTTGTTCTTGTTTTAGCGGAGCATTTGGTGAAATGGGGGAATTGTTATAACTATCTGGCAAAATTAAAAAAACGTAAAATGCGGGTACCAGAGAGAAAAGGGCTATTCCATTGTGATTTGGCTGAACTGGTAACGGAGGAGACAAGGGAGCTTGAATGCGAAAACAGCGTTGCGTTTATAGAAGTTATGCTTTCAATTTTTCCAATGATTTGTTTTCTGGCAGGGGCTTTCTATCTGGCATCAGAGTATTCCGTATCGAAAGACTTGCTTTTGTTAGCCGTTCCGGTCTTTCTTTTTTGGGCCTTTGTAATCCTTCAAACAGTTTTGCATTGCTCCGAAAGAAAGTATAAGGACGAAACCAATCCTGATCCAACAAGAAAACCAAGGGCATCTTTCTTTTCGTTTTTGGCGTTTGTCTTGTTTTTTGCAATAGCGTCAGCATGCTGGATGGGCATGGTCCAATCCATGGCGAATTACGTGGATCGCAGCGTTAAGGACAGAGACGTTAGTTTTCTTTCCGGAATAAATACGGCTGCGTTATGTTCGCTTCACGATTTGAACGATGATTCCATGGAAAAGTTTACCATTGTTATTGAGAAAGACAGATTGCGGATTGAGGGCTCAGACAAGGATTTAACGGAAGAGGAAGCACGCGACTTCATCGAGACGTTTATGGCGTTGACGGATGACGCAGCCGGCAGTTTGGAAACAGTCAATGAAGAATTGGACAGCAGGGCATACGGAACGCTGGAGAAGCTTGAGATCACCGTAGACGTGCGGGCTAGGAGCACGAAATTGGTGGCAACGCCCCAAAAGAAGGGCGTGGAGCCTTTGGTAATCTCGAGTGGAGGGGAATCATAAGAGGGAGACTGGCAAGTGCATTGCCAGTCTTTTTTTGCATATACATGAAAGTGATTGGAATAGGACGGAGAACGCGTGTGGGAGTGCAAGGACTGTCGGAGGCAGAAGCGGCGAGAAGATTGGCAAGAGACGGAAGAAATGAACTTCGAAGGCTCAAAGGAAAGAGCCTTATTCATAGATTTTTGGAGCAACTTAAGGATCCGTTGATCTACGTGTTAATGGTGGCTGCGTTTGTATCAGTCGTGCTGGGGGAATTCAGTGACGCAGGGATCATTGCGGCGGTCGTCCTTCTAAACGCATGCGTGGGTTTGGTGCAGGAAGGCAAGGCGAGAAAGGCGCTGGAGGCATTGGAAGATTTACAAAGTCCTGCGGCGACGGTGCTCCGGGACGGAAAAGAAAAACGGATCCCGGCGGCCTGTGTTGTTTTGGGAGACGTTGTCTGCCTGGAGGCGGGCGACCGGGTTCCGGCGGACGTCATGCTAACGGAATCCACAGAGCTCATGACGGAGGAATCGGCGCTCACGGGAGAATCCCTTCCGGTGGAAAAACGCGTCGCGAAGGGAGGGCTGATTCCCGGGGATTGCAGTCATGCATCGGATCACGGGGAAATGGCTTTCGCCTCGACCATGGTGGTCAGCGGAAAAGGGCGGGGCGTGGTCACGGCAGTTGGCATGCAAACGGAGCTTGGCAAGATTGCGGACATGATAGGACAGGAAAAAGAAGAGCCGACACCTCTGCAAAAGCGCTTGGGAGAATTGGGATTCGTGCTGAGCCTGTTATCGCTATTGCTGTGCGCGGTGCTGTTCGGGATTGCCGTATGGCAAAGAAGAGACGTTTTACAGATGCTCCTTACGGCAATTTCCCTGGCAGTCGCTGCCGTGCCCGAGGGCCTGCCGGCCGTGGTGACGATCTGTCTTGCTTTGTCTGTTACGCGTCTTGTCAAAGCGGGATCCATCGTTCGAAGACTTCCGAGCGTGGAGACACTGGGTGCGGTAAACGTCGTATGTTCCGATAAGACGGGAACGCTTACGCAAAATCAAATGCATGCCCAGATGGGATTTTGGGATCAAAGGTTATGGAGCCTTTCTGGCGCCGGCAAACATGCGAGGGACGGAAAGGAAGAAGCTTACGGCGCGCCGCCCAAGGAATTTCTGCAGGGCTTTACGTTGTGTAATAATGCCGCTTTGGATGCGCAGATTGGAGATCCCACGGAACTTGCGCTTTTGGAATTGGGTAGACGGTTTGGGATGGAACGGGAGGAATTAGAGCGCTTTGTACCCAGGATCAAAGAAATTCCCTTTTCCTCAGAAACCCGGAAGATGACGACTTATCACTTGAGTGGCGGCAGACGGATTGGTTATCGCAAAGGGGCATTGGACGAGATTCTTCCGGAATGCCGGGAGATCCTGCTTGGGGGCAGAAGGGAAAACATGACGCCGCGGATGAGAAAAGAGATTCAAAAGGGTGCCGAGGACCTGGCCCGCATGGCCTACCGCACGCTGGCCGTTGCCATGAATGAAGGAGTGACGGTGCCGGGAGGGCAGGGGCGCATGATGGAAGATGGGAAGAGAAGGTCAGAGAAGGAATCATGGACGTTTCTGGGATTGATCGCCCTTGGGGATCCGCCGCGCCCCGAAGCCAAAGGGGCCGTAAGGGAATTGCGGGAGGCCGGCGTGGAAACCGTCATGATCACGGGGGACCATGCGGCGACGGCGCTTGCTATCGGAAAAGAGCTGGAGATCGCAAAAAATGCGGAGCAGTGTATGACGGGAGAGGAATTGGAATGTTTGTCGGAAGAAAGGCTTACCGGCGAGATGGAACGAAGGAAGATACGCATTTTTGCCAGGGTAACGCCGGCACAAAAGAGGAAGATCGTAAAGGCATTGCAAAGTCAGGGAAAGATTGTCGCCATGACGGGGGACGGCGTAAATGACGCTCCTTCGCTAAAGGCAGCGGACGTTGGGATTGCCATGGGGAAGAATGGCACGGACGTGGCAAGGGAGGCAGCGGACATAGTGCTGACGGATGACAACATTGCAACCATCGAGCGCGCGGTGGAAGAGGGCAGGGGCGTTTACGAAAACATACGGAAGACGGTGATCTTTCTGCTTTCTTCCAACTTTGGGGAGCTTCTTACCATGTTTGTGGCAGTGGTTTTTGGATTCGCCTCGCCGCTTAAGAGCAGTCACGTCCTTTGGATCAATCTGATCACGGATTCCCTGCCGGCCCTGGCGCTGGGCGTTGATCAAAATGACGGGAAGGCACTGATGCGGTGTTCGCCGAGAAAGGCGGGAGAGAGTCTGTTTTCCAGAGGCGGATGGGGATGTACCTGCTTCTACGGAATTTTGATCGCAGGGATCAGTTTGGCTGCATTCGCCTTACCTGGGCTATGGCAGGCGGAGGAGTCCTTGCTTGCAAGAAGACAAACGTACGCATTTACCGTATTGGGAATGAGCCAGCTCTTTCATGCCATTGGCATGCGGGACGTTAACCGCTCCGTATTTTGCATGCGTCCGCTGGTGAACAAGCTCATGCTGTTCGCGGTTGCCATTGGTTTCGCCCTACAGCTTGTGGTTACGGAGTTGCCATTTTTGGTCAAGACCTTTGGAACGGTGCCGTTAAGCGTTGGTGAGTGGGGGATTTTGTGCGGTTTGGCAGCCATGCCGCTGATCGCACATGAGGTGATCGCCGTGCTCTGCCGGAAGGATTCGCGTCAAGAGATTGGCTCAGAATAGAAGATTATTGAGATAAATATCACGTCAACATAAAAAAGGCCGAAACGTTTCCATGGACGTTTTTGGCCTTTTTTACTTATTTTCGGTCAGATAATTGATGAATGCGTTCAACGCGATCTTTACTTCGGGAGTGAGCTTGCGGATCTTTGTGATCAGCTCCTTCTCACCCGTGGTAAAGTCGAGTTGCAATTCTTCCACGGGTTTCTCGTTGCCGATCAGAAAGTCAACGGTAACGCCGAAGAAGTCGGCAAATTGTTTTAAGGTTTTGATGTCAGGTTCGGCATGACCACGCTCATACTTGTAAATCGTCTGTTGACTAAGATGAAATTCATCAGCCAAGGCCTGTTGCGTCAAACCTGCATTTTTGCGAAGCATCAGCAGATTTTTCAAGGTAACGTCCTCACTTTTCATGAAAGGTTACCTATATTGTAATGCTACTGCCCAAAATTTGATAAAACTAAATCAGATTTTGCCAAAAAATCTTAAAAGTAGTAAAACTAAATCATGCAAAATAGTTTTGTAATGTCTTTTCAACGGCACCAATTCCGGAGGAAAGCTCTGCAAAGTATTTCTTTACAAGGTCTGACATGCCAATCTTGATCAGGTCGACGCCGAAGATTTTTTCATTGCGAAGGAGCTCGTCAAGACAGGAGAGGTCTTTTTCCTTCCCGTTCAATTCAAAGCCAGCGACGTAGGGAGTGGCAACGTCAAGCAGGGGATCGGGGCTAAGCGCGAAAGCATTTCCCTGATCATCCACGGCCATCAGGTATCGAAGCCAGCCGGCAAATACCAAGGGGATGAACTTTAAGTCATTAACGCTAAGGTCAGAGCGTTTTTGATAAGCCTTTATGGTCTCGCCGAAGCGGATCGCAAGCTTTTGGGAGGTATCCGTTGCAATTCTTTGAGGCGTGTCAGGCATGAAAGGGTTAGGGATTCTGACATTTACGACCGCGTCAATGAAGTCCTTCGGAGCAATGATTCCCGGATCAACAACGACGGGAAGTCCCTCCACATAGCCGATGGTTTCCACGAATTTCTTTAACAGGGGATTCTTCATCTCATCAGCGATCAAAGTATATCCGAGCAGGCATCCATATACGGCTAGCGTGGTGTGCAAAGGATTTAAGCAGGTGCATACCTTCATTTTCTCAACTTTGTCAACGGTTTCGCGGTCCGTGAAGATAATGCCGCCTTTATCGATGGGAGGCTTTCCGTTCGGGAAGGCATCCTCGATCACAAGGTATTCGCATTCCTCTGCGTTGACGAAGGGAGCGATGTATGTGTTCTTGGAGGTGATGACGGGCTCCAGATTCTCCATGCCGTCATCCAAGAGCATTTTTTCCACCTTGGCATCCGGTCTGGGGGTGATCTTGTCGATCATGCTCCAGGGGAAGGAAACCTTGGTCTTGTCATTGACGTAAGCAAGGAATTCCTTGTCGGCAAGGCCTTTTTCCGCCCATTTTTCCGCGAAGGCATTGACTGCAGCGTAGAGCTTATCGCCATTATGGGAGCAGTTGTCCATGCTGACCATGGCAATGGGAAGCTTGCCGGCCTGAAATCTTGCGTAGAGGAGGGATACGACTTTTCCAAGGTAGCTGCATGGCTTTTCGGGGCCGTTTTCGTAATCCTGCGCAACGCTGGGAAGCAGTTCACCCTTGCCGTCTGCAAGGCTGTAGCCTTTTTCGGTGATCGTGAAGCTGGCCATTTGGAGGCTGGGATTCTGAAAGATTTCTTTCAGTCTGCCGTACTCGGTTTCATTCTCGGAATCAAGGATCAAGGACTCCATGATGGAGCCAACCACGGTCTTTTCAACGGTTCCTGCAGCCTTTAGCGTAGCCAGGAGGCTTAGGTTGTCGTGGGGGCGGTTGCTTTTTTCGATGATCTCGTAATCATATCCTTCCGCAGCAATCAGGCCAACGTCGGTGATTCCCTGATTCAGGAGGTTTTGCATTACGTTTGCCTGGAATGCCCTAAAGATGTTGCCCGCGCCGAAGTGGATCCACGTGGGTCTCTCATGTGTATTTTTCTTTACTTTCTCATAATCAAACTCGGGCAGCCGGTATCCCTTTGCAAGGTACTCGGCCTTCCCTTCCCTGATTCCTTCTAACGTTAGTTTCATCTCATCACTCTTTCTGCCAGGATCCTGGCCATGGTTATGGTATCATGGATTTCGGCTGGGCGGCATGGTCCGCCGCGCAAGACACGCTTCGTTTTCTACTCGGGCCGCGCGCCTTATTTGTCGCCATTCGCCCTATCCGCCCGCAAGCGGGCACGGGCTCGATGGCGACGGCTAAGCGCAGCCCTCCTGACGAAAGCCTCGCTATTGTCTTCGCGCGGCGGGCCATGACGCCCAGCCAAAGTCCGTGCTGGGGTTCGCGTGGGGCTGGATTTGATGTTTGGGGGAGGGGGGCGACTGCCGCCGCAACCCGACTACCAAACCATTAAGCACCAAATCCAACCCCGCGCGAAATTATATTTATATAATTTTTTTATATTACTAAGCAATCTGCAAGTCCCATTCCATAAAGAGATATTGTGACGTGGAGATTACGTAAACGGGTTGGAACATGCCGGTGAGTCAGCACAGACGATAGCGAGGCTTTCGTCAGGAGGGCTGCGCTAAGCGCTGCCACAAAGCCCGTGCCCGCTTGCGGGCGGATAGGGCGACTGGCAGCTTAAAGCTGCGCGGCCCGAGTAGAAAACGTAGCGTGCCTTATGGACTGCCCTTCTCCTTCGCCGTGACTAGGGAAAGCCATGCTTACTTATGGGACTTGCAGATCGCCTCCCAGAGTCCGTTGAGGTAGGTGGCGCCGAGTGCTCTGTCGTAGAGGCCATAGCCAGGCATTGCCACCTCGTCCCAGATCATGCGTCCGTGATCAGGACGGATGGGTCCTTCGAAACCGATGTCGTAAAGGGCGAGCATGATCTCGTACATGTCGAACGTGCCGTCGCTGGAAAGATGTGCGGACTCCTCGAAATCAGTGGGAGAGTTAAACTTCAGGTTACGAACGTGCGCAAAGTGGATACGGCCTTTCAGGGAACGGATCATGTCGGGAAGATCGTTTTCCAGGTTGGTGCCGTAGGAGCCGGAACAGAAAGTCACGCCATTGTGCGGATTGTCCACCATCTTCATCATCCGGAGAATGTTCTGCTTGTTGATGATGATGCGGGGAAGACCGAAGACGCTCCAGGCGGGATCGTCCGGATGGATCGCCATGTTGATGTCATACTTGTCACAGACGGGCATGATACGCTCAAGGAAATACTTCAAGTTTGCGAAGAGCTTCTCGTCATCCACGTCCTTATACATTTCGAAGAGCTCCTTGATGTGTGCCATGCGTTCTGGCTCCCAGCCGGGAAGGATGGCACCGTTGGAGTCGCCGCTGATGGAAGCGAACATGTCCTCGGGATTTAAGGCGTCTACGGCTTCCTGCGTGTAGGCGAGAACCGTGGAACCGTCGGGACGAACCCGGGCAAGCTCCGTTCTGGTCCAGTCGAAGACGGGCATGAAATTGTAGCATACCATGTGGATGCCTGCCTGTCCAAGACGCTCCAGCGTGGTGATATAATTGTCGATGTATTTGTCGCGGTCAGGCGTACCAACCTTGATGGCGTCATGAACGTTCACGCTCTCAATGCCGACGAGCTGAAGGCCTGCGTCCTCAATTTCCTTCTTGAGGGCGAGAATGTCCTCCATCTCCCAAACCTCACCAGGCGCCGTGCCATAAAGGGTGGAGATCACTCCGGTCACCCCGGGGATCTGACGGATCTGTTTCAAAGTAACCGTGTCGTACTTGCTGCCATACCAGCGCAAAGTCATCTGCATGTTTTTATCCTCCTGATCAATGGTAATAAATCCATGGTACGCAAGCGAAAACACTTGCGTCCAGCTTTTGTTCTTAGTATAATCAAACCATAAATGCAAGAAAAGAATATATATTGCTGGAAATCATGTAAAAATTGCTACTCTGGAAGATGGCGTGGATGGAATGATTTCAGGAAGTGAGGATGCAGAATGGAAAATGACAGACGGACAAAGGGGAAAATACGGCGATTACCGGCGACGGAAGAACGACAGTATCTGATCGATGGGGATTATGAAGCCTATGAGAAGGAAGGCGTGCCGACGGGAGCCATGGCCTTTCATTATCATAATTTTTACGAAATCCTTTACGTGCTGGAGGGCGAATATTCCTCCATGGTGGAAAATCAAAGCTACCATCTGCACAAGGGCGATTTTTTGCTGATCGATCAGAACGTCATGCACAAGTATCAGCCCACGGAGGGAAAAAATGAGAATTCCAGGCGCATCATATTGTGGGTGACGGGAGCCTTCCTGAAAAGTCTTTCAGACGGGGAACTGGATCTGACGGAATGCTTCCGCCTGCAGGATTCCAGGGCATGGCACTTTCCCGTTTACTATGAGGAAATGCTTCGCGGGTATCTCCTAAAGCTTGCCATGGACGGCGCATCCACGGGGATCCGTCGTGCCATGGACAGAGGATATCTGACGCTGTTTTTTGCACACTTGAATCTTCTTTGCGGCAGAAAGGAATCGCTGCTCTCAGGGGAGTATGTTGCGGAGCATCCGCTGGTTGAGCAGGTGAACGCCTACGTGGAAGCGCATCTGGAGGAGAGCATTACCCTGGAGCAGCTTGCGGAATGCGTGCACGTAAGCAAGTATCATTTCCTGCGTAAGTTTAAGGAACTGACGGGCGTGACGGCACATGCCTTCGTCATGAACAAAAGGCTGATCCGCGCCTGTGAATTGTTACAAAAGGGTGAGAGCGTGACAACGGCATACCAGAAAGCTGGTTTTGGAGACTATTCCGTATTTCTGAGAAATTTCCGGGATGCCTTTGGCATATCGCCAAGCCAGTATCGCAGCTAGCCATTGCCCAGAAACGAAACGGCAGACGCGCCGTGCGAAACGTGACGGCAGACACGTCCCCGTGACACTTTAGTAGGCGCCGGGTTCGGAGATGCGGGTGATGCCGGTATAGATTTCTGAGACCTTATACCAGGTGGCGTAATCCGTGACGCCAGTTGCAGGCAGACCGAAGATTCGCTGGAAAATCCGGACGCTGTTGGCAGTGAGGGGACCGTAAATCCCGTCCTCTGAAAGCGTCGGTACGGCAGGATAGTTTTGCGCGATGCGGTTTAGCTGGTTTTGAAGCTGGCGGACCTTATCACCGCGGGATCCGTTTTGAAGCGCATATCCGGGATAAGAGGAGGGCACGCCGGAGATTTGCTGTGCAGAATTTAAATATAGGTCATTGCCAAAATAATACCGCAGGATCTCGATGGCACTGTAGCCCTCATCGGCCAAGTACCGGGAGCCCCATTGACTTAGGCCTCGGCAGGTGGTGTTTTTGCCGTCGCAGTAAGCGGTAAAGATGGGCTGGCGCACGCCTGGGCGGGAGAGGTAGTTGGCAAAGACGTTGTCTACGATCTGGTCAACGTTCTCGTAGGTATTTCTGCCCTTGACCCATTTCTGGTCATATGCCGTCGAAGAAGTAATTGTGAAATTATAGCCTTTGGACCGGTACCATTCCACGTAGACGCGGTTTAGCGTAAAGGATTGGATGGCAAGCACGTTTGCGAGAATTGCGGCTTCCGGCCAGGTGGAATAGATCTCGTTTGCAGCCACGTTTTTAATATAATCTTTGTAGCGCACGTAATAATTGGGGGCAGTTGAGTCTGCGGGGACGCCGTCGTGAACGATGACGTATTCCGGAATCACGACGCGGCTCAGGACAATCTCACCGGTATCCGGCAAAGGTTTGATTTCTTCTTCGGGGAGCTTTGGGGGATACTCTCCATACAGTGTGTGGGCTGGAATGACGTAGATCTCTTCCCCGCCTGACGTTTCGGGCAGGAAAAGAGGGCGAAGGCGGATTGTTTGGAGGGCCAGTTCCCCCGGAAGAATCTGGATGCCGTCGACGAGCGCCGTTTCATAATCCGGCACCGTGACGGAAACGCTTACCTGCGCATAGGGCTGTGGCTGGTCAGGAGCGAGCGAGAGGGAAACGTTTGGCGCCGGAATGGAAATGACTTTAGTCTGACCGGATTCATCCGTGGTCAGGGTATCAATGGTTTGCCCGGAATCTCCCGTAAAAGAAACGCGGACAAGCGCACCTTGAATGGGCAATAGCCCCAAGGAGGAAGTAATCATGATTTTTAGCGTCCCGACAGACGCCGCGGCGGGAAAACTCGGAGCCAGGGGGACGTCAGGAATTTCAAGGTTGGTCATAAGATTTTCTCACAGAGCCTTTTTCGTTACTTTATGCAGATTTTCCAGATGCGTGACGATGGGAAAAGGATTGAAAAAATGACAAGATTATATTAGTATAGTATTTAGGGATTTTGACGGACGGATAAGGAGGAAAACCATGAACGATCTGTTAGTGCTTAGCAACGTATCGAAGAATTACGGATATGGGAAACTGGCTGTAAACAACGTTTCCATTACCCTTCCGAGAGGCAAGATTATTGGACTTTTGGGACCAAATGGCAGCGGTAAGACAACGATGATCAAGATGATCAACGGATTGCTCCAGCCAACGGAGGGCGAAATCCGTTTTTTGGGAGAGAAAATCGGACCGGAAAGCAAGGCAAGGATTTCTTATCTTCCAGACCGCACGTATCTTTCTCCCAGTGACACCATCTCGAGCATTTTGGATTATTTTGAGGACTTCTATGAGGATTTCTCACGAGAGAGAGCCGTAAAGATGCTGGAAGACCTTCAGATTGATCCACGTGCCAAGATGAAAACGCTTTCCAAGGGTACCAAGGAGAAGGTGCAGCTCATTTTGGTCATGAGCCGGGAGGCGGATCTTTACGTGCTGGACGAGCCCATTGCAGGCGTGGATCCGGCAGCCAGAGATTACATTTTGCGAACTATATTAAATAATTACCATCAGAATGCTTCCATCTTGATCTCCACGCATCTGATCAGCGACATTGAACAGGTATTGGACGAGGTAATCTTTATGCGCGACGGACGGTTGATCCTGTATGGTTCCGCACCGCAGATCCGGGAGCAACAGGGTAAGTCCGTGGATGCATACTTTAGGGAGGTGTTCGCATGTTAGGAAAATTATTTAAACATGAATTCCGACGCATTGGCAAGATGGCCAGCCTGCTTTTGGCGGTATTCTTTGGAGTTACCGTTTTTGGTGCAATTTATCTTGTATCTCCGCTATTTCACAGCATTATTGATGCCGGCAACAATTCCAGCATGGCGTTAACCGCAGTGAGCGGAATTATAGCCCTGCTTGGCCTTCTTTCCTATATGCTCATGTTGGTTGGACTGAGTTTTGGATTTATCATTTATCTTGGATTCCGTTTCTATCGCAGCATGTATTCCGATGAGGGATATCTGACGAATACCCTTCCGGTGAAATCTTCCCATCTTATCATCGCAAAGATTGCTGCGGGCGGTATCTGGATGCTGATCATGACGCTGGCATTATATGTTTTTGTGGGCTTCTTGGTCATTGTTGGCTATTCACAGATGAGGGGAATTGGTCTCTTCGACGTGATAACCTTCTTTAGGGAAGCGCTTAATACGTTTGTTGAACTTGTGAAAGAAGTCGCAGACTATGACTTTTCCACGTCATGGATTTTATTGATTTGCATGACGATCATCTCCCCTTTTGCTACCTTAAGCATTTTGTTTGGTTCACTTACTTTGGGACAGTATTCGTGGAAGAATAAAGGACTTATGGGAATTTTGGCATTCATTGGCGTGAGGATCGCAATGTCAATCTTTAGCGGCATACTGAGCCTTGGCATTACCATGTTTCGCACGAATGCGGGAAACGATCCTGAACTCATGTTTATGCTGGCAAATGACAAGTATTTAGTCAATCTTTTAGCCCAAATTATTTTTGCATGTCTTCTGTTTTTCTGGTCCATTCACGTGGTGAGCGACCGATTGAACATGGAGTAGGATTTTGACGTAACGTTGATTTGGGAGGGCTTGAAAAATGAGAGAAGTCATAGATGAGGTCCTTAGCGGGAACTTTGGCAGCGAAACGGGATCCCTTGATTTTTCGCAGGCAACCATGGAACTATCCGTCTATCCGGGAGAAGAATACGAGGGAAGCTTCCAGATCTATGGGGAAAACGATGCTTTGATCAAAGGGCGTGTTTTCTCCACGGATTACCGCGTGGAATGCCTCACCCCGGAATTTGTCGGCAGGGATGCCGAGATTTCATACGTCCTTCACGGCTCATGCCTGGAAACGGGAGAGGTGGTCAAGGGCGCTTTTCGCGTGGTCAGTAATCTGGGAGAATATTCCCTGCCTTACGAGGTGACGTGTGAGGACGGATGGCCGGAGACCTCTTTGGGTACGATTCAAAACCTGTCGGATTTTATAAATCTTGCCAAGGGAAATTGGCAGGAGGCAGTGTCTCTTTTTTATTCAGATTCATTTCTTAAGATCCTTGAGAATGGCAATTCACAAAGCATTCCCATATATTATGGCCTGGCAGCTTATCCGGGACGGGAGCAGAACATGGAAGAATTCCTGATCCACGCAGGAAAGAAGCAATGCGTGGAGTTTTTGACCGAGACGCCGCAGATCACGCTGGAAATGCAACAGGCTGAAGGAGAGTGGCATCTCATGGAGCAGGAGCTTTCGGTGACGAGGAGCGGTTGGGGCTACGTGGCACTCAACGTGGAGGCGGACGGAGAGTTTCTTGTGCTGGAGAAGGCGCTTCTAGTGGAAGAAGATTTTCTGGGAAATTATGCAAGACTTCCCTTTTACGTGGATCCGATAAAGTTAAAGCAGGGGATTAATCACGGGAAACTTGTATTCTATAATTCCTTTACGAGTTTTGAGGTCAGCGTGACCGTAAAAAATGGCATGGCGCACCTGGTGAATCAGGCGAGACTTCACTGGGATCAGGCGATCGTGAAGATCATGCGGACCTATGAGCGTTTCCGCACCCGCAAGATGGGACTGGCAAACTGGCTGGACCAGACGCGGGAGCAGGTGGACAAGCTGATCGCCATGAACGAGGAGGATCCCATGCCTTGTCTGTTCAAGGCACAGATTCTGATCACGCAGGACAGCCAGAATGAGGCGCAGTGGCTTCTTTCGCACGCCGTGGACCTGATGGAGAGGCAGCCTGACATTGATGAGGAGCTTTGGGCATATTACCTTTATCTCACCACGTTGCTTAGCAGGGACGAGGAAGAAATTTTAAGGGTGACGGATGAGGTGGAACAACTCTACCGCAAGAATCCGGAATCCTGGAGGATCGCATGGCTTTTGCTTTACCTTTCGGCAGAGTTTATGGATAAGCCTGCGGAAAAACTCCGTTTCATGGAAAAGCAGTTTGAGCGTGGATGCCGCAGCTTTGTCATTTACGTCGAGGCATTGCAGGCATATCTTAGCAATCCGGCGCTTTTGAGAAAGCTTGGCGAGTTTGAAAGACAGGTGCTTTACTATGGCATCCGCAAGGATTATTTCAGTCCGGACCTCTCAGAACGCTTTTTAGGCTTGCTGGCGAAGGACAAGGACTATTCGCCGCTCCTTTGCAGAATCTTGGAAAGACTCTATCGCAAACGGAAGGACGCGCGCATCGTCCAGCATCTGTGCGAGCTTTTCGTCCGGGGCGGCATACTTGGACCAAAGGCTTTGCCTTGGTACGAAAAGGGTGTGGAGGAACAGCTTCGCATTACGAACCTGTACGAATCCTTTATGTCATCCATTGATCCGGAGGAGAGAAAGAGCCTGCCCAAGGCAGCAGTATTGTATTTCTCTTACCAGAATAAACTGGATCAGGACCGCACGGCGTTTTTGTATGATTACGTGCTGGATAACAAGGTACTGTATGCAGACGTCTATGACAAGTATGTGCTGCGATGCAGGGATTTTGTGAATGACCAGATCGCGAAGGGACGGATCAACCGTCATTTGGCAAGGATTTATTCCCGGATGCTGACGCCGGAGATGATCAGCGAACAGAATCCAGACGTACTGATCAGGCTCCTGTTTACCGCAAAGATCCGCGTGAAGGATGAACGGATGAAGAAACTGATCGTCTTTGCGAAGGGAAGCATGATCGGCATGGAGTACCCGCTGATCGGAGGAGAGACTCTCGCACCGATCTATGGAGAAGACAGTACGCTGATTTTCGAGGATGCCTTTGGAAACCGGTTTGCGGATGAAATCTCTTTTGAGACGGAGCGCTACCTGAAGCCGGATCTTTTCCTGCAGGGACTGGAAAACAAGAACATGCAGTCCCCTGAGTTTGACTTGTACCTGCTAAATAAAGCCGGGGAAGAACCTTTAGGGGATGAGTTGGCCGAGAAGGCGATCGGTCTTTGTTCCTGGGAAGGATTGGAGACGGGAAAGAAAACTCAGATCTGCCTGCGGCTGTTAAAGCAATTCTTTGAAGGGGCACAGCCTGAGAGAATGGATGAGCTTTTCGGAATCATGAAAGCTCTGCCGCTCACGCTCACGCAGCGCATGGAAGCGGCTAAGTACGCCGTTCTTCGAGGCGATTATGAAGTTCCCTACGCATGGATGCGGGAATTTGGTCCATATTTTATGGATGGCAATACGCTGGCAAGGCTTTTGGGAAATCTTTTGGCGGGCGGATGCAGCGAGGAGCCTAGCATCACGTCGGCAGTGACGTATCTTTTCCGCAGGGGAAAGGCGAGCGCGTTGGCCTTGGATTACCTGAGCAAATACGGTGAGGGGCATCTGAAGGATCTCAGGGACCTTTGGAAGGAGATGCGGGAGAATTCCCTTGACGTTACGGCGCTGGAAGAGAGGATCCTGATACAGATGATCTTCTCGGGTGCCTACGTTGCCGAACGGTCTGAGATTTTTGAAGAATACTACAAAAACGCGGGGGAATCCTCCGTGATCAAGGCTTACGTCATTCAGAGCAGTTATGATTATTTTGTCAAGGAGCGGACGGCGGATTCCATTTGTTTCCGCGTCATGCTGGACGGCGCGCGGTGGGAGTCGAACCTGCCAAAGGTATGTAAGCTGGCATTCTTAAAGCACTACGCGGAGAACCCTTCCGAGGTATCCAGGGAAGTGGACGGCGCGCTGGATGCGTTCCTTCGGGAAATGATGGCGGAGAAGATCCATTTCGAGTTTTATCACAAGCTTAGACATCAAAGGCATCTTTTGGGTGAACTGGCGGACAAGTGTCTTGTGGAATACCGCACGAAACCCGGCGGCCGCGCCCGGATCCATTACGTGATCACGAAGGATGGAGAAAAAGGTCAGGAATACCTGTCAGAAAACATGAGAGACGTATTCTGCGGGATCTGCTGCCGGGAATTTGTGTTATTCTTTGGCGAGACGCTGCAGTATTACGTGACGGAAGAAATCGGCGGGGAAGAGACCATGACGGTTTCGGGAACGCTTCAGTGCCGTGAGACGGATGCGGATGCCGCGGGAACCATGTACGGCATGATCAATGACATGGTCATGAGTCAGGGCATGCAGGACGGAGATGCGCTGGATGAAGCGTTGGAACACTATTATTTTAAGGAGTTTTGCGGCGAGAGCCTGTTCACTTTGCGATAGGGCTCCCGGGGAGGACGGAAAATGCTTAAAATTGGCGGTAATCAAAAATTGATCGTGGGTTATGACCTCGGTTGGGATTATGCCCAGATTAGCTACTGCAATGCGGCGGGAAGTGCCGTGGAGACGGTGTCTTCCGTTGCGGGTTCGGAATATTTCAGCATACCGACGGTGCTCTGCAAGCGTCCAGGCGTCAACCAATGGTTTTATGGGAAAGAGGCTCTGCAGTACGCGCAGGAGAATCAGGGGATCCTGGTGGAGAACCTGCTTCAGCTTGCAGTGGACGGGGAGTCCGTCCAGATCGACGGCGGAGAATATGATCCCGTCGCACTGCTGACGCTGTTTTTCAAGCGGAGTCTTGGCATGTTATCCAGCGCAGCCGGCACGGAAAAGATCGAAGCGCTGATGATCACCTGCGACCGGTTGGACGCCACCGTGATCGCGGTTCTGGAAAAACTATCCGCAAATCTCCGGCTTAAGACGGAGAGGATCGCATGGCAATCCCATCAGGAGAGCTATTATGATTATCTGATCCATCAGCAGGGCGAGCTGTGGAAGGAGCCTTCCATTCTCTTTCACTATCAGGGAAACCGCATGATCTGTTATCGGATGGAATGCAACCGGAAGACAAAGCCCGTCGTTACGTTTATTCACAGGGAAGAGGAAGAATTTCCATCTAAGGCATCCCTGTCGGGCAAGGAACAGGAAGGCAACCAGATCCTGGACCGCACCTTCTTGGAATTGGTTCAGGAGAAGATCGGAAACGGAAGGATCGCTTCCGTCTATCTGATCGGAGATGATTTTTCGGAGGATTGGCTCAAGGAATCCTTGAAGTTCCTGTGTGACAGGAGACGGATATTCCTTGGGAATAACCTCTTTTGCAAGGGTGCCTGTCACGGCATGCTCGAACATTTTCATCCCAGCGACGTGGCAAGCGAGTACGTATTCCTTGGAGAAGACAAGCTAAAGAGCAACATAGGCATGAACGTCTTCCGGCAGGGGAGCAGCACCTATCTTCCCCTCTTGGATGCGGGAACGAACTGGAAGAAGGCGACGACAAGCCTGGAATTTTATCTAAAGGGCGAGAACGTGGTGGAATTGACGGCAACAAGCCTTGTAGGCGGCGGGAAAATGGTCTTGCCCATAGAACTGGAGGGATTCTCTGGAGACATGGCGCGCATCCGCATGATGCTGTACATGAAGGGAGAGAAATTGCTTCACGCGCGGTTCTCGGATCTGGGCTTTGGAGAATTCCGTTCCGCGGAGACAAGGGTTTGGGAAAAAGACGTCACGTTAGACTAGGAGGCATTTATGCAGGCATATCTTTGCGTGGGAGAGTATTCTTCCGTACCATATTTGATCCAGGGCCTGGAAATGCGGGTATATTGCATGGAGGAGCTCTGTTACGGACTTAAGGAAAATGCATTTCTTCTCGACAGCTCCATCATGAGCGATACGCTGCTCCGTTGGATCCGCGAGCGCTGCGGGCTGGATGAACTGGCAGATTTCCTGTATCCCATGGTGCACCGGCAGGGATCCTTGAGCACCTTCGTCTCAGCCATTTTGCAGTATGTGGGACTGTATGACGCGGAAACCATCCGCCAGGTTGAGCAGATCCTCAAGAAGGGCGCCGGTCTTTCGAGTCTGGAAAAGCGGAAGGAGCAGGTGGATTATCTGGCAAAAAAGAAGAAATACGTGGCAGCCATCCGCGGCTATGACGGACTGCTCCTGAAATGGGAGGAGTTTGGAGAGATGGGACTTTCCGTTCCCGGAGACGAGCTTAAGGCCAACATCTGCCACAACAAGGGCGTGGCCTACGCGAGGCTGATGCTGTACGGACAGGCTGGTGACAGCTTCCTTTCCGCGTACCGAATCACGGGTAACGAGGACGAGTACCTGTGTTTCCTGGCCACAAAGCGCATGGAACTGTCGGAAAGCCAGTACGTCGGGTTTGCGGCAGGGGAGATGGAGCATTATGAGCTTACTTTGGAACTCGAGAAGAAGATGGAGGAGCTCCGGCTCGATTTCCAGCTTCAGCCGGCGGAACTGATGCTCAGGGAACGCAGGGAAGCTAAGGAATCTGGCGACGAGCGATACTATCAGGAAGAAGGGGCGAAACTCTGCGAATCGCTCAAAAACCAGTACCGGTTTAGCGTCGGGGAGTGATTCTCGATTTATACAAAAAAACCATCGAATTTTTTCATATTTTCTTGATTTTTTCTATTGAAAATTTTCGATAAACGTGTTTATCTATTAAAGTGATTTCTTTTGAAATAATTATTCAGTATGACAAGAGAGCGAGGTAAATTGAGTATGCAGGAGCTGAAACCCATCAAAGAGGGTAAAGTGCGCGAGATCTATGACAACGGCGACAGCCTGATCATGGTTGCCACGGACCGCATCAGTTGCTTTGACGTGATCCTTCACAACGTGGTTACGAAGAAGGGTACCGTACTTACGCAGATGTCTAAGTTTTGGTTTGACATGACGAAGGACATCATTCCCAACCACATGATTTCCGTTGACGTAAAGGACATGCCTGAGTTCTTTCAGCAGCCGAAGTTCGACGGCAACAGCATGATGTGTAAGAAACTGGAGATGCTTCCCGTGGAGTGCATCGTTCGCGGCTATATCACCGGAAGCGGCTGGGCTAGTTACGTTAAGAACGGCACGGTTTGCGGCATCAAGCTTCCTGAGGGACTGAAGGAGTCTGACAAGTTACCTGAGCCTATCTATACCCCTTCCACGAAGGCTGAGATCGGAGATCACGACGAGAACATCTCCTACGAGCAGAGCGTGGAATATCTTGAGAAGCGTTTCCCCGGTAAAGGCGAAGAATATGCTTCCAAGCTCCGTGACTATACCATCGCTTTATATAAAAAGTGCGCAGACTATGCGCTGACCAGAGGCATCATCATCGCTGACACGAAATTTGAATTCGGTCTCGACGAGAACGGAAACATTGTTTTGGGCGACGAGATGCTTACCCCTGACAGCTCCCGTTTCTGGCCTGCCGAAGGGTACGAGCCCGGACATGCACAGCCTTCCTTCGACAAGCAGTTTGCAAGAGACTGGCTGAAGGCAAACGAGCATGACTGGACCTTGCCGGACGAGATCGTGCAGAAGACGATCGACAAGTACCTTCAAGGATATGAACTGCTGACAGGTAAAAAATTAGTATAACCATATCATGGCCCAAGGCTATGCTTTCGACGGCGTAAGCACCTTGGGCTATCGAAGTTTAAAACATAAGGAGAACGTAAATGAGTACTGACAGATATCAGAGTCCATTATCAGAGAGATATGCCAGCAAGGAAATGCAGTTTATCTTTTCCCCCGACATGAAGTTCCGCACCTGGAGAAAGCTTTGGATCGCCCTTGCCGAGACGGAGAAGGAGCTTGGTCTTTCCCAGAACGGAAAGCCCGTCATCACGCAGGAGCAGATCGATGAGTTAAAGGCACATGCCGAGGATATCAACTATGACGTGGCACAGGCCAGGGAAAAGGTGGTACGCCACGACGTGATGAGCCATGTATATGCGTATGGTCAGCAGTGCCCCAAGGCGGCAGGCATCATCCATCTTGGCGCTACGTCCTGCTACGTTGGCGACAATACGGACATTATCGTAATGACCGAGGCTTTAAAGCTCGTCCGCAAGAAGCTGATCAACGTGATGAAGGAGCTGGCTGATTTCGCTGACAAGTATAAGGCACAGCCCACGCTTGCCTTCACCCACTTCCAGCCTGCACAGCCCACGACCGTTGGCAAGCGCGCAACCCTGTGGCTTCAGGAGTTTTCACTGGATCTGGAGGACCTGGATCACGTACTTTCTACCATGAAGCTTTTGGGCTCCAAGGGAACCACGGGTACCCAGGCATCCTTCCTCGAGCTCTTTAACGGGGATCAGGAGACCATCGACAAGATCGATCCCATGATCGCTGCAAAAATGGGCTTTAAGGAGTGCTATCCCGTATCCGGCCAGACCTATTCCAGAAAGGTTGACACCAGAGTGGCCAACGTGCTTGCAGGCATTGCAGCCAGCGCGCACAAGATGAGCAATGACATCCGTCTGCTCCAGCATCTGAAGGAAGTGGAAGAGCCCTTCGAGAAGACGCAGATCGGTTCCTCCGCAATGGCATACAAGAGAAATCCCATGAGAAGCGAGAGAATTGCTTCCCTGTCCAGATACGTTATGATCGACGCGCTGAACCCTGCCATCACCTCGGCAACCCAGTGGTTTGAGAGAACGCTCGATGATTCTGCTAACAAGAGACTTTCCATTCCCGAAGGCTTCCTTGCCATTGACGGCATCCTGGATCTTTGCCTGAACGTGGTGGACGGCTTGGTAGTATATCCCAAGGTGATTGAAAAGAGACTCCGCAGTGAGCTTCCTTTCATGGCAACGGAGAACATCATGATGGATGCCGTAAAGAATGGCGGCAACCGTCAGGAGCTTCATGAGCGCATCCGTGAGCTTTCCATGGAAGCGGGACGCAACGTTAAGGTTGAGGGTAAGGACAATAACCTCCTGGAGCTCATTGCCGCAGATCCCGCCTTTGGCCTCTCTCTCGAAGACCTTCAGAAATGCATGGATCCTTCGAAATACGTTGGCCGCAGCGTTGTTCAGGTTGACGCCTTCCTCACTGGCGTCATCCGCCCCATCCTCGCTGCCAACGCCGACCTCCTTGGCGTCAAGGCAGAGATCAACGTGTAGGAAATTCATGATTCATAATTTATAATGTCATTTAACTGATTAATGAAAGTTAATGGCTTGAAACAATCTCGAGGGGATGTTTGAAATAGGCTCTCTCAGGCATGTGTGCCAAGCGTCGGTACTTATTCCGCGTATCGCGTGACGATTGTGCTTGTCGCAAGCGGCACGCGAGGGGAATTAGTACCGATACGCTGCACTCATAGCGCGAGCGTGCCTGAGAGAGCCTATTCAAACAAAGCCCCGAGTTCTTCAAAATATACAGTAAGGAGAAATGACATGGGCGGATTTTTTGGAGTTGCATCAAAAGAGGATTGTACGTTTGACCTGTTCTTTGGTACGGACTATCATTCTCACTTGGGAACGCGCCGCGCGGGAATGGTGGTATACGGCAAGAAAGGCTTTGACCGTGCGATCCACAACATCGAAAACGCACCCTTTCGTACGAAATTTGACGGTGACGTGAATTCCATGGAGGGAAATCTGGGAATCGGATGTATTTCCGATTATGAACCACAGCCCCTGCTTATGAGATCGCATCACGGCACCTACGCCATCACCACCGTGGGCAAGATCAACAATGCAGAAGCCTTGACAAAACAGATCTTTGACAACGGCCTGTCTCACTTTATGGAGATGAGCAGCGGCGAGATCAACGCAACGGAACTGGTTGCGGCGCTAATCAATCAGAAGGACAACATGGTGGACGGCATCCGCTATGCGCAGGAGGTCATCGACGGATCCATGAGCATTCTGATCCTGACGCCCCTTGGTCTGTATGCCGCAAGAGACCGGCTTGGAAGAACGCCGGTGGTGATCGGAAAGAAGAAAGACGCCTACTGCGTTTCCTTTGAGAGTTTTGCTTATTTGAACCTTGGATATGAAGATTGCAAGGAATTAGGACCTGGAGAAATCGCGGTGGTTACGCCTGATGGCGTGAAGACGCTTGTGAATCCCGGTAAGGACATGAAAATCTGTACGTTCCTTTGGATCTATTACGGCTATCCTTCCTCGTCCTACGAGGGGATCAGCGTAGAGCAGATGCGTTATAACTGCGGCGCTGCCCTGGCAAAGAGAGATGCAGGCAGGGATCACGTAAAACCGGACATCGTTGCCGGCGTACCGGATTCCGGAACGGCACATGCCATCGGATACGCAAATGAGTCCGGCATTCCGTTCTCCAGACCGTTTATCAAGTACACGCCGACCTGGCCGAGATCCTTCATGCCGACGATGCAGACACAGAGAAACCTGATCGCGAAGATGAAGCTGATTCCCGTGCATGACCTGATCCAGGACAAGAAGCTTCTTCTGATCGACGATTCCATCGTGCGTGGAACGCAGCTTCGCGAGACGACGGAATTCCTGTACCAGAGCGGTGCGAAAGAGGTTCACATCCGTCCTGCGTGCCCGCCGCTTTTGTTTGGCTGTAAGTACTTGAATTTCTCCAGATCCACGTCCGAGATGGACTTGATCGCGAGAAGAGTACTGAAAGACATGGAGCAGGAAGGCCTGCAGATTGACTTAAAGAAGTACGTGGATCCCAACACGAACGAATACAATGACATGGTGTCGCGCATTGGAAAGCAGCTTAATTTCACCACTTTGCATTTCCACAGACTGGACGACATGATCAACTCCGTTGGCATTGACAAGGAAAAGCTTTGTACTTACTGCTGGGACGGCAGGGAGTAATCAGAACGCAAAACTAGATGAATTCGAAACTTGAGGAATTCACGGAAAGAAAGGAAGAAACATATGGTTAAAGCAGTTGTAGGAGCAAACTGGGGCGACGAAGGAAAAGGCAAGATCACGGACATGCTGGCTGAGAAGGCGGACGTTATCGTACGTTTTCAGGGCGGTGCAAATGCAGGACACACGATCGTGAACTGCTATGGCAAATTTGCATTGCACACTCTGCCTTCCGGCGTGTTTTACGGTCATACCACCAGCGTGATCGGCAATGGCGTGGCACTGAATATTCCCCTGTTGTTCAAGGAAATTCAGTCCATCGTAGAGAGAAACGTGCCCATGCCCAAAATCTTGGTTTCCGATCGCGCACAGATCGTGATGCCTTATCACATTCTCTTTGATCAGTATGAGGAGGAGCGCCTTGGCGGTAAATCCTTTGGATCTACCAAGTCCGGCATCGCACCTTTTTATTCTGACAAGTATGCTAAGATCGGTTTCCAGGTCAACGAGCTGTTTGACGAGGAAGGCTTGGCTGAAAAGGTGAAAAGCGTATGCGCCGTAAAGAACGTTCTCTTAAAGCACCTCTACAATAAGCCTGAGATCGATCCGGAAGAGCTGTTAAAGACGCTGCATGAGTATAAAGAGATGGTTGCACCTTACGTTTGCGACGTTTCCGCATTCCTGGACCGCGCGCTGAAGGATGGCAAGACTGTTCTGTTAGAGGGTCAGCTTGGAACCTTAAAGGATCCTGATCACGGCATCTATCCCATGGTTACGAGTTCCTCCACGCTCGCTGCATACGGTGCGGTAGGCGCAGGCATTCCGCCCTATGAGATCAAGCAGGTTGTGACGGTATGTAAGGCATATTCTTCCGCAGTAGGTGCAGGTGCGTTTGTTTCCGAGATCTTTGGGGATGAGGCGGATGAGCTTCGTCGTCGCGGCGGAGACGGCGGTGAGTACGGCGCTACCACCGGAAGACCCAGAAGAATGGGTTGGTTTGACTGCGTTGCTTCCAAGTATGGCTGCCGTCTGCAGGGAACCACGGACGTTGCCTTCACGGTGCTGGACGTGCTTGGCTACCTGGACGAGATCCCCGTTTGCGTTGGATATGAGATTGACGGAAAGGTGACGACGGATTTCCCCGTAACGCACCTTCTTGAGAAGGCAAAGCCCGTGCTTAGAACGCTTCCCGGATGGAAGTGCGACATCCGCGGCATTGACAAGTATGAGGATCTTCCTGAGAACTGCAGAAACTATATTGAGTTTATTGAAAAGCAGATCGGTTATCCCATCACCATGATCAGCAATGGCCCTAGAAGACAGGACATTATTTACAGGGAGAGCCCTTTGAAAAAGGCGTAAAAGGGATTGACAGGGAAAGGACGACGGGAGAGCGTGATCAAAAACGTAATTTTTGACATTGGAAACGTGCTGACAGACTTCCGGTGGGCGGAGTTCCTTGCGGACAAGGGCTTCTCGGAGGAAGAGGTTGCACGCATCGCGAAAGCCAGCGTGCTCACGCCGGTCTGGGCAGAACTTGACCGCGGCGTCTGGAGCTTTGATGAAGTGATGGCTGGATTTATCAAGAATGATCCGGAGATCGAAGAGAAGCTTCACAAGGCGTTTGACGATATGACTGACATAGTCACGATCCGGGACTATGCGGTGGATTGGATAAAAAAGCTCAAAGAAAAAGGCTTTTCCGTCTATTGCCTCTCAAATTTTTCGGAAAAGATCGAGAGGGAATGCAAGAAAGGCCTAGTCTTTCGGGAATTCATGGATGGAGGACTTCTGTCCTGGAACGTAAAGTTGATCAAACCGGATCCGGCTTTCTATCAGCTTTTGCTCGACAAATATTCCCTAATCCCGGAGGAGAGTGTCTTTGTGGATGACATGCCCGCAAACGTTGAGGCTGGCAAAAAACTCGGGATCCATGGGATCGTTTTTGAAACGCCGGAGCAGGTTTGGAAAGAGCTTGAAGCATTAAATTCATAAGAATCACCGGGAGAGGTCATTCCTGATCGGAGGCTTCTCCCGTTTCATTTTCTGAGGTATTCTTTTCCAAATCAAAGGATGCTATGGTGTGCTTTTGCGCGAGCACTCCGTACATCCAGGTATAAACCCAAATGAGGAGGGGAATGGTCACGGTGCCGATCAGACAGAGCATAAACCATTGCCCGGAGGAGCTTCTGTCGAAGATCGCGACAAAGAGAGTCGTTACGTATAAGGCAAGTAACAGAATAATGCCAATGATGGCGGCGATGCGTTTCGCCGTCATTTTGTTTGACTTGTTATTCTTGCCGGAAGCATTTGCGTTAGTCTTGTCATTTGTGTTTGCGGACATGGGATACCTCTCATTCTATTTTTCATTATTCATTGTAAAGCAGTTTTAACAGTGCTTCGGGCGTCATGGACTGGATCTGCGCCGCGTCCGGGAAGGTCTCCTCGTTCCAACGGAATTGCGCGGTCTTTTTCAGATAGGACTTAGGTGATTCGCAATCGGGAAAACGGGAATACCATTCGGGATAATAGGTTTGCATGTAATTCTCTGCCAGCTTAACGGCAGCCTTGGCCTTGGATGACTTGGCGATCCCGCAGAGACGTACTCCGGGAGGACTGGAATGCACTAGCAGGACGCTGCCGTCTTCGCAGGTGCCAAGACTGATCCAGACGTGACCGTTCATGCTTGCAACGTCGCCAGGTTTCCATTCCGTCACGGATTTCGCGGCCGTGAATTCTCCCAACCCCAGGGAGGCTAGGTTTTGGGCTACGTCGGTAGAAGTATACACGTAACCTTCGTTACCATCTTCCGTTTCCAAGGTGTTGTACACAGCCCAACCGACGAAGCCGGAGCAGTCCAATCCGTCGTGGATCTGATAGCGGGTCTTTTTGTAGTTATAGTTTGATGGAAGATCTTTTGCAAATTCCTTCCATCTGGGGCTTAACCCAAGGGTTCGGGCTTCGGTGCCGGCCCCCGTGTCTTCTTCATTCCAGCCGCCGCCCCATACGTAGGCGGTTTCTCCGACGGGTAACAGGGCTGTTTTCAGAAAATATTCCAAACCGTGCAATTCCGGTTCCTCTTGGTCACCTTGCGATACTTCCGCGTCACCCGGATCCGTTTGGGAACTTGCGTCAAGGGAGACGGCGTCGCCGGGAACGGTTGTCATTGCTTCAATTGAACTTTCCGCGATGGTGACCGTCGCCGCTTCAGCGGAACCGTCATCGCATCCGGAAAGGAAAAGACAGGCGAGGAGGGGCAAGGCCCATCGAAATCTTTTTCTCATCATTAATATTCTCCACGTGCGAAATCTATTCTGAGAACATTCTCATTGTATACCCAAAATACGGGGAACCGCAAGGGAATACGTAAGTTTTTATTGATTTAAGGGCTCTTTTGTTATATACTAGTATAAGTTATAAGGAAAATGGCAGGCAATAGGCCTGTAAATAAGTAAGGATGGTAGAAAATTATGGCACTTTTAGAGAAATGGCGCAGCGTAGCATATAACGAGAGACTGGGCAAGGACGAGCTTCAGAGAATTTGGGGCGCATATTTTAAGAGAGAGCAGGATATCTATGCAGAGCTCTTAAAGAATCCCGATGAAGTTGTGAAGGGTACCGTTAAGGAGCTTGCAGAGCGCTATAACGTGGACGTAATGACTATGACTGGTTTCCTGGATGGCATCAACGACAGCCTGGTCGAGAAGAACCCCATCGAGGAGATGGAAGAGGACACCGAGGTAAATCTTGGATTTGACAAGGCGCTCCTTTACAAGAACATGGTGGCAGCAGACGCAGAGTGGCTTTACAAGCTTGATGCATGGAAGGATATCTTTGACGACGATACCAGAAAGCGTCTCTACAAGGAGCAGAAATCCTCTACGACCGTGATCAAGGGAGACAAGATCTATCCCAATGATCCCTGCCCCTGCGGATCCGGCAAGAAATACAAGAAGTGTTGCGGTAAGAAATAAGGAACGATGGAATAGAGCTTTTCCCTTAGGGGGGAGGCTCGTTCTTATTAAAAGTCAAAAGCAAGAAGGGGAGAACGAACATGAAAAAACTGGAAGAATACGTAAGGTCAATACCTGATTTCCCTGAGAAAGGGATCATTTTTCGCGACGTAACCAGCGTGTTGCAGGATGCGGAGGGCCTTCATCTGGCCATCAGTACCATGCAGAATCTGGTGAAGGATTTGGACTTCGACGTGGTTGTGGGACCGGAATCCAGAGGTTTTATTTTTGGCACTCCCATTGCATATAATCTGCATAAGCCCTTTGTTTTGATCAGAAAGAAGGGCAAGCTTCCCTGCGAAACGGTGAGCATTGATTATGACCTGGAATATGGCAAGGCTACCATCGAGATGCACAAGGACAGCATCAAGCCCGGCCAGAAGGTTCTGATCGTGGATGACCTGATCGCAACCGGCGGCACGACGGAAGCCATGATCAAGCTGATCGAAAGTCTTGGCGGCGAAGTGGTTGGCGTTGTGGTGCTCATGGAACTGGCAGGGTTAAAGGGACGCGAGAAGATCGCTGATTACCGTTTGGATTCCGCGATTGTTTATCCCGGAAAATAAAAAGTATTTTGATGACGTAGGAGTGGTGACGGATGACGGAAGAGATGAATGACGTCAAATATAGCGATGGTCCGTTGGCAAGACCACAGGAATTTGAAACTCCCGAGCAGTTGTATCAGGAGCTTATTTCGCGTGTCAAAACGTACCATCCCAGTGACGACATTACCGCCATCGCAAAAGCCTATGAAACTGCCAGCAAGGCGCATGAAGGCCAGACCAGAAAATCCGGAGAACCTTACATCATCCATCCGTTGAACGTAGCCATTATTCTCGCAGAGTTGGAGATGGACAAGGAAACCATCATCGCAGGCATTTTACATGACGTGGTGGAAGACACGGCGATGACGCAGGAGGATCTGGTGCGGGAATTCGGTGAGGACGTTGCGCTTCTGGTGGACGGCGTTACCAAACTGGAAAAGATCCCTCTTAGCTCTGACGTGGATCAGTCGGAAGCCAAATTAGAGATGCAGGCGGAGAATCTCCGTAAAATGTTCCTTGCCATGGCGAAGGACATTAGAGTTATCCTGATCAAGCTGGCGGACAGACTCCATAACATGCGCACGCTTCAGCACCAAAAGCCTGAAAGCCAGCAGCGCATTGCGAGGGAAACGCTGGAGATTTACAGTCCCATCGCCCAGAGACTGGGCATCAGCAAAATTAAGATCGAACTGGACGACCTGTCCTTAAAATATTTGGAGCCGGAAGCTTACCGGGATCTGGTAAACCAGATCGCCATGAAGCGAAGCGCCCGCGAGCAATACATCCAGGGCATTGTGGATGAAGTGCGCAACATTATTGACGCGGCGGGCATCAAGGCTAAGGTGGAAGGGCGCGTGAAGCACTTCTTCAGCATTTATAAGAAAATGAAGAACCAGAATAAAACTCTGGATCAGATTTATGACCTGTTTGCCGTCAGGATCATTGTGGATTCCGTCAAGGACTGCTATGCGGCGCTGGGAGAGATCCATGCGCATTACAAGCCTGTTCCCGGACGCTTTAAGGATTACATCGCGATCCCGAAGGCAAACATGTATCAGTCTCTCCACACGACACTGATCGGAACCAGCGGCCAGCCCTTTGAGATCCAGATCCGTACCTTTGAAATGCATAAGGCTGCGGAATATGGTATCGCGGCACACTGGAAATACAAGGAAGCTTCCGACGGCAAGAAGGTGGAAACGCAGGAAGAGGAGAAACTGGTTTGGTTGCGTCAGATCCTTGAATGGCAGCAGGACATGTCGGACAACCGCGAGTTTATGAACCTGCTGAAGAATGACCTGGATCTGTTCTCGGATCAGGTTTATTGCTTTACGCCGACCGGTGAAGTCAAGAACCTTCCCGCCGGTTCCACGCCCATTGACTTTGCGTACAGCATTCATTCGGCCGTGGGCAACAAGATGGTGGGCGCCCGGGTCAACGGCAAGCTGGTGACCATCGACTACCAGATCAAGAACGGCGACCGCATTGAGATCATCACTTCCGGGAACTCGAAGGGACCCAGCCGTGACTGGCTTAGCGTCGTAAAGAGTACCCAGGCGAAGAACAAGATCAATCAGTGGTTTAAGAGCCAGGGAAAAGAAGAGAACGTTTCCAGGGGAAAGGATCTCTTAAACACGTATTGCAAAACAAAAGGCATTAACATGGCGAGCCTTCTTTCCACGGAATACATGGACGCCATCATGCATAAATATGGTTTCCGTGATTGGGACAGCGTGCTTGCGGCCATTGGTCACGGAGCCCTCAAGGAAGGCCAGATCATTGGACGCCTTCAGGAGTATTACGACAGAGACCACAAGAAAGAACTGACCAACGAGGAAGTACTGGCGACCATAGCCGAGAATGGCCAGGCGGCGGGGCATCCCGTTCGCATGCGTTCAAAGGGCGGCATCCTCGTCAAGGGAATCGCGGATCTTTCCGTCCGGTTTTCGAAGTGTTGTTCTCCCGTGCCCGGAGATGAGATCGTTGGTTTTGTCACGAGGGGCAGGGGCATCAGCATTCACCGCACGGACTGCGTCAACATCCTGAATCTTCCGGAGGATGAGCGGATCCGGATCATGGAAG
Source organism: uncultured Lachnospiraceae bacterium (assembly GCA_946414885.1). Taxonomy (GTDB): domain Bacteria; phylum Bacillota; class Clostridia; order Lachnospirales; family Lachnospiraceae; genus Acetatifactor. The sequence continues at coordinate 116,644 of CAMKQH010000001.1, forward strand.
CGGACTGGGAGTCCACCGATGACCAGCCCACGGGTTCCTACGTGTGCGAGATCAATCTGTTTGCGCGTGACAGAAATGGACTTTTGGCAGACATTTCCAAGGTGTTTACCGAGAAGAACATCAGCATCATGTCCTTAAACACCAGAACGAACAAGCAGGGCATGGTAACCATGCAGCTTGGTTTTGAAGTGAGCGGCAGGGATGCGCTAAACAACATCATGGAAAGACTGCACGGAATCGAGAGCGTGATCGACATCGAGAGAAGCATTGGATAAAGGGTATAATTTTATGGGTGAGATCAAGATTGGCAAGATGGTGCTGGGAAGTTGCGCCACCAATACCTATTTTATTTATCGGGAAGGCGAGAATAAGGCCATTGCAGTGGATCCGGCAGATCAGGGGACTTCCATATACGCCAGCCTGTTCAAGAATGATCTGAAGGTCGAAGGGATTTTGTTGACCCATGGCCATTTTGATCATATTTGGGGACTCTCGGCGCTCAAGGGTGCCGTAAACCGCGAGCGGGCAGAGAAGGGGTTGGATCCCATTCTTGTCTATGCGCTTAACGAGGAAAAAGAGCTCCTGGGGAATGCGGAGATGAACGTGTCTGAAATGGCAGGAAGGGCTTGTGTTGCGGAAGCGGACAAGTACGTAAGGGATGGCGAGGAAATCAACATCGCCGGGATCACGTTCCAAGTGATCGCAACGCCCGGACACACTGGAGGAAGCTGCTGTTATTACGTTCCGGAGGCAGGTTTTCTGATCAGCGGAGACACGCTGTTCCAGGAGAGCGTGGGAAGAACGGATTTCCCGACGGGAAGCATGAGCAGTTTGGTGCGTTCCATCAAAGACAAGCTGTTTTGTCTGCCGGAGGAGACCAAGGTCTATCCGGGACACGGCGGTGCCACCACCATCGGCTACGAAAAGGAGAACAATCCATTCTGTGTATAAGAAATTTTTGTTTGTTAACGTAAACCATCCAAGCTTTGAATATGACGTAAATTCCATTGCAAAAGCATTTTATCCAGACCGGCAGGTCAAGGTGATCACGCCGGAGAGCACAAGCCTTTTGCAGGAATGGCAGGAAGTAAAGGCGGACGGGGAGGCTTCCCTGGAAGAGATCTTGATCGACCTGCAGGAAACCGGTGCGGTTATGACCGTGAAGGCTGAGGGAAAGACAGCACCTAAGGATGCCTCGTCAGAACCTGAAGAGGTGACGTACGAATGGCAGAGCACCGACGGAACCCTTTCGGAAGGTTATGAGGGCTATAAGACCGGATTCAAGGCATTTTTTTATCAGACTCTGGAACGACATGCGGGAAGAAGCTTGCCTTGGGGGAGTCTTACGGGCATTCGTCCAACCAAGATAGCCTATGGCCTTTTTGAGGAAGGAAAAACCCAAGAGGAGATCTTGGCCTATCTGAAACAGAAGTATTTTGTCAGTGACGAAAAAGCACTCCTTAGCATGGACGTGGCGCAAAGGGAGAGGGAGATCCTTTCCAAGATCCATTATCAAGGCGGTTACAGCCTCTACGTGGGCATTCCTTTTTGCCCGACCACCTGTCTCTATTGTTCTTTTACGTCGTTTCCCATTGCGGCATACCGCAAAAAGGTAGATGCTTATCTGGACTGTCTTGTCAGGGAGATGCAGTTTGTCTCTGAAAAATATCGGGACAAGATCCTCGACACAGTTTACGTAGGAGGCGGAACGCCGACGACGCTTGAACCGGAGCAACTCGAAAAACTTTTGTCCAATCTGAAAAAGTATTTCGACTTTTCACAGGTGAAGGAATTTACCGTGGAGGCAGGACGCGCGGACAGCATCACGCGGGAAAAGCTTAAGGTGCTTAAGAAACATGGCGTGAGCCGCATTTCCGTGAATCCTCAGACCATGAAGCAGGAGACGCTGGACGTCATCGGAAGAAAAGCTTCCGTTGCACAGGTTTTGGAGGCGTATCGCCTGGCTCGCGAGGAGGGCTTTGACAATATTAACATGGACCTGATCCTGGGGCTTCCGGGGGAAACGGCAAGTGACGTACAAAACACCATTGACGAAGTGGTGAGACTTGCGCCAGACAGCCTGACGGTGCATTCCCTGGCGATCAAGCGGGCGTCCAAGCTGAGTGATTGGATATTGGAACATGGGATACAGACGCTCAGCAACACGGACGAGACGATGAAGATCGCGGCGGAAGGTGCCAGACGCCTCGGGATGAATCCTTATTATTTGTATCGGCAAAAAAACATGTCCGGGAATTTTGAGAACGTGGGTTATGCCCTTCCCGGGAAGTATGGGATTTATAACATTTTGATCATGGAGGAGGTTCAGACCATCATCGCCTTGGGGGCGGGATGTATTAGCAAGAGGGTGTATCCGGACGGGAGGATCGAACGGAGCGACAGCGTGAAGGACGTTTCCCTGTATCTCGAGAAGATCGATGAGATGATAGAACGGAAAGAGAAACTGATGAGTGAGGAAGCATGAATTTCATGCTAAAATGACGGGAGGGTTAGCGACGTGAAAAAGGGAGTTATCACGGATTACAGTTGGAGAAAAAAGAGAATCATTTTATGGATTTTGATCATTGTTTTTATCCTTTTGATTCCGACGATCATAACCATGTTCTACGTATTCCGCCACGTGAAATATTTGAACGTAGAGGATGACCTGCATCCCCTTCAGGCGGTATATAAATCCTCGAGGGTGAAACTAGACAGTGTTACGCACACATTAAAAACTTCTGACGGTGAAGTGCTTTGGTGTTCAGAGGTGGAAGCGGACAAACCCCAGTGCGTGATCATTTACCTCGGGGCCCAGAAGGAGCCTTCGGTTACGTATTTTTACGCTCATGCCGCATGGATGAAAAAGGTTGGATATGCGTCCTTCCTTTTGGAAGTCCGGGCGCACGGCGAAAGCTCCGGAAAGAAGCTGGGTCTTGGATTTACGGAAGTTGAAGACGTCAGGGCGGTCGTTGATTATATTAAGAGCGTTGATAAGTATAAGGATCTTCCCATTGTCGTACAAGGCGTTTCCTTGGGTGGTTCCATTGCCATCAATGCAACGGCAGCGATTCCAGAGATCAGCGGATGCATTGCAATGTCGCCGTTTGCCTCCCCTGACGACCAGTGGTATTTTTATTTGAAGGAGCATGGCATTCCGGGATTCCTTCGGGATGCTCAGCGCCCATTTACGCATCAGGCATTTCGCTGGATCTACGGTTCTGACGCGGCTGATAACATGGTTCCGAAGGAAACGATCAAGAAAACGGGGAAGAGGCCCGTGCTGGTGATCTCCTCCCTGCGCGACCCTGTCATATCCATTGAAAATACTTACCTCTTACAGCAGTCAAGCAGTAATGCGGAGTTTTGGATCAGGGATTCGGATGACCATTACGTAATCAAGGGAAACGACCTGATGAGCGTAACGAATGACAAAGAGTATTGCACTTACGTGGAAGGTTTCCTTAAGAAGATCGTTTTGGAAACTCAGAAATAAATTGACTTAGAGTGGGTCATGGGAATGGCCCACTTTTTTTGTGCGAAAAATTTAATAGAAAATTCATTGACGTAAAGGCGGCAGACAAGGTACTCTAAAAAGGTAGGGTTAAAGAAGGCATAATAAGTAAAGGGGGAAATGCCCATGATGAAGAAAAATGAAGAATACTTATCGGAGTATTCGAAGATCTGCCACCAGGAGGACGACATCGACGTTGCGCTTTTTGATGAGTATGGCGTAAAGCGCGGTCTCCGAGATAAAAATGGAAACGGCGTCCTTTCGGGATTGACGAATATTTCCAGGATTGAGGCGTTCCAGATTGTGGATGGAGTGAAAAAACCATGTGACGGAAAGCTTTGGTACCGCGGTTATGATTGTATCGAATTGGTCAATGGATTTAAGGGGAAGCGATACGGTTTTGAAGAGATCGCATACCTGCTTCTTCTGGGAAGACTGCCGAATGAGACGGAACTCGCGGAGTTTTGCGACGTTCTTGCGTCCGGGCGTACCCTGCCAAGGAACTTTACCAGGGACGTCATCATGAAAGCGCCCTCCGGGGACATTATGAATTCCCTGACCAGAAGCGTACTTACCCTGGCTTCTTATGATAAAAACTGCATAGACAACAGTGTGGAGAACGTGCTTCGTCAAAGCCTCCAGCTGATCAGTATTTTTCCTATGCTGGCGGTATACGGTTATCATGCCTATAATCATTATTCCAATGACGACAGCATGTACATTCATCGCCCGCAGAAGAAGCTGTCCACGGCGGAAAACCTTCTGATGATGCTTCGTCCTGACAAGAAATATACGAAGCTGGAAGCAGCAGTACTGGACATTGCGCTGGTGCTTCACATGGAGCACGGCGGCGGCAACAATTCTACGTTTACGACCCGCGTTGTCACCTCTTCCGGATCGGATACCTATTCCGTGGTGGCAGCAGCCCTGTCTTCCTTAAAGGGTCCCAAGCACGGCGGTGCCAACATTAAGGTCGTGGAGATGATGCGCGACATTGAAAAGCACGTATCCGACTGGACCAACGAGGACGAGGTGAGGGATTATCTTCGAAAGATTCTAAATAAGGAAGCCTTCGATAAGAAGGGCCTGATCTATGGCATGGGACATGCGGTTTATTCCCTTTCCGATCCAAGAGCCAAGGTATTTAAGGCATTTGTGGAACAGCTCGCGGAGGAGAAGGGCAGGGAAAAGGATTTCGCCCTGTATTCCATGATCGAGAGACTGGCTCCCGAGGTGATCAGCCAGAAAGCCAGAATTTACAAGGGCGTTAGCGCAAACGTTGACTTTTACAGCGGATTTGTTTACAGTATGTTAGAGATCCCTCTGGAGATGTATACGCCGATCTTTGCGATCGCCAGGATCGTAGGCTGGAGCGCACACAGGATCGAGGAACTGATCAACATGGACAAGATCATTCGCCCTGCATACCTAAGCGTCATGAAAGAACGCGACTACGTTCCAATGGAAGAGCGCGTGGGAGCGGACAAGGCGCAGAAAGAGGTATAAAACGTGAATGACTCTATCCTTTCGTACCTCAGGGAAAAGGGCGACGTTCCCTTTTCTGAAAAGCCTTTGGGAGAGGTTGACGCCCTGGTTCTCTGCCAGTTCAGTTACCTAAAATTTGATGGTCTTGTGCCAAGCGTGGACCAGATGGGTGACGTCACTTCGCTGAAGGAATTAATCATGCATCCCAATCGGGAAGGGCTGTTTTTGGACGAAAGATATGAGGAAGCAAATCGCGAGTTATTTCAAAGGATGGCGGAAAGCCGGCGCTTTGGAGGACTAAGGCTTTGCGCCTACGTTAATTTGGTGGAAAAGGATTGGGAGACGCAGTTTTCTGCCATTACGATCCTTTTGGAAGGGGAAAGCCCATTCGTTGCTTTTCGAGGAACGGATGAAACTTTGATCGCATGGAAGGAAGATTTCAACATGACCTTCCAAAGTCCGATTCCAGCGCAACTATGTGCGTTAAAATATCTTGGAGAAATCGCCGCAGAGTTGGAAGATTCCTTTTTTCTGGGGGGCCATTCCAAGGGCGGGAATTTGGCCGTTTATGCGGCCATGAACTGTGATGCGGCGATTCGAGGCAGGATACGGAGAATTTACAATATGGATGGCCCGGGCTTTTGGCCAGAGGTCCGGGAAGAGAGTGCCTATGACGAGATCGCGGAAAGGATCGTTAAGATCCTTCCCCGTTCCTCTTTCATAGGCATGATGTTTGAACAAGAGAATTCCTATAAGGTGACGGAGAGCAATAATATCGGCCTGCTGCAGCATGATCCTTTTTCCTGGGTGGTTAAGGATGGGAAGTTTGTGGAAGCCGAAGACGTGAGCAGTGGCAGGAAATTTATTGATGAAACCGTGAATCAATGGATTTTGACGTTTAACGGGGATCAGATCAGGGAGTTTATCCGCGTGGCATTTTCCGTTTTGGAAGCTCCGCAGAAGGAAGATTTGATCCAGATCAGTGAGGATAAAAAAGAGAGCATTCTGGAGATGGCTCTGGCGATAAAAAAGCTGGACGCGGAAGAAAGAAGACGATTGCTTAACGGGATAAAGCGCCTGTTTGAAATGGCTGGCCTAAATGCCCTGGATAAGATCGATCACCTGATCAGAAGGTTGGAAAGTGAACTAAAAAAGGAGTGACAAGACATGGAAGAGACGAAAGTGCAACAAAAAAATGGAGGTCTGTCCCGGCTTACGTGGCTGGTAGCGTTTTTGTTGCCGTTTTTCCTGATGTTGGCGATCTTTATTGGCAATGGGATTTTCCCTTTTGGAAAGAAAAGCTTTTTGGTTTCCGACATGTATCATCAGTACATGCCCTTTTTCCAGGAAATGATGAGAAAAATAAAGGCGGGAGAAGATCTCAGCTACTCTTGGAACGTGGGGATGGGATCAAATTTCCTGGCGCTTTACGGCTATTATCTGGCCAGTCCGTTTAACTGGCTTGCTTTTTTATTTCCCCAAAAATATCTAATGGAATTCATGAGTTATGCCGTTGTGTGCAAGATCGGACTTGCGGGACTCACTTCCTGGATTTATTTGAGATCACGCACGGGGGACAAGAAGAATGGGTGGCTTACGGCCCTTTTCTTCTCGACGTTTTATGCCATGAGTGGTTTTGTGGCGGCATATAACTGGAACGTCATGTGGATGGACTGCGTGGTACTTCTGCCATTGATCCTGATGGGGCTTGAGAGATTAGTCCATAAAGGAAAAATGGGACTCTACGTTGTCGCGCTGGGACTATGCATTTATACGAATTTCTATATTTCCATCATGATATGTCTGTTCTTGGTCTTTTATTTTATTTATCTGTTTTTGGCCGAAAAGAGAAGTTTTTCGATGGTATGGAAATTTGCCGCAGGGTCCCTTCTTGCTGGTGGCCTCGCAGCCATTATCCTGGTTCCGGAGGTACGGGCACTAATGGAAACGGATTTCGGAGACATGGATTTCCCGAAGGAGTGGAATTCCTATTTTCCGATCCTCGACGTGTTGGCAAGACATTGCATGGGTATCTATACGGAGCGTGCGTTGGCGCATTGGCCTAATATTTATTGTGGAGCCATGGTGTTTTTTATGATTCCGCTCTACGTAATCAATGAAAAGATTCCTGCCCGCAAAAGATTGGGCTTTATGACGCTTGCCGGCATTTTTTTGATCAGTTTTTCCACAAACGGGTTGGATTTTATCTGGCACGGCTTAAATTACCCGGATTCTCTACCGGCCAGACAATCATTTATTTACGTATTGCTCATTTTGACGGCATGCCATGACTGCCTGACACACTTGGACGGCATTAAGCCGGCATCGATCATTAAGGCAACCTTGGGCGCCGCCGTCTTTATGCTATATATCGAGAAATTCATAGACCTCTCATATTTTAAGACCTGGATCTGGCTTTTGAATCTTGCTTTGGTCGTTTCTTACGCAGCATGTCTCTATCTTTATTTGACTCAGAAGAAACGGTGGGTAAAAATCTTCATGGTAGTGGCTGCAATGGTGGCAGTCCTGGCTGAAACGGCCGTCAACATGGCATTCTCGAGCGTGGGAACGACCGACAGAAAGGCTTATTTAAGCCATCTGGAGGATTATCAGGCACTGTATGAGAGAAACAAGGACGACGGAAATGGATTTTCCCGCTTTGAGAAATTTGAAAGAAAGACAAAGAATGATGCCACGCTGGCAGGCTTCCCGTCCGCGTCGGTCTTTTCCTCGACCATGAATTCCTACGTGATGGATTTTTATACCAAGATGGGAATGCAGCACAGCAAGGTATACTATGGCTTTGAAGGTGCAACGCCATTTTCGGCGGCCTTGATAAACGTAAATTATTATTTTTCTGATTCCGATAAATGGGAGAATGAACTCTTCAAGATCAAGGATGAACAGAATGGCATTTACCTGTATGAGGCAGTGGAATCCCTGCCCTTTGGCTACGTAGCACCCAAAGGCTTTGATCTCCCTGAGGATGCAAGACAGAAGGGTATACTCACGCAAAACGGATTGCTGAATGACCTGGGGATCGAGGAAAGCATCCTGACGAAGGTAACAAGCGAAAAGGACGGGGACGACGTTATTTTTACGCCTTCAGAAGATGGAATCTATTACGGATGCGTTACGGATTACGGTACGACGAAGATCAAAATGACGGGCGGAAATCCGTCGGAGGTAAACCTTAAGGATCTGAAGAAAAACGGGCTTTTCTACGTGGGATTTCTGGAAGAAGGACAAAGGGTTACGATGACTAACGGGGATTCCTCCGATGATACGAAAAAGATTCCAGTGACCATGTATCAGTTGAACGTTTCCGCCGTGAAAGAGGCGTTAGAGATCCTTCGTGAACGCCATATGACGGACGTAAAGGTCGGCAGCAACGAAGTTTCGGGAAATCTGCATCTCGAAGAAGAAGGAAGACTGATTTTGTCCATTCCCTATGAGAAGGGATGGACGGTGTTGGTCAACGGGCAGGAGAAGGAACCTGCAACGTTTGGGGACGCCTTTATTGCACTGGATCTTGACGCGGGTGACTATGAGATTGAGCTTAGTTATGAACCCGTGGGGAAAAAGCTTGGAATCTTGATCACTGTGATTAGCCTTTGTATTTTTGCGCTGTTTTTTATTGTTCTGCCCAAGGGACTGGCGCGCAGAAAAAAAGCGTTTGAAGCAGAATTGATGAAGGAAGAGGACGTGACGGCCAAAGAGGATATGACGGATGAAGGGAACGTGATGGCCGAAGCAGAATTGACGAACGACGAAGAAATGACGGCTGAAGAGGAAGAGATGACTGAACCGGAAATGGAAGGGCAATCGGAATCAGACGCCAAAAATAATTAAAGTAACCTCTTGTAATTCCCAAAAAGTATGCTATAATGAAAAATGTAAGCCCTTACATTTTGTAAAAATCACTCACTTTTGCAAAAGGCATGGACAAACCATTAGATTTATACTACGATCTCCCCAAATAGGGAATGGAACCATATGGGTTTCAAGAAAGGAAAAAGATCATGGAAGCGGTTTTGGAACAGATCAGTAAAATTGGGATTGTGCCCGTTGTTAAGATCGATCGGGCAGAGGATGCATTGCCATTGGCAAAGGCATTGTGTGCGGGAGGCCTTCCCTGTGCGGAGGTGACCTTCAGAACGGATGCGGCGGCAGAGGCAATCAAGATTATGACGGAGAATTTCCCGAACATGTGCGTTGGAGCGGGAACGGTATTAAATGCGGCGCAGGTGGATGCGGCAGTGGCTGCAGGCGCGAAGTTTATCGTAAGTCCCGGACTCAATCCCAGAACCGTGAAATATTGTCAGGAGAAGGGCGTGCCCATTACGCCCGGTACTTCAAGCCCCAGTGACATTGAGCAGGCAATAGAGCTTGGCCTCGAAGTTGTTAAATTTTTCCCCGCGGAGCAGTCCGGCGGACTGGCAAAGATCAAGGCGATGGCAGCGCCTTACGTGAACATGAAATTCATGCCCACTGGCGGCATTAACGCGAAGAATCTGACCTCGTATCTGGATTTCCCGAAGATCATTGCCTGCGGCGGATCCTGGATGGTTCCCGGAGATTTGATCAATGCGGGAGAGTGGGATAAGATCGAGCAACTGACCCGCGAGGCGGTTCAGACGATGCTGGGCTTTGAACTGGCACACGTGGGCATCAACGGCGCGAACGAGGAAGAGGCGCTGAAGGTTGCCAATCGTTTTGCATTTCTTTTTGGCATGCCCGCGAAGATCGGTAACAGCTCCATCTTTGCTGGTACGGCAGTGGAAGTGATGAAGACCCCGTTCAAGGGTGCCAACGGACATATCGCGATCCGCACCAACTATATCGAGCGCGCCGTGAACTACATGGAAAGCGTGCTGGGCGTGGAGTTTGAGGAGCCCAAGAAAGATGAGAAGGGTAAGTACAAAGCGATCTACCTGAAGGAGCAGATTGGCGGATTCGCAGTTCATCTAGTACAAAAGTAACAGGAGGAAAGAAAGATGGCAAAGGTTATTACGATGGGTGAGATCATGCTTAGACTGTCCACCCCGAATTTTGAGAAGTTTATCCAGGCGGACGAGTTTGACGTAAATTATGGCGGAGGCGAGGCAAACGTTGCGGTTTCCCTGGCAAATTACGGCCATGACGCCGAGTTCGTGACTGCCGTTCCGAACAATGAGATCGGTGAGTGTGCAGTGGCAGCACTCAGAAAGTACGGCGTTTGCACGAAGCACGTGGCAAGATGCGGAGAAAGACTTGGCATCTATTATCTGGAGAGCGGTTGCTCCATGAGACCTTCCAAGGTCGTTTATGACAGGGCACATTCCTCCATTTCAACCGCTACGGAAGCAGATTTTGATTTCGAAGATATTTTCAAGGATGCAGACTGGTTCCACTTTACCGGAATCACGCCCGCCATTTCCGACGCAGCGGCAGAGCTGACCGAGAAGGCCCTGATCGCGGCAAAGAAGGCAGGCGTAAAGGTGTCCGTTGACCTGAATTTCCGTAAGAAGCTCTGGACCTCCGAGAAGGCACAGAGAGTCATGAAGAATCTGATGAAGTACGTTGACGTATGCATCGGAAACGAAGAAGATGCTGAACTGGTGCTTGGCTATAAGCCCGGCAACACGGACGTTACCAGCGGTGACCTCGAACTCGCGGGATACAAGTCCATTTTCGAGCAGATGGTTGCGGATTACAATTTTGAGTATTGCATCTCCTCGCTGCGCGTGAGCCATTCCGCATCCGACAATGGCTGGTCCGCATGCATTTACTCTAGAGACACCAAGGAATTTTATCATTCCAAGGAATACAGCATCCATCCCATTGTTGACCGCGTGGGCGGCGGTGATTCCTTCGCGGGCGGCGTGATCTGTGGCATGCTGGACGGCAAAGATTTTAAGGCTGCATTGGAGTTTGGCGTGGCAGCTTCCGCATTGAAGCACACGATTCCCGGAGATTTCAACATGGTATCCAGAAAAGAAGTGGAGACGCTGGCTGGCGGCGATGCTTCCGGACGCGTCCAGAGATAGGATTTCTCTTGTTTTTTGATAAGGAGCGGGCAGGGTTTGACGGAACCCTGCCCGTATTGTCGTTACGCCTAAATTTGACAAAAACGGGTGTTTTCGGTTAAAATAAGATTACGCGTTTTTATGCGCGTGGAACGTAAACGTTTGCAGGGAGTATTCGGACTTTCATGAAAAAGCTAAGGATGGCCCTGGGATTATGTGTCTGCGTGACGCTATTGTCCGGTTGCGGAAATAGCGGCGCAGTTATGGAGAGTAACGCTTTTTTGGCGGATGAACTCCAGAGTGCGGATGAGGCACGGCAGACCCAGGAAATGGAAAAACAAGAATATGGAAGCCGTACTGCCTACGCCTATCAGACGCAGGGCAGGGAGGCAAAGGAACTCCGCCCGGCGGAGGAACAAGTTACCCAGACGAAGCTGATCAAATCCCTCGATGATCTTGCCCGGGAGTTGACGGAAAAGCAACAGGCCTATGCCGAAACGATGGGAATCACCATTTCGGACGGGGCGGCAGATGCTGAGCCAGAGGTGAGGGAACTGACGGAACAGGAGCTCAAAAGGCTTCAGTATTCCGTCCGTGCGACGGACAATGGCTTTTTTGTCTGCACCTATTATCGTCCGGAGGAGATTGACTGGCAGACGGTGTTGCAGGGCGGCGTCGGAATGGGCGTGACCTTAAGTGACGACCAGATCGCGCAGATCCGGGAAGGAATGCGCGCAGACCGCGTGCTTGAAGCCAGGAGAAAGGCTTTGATGCGAGGGGAAATAGATGACGTGCCGGAGGACGGGGGATATGATCCTGAAGAGCCGTTTACGGAAGAGGAACTTGCTTTGTCGAGCAGCAACGTAACCGCGCTCACCCTTAGATCCATTCAGAACTTTGTGAAATCCAGAACGGGATTGGAGTATTCCGAAGCGAGAAAGCCTTTGGAATGGCCGATCATCGCGAAAAACTTATATTATTACGTGCCTGGGGAAATCAATACGGTCCGCGTGGAATTCATGAAGGCAACCGTATGTGGCAACGTCTATGAGATTTATTGGCGGAAAGCCGTATGGAGCAAGGAGAAAAAGCCGGAATACGTTATGCGGGCTGAGGTGGAAAAGGGAAAGTGGAAATTTATCTCCAATCTGCCAATAGACGAGGCGCAGCCGCAAACCCTCGCCACAATTGATTTTTATCTCTCGAGAACAGACGCTTTGGTCAATTGGCCCAGGGAATGGATAGAGATTCCCGAGCTGCCCAAAGAGGAGGAATTCGAAGAGGAACAGACTTCCTCCAAGAAAAAGACCAAGGACGAACCGGTTCCCTACGTGGCTGTGATCACGGCTGAGCAGGATAATTGTAAGATTAGCGTCGACCGCGTATATACCGGAGATGAGATTTGCCTGGAACTGGCGAAGAAACGCTCCTACGTCCCAGGAGAAAATCTGGCGACCGTAACGCTCCAAAAGGGTGAAAAGATAGGCATTAACGTAACGCTTGAGGATCTTCCGAAGCTGCGGATCAAGGTGACTTCGGGTAACTACTACGGTGATTATGCGTTTGGTTCGGAAAACTGGCTGAAGAGAAAGACGAAGGAAGGCGTTCCCCTTCCGACTTACGTGATGGGACGGGATCTGGCGGGAGAACGCAGGGGACCGGAGTATCACAGTGAAGCTGAGTTGCTAAGGCTTCTGGAAGGCACTTGGCTGTTTTATGACAGCACCATGGGTGAATACACGGCAGCCTTGGAGTTTACGACCAAGGGCGACGTTACGCTGAAAACCGTTGTGGAAACCTACAAGATGGAAATCGCCGGCTATGACAGGCTCTACGTGGATACGCGCTCTGATCCGCCGGACGTGATCAAGCTGAAATCAACGGATGAAGAAACTTTGGAGCTCTTTACGCGCTACTATCCCAAGCTGGTCCGTAAGGTTGGGGACTATCGCGTGAGGGCCGTTCAAAAGGACGGGGAACTGATGTTGATGCTGTCCTTTGAGAATACGGGAAAGGACGGACTTTCCTCCCTGATCCCGGGTGCGGATCCGCTGGCAGAAGAGATTGTACTCTACCGGTTTACGGGTACCGTGGCGGAAGAAGGGGAAGAAGAACGTAAAGGTTAGAAAAAAGTGTGTCAGGGAGGCTCCGTGACACACTTTTTTAGTTGAAATATAAGGAGAAAGCGAGTATAATAGGATTGTTGTAGTGTATCTTGAGATAACTATGGAGGAAGAGAAACTATGGATTTTGGAATTATGATGAAATTCGTCGGTGCCTGGAATACGTTTAAGGCAAATCACCCTAAGTTTCCCGCTTTTTGTCAGGCGGTTCACGAGAAGGGGTTAAAGGAGGATTCCGTCATTGAGATCATAGTGACCACGCCGGAAAACGAGCGCATTGAGACAAGCCTGAAGATTCAGGCAAGTGATCTTGAACTGCTGAAGACGTTGGGCGGACTGGGCGGTCAGAATTAATTTAGATTTAGCGAAAGGAAATAAAAACGTGGCTAAGGAATTGTTGAAGAGAGAAGACGTGCGGGTGGAGGATACGTGGAAGGTTGAAGACATGTACGCCACCGCGGAAGATTGGGAGAGTGACTTAAAAGAATTGACGGAGTTGACTGGAAAGATCGCAAGCCTGGAAGGAAAGCTTGCGGAGAGCACGGACAATCTCTTAAAGGCGCTGGAGTGGAGCGCAAAGTACGGTGAGAAGCTGGATCTTGCATATAACTATGCCGAGAGACTGTTCGATCAGGATCAAAAGAATACGAAGCACCAGGCCATGACTGCTAAGGTGATGAACCTTTACGCACAGGGCGCGGGCATGATGGCATTCTTGGAGCCCGAGCTTCTTGCAATGGATGATGAAGTGCTGGAGGGATTTTACAAGGCTGAGCCCGGCCTGGAATTATATCGCGGCTATATCGATGAGATCCGCCGCATGAAGGCACACGTGCTTTCTGCTGAGATGGAAAAGCTGATGGCCATGACGACGGAGATGAGTCAGGTGGCTTCTGATACGTTCTCCATCCTCAACAATGCGGATTTCCAGTTCCCCGAGGTGACAAATGAGAAGGGAGAATCCGTTCGCCTTTCCCATGGTTCCTACGGTGCCCTGATGGAGAGTCCTGACAGGAACGTCCGGAAGGATGCCTTCGAAAAGATGTATTCCGTATACAAGCAGTATAATAATACGCTTGCAAGTCTTTATAACGGCCAGGTGAAAACGCTGATCTTCAACGCGCAGGCAAGAAAATACGATTCCACGCTGGAAGCGGCAGTGGATCACAACAACGTGTCCCCCGAAGTATACAAGAACCTGGTGGACACCATAGATGCAAACGTAGAGCTGTTGCATCGTTACGTACGCCTTCGCAAGAAGTGTCTTGGCGTGGACGAGCTTCACATGTATGACGTTTACGCACCCATGATCGAAGGCGTTGCAAAGGAGATTTCCTACGACGAGGCAAAGGCTACCGTGCTGAAGGCACTGGCACCCCTCGGCGAGGATTATCTGGCAAAGCTTCGCGAGGGTTTTGCAAACCGTTGGATCGACGTATATGAGAACGAGGGAAAGAGAAGCGGGGCATATTCTGCCGGCGCTTATGGAACCCACCCTTACGTTCTTCTCAACTACAATGGAACGCTGGACAATATGTTCACCTTGGCTCATGAGATGGGCCACGCGCTCCACAGCTGTTATTCCAACGAGAATCAGCCGTTTATCTATGCCAATTACAAGATCTTTGTTGCGGAGGTTGCCTCCACGACGAACGAGATTCTCCTCATGGAGTATCTCCTGAAGAACACGGAGGACAAGAAGGAGAGGGCATATCTCCTGAATCACTATCTTGACAGCTTTAAGGGAACCGTATTCCGCCAGACCCAGTTTGCAGAGTTTGAGATGCGCAGCAATGCCCTCTGCGAGTCCGGCGAGAGCCTGAACGCAGAGAACTTAAACGCCATGTATCTGGAACTGAACAAGAAATACTATGGCCCCGACATGATATCGGATGACCAGATCGCATATGAGTGGGCAAGAATCCCGCATTTCTACTACAACTTCTACGTTTATCAGTATGCGACTTCCTTCTCCGCATCCGTTGCGATCGCGAAGAGCATTTTGAAAGAGGGCGCGCCTGCCGTTGAACGGTACAAGAAGTTCCTCTCCAGCGGCTGCACCAAGTCTCCCGTGGAGCTTCTTAAAATCGCGGGCGTGAACATGGAGACGGCGGCTCCCATTGAAGCAGCCATGAAGGCGTTTGAAGAAATCCTTGACGAAATGGAAAAGCTGGTAGGATAAGAAACGAGGAAAGAATATGGCAGAGCGTAAGAATATCGCGGACATGAAGGTAAAGAAGAAAGTTGGCACCGCAGACGGTAAGGAAGCACCGAAGAAGACGACTGCTGCGGCCGGCAAGGCTGCGCCAAAGAAGGAGAGTGCTTCTGCGACTCCTAAGAAACCTGGCAATGCCGCATCGAAGAAGAATGCTTCGAATAACAAGCCTTGGGAAAAGATGTATGCGAATAAGGCGGCGAACGGAAAAACGGGCGCGAACGGCAAGGGAAAGATTGCCACGAAGTCTGACGCTTCCGCACCAAAGAAACCCGTCAAGGAATTCCGTGATTTCCTGTATCTTCTTCCGAAGAAGACGACTGCGAAAAACCTTGCGAAGACCTTGGATTTTCTGGACAGGAAAGCCATTGAGGTCTGGGAGGATGAATGTGTCCTGGAAATCACAACCAAGGACGGAGTGATCACTTTTGAGGACATTCGCGACAGTCTTGAGAAGGAAGACGAGAAGACGTTAAATGACCTTCGCGTAAAGCAAGTCATTTCCTGCGATTATGAGTCGACGGATGCGGAGACGGTGCGGAAGGTGATGGACGCTTTCCTTAAGGCGTTTGGCGGAAAGATTGGATCCGATACGGAGGATTTTACGCCATTCCTGACCGTTGATAAACTGTAAGGACCGGAGTTAGAACATGATTGAATCAACGCTTTGTTACCTAGAGCAGGACGGTAAGTACCTAATGCTTTACCGGAATAAAAAAGAACAGGACCCAAATGCGGGAAAGTGGATCGGCGTGGGCGGAAAGCTTGAGGCGGGGGAGACCCCGGAGCAATGTCTTCTTCGCGAGGTGCGCGAGGAGACGGGACTGGAACTCACGGAATACGCCTATCGCGGCAAGATCGTTTTCTGGCTGGATCCCTGGGAGGATGAGATCACTTATCTCTATACTGCAACGGGATTCAAGGGTGAGATTGATAAGGCCTGCAGCGAGGGCGAACTTCGTTGGGTGAGCTTTGATGAGATCCCGGAGCTCAATCTTTGGGAGGGTGATCGCCTGTTCCTAAAGGAGCTGATCGCCGGGACTCCTGAGATTGACATGGAGCTTACATACAAGGGAGACCAGCTGGTCACGTCAGTTAACAAGCCCATACTCAAAAAAGAGAACGTGGACGTGCTTTTGGATAAGAGATTCCTTCGCACGTATGACTTTCATTTTTACCCGGGGCGTCATTATTTTGTGACCTCCCGCCATGCGACGGAGGATTTGGTGGCGCTGAAGCGTGATCAGGAATTCAAGGCCATGCAGCCGGATGCCGTTGGCTGCGTCGTGATCCTGAAATGCAAGGACAGGGAACCGCTTCTGATGCTTCTTCGAGAGATGCGTTTTCCCACTGGTCAATTCCTATTGGGCGTGCCCGCGGGACTCATCGATCCTGAGGATCTGGAGGAAGAGAACCCGTTGTACGTCACGGCGATCCGTGAACTCTCCGAGGAGACGGGAATTGAGTTTCAGGAAGGTGACGAGATCAAGCTCGTCAATCCGTTTTTATTTAGCTCTCCCGGCATAACGGACGAGAGCAACGCCATGGTGCAGATGACCCTTTACCGTGAGGAAATGCCTTCGGTTACCAGGGAAGGAAATGTTGGAGGAGAATGCATCGGAGGATTTTGCTTCTACACCAGGAAAGAAGCAGAGGAGCTTTTGAAAAAGGGCACCGACGAATGCGGGATTTATTATTCCGTATATACCTGGATCGCATTGATGACCTTTGTCTCAGGTCTGTGGAACTGACAAAGAAAGCTGCGATTTTACGAAGGAGCGCATGCGCTTTCACGTACAATTGGATGGAAAGGGATTCAATATGAATTTATCGTTGATTTCAAATGAAGGCAGTCCAAAGAGCAAGATGATCTACCATGAAGATCCTTCCGTGCTTCACGTAGGCACCTTGCCCAGTCATGCCTGGTTTGTACCCTTCGATGAGAAAAAGGTGGCCGAGGGACAGGATCCCTTCGGCAATAAGGATACCTCAACCCGGGTTGAGATGCTGAACGGTACTTGGAATTTCCGTTACTATGACAGTGTGATCGACCTTGAGGATGATTTTACCAAAATAAAGTTTACGGACAAGATTCCCGTGCCCTCCAACTGGCAGCTCTTTGGTTACGACGTACCCCAGTACACGAGCATCAGTTATCCGATTCCGTTTGATCCGCCGTTTGTGCCGGACGAGGATCCCGTAGGCATCTATCAGAGAAGCTATTCCTACGTGCCGGACGGCATGGACAGGATCCTTACGTTTGAGGGCGTTGACAGTTGCCTCTATCTGTTTATCAACGGGAAGTTGGCAGGTTACACGCAGGTTTCCCATTCGTTTTCTGAGTTTAACGTGACCCCTTATCTGAAAAAGGGGAGAAATAGCATTATCTGTGCCGTGTTGAAGTGGTGCGACGGCACGTATCTGGAAGATCAGGATAAGTTCCGTCTTTCCGGTATTTTCCGGGACGTTTACATGGTATCCAGACCGGCTAAGCGTCTTACGGATTACCATGTTCTGGCTGGCGCCAAGGGCAACTTCGGTTTATCCGTCAAGGGTGCCAATGCGACCTTCACGCTCCAGGCTCCCAGCGGTAAGATCCTCCTAAAGGGGAAGGTGAAGGACGGAGAGCAGTTTGAAACCAATCTGGAACGCATCGTTCCGTGGACGCCCGAAAAGCCTGTACTGTATCGCCTGATCATAGTTTCGGAAGGGGAAGTTTTTGCGGAGAAGGTTGGTTTCCGCACCATTGAAGTCGTGGGCGGCGTGATCAAGATGAATGGTTCCCCCATTAAGTTCCGCGGCGTTAACCGCCATGACTCATACCCTGACACGGGATATTATGCTTCTGAAAAGCAGATGCGCAAGGATCTGGAACTGATGAAACAGCATAACATTAATGCCATCAGAAGTTCCCATTATCCCAATGCACCTTTGTTCTATAAGCTTTGCGACGAATATGGCTTCTACGTGATAGCAGAGGCTGATTTCGAATGCCATGGCTGCGCGGAGGTATTCCAGAACATTCGCTGGACCAGGAAGGAAGGAAACGGCGGCATGGCGCTGATCGCCATTGATCCCCAGTTTAGGGATGCCATCGCGGACAGATCCGAGCGTTTGGTGACCCAGCATTATAACCGTCCCAGCATTATCACGTGGTCCCTGGGAAATGAGAGCGGCTGGGGCGAGAATCTGCTGAATGCCGCGAAGCTGGTAAAGAAATTAGATAAGACCAGGCTCCTTCACTATGAGAGCACGCATGCCTTGGATGAAACGCCTACGGCCATTCTGGACGTGGTATCCAAGATGTTCCCTTCCGTTCAGGAGGTAAAGCGCTTCGTCATGGAGAGAAACGAAACGAGGCCTTACGTACTTTGTGAGTACTGCCATGCAATGGGTAATGGCCCCGGAGACTTAGAGAATTACCGTAAGGTATTTTATTCCAACGAGCGATACGCCGGCGGATTTATCTGGGAATGGTGTGACCATTCCGTCATTCTCGGAAAGACCGAGGACGGACGCGTCATGTATGGCTATGGCGGTGATTTTGGACCGAAGGAAAGACATCATGACGGCAACAGCTGCCTGGATGGTCTTGTGGCGCCTGACAGAACGCCACACCCCGGATTAAAGGAGGCCAAGCAGGTATATCGTCCCGTCAGGGTTTCCTTAGGAGAACAGGCCGGTGAAGTGATCTTAAAGAGCTTCCTTGCGTTCGAAGACGCAGGGGATCTGTATGACGCAAGCTACGAGATCACGGATCATGGCAGAAAGATTGCAGAAGGTAAATTTGATTATTCCATTTTGCCCATGGGTCAGCAGAAGGTTGTGATCCCCGAACTGAAGCTCCTTTGCGGAAAGGAACTCGCGATCCGTTTCCTCTTCACGGCAAAGGCAGACACCCTGTGGTGCAAGAAGGGTCACGAAGTTTGCTTTGACCAGCTGATCCTTTCGGAACTTGAGCCTCACGAGAAGAGAAAGCCCATCACCTCCGAACTGGAACTGGAAGAGACGGCACTGACCTACGTGATCACTGCGGCGGACGTGGAATATGTCATGAACCGCAGAACGGGTGAGATATCCTCGATCAAATGGCAGGGAAGGGAATTGCTGGATCGTCCCATTCAGCATAATTTCTTCCGTGCGCCTACGGACAATGACAATCTGAAGGATGAGTGGTATCGCGCGCATCTTCATGATTACGTGACGAAGGTATACGAGATCAACGCAGAGAAGAGAGACGGCGAGGTGGCCATCAATATCAAGCACTCCTTTGGCTGGAGCATGTATCAGCCCTTCGCAAGGGCAGAGACTGAGATGCTCTTTGGCAAGGATGGATCGCTTCGGATCATCACCGACGGCGAGGTCAGCAACAAAGTGACCTTCCTTCCCAGATTTGGTCTTAGACTCTTTGTGAATAAAGAATTTGAGCGCGTAAGATACTATGGCTTTGGACCGGAAGAGAGCTATATCGACAAGCGCAGGGCTTCCTGGCTGGGACTTTTTAACGCAAGGGTTTCCGAGATGCACGTTGACTACGTAAAGCCTCAGGAGAACGGATCTCATTATGGCTGCAAATATCTGGAATTAAAGGGCAAGGAAAACCGAATTCGTTTCGAGGGCGCCAGACCTTTCTCCTTTAACGTGTCCGAGTATGCCCAGGAAGAATTAGCGCAAAAGCGCCATAATTACGAGCTGGAGAAGAGTGGCAGTACGGTCGTTTGCATCGACGCTGCCATGACGGGCATAGGTTCCGCAAGCTGCGGACCGGCATTATCTGAGAAATACCGGATTCCGCTTCCGAACATCCATCTGGACGTGACCATCATCGTAAGATAGAATTCAGGGATGCGGCAGGCCGCGCGGACTATGGGAACAAGCAGGCTTAACACAGTAGGCAGGAGTGTACGACGTATCATGCGCAGTGGAAAAAGAAAGATTTTAGGAAATAAGACTTATTTGTATTTGACGGAGTTCTTCGCCGGCATGTCGGTCATGGCGGTGGAATTAGGGGCAAGCAGGTTGCTTGCCCCCTATTTTAGTTCCTCACAGATTGTCTGGACGATCATCATAGGTACGATCATGATCGCCATGGCGCTGGGTAACATTTACGGAGGACGCGCTGCGGATAAGCGTCCGGATCCTGACAGACTCTACGGGCGGATCATTCTGGCGGCCATTTGGATCGCGTTGATCCCCGTGCTCGGGAAATATATCATTATTGGCATCTCTGCCGTGATGATTTTTTCGGTCAACCACATGTTCCTGATTTGGGCCGCCTTCGCCGCCTGCATGGTGGTCTTTGTGTTCCCGCTGTTTCTTCTTGGAACCGTGACGCCGTCACTGGTGAAGTTTACCATCGACGATCTCGGCGACAGTGGAAAGACCGTTGGTACGCTGAATGCGTTCAACACCATTGGAAGCATCATCGGAACCTTTGTCCCCACCTTTTTGACCATTCCGGCCGTTGGAACGTCCATCACCTTCCTGATCTTTGCAGGAATCCTGCTGGCACTTTCGGTGTTGTATTTCGTGAGTGGTAAGGAACCAGGCACAGGAGAAGGAAAAGAGTCAGAGGAAAAAGATGCGGCAGAAGGAAAGAAGGCGGACAAAAAGAATGCGGTGAAAGTGACCGCAGGGGTCATTGTCTTTATTGTTGCATGTTTTACCGGGAAGTCCGACAGCTTCGCCTTTTGGGAGTCCAATCTGACCTATGAGGGCGAATCTGTATATAATTACCTTCAGGTCCGGGAGGACGAAAAGAGAACCTATCTGTCCACCAACGTTCTTTTTGGCGTACAGTCCGTATATGAGAAGGACGGAAAGTTGACGGGCATGTATTACGATTATGCCATGGCAGCGCCTTACATGGCGGGGATCATGGAGAGGGAGAGCATGGACATGCTGATCCTTGGCATGGGAACCGGCACCTACGCGACGCAGTGCAATTGTTTCTTCGACGGCATCAGCGTGGAGGGCGTGGAGATCGACGAGGACATCACGAAGCTGGCGAGAGAGTACTTTCACCTGTCGGAAGAGATTCCGGTCCATACCTATGACGGAAGGGCCTTCCTGAACGCCGTAGACCGCAAATACGACGTGATCATGGTCGATGCTTATCAGGACATCACCATTCCCTTTCAAATGTCTTCCGTGGAGTTTTTCGCGCTTGTGAAGGATCATCTGAATCCCGGCGGCGTAATGGTGGTTAACATGAACATGCGCGGACAGAACGATGATGAGGGCATTACCCATTATCTTTCCCAGACCATCAGTACCGTTTTCCCAAACTGCTACCAGGTGAACGTACGGGGAACTTCCAACCGCGAGTTTTTTGCTTCCGAGAATCCGGAAATGCTTGACGTTATGGCCCGTAACGTCGGGAAGGAAGACAACGCCGAACTGCAGTATATGATGCAGGTCGTGGCAGAGCAATTAATTCCCTATACAAAGGTCATGCCCACGTCTTCCACGGGTGTTGCAGACGCAAATTACCACGTGATGACGGATGACCAGGCACCCGTGGAACTCCTTGGAATGCGCGTCATTGACGAGATGATTGCCGACGAAGTAAACTACTACAAGAAAATCTACAAAGAAGGCGGTTTGGAAGGGCTTTTGAAGGCATTTGAGTTCTAACAAAAAAAGCTTCAAAAAAAGTTGTTTTAGGTGTTGACATTCGGCACCTAAGATGATAATATACTATTTGCGCGGTGCGCTGAGCGGAAGTGTCGGAACTGGCAGACGAGCAAGACTAAGGATCTTGTGGTGGTTACACCGTGTGGGTTCAAGTCCCATCTTCCGCATTATAATGAGCAGAGCAAAAAGCTCTGCTTTTTGCTTGCCCAAAATGAGAAACGCATTCCTGTGCTTGCACAGAGGAATGCGTTTTTTGTTTTGGGCGTAAATAAAGAAGCGTGAGCTTCTTTATTCGGCGAATATTGCGAGATGAGCAAGGGCGCAGCCCTGCGAATCCCGTTCTCATTACAATTCCATTGACATCCTACAAATGCTTATATTAAAAATGATTGCGTGATTCTAAGATGACATTTCCAGAGAAAAAACCGTGATTTTGCCAAGTTGACTTTGTACAACTTGCTATGTTAGATTCGAAGATAAGGAAAGTCATAGAGCAAGGCGGCTACCCTCCATCACCGGAGGAGATCACCCTCCGGACTGAAATGGAAAGGAGGGCGATGCCAATGTATGTTACATATGCTGATTTAATTCAGATTGGAATATTCATTGTAGCCCTTATCGGATTGATTTATGCAATCGTTAAGGGAAAAGAAAAATAGCCGCCAACTATTCGCAGTAGTTGACGGCTAGGTAGTAATACTTAGCTTGACACTATAAAGGGTAGCCGCCTCTGTGGCTTTCCCCTTAAACAGAATATAGCACACTCTCTTCTTATGCGCAAGAGAAATCTGTTGAAGGATTAGAGTTTATGCGAGAAATGTGACTTTCACTGACTGGAATTAATTATACTTGCATATATTTCTGCGGCATAGAATGACCTTCTGCTCTTGTCAAAAGAAAAATAAAAATCTGGAATTTTCTTAAATGAATTAGGATGAGTCATTATAGCTTTCAAGTGTGGATACCGCAAATTAACAATCTTTTCTAGGTACATGGTGCGGGAATCTTTGGTTTTGCATTTTATAAATTCTTTGTCTTTTCGAAGTTCGTTAGTTAATTCTTCTTTCTCTGTATATACAGATCGTGCAAATTCTTTCCCCCAGTTGAGAATATCTGCTTCACAGTCGTGGCATAGTTTAGATGCTCGGCCCCATGAAGACGAGCCATCTCCTTTAGAACCCTCTGTTTGGATGTATCTATATGAGTATCCGACTGAATTGAGGAAAAAAGAATATTCTATAATGGTTTCTTTATATGTTGGAACTTCGACTACATTTAGATGTTTTTCTATGATTCCGTCAAGTTTAGTTATATATTCGTCAGAAGAGAGCATATCCGAAAAAACAGGAAGGAATTTGTAATCTTTCTCCAGTTGGTATTGTATCTCTTCATAATCAATTTCGGTGTCATCTTCGTCACTGTCCACTATTTCGGTATATGAGTAAAAGATAGTGTCAACTCTGTACTTTTTAAGTAATGCAATATAATCATTTTCGTTTTTCAAAACGATATCCGTTCCAAGAAACCTTGAAATTTCATACAAAGAAATACTGTGAAGTTTTGCATATTTGGATATTGCATTATCAAATATAGCAGGCATCTTAACCTCCGAAAGAAATTTAATATTCTACAAAATATTATAACACTTGTACATTACTCATGGCAAGAAAAGGCTCGAAAAGTGAAAAGAGCTTAACCGTATTTGAAAGTATAGTCAGAGTGTTAGTCAACATCTCTTCGAGCCTTATTGTATAAGGCCTGGGTAAGCAAGTCCCATCTTCCGCAGGAAAACAAAAGGGCTAAGCCTTTAGGCTTAACCCTTTTATTTTGCGCCGAGGAGTCCCTTGAACCCAGGGTTCAAGGTCTCCTCGGCGCGGGGCGCCTTCGTCGGTCGGTTCGGCGGGAAAAAGGTCCCCCGGACCTTTTTCTTAATCCGCCTCACCCCATCTTCCGCATTATAATGAGATGAGCGAGGGCGCAGCCCTGCGAATCCCGTATCGATATAAAAGGGGAAGATTTATGAGCTCAAGAAACAAACATCCATGGAGGTAGAAATCAGGAATGAAAAACCTCTATGCCATAAAGATATGAGGGGGATTGAAAACGGGAAAAAGCAAAAAAATGATGACTGTGGTGTCATGAGGAGAGAAAATGAAGAAAACGGCAGACGGAAAAGATCTTTTGAATGGACGAAAGCTGGCAAAAGAAGGAACGGGAACCATATACGGCCATCAAGTGAAGTGGAGTCTTTACGATACGCCGTCTGGCATACAGATTGTCACCACCTACACCAGTGAGGGGGAAGAATGGGGCGGTACCTGGAGGGAGTACGTCATACTAGATGATTGCCTGATCATGTATTATTCTTTTTATTCGTTATAAATGGATGAAACTTTTCGTTGCAAAAACCGTCTATAGTTTCAGAGAAGGATTTCACGTCCTGTAACTATATATGACAAGAAGCGCAACTTGAAAGGAGACTTCCATGAAAATCAAAACAAAGACGTCATTCACTTTATTTCTTGCAGCGCTTGTTCTGACGGGCGCTACTGCCTGCGGGAAACCAGGGCCAACGAGCTCAGAATCCAAGGGTTCTGAGATTAAAACAGAATCAGAGATCGTGACGACTTCTAAAGTAACCGAAACCCCGGCATTGGAGGAAACGGCGGCTGCTAAGGATGAGAACGAAGCGACGGTAGGAGCTTTTCAGGCAGTAGTATTGATCAAGATCGGTGAGCACACGTATTATCAGGAAGGGATGTTTGATGACGGCGGCCGGAATGAGAAATTTAAGGATCACATGATCTCACAGCTTGAAAAAGCTGATAAGGATCTTCATGATGACGTGTACGTGACCGGCATAGGCGAAGCAGAGCAGAAGGGCGAATTCCGCTTCTTTGGCAAGATGATGAATGACGGTGTTACTTATGATTCCGCTGACATGACCTGCTGGTATGATGATGAAACAAAAAGCAATGCCTGGAGCATTGATTATTCCAAGTTCAGGCGGACCGAATTCAGCAAGAACGGTCTGATCCCGGCAGAAGACATTTTTGAGAAAGTCTATGAGAGGGCTTCGCAATCTGATAAGGTCAGACAGAGCGCGGACGAAATAACGGGCACCTACCTTCTCGCAGTTGATTCAACGGGTACCCTTTACTACCGCTTTACAATCAACAGATATAGCACGGTAGACGTGGATGCAAAGACGGGGGAAATCATCTTCGAACGTTATTGGAACGGAATTTACACCTAAATCACGTATTACGTATAACGTGATGGCGTAGCTATATCATTAGAAATCGACCGGCAAAGACGCAGTGCCGGTCGATTTTTTATTGTATGGAAAGGGGGGCTGTTTGTTGACCCTTGTTCCTAACTTTGATATAATTTTTTTGTTAGTTGAATTGTATAAAGGGGGATTAGACATGGCTACAATCAATGTTTATGAACAATACTTTGCCGCGGATTGCACGTATAACGGAATACGGCGCAGGGCTGCGCTGGTTGCCCTGATTTCCGATTCTAATGCCGGAATGATTACTTACGAAGCGTCAGTTACTTTTTTCCCGCATCGCGACGAGGAAGACTACGCAGTATCATACGACGCCTGCTTTGTAAAGGAGCTATATCAAGCCAAGGGACGGCGGTCAAAGAAAAGGGAAAAGGAATTCTTGGAAAGCGGGACTTTTAAGGATGTGATTGATGGGCTTGCAGCAGAGCACGATGGAAAGGTTACGTGGGATGAACCATTGCGAGCGGCGAATTATGCCTGATTCTAAGTTCGAGGAAGAATTGATAATAATTCTTAAAACATTGCATTGATGAAGCCATCGAATACAGAAAGGAACATAGACAAATGAAAATCATTATGATCCGTCACGGAGAACCTGATTATTCAAAGGATTCGCTGACCGAAAAAGGGGAGCGTGAGGCGGTGTGTCTTGCCAAGTGGATCAGTAAGATCGATCCACAAGTGTCGGCCTACTACGTATCGCCGCTCGGCAGGGCTCAGCAGACTTGTAACGCCTGTCTTTCACCACTTGGAAAGGAAGCGACGGTTCTTCCGTGGATCGAAGAATACACGGGACGCACCTTTAATGAACGCTTGGGTTACGTGCGTCATGCCTGGGATTTTTATCCCGCCGACTGGACGAAGGATGAGACTCTGTTTGCGGCTGATACCTGGCAGAATTCCCACTACTACGACAATCCTTCCTGCAAGGATGGATATCGGGTGATCACGGAGGGGTTTGATTCCCTTCTCGAGGAGTATGGTTATCATCGGGAGGGCCACGTATATCGGACCGATTGGGGCGCGGAGGGACCGCGCGAAGTGACGATCGTGATCTTTTGTCACATGATCGCGACGCTTAGCGTGGTGGCACATTTGACGGGAATTTCAGCGCCCCTTTTATGGCACGGATTCTTCTGTGCACCCACTGGATTGACCGTCATTCAGACGGAAGAACGAGATCCGGGCGTTGCCTGGTTCCGCGTACGTGCGATCGGGGAAGTGGCGCATCTATTATGCGAAGATGAACCGATCTCAGATTCCGGATTCAAGGGGTGAAAAAATTTTTTTAGAATTACCAACCTTTGGGATTTAATCCTCACTATATAGTCATAAGGGCCTGAAAAGAAAGATTCTTTCGAACTTGGAGGAGAAGATGGAAAAACAGCTGGTAGATCATATGATGGAGCCATACTTCCATAAGATCTACGGATTTGCGGTGAAGAAAGCATATTCGGATGATGAGGCGCAGGAGCTTTGCGCGGAGATGGTGAAGGAGGTTTACCTTTCCCTTCTTGGCGCGGAAGCAATCTCCAATACGGACGGTTACGTGTGGCGCATTTGTTCTAATGTTTTTGCCAGGCACGTTTCAACAAAGAAGAAACAAGGTATTTCCTTGAATGGAATGGAGCTGCCTTATTACGACGAATATGATCTTGGCGAGGCGGAGGAAGAGCTTGCGAGACTTCGCAGGGAAATTGCATATCTTTCAAAGAGCCGCAGAAAAATTGTCTTCTCCTTCTACTACGAGGGAAAGTCCATTGCAGCCATTGCCGGCGAGATGGGCCTTTCCGAGGGTACCGTAAAATGGCACCTAAACAAGGCAAGAAATGACTTGAAGGAGGGCTTTGGAATGGAAAGAAAAATAGGAACGTTGGGAATATCTCCCATTGAGGCAACTGAATTTGGACATAATGGACGGCCGGATCCTGACGGTGGACCGGAGAAATACTTGTCGGATCCCATCAATCTGAACATTGCTTACAGTGTATATGAGACGCCGCGCACAAAGGAAGAGATTGCGCAGGAGCTTGGGATTACGCCGGTCTTTCTTGAGGACAAGATCGCGCTCTTGGAAAACAATGGATTTTTGGTAAGAACAAGTGGCGACCGCTATACTACTTACGTGTGTTTTTCACCGAGAAAATATTCCTTGGAACAAATAGACAGGGACTGGGAAGTGCGGCTTCAGGTCGTTCAGGAGCTGTTAAAAAAGTACGTACCGAAGGTCCGGGCGGCTATTGCTGACGTGCAGGACGTCTATATTCCCAGCGGTAACAGGGAGTTATTTGAGGCAGCAGTGATCTTTTATGCGATCATGAATAAGTGCCAGATCCCGATACAAAAGGACCTCGGGAAGTATTGGATCAAAACGCTTGGCGGCGGCGCATATTTTGCGCAGGTGGAATTAAAACAGGAAGCCGAGGATCCTGAATATGAAATGAAGCATAAGGGGACTGGGAAAGATTACTTCGCCTGTGGCTGCATGACCAGAGAATCCGAAAAATACGAAGGCGTATATTCCTGGTCCATCGATACGAGATTCTGTAGCCGGAAGGGAGCCTGGGAAAACAATCGAAACGAGGATTATGATTTCCTGTATGAGTGGATCTGCGGCACCATCAAGGATGATACGGCAAATCAGGAAAAGGTGAAGCGACTTCGCGAACGTGAATATGTCACGGCAGATGGCAAGGTGAACGTGATGATCGTGAAGGAAAAGGCGGCGGAGTTTTTTGCAAAAATCCCCGAGCTCGACGAAGAGATCAAGAAGGAATTCTCCGGTTTTGCCTTAGAGCAGGCCATGGAAGAGGCTAAGAGATATCCGTCGCAAATGCAGGATTACGTCGTGTTTTTCCATACCACTGGCTTCATTGGTCCCATGGAGGCGCTCATGGTCTTGGATGAAATGTATGACCAAGGCATCTTCCAGCCCCTGAAAAAGGAAGAGATGGTGACCAGCCAGCTTTTGACTTTCTGCGACAGACTGCCTGAGTAAACTTGGGCTTAGAGGAATGACGGATCACAAGGAAGTTTGATGAAGGTGTGGAGATGAACGTATGGAAATAAACAATAAAACATTCGAGGATTATGCCAGGATCCTTCGGGAGGCAACGCCCTACAAGGATGACAACACTGGCATAAAATATATGGTGAAGCCTGACAAGAGGCGTAAAGACGTTATCAGGAAGTACTATAAAGAAAAAGCGGGGCTCGATCTTGACTTGATCGAAAAGTCGCCACTAACGACCTGGGAAAAAGCGATAAAGCTCGCGCAATTTGTTGCAAAACACGTTCCGCATGACAACCAGAAAAAATGGATCAGTAAGCTAAATGCCATAACATTGTATGAATACGCAAAAAAGACGCCAACGGGTTTCAACTGCAGGTGGCATTCCATCATGCTAAGCGAGCTGCTTTTGGCCGTCGGGATCAAAAATGCGTTTATTACTTGCCTTCCCGAAGACAAAAATGACGGGGATTGTCACGTGGTAAATCACGTTTGGCTTCCGGAGAATCAAAAATGGGCCATGATCGACAGTGACATGACGGAGTACGCTATCACGAAAGAAGGTACCCAGCTTTCTTTGTTTGAGATGCGCGAATGCATTTGCTCCGGAGGTGACTTTGAAATATGCGTTCTTCCGGGCTTTGAGGATACGTGGTACGGATCCTCTGAGGGAAGAGAGTATCTTAAGTGTTATTGGGCGAAGAATCTATATTGGTTCGCAAGACATACGACGTATGGATTTAGTTTGGAAAGCAGGAGGCGCGTTGGCGATTCTTACGTATGTCTGATTCCTCCGGGATATGATTATAAGAAGGTGAGAGAGTGTAAAGAGATCACCAATGAACGGGAATTTTGGGGATTGTCTTGATCTCAGATCATAACAATAAAACAAAGGAGCAAACAGATGATCATTAGAAAAGCAACGGGGTCGGACGCAGATGATTTGAAAACGTTATATTTTGATTTTTTAACGCATTATCCTCCCAGGGAAGAACAAAACATGCAAGAGTGGCAGGACTTGCTGAATAAGTTTGAAAAAGATGACAACATGTATTTGCTTGTCGCCGTAGAGGATGGAAAAGCAGTCTCTTCCGTGCAAATGGCAATCATTGAAAGCCTGACGCATAACGTTCGCCCCTTTGCCGTCATAGAGAACGTGGTGACGCATGCTGATTACAGAAACAGGGGTTATGCATCAGCACTTTTGGAACGGGCCTCAGAAATTGCAAGGGAAAAAGGCTGCTACAAAGTGTCCCTGGAGACGGGTTCCAATAAGGAAAGCACATTGAATTTTTACAGAAACAATGGATTTGCGATAGATGAAAAGCATTCCTGCTTAAAACGATTATAATAATTGAAAAACAGTGGCATTTGAGATCCCGGTACTTTTATCGTACCGGGATCTTTTTGCTTATGCCAATCAGACAATCAAATTGACCAGAGTTTCCGTTTTTGATATACTTTAGGGAGGGATTTGATCAGGGAGATTATTTTGTGAAAAAGTACAGGCTAGCATATTATGGCGAAGAAAGGGAAATGAAATATGTTTGAGAGTGATTTTGCCAAATGTGAATACGTTGAAAAGGATAACGTGGTCTTTCACGTGTGGAAAAAGGAAGCTCATTTTGATGATTACCGGAATCCAGTCATTGCCTCGCTGGAGATGCTTAGGGAACACAAGGGGAGTCTCTTCATTGTTGACGCGAGAAACGGATTTGAGGACGTGAAGGAAGACGTTGACTGGGGATTTTCCTACTTTCTTCCGGAATTAAAAAAGACGGGCTGTTCCACTTGGGGATTTATTCTTCCGAAAACGTCTGACATTGAAGGCGAGATTGATCTGTGGACAAAGGAGATAGAAAAGAACTTTCGCGTGATCCGCGCTGAGTCCTATGACGAGATTTTACGACAGGCAGCGGGAGGTACGCAAGTGATCATAAGAGACTACGGAGAAAGCGATTTTGAGGGCATTAAGAATTGGATCACGGACGAGAGAACGCATGCCATGTGGTGCGCAAATAGGACGCGGTTTCCACTTCAAAAGCAAAGCTTTGATGAATTTTTGAAAGACATTTCCATGAGAAATGGAGATCATCCCTTTGTGGCAGTGGATGAGAACGGAGTTGTCATGGGATTCTTTTGTTACTCGTTAAACGCTGAAACGAAGGAGGGCATGTTCAAATTTGTGATGGTAGATCCCGCCAGACGTGGAATTGGATTGGGAAAGGAAATGTTAAAGCAGGCGGTGCGTTATGCATTTGACGTCACGAAGGCGGATGCCGTACAGTTGATGGTCTTTTCCGAAAACGCAAGGGCTAGGAAATGCTATGAAGGAGTAGGCTTTATGGTAAGAAAAACGCAGGAGCGTGCATTTCAATTTAAGGACGAATCATGGGATAGGATAAACATGGTAATAAAGAAGATGCCGTGATCATCGCGGTTTTGGCAGAACAGGTCAAAAGAAAGGAAAAAACATGGGATACGAGGAGAACGCAAGATTAAATCATCGGAATGGAAGCAATTGCTCAGCCAGTCTGTTTAAGGCATTTGCTGATAAGATGGGCATGTCAGCGGAAGAAGCGGCGCGGATCGCCCCGGCGCCAAGATCTGAAGGAGGAAAATGCGGAGGATTCCTGGCAGGAAAAAAGCTATTGGAAATGATAAAGCCGGAAGCCGCAGAAGAATTTGAAAAGCGTTTCCTGGAACAAAACGGCGATGATAAATGTGCCAGCTTGATCATGAAAAGACGACTGCAAGGGAAAAACTGCAATGACTTAGTAGGCGAGACCGCAAATATCATAGAATCAATATTATAATTTGATTACGCATAATCTTTGAATTAAAGAGGGCAAGGACGAAAAGTCGACGGATTGTTTTCTGATAAAAAGTTTTAACTAGGATGACGAACACTGTTTTATGCGAATAACAAAGAACAAATCTGAAACGAAAAAACTGAATTTCATATTGATCATAATTGCAGCGTGTTTCTGGGGCAGTATGGGGATCTTTGTCAGAAGACTTACCTCGTTTGGGTTTGACTCGATCCAGATTGTGTCCATCAGGGTCACGCTGGCAGCATTGATTTTTAGCCTGCTCTTGCTGATCAGGGATCGGTCCGGATTTCGGATATCGTTGCGGGACGTTCCCCTGTTTCTCGGACTTGGTTTAGGAAGCATTCTGTTTTTTACGGTATGTTATTTTGCGGCGATCACGATCATGCCCTTATCTACCGCGGCGATCCTTTTATATACCTCACCGATCTGGATCACGTTAATGTCTGCACTGTTCTTTCATGAAAAAATGAATGGCAGGAAGGTGATGGCGCTGTTACTTGCGTTTGGAGGATGCGTGCTGGTATCGGGAATTTCCGGAGAGGGGATAACGTTTACGGGGCTGCTTCTGGGTCTTGGTTCCGGTATAGGATATGGATTATACAGCATATTGGGGACGGTGGCGCTGCGGAAGTATTCCCCGTACGTGGTTACGACGTATACTTTCCTGATCGCAGCCATGGGATCCTGGGTGATCTGCAAGCCGATGGACATGTTATCAAAGTTTGAAAAAGCGGATGATCTTACTGGACTGATATTTTTCTGTAGCCTGACGGCACTGGTAACGGCAGTGATCCCGTTCCTGGCGTATACGCTCGGCCTTCGCAGCGTGGAAGCCAGCAAAGCTGGAATCATAGCAACCATAGAACCCGTTGTGGCAACGCTGGTCGGGATCCTATGCTTTTCCGAGACGTTAACGATTCTCTCGGGGATGGGAATCGTTATGGTACTGGCTGCAGTCATCATTTTGAATATCAAGCAGAACACGTAATTCAAAAGGTTGGGAGCGGAACCGCAAGTATACGCATAAACCGGCGTATGATGCTTTCAAGTATTGAGAGCAATTTTGGCTTTCTTTCGGAATAAAGGCCGTTCAGATTTGATTCAGTGGGAACAACTTTATTGAGGGATGATGCGACTTTGGGGAGAGATAAAATGGACGTAGCATTATGCAATGACAAGGACTGGTTACAGTCCCAAGAAGCCTTTTCCATCTATGCTTCTTGCATGTATCAGCCGACGTATGATGCATTCAAGAATCGAATGAAAAGCTATGAGTCTGATGCATCAGTAATGATTTACGTATGCACGGAGAATGGCGTCCGGATCGGAATACTGGTCTTGCAAACGTCATGTGAGGAAGCAGAAATCATGGGAATTGCGGTTTCAGATCATTTTCGGAAGCGGGGCATTGGCAGACGCATGATACTCCAGGTGATGGAGCAGGAGAGATTCAAATGCATGAAAGCGCAGACGGACGATGACGCGATAGGTTTTTACCGCAGCTGCGGATTCCGTGATGAAATGACGATTGTAGAGTATCCGGACGGCAAGTCCGTCCGTTATAACTGTATTTTGCAATTAGAGGATTAGTCGGAAATGAATAACATACAAATTAGGACAATAACGTACGATGACATCCCGCTTATACGTAAAGCGGATCATGACGAATCGGCAAGATTCGCCACATATCTTAGAAATAATTTAGAAAATCAAGAGAATAAGAGAGGATTCTAAGCGAGTAGCCATTGGTTTGACGTGAAGTTAGGAGGTGTAGACGTGACTAAGGAAGAGTACGTAAAAAGAATGAATGAAGAGCATGATTGGGCGCCGGGCTGGGATGCCATTGAGGGTGAGTTTGGCCGCTTATATCCAGGGCAGGAACCAAAGCATTATGCGACGAATATGGTTTCCAGGGCAATGTTCGGCGGAGACGAATATCTTGACGGCTGCTCAATTTATGAGAATGCAAAAGGATATTATCATCTGGTGACATTTGGGATGTCGGAGCTCTATACGGATGAAGAAGCATTCGGCGGGGAGTACAGTCGCTGGGGATATGAAATGACGATCAAACTGAAGGAGGACAAAGCCGAGGATTGTTTGTGGGCGATAGACATGTTGTCCAATTTGGCCAGATACACATACAAGTCTGAGCGGTTTTTTGATCCCGAGCAATTTGTTCAAGGAAATGGCTCATCGTTACATATTGGCACGGAATCCCTTATCACGGCGTTGATCACTGTAGATGACACTACGGCGCAGGCGCAGAATACCGTTCACGGCAAGCTGGGATTTATCCAATTTGTCGGAATTACGCAGGCGGAACTGAACGCCATAAAAGAGGATCGCAGCAACCTGGCGAAACTCATAGAATTGATGAAACAAGATAATCCAGAGCTTATAACGGACATGAAGAGGACAAAATCCTATCTGTAATCGTCCGAAGCTTAAAAGGTGCAGAGAAATGCTTTTTATTCAATCATTAGATACGTATTATCATAAGCAGGAACGATCTTCAGAATTTGCGCGGTTAAGAGTATTACCATCGCGACAGACTGAATGAAACGGCATTTATTCTTAAGAAAAATCAATATGGAAGGATCACGTACAACAACAGATACGTCGATCCGGACAGTCAGAATTGGTATTATGAATACAAACAACTTCTTGATCTAAGATAAAATGGCTCGCCCAATGCCGACTGGCATTTATGCCATAATTATCAGAATCCATTGAACGTGCTGCGAAGATCGAATTGGGAGGAAAGCAATATGTATGGAATTACAAGCATCATTGAGGGGTTGGCTTTCTAAGGCATGACTGCGCTTAGCACTGAACTATCATTTAAGGGGATAAAGCTTAATGGTATTTACTTTGTTTTTTACGTTTGCGAAAATTGGATTGTTCACTTTTGGCGGTGGATATGCCATGATTTCAATCATAGAGAATATTTGCGTAGAGCAAAAGAAATGGATCACGCATGACGAAATGATGGACGTCACGGTGATCGCGGAATCTACGCCTGGACCTATAGCGATCAACTGTGCTACTTACGTTGGCTATAAGCAAAAGGGAATCTGGGGTGCCATGGCAGCCACTTTGGGAGTTGTATTGCCATCTTTTTTCATCATCTATCTGATTTCCGCTTTTTTGGATAATTTCCTGGAGATTACTTGGATCGCAAATGCATTTAAGGGAATAAGGATTGCAGTAGGATTACTAATTCTCGATGCAGGGATCAATATGTTCATAAAGATGAAAAAGAAATTTGTCCCATGCACCATCATGGCATGCTCCTTCGTGGCAATGTTTTTGATTTGCATTTTTGCCTGGAGTTTCTCATCAGTATTTCTTATGTTGATTGCGGCAGTTGTCAGTTTAGTGATCTTTTTCATTCAAGGCGCGCCAGCCGGGAAGGGTGGTGAGAGCCGATGATTTACTTGGAACTTTTTGTTGGGTTTTTGACGGTAGGGTTATTCTCTTTTGGGGGTGCGTATGCAGCAATTCCATTGATCAGGGACGTGGTTCTTTCCTATGGATGGCTGGACGAAGATACGTTAATGAATATGGTTGCCATAAGCGAGAGTACGCCAGGCCCGATCATGGTCAACATGGCAACCTACGTGGGAAGCAGCAAAGCGGGAATTTGGGGAGGAGCATTGGCAACGTTTGCCGTCGTTCTGCCGGCATTTTTTATCATTTTACTGATCATGGTTCTTATGAGGAAGATGCTCGACAATAAGTACGTTCAGGCGATTTTCCGCGGACTTAAGCCATGCATTGCGGGAATCATTCTGGCTACGGGTTGTCACATGATCATAAAAAATGGCATTTCCCCTTTGTTTCAGCAAACCATGGATTTCAGGGCGCCGATCATTTTCCTGATCTTGGCTTTATTGTATTTTGGTTTACGAGGAGTAAAGAAGAAGAAAACCTCGCCGATCATGTTGATTGCTATTTCAGCTGCGCTAGGCATTGTCGCGTATGGAGCGTAGGGAGGAAACAATAATGGATAAGACGGCATTAAAGGCATTGTTAGATGACATGTCAACGGAAGAAAAGGTCATGCAGCTGGTACAGATCTCAGGCTCCGAGTATGAGGCGGATGCAGAGATTACCGGCGTTGAAAGAGGCCAGGTAAAAGACAGCGTAAAAAGACTTGCCGGGAGCACTTTGGGCATATGGGGGAATAAAAGGCTTAGGAAGATTCAGGAGCAGTACGTCTGGGAGCATCCTCATCATATTCCTCTCATGTTTATGCTTGACGTGATACATGGACATAAGACGGTTTTGCCCTGTCCCTTGGGTCAGGGAGCTACGTTTGATCCAGATGCGGTAAAGAAGGGCGCCGAAATGCAGGCGCGGGAGGCAGCTGCCGACGGCGTTCATGCCACTTTTTCTCCCATGGCGGATCTATGCAGGGATGCGAGATGGGGCAGGATCATGGAATCTACGGGCGAGGATAAGCTTTTGAATTCGCGCATGGCCTCAGCCATGGTTGAGGGCTATCAGGGGGATGATTTAAAAGACAATTCGCACATGGCGGCTTGCGTCAAGCATTTTGCGGCTTACGGCGCTGCCGAAGGCGGAAGGGATTATAACAACACCGAGCTTTCAGAGCATACCCTCAGGGAGTACTATCTTCGGGCCTACGGCGAAGCCATAAAGAAAAATCCGGCCATGGTCATGACTTCCTTTAACAGCATAAACGGCATTCCCGCGACTGGAAACCAGTTCTTAATGAAAAAGATATTAAGGGAAGAGTTTGGTTTTCAGGGAGTCTTGATCTCCGATTGGGGCGCCGTGGGAGAAATGATAAATCATGGATTTGCAGAGAACCAAAGAGATGCTGCGCTGAAAGGGATGATGGCGGGCGTGGACATTGACATGTGTTCCGGCTGCTATAGCGCGCATCTTGAGGAATTGGTGAACACGGGAGCCGTTTCCATGGAGATGCTAGACAATGCGGTTTGGCGGGTTCTCAACATGAAAAATGACCTGGGTCTCTTTGAAAATCCCTACAGGGGAATTACGATGGACGCAGGTCCTGCGGTAACTGAAGAAAGCAGGCGCCTGGCAAGGGAGATCGTTGCGGCCAGCCTCGTGCTTCTTGAAAACAAGGAAAAAACGCTGCCGCTTAGAAAAGAAAAGCATGCTTTTATCGGTCCCTATGCCAATACCAAAAAGCTTCAGAGTTCCTGGGCTTTTTCGGGAGAGGATGAGAACACCGTAACCGTGTGGGAAGCTGCTTCGGAGGCTCTTGAGGCAGAAAACGTAAGGCTTGCGGAAGGCTGTACCTTGCTGGATCAGGATACCATGACTGCGAGAGAGATCCGTCACGTGGATCACTGGCAGGAGAAAAATGACGAGCTCTTTGCAGAGGCCGTTCGCACGGCAGAGTGGGCGGATACCGTGATCCTGTGTCTCGGAGAAGACATTGCCCAAACTGGGGAAGCTGCGAGCAAGACGAGCATTCAGCTTCCTGCGGTGCAGATACGTCTGTTAAATGAGATCAAAAAGACGGGGAAAAAGATCGTAACGCTTGTGTTTACTGGGAGACCCCTTGAACTGATGGAAGTGCGGGAGCTTTCAGATGCGCTGATGATTTGCTGGCTGTCGGGTACCGAAGGCGGGCATGGCATTCTTGACGTCCTGACGGGAAAGGTTTCTCCTTCCGGAAGGTTGTCCGCAAGTTTTCCCTATACCGTTGGGCAGGAGCCCTTGCATTATGACGTATATCCCACGGGACGTCCCAAGCCGGAAAACGGGCCCGGACCGTTCACTTCAAGATATCTTGACTGTGAGAATGGAGCGCTCTATCCTTTCGGATACGGACTTTCCTATACTTCTTTTGAATATTCTGATCTGAAGCTGAGTGCGCAAGAGATGTCGGCGACGGAGACGATCACGGCTTCCGTGACCGTGAAAAATACCGGCGATAAGAAGGGAAGCGTGACCGTACAGCTTTACCTTAGGGACGTCACGGGTAGCCGCGTACGGCCTGTCAGGGAATTGGCAGATTTTAAGAAGATCTCCTTAGATCCCGGGGCAGAAGAGGAAGTGAGCTTCGTCATCCGTGAGGATATGCTGCGTTTTTGGACTGCGAACGAAAGATGGGAAAGTGAACCAGGAAAATTCCTTGTCTGGATTTGCAACGACAGCCGGGAAGGAAAGCCGCTGGAATTTCAATTGACGGAATGACTCACGCAGTTCTCAAGTTGGCCTGGATCTCGAAAGGGAAGATAAAGTGAAAACGTCCGAGAAATTTGGATTTCAGGATTTAGGGAAATCCGGCTCTGCCTGGGGCGGCGAAACCTGGCATGAAATGGAAGCGGTGATTCGGTAGTCACGTCCCGCGTACCGAAGGAGGGAATCTTATGATTGACGAGGCAGAATACGCGGCAAGACAAAATGAGCTGCAGAAGGGGATTTCCCTTTGTGACGGTTTTGACGCATCTGCGTTGAAAACTGCTGCGGGGGTAGATCTTGCATATTGGAAGAATGAGGAAGGGGAATTTGCGGTCTGCTGCATCGTAGTGATAGACGTCGTCACTCACAAAGTTATTGAAAAAAAGCATTTCAGCGGCAAGATCGAAGTTCCTTACGTGCCGGGATTTCTTGCCTTCAGAGAGCTTCCGCTTGTCATCGAGACGGCAAAGCTGCTTGAAACGCAGCCCGATATCTATGTCTTTGACGGAAACGGTTATCTTCATCCGCGTCACATGGGCATTGCGACTCATGCATCATTCTATTTAGACAAGCCAACTTTCGGTGTGGCAAAATCATATTTCCGCGTGGATAAGCAAACCGATTACGTTGAACCTGAGAATGAAGCCGGAAGTTATACGGATATCGTCATCGAGGGTGAGGTGTACGGGAGGGCGCTGAGAACTCATAAGGACGTCAGGCCAGTCTTTATCTCCGTGGGAAATCATATTTCACTTGAAACTGCCTGTTCCCTCGCACTGAAGCTGACCGACAAGGAGAGTCACGTTCCCGTGCCTACGCGTCTTGCTGACCTTGAAACACATATTGAGCGCGAGAAGGCAACTTTATCGAGGTTTCCATCTGAGCAAAAAGATTGAGCAAAAACGCGAGAGGCGGAAATCATACGTCAATGGTTATCCAAGAAGAAGGGAATAAATTATCAAAATTGGACGCCCATGGCGTATCGTTATAATACTTTCCAGGACATATTACGAGCTTATCTTTATTTAGCATTGCACCCCACCAGCTAAAGGTGGAGTTTGCGATGATTCCGCAATCACAATAAGACATTAACGCGAGATCGCTGATGGCAGTTTGATTTTCGTATTCTACAAAATTAAAATTCTCATATTCCGAAAAGTATTTACGGCACCATTCAACGTCATCAGAGAATACAAAAACGTTTACGGCATCAAAACGTTCTTTCGCTAATTCTATGGCTTTCTTATAATATTCCGTAGAACATAAGTCTACGTAATTATCATTTGACAAATAATCGCCTCTGCGTATGTGCATAAACAAGGATTTTTGCGCAGTTACTCTGTCCAGAAACGTTTTATCTGCGTACGGCGTCAAGTCTAATTCGTATTGTTTAAGGATTTCCTTGATCTCATTGTAATATGACGCGTTTTGCCAGTATCCGTTATAAAAAGGGTAATTAAATCCATGAGAGAAATTATCTTCATTACCCCATAACCGATTAGCCAGTTTCCGTAATTTCATCTTTCTGCATACTTTGTACAGAAAATCATGATTTATTTTGCTTTCCTTAAAACCGGAAAAATCAAAAACGAGATTTGCCTGAAAACCTTCATGAGCCCAGTGGGCTTTGTAGAAAGAAGTATCAAACTTAACGGATTTTCCTTGTTTTTCTCTTAGATACAGCATGAAAACAAATTGGAATAGCTGGTTTCCTAAACCAAAAGAGAACTCTACCGTACTCTGATTGAATAAGTGTTTCATGACACGTATTCCTTTCCATTACGAGATTACGTCCGATGCTATATTATATCATAATGGCAGGAACCTGCAAGAAAGAAAAAACATGAATTCGGGTTTGTAGTGGAAACGAAAACAATACTGTGGTATAATATCCTAATCAGGTGGTATGCTTAGCGGTTCCTGGGCGCACGTCCGTCAGGAGATCGATAAGCGTGGAATAAAACATGGCAAGGGGAGGTATCATCATGGCATTTAAGAAATATGTTTTCGACGGAACCAAGAAATTTGTGATCGCGAAAGCTTCAACGGACGAAACGAGTCTTTGCAAGAATCGCAAGGATGCTGAAGCGAAGATGCAAAAGAACACCGAGGAAATTGACAAGCTACAGGAAAAGCTTTATGCCGAAAAGAAGGAAGGCGTGATTTTCCTGTTCCAGGCGATGGACGCTGCCGGAAAAGATGGCACGATCCGCGCCGTACTGTCCGCGCTTTCGCCGCATGGCGTGCATGAGGTTGCATTCAAGGCACCGAGCTCGGAGGAACTGGCTCATGATTATCTGTGGCGCGTAGCTTCGAAGACGCCTGCGAAGGGTGAGATCGCGATCTTTAACCGTTCCCATTATGAGGATGTTCTGATCGGGAAGGTGCGGGAACTCTACAAGTCACAGGCCAATGCGAGACGCATTGATCTCGATAAGGTGATCGTGAACCGCTATGAGGACATTAAGAACTTTGAAGAGTATCTGTACCGTAATAACGTACGCACGGTAAAGATTTTCCTGCACGTATCGAAGGACGAGCAGGCACGCCGGTTTCTGTCGCGCATTGAGGAGCCTGAAAAGAACTGGAAGTTTAGCGGCAGCGATTATGATGAGCGCAAGTATTGGAACCAGTATCAGGAGGCGTTTGAGAGTGCGATCAATGCGACGTCAACGACACATTGTCCTTGGTACGTTGTTCCCGCCGACCACAAGTGGTACATGCGTTACGTGGTTTCTGAGATCATTTTGGCAACGCTCAAGGAAATGGATCCCCGCTTCCCTGAGGTGACGGAGGAGCGCCTAGCAACGTTTGCAGGCTACAAGGAAGAGATCCTGAAGGAACTCCCTGAAGAGGCTAAGAATTCCAAGGATTCCAAGAAATCAAAAAACTCCAAGGAGTCAAAAAATCCTAAAGCATCAAAGGATTCAAAGGAATCCAAGAACTCAAAAGACTCAAAGGAATCCAAATGTTCAAAGGTTGCAAAGAATTCTAAGAATTCAAAGGATTCCAAGAAATCTCAAAAATAAAGTTTGCCATAGATCCCGGCGCATAATGCCGGGATCTTTTCACAAAAGAAAGAGGAAAAAGAGATGGGGAATCCTTGGAAGGACGTCCGCCTTTCAGATTATGAAAATCACATGAGCCTTGAAGGAATTGGGCAACTGCAGGAATTGAACTGCATTATGAAGGGACAGTTCAATGATTTTGCTGCTTCAAGCGCAATGGTTCTGGGAGTTGCAGGCGGAAACGGTCTGGAACACGTTGACGTTAAAAAGTACCGGCGCGTATGTGGCATAGACGTGAATGAGAGCTATCTGGAAAAAGCGAGAGAGCGTCATCGCGATCTTGACAATGTTTTGGAACTACAGTGTCTTGACGTGATAACGGATGCAAAACTCCTTCCTCAGGC
This sequence comes from uncultured Lachnospiraceae bacterium, assembly GCA_946414885.1. GTDB lineage: Bacteria > Bacillota > Clostridia > Lachnospirales > Lachnospiraceae > Acetatifactor. The sequence continues at coordinate 157,365 of CAMKQH010000001.1, forward strand.
AGAACTGTTGATCGCAGACTTGTTTGTGGAATACGTGGGTTATGAAGTGTTTCAGAATGCCATAAAGAGCGTGCGTCCCACGTACGTATCCTGTGTCATTCAGATCAACGAGGCAGATGGGTTTGTCTCAGATTCCCCGTATTTGCATGCATTTGATCGATTGCAGGAAGTGCATCATCAAATGGAGGGTGAGAAACTAACGGAATCGCTAAAGGCGATAGGATACGGATTAATTAACGTTAAGGAACATCCAATGCCAAACGGCAAGAAACTTATAAGATTGGACTATTCGAACATGAAAGCTTTAGTTATTAACTGCAGCCCGGTGCGCAATGGAGCGACGGCTGAAATCGTGAAGATCGCGGCAGAACAATTATCCGCGAAATATGACGTCAAAAGCATTTGCATCGACGATTACGTATTTGGTTTTTGCAGGGGATGCCGGGCATGCCATCATACGGCGAAATGCGTCATGAGTGATGCTGCCGTGATCCAGGGGATCCTAAAGGAATTTGACCAGGCAGACGTGATTATTTCGGTTGCCCCTTCCTATTGGGCCGACGTGCCGGGACAATTTAAGGCTTTTATTGACAGGTGCACGCCATGGTGCAATACGCACGAGCCGCATGCAACCATTCCATCCGGAAAAAAGGGTTATGCCATTGCTCTTAGGACTGGCCCTAATATGCCGGAATGCGAGAGGATCATTGGTAGCATTGAGCATTTTTACGGTCATCTTGAGATTGCGTGCGCAGGGCATTTGGGATTAACTTCCATCGAATACAAGGAGAACGTTGAGCCGAAAAAACAGGAAATTATTGCTTTCTGCAAAAACATATAAAGGATGATTGCCCAGTTTTCGTAAGGTGGAAAGCCAGGTTGGCAAACTCGAGATTTGTGGGGACGATTTGTTCCGTAAGTTGAGATTTGCCGAGCTGCCCAGGCCATGCAAAACGACTGTTACCGATATTTGTGCAACAAGGAATGGATGACGAGAACCATGTGTTGCATTGAAGATTCAAAAAGTTGACGGCAATGCTACAGGGGAAGCTAGTTAGAGCGCTGGTGTAGCTTGAAAGCTATAAAACAATAGATTTAACGGTATTTTATAGCTTGAATGTTAGCATAAAACACGGAATGCAGAGAGAAAAGCTATAAAAATCGTAGTTTTAGAAAGACTTATAGCCAGATTACGCCAGAAACCTAGAATAATCATGGAAAATGGCTATAAAAAGAACACAAAAGACTTGATTTATAGCTTTAATTATTTTATGGATTCACGTAAATCGAGAATTCCGGTTTGTCTGTGCGTTGCCATTCGCATTCCGCTGCGCGGTGCCATCTGCCAAATGCTGGAAGATTATTTAGGATTAACACATGATTGATACTGATTTAGATGAGGTTTTGAGAAGATTATGGATATCAGAGAAGTTACAACGGCAAGTGAAAAGCAGAGAATCACGCGGGAAATACTGGAGGCGTTGCCTGATTGGTTTGGAATCGAGGAATCAAGGGAAGAGTATATAAGAAAAAGTGCAGACTTGATATTCCATGCTGCGTTTGACAATGAACAGCCAGTTGGATTTATTTGCCTTAAGGAGACGGGAAAGGATACGGCGGAAATTTGTGTCATGGGGGTGCTGAAGGAATATCACCGAAAAGGTGTGGGCAGAGTTCTTTTCGAGGAAGCAAAGAATGCTGCCATACGGGAAGGGTACTCATTTCTTCAGGTAAAAACCGTTCAGATGGGAAAGTATGACGATTATGATGACACAAATCGTTTTTATCTTTCCATGGGATTTAAGGAGTTCGAAGTTTTTCCGATGCTTTGGGATGAATGGAATCCATGCCAGGTCTATGTTATGTCACTTGTACTTTAATTATGTACCATCATTTTTGACGCAGGAGATTCCGTAAAAGGATTGTAAGACACAAGAGATTATGATAATTAGTGACGGTGAATTGGCGCTGATTGTGCCATCCAAAGAACTGAAAGAGGAAGCATTACGATACAAAGAGGAGCATTTTGCCAATGGAGACATGCAGGTGCATGGGAGCGGCGGACTGGCGTATTATGATGACTATGACGCGTGGCTGAAGCATATTGATGCCATAAGGAAAATGCAGGCGGATGTTGACGTTAAGACAAGTACGTTCTTTTCCAGGCGCCTTTCAGACGGTAAACTGATCGGATGTGTCAAGATTCATCATACGTTAAATGATGAGATCAGGAATGGCGGGCACGTTGCATATGGAATCAGACCTTCTGAGCGGGGTAAGGGATATGGCACAAAACAATTAAAGCTTATCCTGGAGTTCGCAAAACGGGAAGGAATGGGACAGGTGATCGTGGCTTGCGATAAAGATAACGTTGCTTCTGCAAAGACTGCCATGAGCTGCGGAGGCGTCCTGCTGAAGGAATTCAATGAGGATGGCATAATAAAACAACACTATTTCTTCGAGATGAAAAAGGTTTTGTGCGTTGGCTTTAAGGGAAAGAATAATTTCTCGTATGTTTTGACGGCGAGTATGCCCAGCAAGCACTTGTTTCTGACGAATTCACATGGCGGACTGAAGAAGGACATGAATTCCGTCAGCGGGGAATATGATCCTGTGATTATGTTTGGCGTAGATAAAACATTAACGTCAACGGTGAGGATCGAAAAAGTTGCTGTTTGGGATGGAAAAAGGCTTGTTTCCAATCTAAAGCTGGAAAGGCTTAAGGATTCGCTTGGCGCCGCCGGAATACAGGCTGTAATTTCTGAAAATCCAACGGCATATCTTTGTAACGATGCGTATTGGCAAGCGCTCCATAAGTTTTCCGGAAAAGCAGTTTTTATTCACGTACCGACGATGCGGCACGCGGATGAAGTTTTCGAGGAGAAAGTAAGACGGGCCTTATCAACGTGGTTAGAGAAATGGTAGCAAAAGAAAGGGACTGGATTCTCCAGTCTCTTTTGTTTTGTAATGTTTTATGGTATTGACAGGAATGGAAAAAGATGTTATAAATAAAAACGATAACATTGTCGTTTTTATTTTCGGGAGACAAATCATGCCAAAAGTAAACGAAGAGTATTTGGTGGAAAAGAGGAAAGAGATCTTAAATGCCGCCTTTGAAGTATGCAAGAGGAAACCGGCATATGACGTAACGATGTCAGACGTTGTGGCGGAAACAGGGATGAGCCAGGGCGGCGTTTATAAGTATTTTAATAATATCTATTCCGTCTATGCCGCGCTGATCGATGACGCCAATCAGATGGGAAATCAAATCGAAAAAATTGACAAGATCATGGACTCGAAGGCAAAGCCGGAGGTCAAGCTTCAAAAGCTCTTTGCGATATCCGAAAGCTTCTTTTCGGACATGTTACTTAGTTATAATAAGATTCTGTTTGAGCTGGGTACTTTTTGCATTCAAAATCCTGAATGTGATAAAAAGATCAATGGAGAAACAAAGGCAAAACCTGTTTTCCCATACTTGGCCAATCGCGTGGCGGAGCTTATCGTCACGCAAACGGAAGCAGGATATTTCAAGCCCGTGGTTCCCGTGCAGGATTTGATGAATTACGTCGTATCGTCATTTGACGGGATCATCAGGGACGTAACGCTGAATAAATGTTACGGCGTAAAGACGGATGACGTGAATTCTTTGGATGAAAAGAAACTAATTCACTGTCTGTGCTTAAGCACGTTGAAACTCTTGGGAAAGTAAGGTACCTCGCCAGCGCAGGAATGGGAAAGGATGAACAATGGGAAAAGTAATCAGAATCTTGGTTTTCACAGTTTTCGCTTTCTTTGCAATGCTGTTTATGGGTTGTGGAAATGCGGATGAGGTGACGAATTATACGATTGTCTATTCCGACAATGATGTGTTGGAGTATGTCAATCATGGAAAGAATACGGACGAAAAAACAATTTATGAACTGGGATCTAACGGCAAGACGGTGGCTGCTTACGCGGCGCTGGCAATGGTCGAAGAAGGAATATTGTCTCTGGATGAGAAAATAGCGTCTTATCTGGATGCCGATCTGATGACTAACGATGAAAGATTAAAGGAAATCACTCTGAGACAATTGCTGTGCCATACTGCCGGTTTTTCTCCCAGCTATGAACTTGGCGTGGATAAAAAGATCTACAGTGATCCCGGGGCGGAGTTTCGCTATTCGGGAGTAGGGTATATATACCTTCAAAACGTTATAGAGAATGCTAGTAATATGTCCGTGGAACAGGCGGCGGAAAAATACGTGTTTGAACCGCTCGGAATGAAAAGTAGCACGTTTGAAAGCGCGAAAACCATCACGCCGCATATGAATCTGGGAAACGCCGTACTTTATGCGCTGGCAGTTTTCGCGGCGGCATTCTTAGTGCTGTCAGTCCTTGCGCTCGTCATAGGCTGGATCTCCAAATTTAAAGTATACAAATTCATGCATGCGTTTCCCGTTTGTTTCCTCTTGGCCGGAGTGATCAATGCGGTGGTTTTACTGGTTGTTTTGGCAAATTTGTCTAAAGTATGTTTTCTCTTTTTAGCTTGCTTTGTGATCATGGGAATCCTGTTGTTTGTAACCAGAAAAAAAGCATCTTTATTTTACTCGGTTGCACCTTTGTTTTTATTGCTCGTGATCCTTCTCGGATCTGTTATCCCCGCAACCATTCCAGTGACCAATGATCTGGTACGCGGAAAGGCGAACGTTGCATACTCTTTCAAATCAAACGGCGAAGACATGGCTTTATTCTGTAAGGCTTTGATGGGAAAAATGAAAGAAGAGGATAGCGCTTTTCGTGATATGTTTTTGCCAAACGTGAAGATTGATGACAGGAATTCGTGGGGCTTGGGCATTGCGATGGAATATGCCGGCGAATTCCAAACGACCTATTGGCATTCCGGAATCAATCCGGGTTTTCAAAGCCTTTACGTTTTGTATCCTGAAGAGAATAAATACGTTGTCGTTATGACAAACAGCGACAGGGGATTGGATTTCGCTAAATACGTCGCGCGTTCCTTCCTTGGCGTTACGTGTGATTGGGACATAAAAAGATAGAGTTCGATTAGAAGCATTCTTGAGGTTGAATTACCTTCGGCCGTTTGATATGATCAAGGCAGTGGGGAAAGGAGTTGAGAGAATGATTGAAAGAATGGATGAGTTTTTTACGGCCCGGGTTGAGGGCTATGATGAACACATGAGAACTTACGTTGAGGGAGACTCCGCGTTTTATGAGTATACCGCAATGTTGCTTCCGAAGGCGGAAGGGGCCTGCGTGCTTGACCTGGGCTGCGGAACGGGGTTGGAACTGGAAGCGTATTTTAAGGTGAATCCTAACGCAAGAGTTACGGGAATTGACCTGACGGAGGCAATGCTGAATGCTCTCAAGAATAAATTTCCTGAAAAAGAAATGAATCTGATCCAGGGGTCCTATTTTGACGTTCCGCTTGGCGAAGAGATTTATGATGCGGCCGTTTCCGTTGAGTCACTACATCATTTCACGGCAGAAAAGAAATTATCTTTATACAAGAAATTGCGCGTAGCATTAAAAAAGCAGGGGGCTTTCGTCCTAACGGATTATTTCGCGGAATCAGTAGAAGAGGAGAAGGAATATTTCCAAGAGTTGAAAAGGATCAAGCAGGAACAGGGCATTGCGGACGACGAATTCTATCACTATGACACGCCCTTGACGGCTGAGCATGAAATGGCCGTGCTGCGGGAGGCGGGATTTTCGGAAATGCGTCTGGAAAAAGTGTGGGGAAGCACGTGCACCGTGGTGGCAGTCAAGTAACCAACTTTTTCTAAAAAAGTATTAAGATTTAAGGGAAGCGGGCATCGAACATAGACGATACCCGTTTTTTGTGCTATAATGATCCGGAAATGATTGCTTACGCAAAATTTGAGGGGATTGACTTATATGAAACATACTGGAAAGATTGTTTTGGCATTGATCGGAGTAGTGGCAGCGCTGGGAGCATGTTTTGTGCTGCTTAGTTTTCTGTTCCCGGAAATGCTTGGAAAGGATGAAGAGGAAACACCGGTTATCGCGGTTGAAGTGATAAGCGAAGAGGATTTAGAAGTGGCACGCCGGCAGACGGAGGAACCTTCCGTGATCACGGTGGGAGAAGCAACACCGGAGCCAACCGTAGAGCCGACTCCGGAACCTACGCCGGAACCGACTCCGGAACCCACCCCGGAACCAACGCCTACGCCCACGCCAAAGCCGACACCTACGCCGACTCCTACGGCAACGCCTACGCCGGAGCCTACGCAGACACCGGCGCAAAGTACGGAGGGAGATGCAGGTCTGGTGGATCGCTACGCGCCAGTATTCCTGACAGAGAAAGCAGCTTCGATCAAAGTGGGAGGAACTTTTGACGTTCATAAGTACGTGGGTTATGCCGATGACGTTGACAGGGACGTGGCGATCGACGTGTCGGGAACCGTGGATACTTCCAAGGCAGGTACTTATCCCGTGAAGATCACGCTGACCGATGATGCGGGGCATCAGTCATCCAAGACAATCAACGTGAAGGTGGTGGAACCCTCTTCGTCAGGTGGTTCCGGAAGCAGCGGAGGCGGCGGAAAGAAAGAGGAGTTCGCTGATTTTGTCAAGAATTACAAAACGGATGGGACTCTCCTGGGGATTGACGTATCCAGATGGCAGGAAAACATCGATTTCAACAAGGTCAAGGCGGCAGGATGCGAATTCGTCATCATAAGGCTTGGCGGTTATGACAATGGTGAGCACTACACGGACAAGTACTATAAGGCTAACATTGCCAATGCCAAGGCAGCAGGCTTAAAGGTTGGCATCTACTGGCACGCGGAGGAGAGCAGCAGGGAAGAAGTCAAGGCAAGCGTAAACTATCTGCTGGGCGTTCTCGGTGAAAATACGCTGGATTTCCCGATCGCGTATGACTGGGAGGATTACATCAACTTTGAAAAGTATAACATGAATCTCCGGGATCTGACGGAATGCTTTTACGCCTTCGCCGAGGAAGTGCAGGCAAGGGGCTACGCCGTTTGCCTGTATGGCAGCAAGAACTCTCATATGAACATTTGGCAGAATGACCGGAAGTACCCAGAGTGGCTTGCTCATTATACCTCTGCAACGAACTATGATGGAGATTATTACATGTGGCAACATTCCTCCACGGGTAAGATCGACGGAATCAATGGGGATGTGGATCTTGACGTTCTGTACGTCGACAAGTGGAAGAAGGTCATGGGACAATAAGAAAAGAAATGTCTTAATAAGGCGGGGGAGCGACGAAACGTGGTTCCCTCGTTTCCTTTTGCGGCAAAGACTATGCAAGGGAATCATGGATGACAAAGGGCCGGTTTCCTGTTATAATGATATGCAGCGCGAGTTTTCATAAAGACAAAACAGAAAGAACGGCAGGACACAAAGATAAGCTCTGACGGTACAACGCCGCAGGAGCAGCTGGATTTATCTTATCAATCCAAATTTACGACTTTGGCATCAAAAGAGGATGGCATTTCGCACGTTAGAATTGAAGGTGATAAAATATATGAGATCAGCTGATTCTCAAAACAGTGAGAATGAAAGTGCGCCCGCGGAAGCTAAAAGTTATAATCTCAGAAAATTGCCTTGAAATAAGGAATCAGAGGACTTTTTGGCATCTTGGTATGGGGTTACGTACCGCTTGGCAATGAACCTATTGCAACTGCAAAAATGATCACGTATGATGTGTCCATAACAACCAAACAAAAACTTTTGAGGAGGTAAATGGACATGTTAAAACAAGCGGAATCAATCAACGGATTAAATGAATTAAACGTACTAAAACAAGAAGCACAGAAACTGCAAGGGAAGGGATTGCCGTACATGATGGCGTCGGTGGTGATCTGGTCACTGATCTGTCTGTTAAACTGCATGAACCTAAGCGTGATCTGGGTAAATCAGTTCACTTTTATGACGACCTGTCTTTTGTTGCCGCTGGCTTGGATCTTTTCAAAACTGATCGGCGCGGACATTTTCCGGAAGACGTCGAATCCTATCAGCAAACTTGCTTTTCTGTGTACCATGAATCAAAATCTCTATCTGCTCATTGTCATGTGGGCATGCAGCAAAGCGCCTGAAGCGATGATCATGTTGTTCGCCATCGTTTTTGGAGCACATCTCTTACCCTTTAGCTGGGCATATGACAACAAGGCTTACGTGGTGATTCCAATTATGGAGACCATCGGGGCGTTGGGGCTCGGATGCATTTTTGGCAACCGGATCATGACTGCTTTCATGATCATCATGCAGCTCGTGCTGTGTATTATTTTATACGTTGACGTAAGAAAGGCAAATTGGAAAATTGAAAGTCGAAATTAATAAGGACCAGACAATTGAATCAACGTTTGTGGAGATCCACTGCAGGGAAGTCACGGAGGAGGTTTCGAAACTGGAGCGATACGTAAGGCGATACAAGTCTTTTCTACCGGCGACGGCAGACGGCGAGACGGTAAACGTTGCGCTGGACGACGTGCTCTACGTTGAGTCCGTCGACAAGAGAACCTACGTCTACACGGAAAACAAGGTTCTCATGACGGACAAAAGGCTCTATGAGTTCGAGGACACGTTGGATAAGCGGGACTTTTTCCGGTGTTCTAAATCCACGATTTTGAATCTCGGGAAAGTGACGAAACTCAAGCCGGAGATCACCAGAAATATTTTGGCGACGCTCTGCAATGGGGAGACCATCGTTGTGTCCAGAAGGTATGCAACGGAGCTGAAAAAGCTTCTCGGTATAGAAAGATAGGTGAAGATTATGAAAGAAATATTATGCAATTTACGTGATGCCATCGCATATAGCTTTACTTGGCTGGTCATCTGCGTGATCGCCGCAACGTTGTGCGGAGGAAATGAGACGATCAGGGTGAGCTTTTTGTTAAAGCTTCTGGCACTTTGCGCCTGGGGAGCAGTCAGCCTGGTGGTGAGCTTTCGCATCCCTAAGATCAGGAATAAGGGATTTATGTTCTCGCTGACTTGCTTTTACGCGTTGTTCCTTCCCGTGGAGATTTTCCTTTTCTACGCGATGGGCATTTTCCAGGGCAGCGGCAACCTGTTCTTATGGCTCCTTTTTGCGGGCATCATTGTTGCAACGTACGTGATCTCCATGCTCATTGACGTCATTATCATGAAACGCAGGGCCATCGCTTACACTTCAAAGCTCGAAGAGTACAAGAAACGCTAAGGATACTTATTGAATCAGGGCGACAGTGACTTTTGTCATTGCCGCCTGTTTTTTTGTGACGAACATCCTATGGAAGTTTTGCGGAAAATCCCGTAGTATGGTAGTTGAGAAGAAGGTAACGTTATTGCGAAAATTGTAGGTATTTTTGGAATATTATGTTATAATATGATGGACTAATTTCATTCAGCAAGATGAGGATATATGTATGCTAAACACAATACTAATGATGTACGTGACCTTGATGCCTGCAATCCTTGCAGGGATTGCAAACATGGCATGGTGCAAGTCTAAGCTCCTTAAGGTCGCAAAGGTCCCCATGGACGGAGGGAAGAATTTCCTTGATGGAAAGAGGATCTTCGGTGATAACAAAACCTGGAAAGGCTTTCTGGGATATCTTTTTTTGAACGTAATCTTTTCGACGCTCTGGGGTTTTGCATGCGGCGCAGGCGGATTTGAGCATTTGAATTTCTTTTACGTAAACCATGAGAATGCAATGGGGTTTAATCTGCTTACGGGAGCGCTTTTGGGTCTTGGCTATGCCTTGTTTGAACTGCCAAACAGTTTTTTGAAAAGGCGGCTGGACGTGGAACCGGGAAAGAGCATCTCGGGATTTTGGAAGGGCTTCTTTGTATTTTTAGATCAGGCGGACTCGGTATTTGGATGTGCGCTCGTGGTTTGGCTTTTTTATGATCTTGGACTGTGGAAGTATTTGCTTTACGTGGCTGTCGGCGCGGCCACGCATTTGTTGTTAAACATGCTGTTATACTTTATGCACCTTAGAAAGAACATGTTCTGATGAGACGGAGGGCGGAAAATGATCATTCAACTGAGTAAGGAAACGGAAAACGAGGAGAAACTCGGCAATAAGGGAAAGTTCCTTTTGCAGATGAAAAAGCAGGGATTTCGCGTGCCGGGAGGCTTTATCCTGGACAGCGACGTTTATGACGAGACCATAGCGGAAAACGGGCTGGAGGAGCAGATAAATCAGCTGCTGGAAGGCTTGACGGCGGAGAACGTCAGCGAAAGGTCAAAGAAATTGCAGGCGCTCCTTAATGACGCTAAGCTTCCGGATAATGTCTTAAAGATCATGGACGCGTATGCGGATGCGGACAAGCTTTATGCGGTTAGAAGCAGTGGCAGTAAGGAAGATCTTGCGGGGTATTCCTTTGCGGGACAGTATGATACTTTTTTGAACGTGCCGAAGGAGGAACTTGCAAAGCAGGTAACGGCATGTTACGCCTCCGCGTTTGGGGAGCGAGTGCTTCAGTATTTGCTTGGGAATGGCGTTTCGGCGGAAGACTTAAAGATGTCGGTAGTCGTTCAGAAAATGGTGGATGCGGAATACAGCGGCATCTGCTTTACGCTGAATCCTGCCACCGGAAATGACAAGGAGATGCTGATCGAAGTGTCGGAAGGGCTTGGCGAAAACCTCGTCAGCGGAAAGACGGCGCCGGAGCAGTATTTTTATAATTGGTATGAAGGAAAAGAAGTGAACAGAAAGGAGTCCAACAAATTCCTTTCCGTGGAAGAAGTGGACCAGTTCGCGAAGACGTTTGCGGAGATCCAGCAATTCTTTGGATATCCCTGTGACGTGGAGTTTGCCATCGCAGATGGAAAGCTCTATATTTTACAGGCCCGGGAGATCACGAAGATCCGGTATGGCGGGATCAAGGACATGTGGACCACGGCGGACTTTAAGGATGGCGGCGTATCCGCGACGGTCTGCACGCCTTACATGTGGAGCCTTTATGAGTACATTTGGGAGTTCTCCCTGCGGGAGTTCATCGTAACGTCAAAGCTTTTGAAGGATGAAGAGCTTCCGAAGAAGCTTGGGGAAATGTTCTACGGCCGGCCCTATTGGAACATGTCTGCCGTAAAGAAAACCATGAGCCAAGTGATCGGATACAAGGAACGCGAATTTGACAATGAATATGGCATTGTTGGTGATTATGAAGGAGACGGTGACGTCACGAAATTAACGCCGGCGTCCCTGGTGAAAATGGCCCGCGTCGTTGTGCGCCAGAGCCAGATCCTCCGTCACAGACGCAATAATGCGCAAAGATACAAGGAAGAGCTTTTGGAGCGTTATTACTCCTACAAAAAGCGCTATGACCTTTGCCAGTTCCAGAATCTCGAACAGGATTTTTACAGACTGACAAAGAAGACATACAAGAAGAGCGAGACAACGTATTTCTGGCAGATCTTTATCAATACGATTCATCAGTCCCTGTATAAGGATAGCTTGCTGAAGTACGTATCAGAGAGTGATTACCTGACGCTTCTTGGAAGCATTGACAATATCTCACATTTGTTGCCCTTTTATGAGATTTGGGACGTAACGAGAACCATCCGGAAGGATGAGGAAGCTAAGGCATTTTGGCAGGAAAATGATGCGGAGGTGATCGCAGCGGTGTTGGATCAGGATGCGCATTGCATGCCGGAAGTCAAGGAAATCCTGTGTAAATATGGATATCATTCCGACAAGGAATTGGACGTGACCTATCCCTGCTATTATGAGGAACCGGCCGTTTTTGTGCGGATGGTGAAGGACATGGCGGAGTTGGATGATTCCTTCTCGCCATATGAAGATAAGAACGACGGAAGGAAAAAGACGGACGAGGTTCTTCGCGGGATCGAGGCGAAGGTTTCCAAAGCGACGTACCGTAAGATCTGTAAAAAGGTGGAAGGCATGCGCGACATGCTTTGGTGGCGCGAGGAATTCCGCGACGTCTCCACGAGATTTTATTATCTGATCAGAGTCTATACGGTCGCACTTGCCAAGAAGCTAGAGACAGACGGCACGCTGGAGAAATGGGATGACATATGGTTCTTGAAGGTTGGGGCGATCTGGGATTTCCTGGACGGGAAGCTTACTGCGGATGACCTTCGCGGGATGATCGCAAAGAACCGTTATTACTATCAGGCGTACAGGAATTTCATCAGTGAGAATGAGATTGGCACAAAGGTCGTAAAGGCCGAAGATAAGAATACTGGAAATGCGGCGATCAGAGGATTGGGAGCGAATAACGGAACCGTGACCGGCGTCGCTCGCGTGATTGAAGACTTTACGCAGATTGACAGGCTGAGGGAAGGCGATATTCTTGTGACAAAATTCACGGATACCGGTTGGACTTCGAAATTTGCGATCCTCTCCGGAATCGTGACGGAATATGGCGGAATCCTTTGCCACGCGGCTATCGTATCGAGGGAATACGGTATTCCGGCAATCGTGTGCTGCAAGGATGCCATGAAAAAGATCAAGGATGGACAGATCATTACGATTGACGGCGGAACCGGCATCGTGACGATCAAGGAGTAAGAGGAAACGTGACGCGGAAATGCGTTAAATAATGTTGTGAGGTCGGTTGCATGAGGATTTATGATCGGCAGACAAAAAAATACGAGGAGATCGAACAGTTTGGGCAGGGGGCGCTGCAGTTCCTGTATGGATGTACTGCGGGAAGGGTGTTGTTAAAGCTGGCCGTCTCTCCTTTTGCGTCAAACCTCTACGGGTGGTGGAACGGCAGAAGGGCAAGCTCGAAAAAGATTCCTGCCTTTGTTGCAAAGAATGGCATTCGCATGGAAGACTTTGAAGACAGGGAGTATCAATCCTTCAATGATTTCTTTACGCGAAAGCTCCGGCCGGGTGCCAGACACGTTGAGACGGATCCCTCCGCGTTGATCTCCCCTGCGGACGCAAAGCTCCTGGCCTATCCCGTGGACGAGGAGACGCGCGTTTTCGTAAAGGGCAGGACGTATACCTTGGAGGAATTGACCGGAGGCCGTTTGGAGCTTTCGGATTATGCCGGCGGAACCTGCTTGGTCTATCGCCTTTGCATGGAGGATTATCACAGGTATTGTTTTATTGATGACGGCAGGATGAGAAAGCGGTGGCGGATCAGGGGAAAGCTCCACACCGTCAGTCCTTTGTCGAAGGATTATAAGATCTACAAGGAAAACAGCAGAGTCGTGAATCTCATGGTGACAAAAAGCTTTGGGGAAATGATCCAGATCGAGGTCGGGGCATTGCTTGTGGGAAGGATCAAGAATCGACAGGTGAAGCACTTTAAGAGGGGAGAAGAAAAGGGATACTTTGAACCCGGCGGCTCCACCATTTTGCAGATCTTCAGGCCGGGCAGCATCGTCCTGGATGATGATATTCTGGAACAGAGCAAAAAACAGACGGAGACCAAGGTCCTGTTTGGGGAAAGAGTAGGAGAAATAAATGCTTGGTAGATGGCGGATTTATCTGAAGGAGCGATATCCGCTCCTGGCACGGTTGGTGCTGGGACTGATCGTGTTTTTGGAGATTCATTTTATCATATTGCTAAACGAGGGCGTGACGGAATTCCGGATCGGAGTCCAGGAGGTCGTTGGTGCATTTACGGTATTTGCCTTTTTGTTATGGCTTAGGATCGCAGATGACTTGAAGGATTTCGAGACGGACAAGAAATTGTTTCCGGACAGGCCGCTTGCAAGGGGAGCCGTACAAAAGAAGGACGTGATGATCCTGTGCACGATCGTGCAGGCGATCGCGGTCATACTGAACGCTGTGTTTATGAACAATCTTATTTTCTTTGGAATTCTGTATTTTTACGGATATCTGATGAGCAAGTGGTTCTTCCAGCGGGCGAAGATACAGCCAAGCCTTCCGCTTGCGTTGGTGACGCATAATCCCGTGCAAATGTTTGTGAACCTTTACATCATCTCTTTTACCGTGATCAAATATGACCTTCCGCCGATCACGCTGACGACGGTCATGACGCTGTGGACTCTGTACTTCCCCGCACTTATCTGGGAGGTTTCCCGTAAGATCAAGGCGCCTAAGGACGAGAATGATTATACGACCTATTCCAAGCTCTTTGGATATAAGAAATCAACGCGTTTTGTATTGATCCTGACGCTCATGGACATTGTCACGAATATTATCTTGGTATTCCGTTTGAATAAGATATCCATTGCGGTTTTAATCTGTCTGGTTTCCTGGATGACTTGGAAGTTTATTCAGTTTATGAAGAACCCGGAGCAGTTCAAGATCGTGGACAAGGTGGAGAGATATACGTATCTGCAGGAGTCAACGATGCTTCTTACGATCGTGGTATTCCTGTTGGTGGGAAGGATATAGTTTGCAATGTATGGCAATAAGATCGACAATCTGATCAAGATGCGCGAACAGGGCTTGCCGGTTCCGGAGTTTCACGTTCTTCGCTTTGGGGATCTGGTGGACGAAGGTGCATGGCAAAGTGAGTTCACAAAGGCGCATGGCAAAATCACGGATCTGGATAAATTGCATGCCTGCCTGAAAACAGGATGGGAGAAGACGGTGCGGGCCGTGGCGGATGATGCGGCTGGGCCGTTTGCGGTAAGGAGCTCCTGCAACCTGGAGGATGGCGAGAAATACAGCTTTGCCGGACAGTTTGCCACGTATCTGAACGTGCCGCGGGAGGAGCTTCCGCAGAAAGTGCTTCAGTGCCTTGAATCCTTGCTTCAGGAAAGCGTTTTAAAATACCTGGAACAATCCGGGAGCGACGCATCGGATCTTCAGATGAACGTTCTGGTGCAGGACATGGTGCAGGCAGACCGGGCGGGCGTGCTTTTTACGGCGAATCCGCAGGGTATTTTGAATGAGAGAGTGATCGCGGTCGGGAGGGGCCTTGGTGAGGGCGTTGTCTCCGGCGGCGCGAACGTCACGACGTATTATTATCACAAAACGGACCGGCTGTATTATTACGAAGGCGCGGAGGATTTGCTTTCGGCCAAAGAGGTCGAGGAGCTGATCCAAATCGCGGAGCGTTTGGAGGAATTGTTTGGAGATTACCTGGACGTGGAATTTGCCATCCAAGATGGAAAACTTTACGTTTTGCAAGTGCGAAAGATCACAACGATCCAAGCGGACCGTCCGGTGATCCTGGATAACAGCAATATCGTTGAGAGCTATCCGGGACTGTCGCTTCCGCTGACGATCTCCTTTGTCGAGATGGTTTACGGCGGCGTATTTAAGGGCGTTAGCCGCCGCGTCTTGAAGAATGAAAAAGAACTGAGGAAGCATGAGGACGTGTTTTATCACATGGTGGGACACGCCAATGGCAGGGTATATTATAAGATCAGCAATTGGTATACGGTGCTGAAATTTTTGCCAATGCACGAGAAGATCATTCCCGTATGGCAGGAGATGATGGGCGTTCGTCAGAAGGGATATGACGAAGAGGATGTTAAGCTTTCACCCATGGTGCGTTTTATGACCTACGTCAATTCGCTTTACGAGCTCCTCAGCGTGCCAAGGCACCTAAAACAGCTTGAAAAGAAGTTTTGCAGGGTCAATCAGGAATTCTACGCGAACTATCGCGAGGACTTAACGCCGAAGGAGTTGATCGGATTATATCAGCACGTAAAGGAACAGCTCTTGGATGCTTGGGACGTAACGCTCTTAAATGACTTAAATACATTTATCTCCACGGGACTTGTCAAGAAAAGACTTTTGAAGCGTCATCCCAGAGACGAGGCCTACGCGAATCGTTACATATCAGGCATATCGAACATAGAGAGCATGAAGCCCGTGCGGGCGCTCATTGACCTGGCGCATGAGTATCCGAAGCTCACGCAAAAGGAGCGGGAGGAGCGGAAAAAAGCCTATGTTCAGGAATATGGTGACAGAAACCTGGAGGAATTAAAGCTTGAGAGCAAGACCTTCCGCAGTCACCCGGAGATCCTTGAGGAAAAGATCAGGGAATATGCGGCGGATCCAGAGCGATTGGAGCGCCTTTGGCAGGATTTGCGCCAGGAACGGGTGAAAACGGTGAAGGAGGACTGGTTCACGCGCTTCCTGGGGAAGAAATGTGCGGCGGGAATCGCTGGGCGTGAGAGATCCCGCTTAAACCGAAGCAGGGTGTACGGCATGGTCCGGCTGATCTTTGGAAGCATGGGCAAGTACTACGCAAAACAGGGAATCCTGAAGGCTCCCGAGGATATTTTTTATTTGACGATTGATGAAGCATTCGCGCTGGCGGATGAGAACGTGACGCGTGCGGGAATGACGCAGGGGAACGATGGCCGCATGGAACCAGAGGCATCGGGGCTTGACGTACAAAGAACGATCGAAGAGCGCAGGGCGTCCTATGAGCTCTTTTCGCAGCTTCCGGCGTATGGAAGACTTGTTTTTGAAAAACAGGAATTTGATAAGAGGCATGAGCGCGTAAATGCTTTTCAGAGAAGGCGTGAAGCCGGAACGCTCCAGGGCGTGCCCTGCTCTGCGGGTGAGGTGACGGCGCCTGCGCTGGTGATCCAAAGCGTGAAGGATGCAAAGGACGTGAGCGACAAGATCCTTGTGACCCGCATGACGGATCCCGGCTGGGTGTTTCTTCTTACGACGGCAAAGGGCGTGATCTCGGAGAAGGGGTCGCTGTTATCCCATACCGCCATTATTTCAAGAGAGCTTGGCGTGCCGTCGATCGTAGGCGTTGAGAATCTTCTGGAGACGGTAAAGACGGGAGACCTTCTTCACGTGGACGGAAATACGGGAAAAATTGAAATCATTGGGGGAAGATAAGTGGAGTGCGTTAGCGTAAATAAGGATCAAGGGAGAGTCAAAGAATTCCTTGCATTGTCAAAGCGTTTATATGATGTCGGCACGTATATGGAGAGCGAGTCTTCCGTGCGGGAGCTTCTTTTGGGGACGCACGTGCTGTCTAAGTATTTTTCCTTCGATCCGTTTTTGATCTATGACGGGGAGAAGGTTGTCGGGAGATTTGCGATCACAACCTATCCCGGTGAGGATGTTGCCTATCTGGGCTTTTTTGAATGCGTGGATCGCAAGGAGGTTGCGGCCTTTTTGTTTGCCGAGGCAGAGAAGGTTTGCGGAAAGAAAGGATTTCATAGGATCGATGGCCCCGTGGACGCCTCCTTCTGGATGACGTACCGGTTAAAGATCAACAACTTTGACAGACCTCCGTATACGGGAGAACCATACAATAAGGAATACTATTATCAATTCTTTTTGGATAACGGTTTTGCCGTGAAGGAGCATTACACCTCCCAAGGGTATAGGGCCATTGATGAGAGCTACGTGAACGAGAAATTTGAGACCCGCTATCAGGCCTTTCTGGAGCAGGGATATGAGATCGTCAGTCCGACGCCGGAAACCTATGACAAGGCGGTTGGCGAGGTTTATGAGATGATCTCGGAGCTGTATAGCGATTTCCCCGTGTATGAAAGGGTTGAGAAGGAGGATTTCCTAAAGATCTTCCAGAGTTATAAGGCCATTATGAATATGAGCATGACGAAGATGGCATATTATCACGGGAAGGCCGTGGGTTTTTACGTGAGCCTTCCGGATTACGGAAATCTGGTATATCGCCTGAATCCCTGGAATCTAATGAAGATCCTGCGACTGAAAAAGAAGCCGAAGCGTTACGTCATGCTTTACATGGGCGTGGATCAGGCACACCGGGGACTGGGAAAGGCCATAGTCTATGCAATCATGAAGGAATTGGAGCAGAACCACTTGCCCAGCATCGGCGCGCTGGCCAAGGACGGGAAACTCACGCAGAATTACGCGGCAGAGGACATTACGGACCGATACGAATACGTGTTGTTGGAGAAAACGCTGGCATAGTCGCAAAAATAAAATACGTGGCAGTTGGTAAATTGAATGCTGCATGGGATAAGAAAGGAAAGATGGAACATGGGACAAACAAATCAGTTGGAAGGTTTTTTGCGCAAGGCATATGAAAATTGGGGAAATCGGGAGTATTTGTTCGAAAAGAAGGATGGCAGGTACGCATCCGTAACGTTCGGAGAGTACGTGGAAAGAGTGAACTGGCTGGCTGCATATCTTTGCGAAAAGGGATTTCACGGAAAAAACATTGGCATATATGGTCCTAACAGCATCGAGTGGATGATCGCAGACGTTTCCATCATGTGCTACGTGGGATGCAGCGTTGGCATATCAAAGGATTGGTCCTATGATCACGTACAATATGGCGTAAAGAAATGTGAGATTTCCTGCCTGATCTATGATGAGCGTCAGGGAGAGAACGTTGAGAAGCTGAAGGCGGAATTCCCTGAAATCACGTTTCTGTCCGTTCAAAAGGATTTTGCAGAATGCCTGCGTCAAGGCAAGGAGATGACGAAGGAGCTGTTTTCGTTGGAAGCAAAAGACGAGGACGAGCCTGCGAAGGTAGTGTTCACGGGGGGAACAACGTCCTTCCCCAAGGCAGTGCTTCTTTCCGTGAGGAACGTCTTTTCCGGTTATAAGGCGCTTGGCAGAAGGGCACCTCTCACGGAGGAGGACGTATGCTATTTATTCCTGCCGCTTAATCACACCTATGGATCCATTTATAATTTCCTCTATTCACTTGTCTATGGATATCAGATTTATTTAACCTATTCCATTACCGACATGGCAAAGGAGATGATGGAGATTCATCCCACCGTGTTCTCCGGCGTGCCGCTGATCTTCATGCGTTTTTACGATGCGTCAAAGGCAATGGGCATTGGGCTTGGAACATTGTTTGGTGGGCGCATGAAGTATTTGTTCTGTGGCGGCGCAAAGCTTGACGCGCAGGTCAGAAACGCCTATAAGGCAGAGGGGATGTATATGATGAATGCCTACGCGCTTTCAGAGACCTCCTCCGGGTTTAGCATTGATTATCCGGGCGAGGAGGACGTGGAGAGCGTCGGGACCCTTTTCGAGGACGTTGACGCCATTGTGATCGATCCGGATGAGGAAGGCTATGGCGAACTGGCCATCAAGGGCGAGAACGTATTTAAGGGTTATTACGGTGACGAAGAGGCGACCAAGGCGGCGTTTAATGAAGATGGCTATTTCCTGACTGGCGATATTGGTTGTATAAAGAATGGAAAAGTGTATCTGCGCGGGCGCAAGGATACCAGGATCGCGCTTCCAAACGGCGAGAACGTTTCCGTGCGTGAGATTGAGCAGAGGGTCAAGGGGCTGCATGAAGGCGTGACGGCCGTAAAACTCTATTTGCAAGAGGGGATTTTGGCAGCGGACGTCTTTGTTGAACCAGCGGATCTTGCCAAGGATGCGGATCTGTGGGATTCGCTCATGGGGAAACTGAATGATTCGGTCTCCAGATTTGAGAGAATTGGAAGGTATCATATCTACGGAAGTGACAAACTTAGAGGGAAACTAATGTGAAAATTTGTCTTTCACGACGAAAATGATGCGATTCACGACAAAATACTTGCTTCCGTTAGCCGTGCGGATTATAATCCAATTTGTTTGATAAATTTTGACGTATCTATGGAGGCAAGAAATGAAAAAAAGAATTGTAGCACTGTTACTTACGTGTGTGTTAGCCATTTCCGGCTGTGCTTCAAGTGAGAAGACCAGCGAAAATGCGACGGAAACGTCCGCGACGGAGTCAAGCATCGCGCAGGAAAGCTCCGTGGAAGAGAGTTCGGCCGAGGAAAGTTCGGCAATCGAGGAGACTGCGCCGACGGAGGAGCCTGAGGCGGAGGAAGGTTACGTGACGACGGGAGGAAATCCTTGGATCGATTCCGACCTGAAGGAGAACGTTACGGCAGACATGACGCTTTCTCCCAAGGATGATTTCCATCTGTACGTAAATCATGACTGGATCATGAATGCCCAGATTCCGGAGGGTCACAGCTCCTGGGGCGCATTTAACGTTGTGGCTGATGAGATTGAGGCGAAAGCCCTTGCACTGCTGAATGACGAAACCCTGACAGGGCATGACGCTGAACTGATTCAATCCTTGTATCATGCATATCTTGACTGGGATTCCAGAAATGCTGCCGGTGTTACGCCCCTCATGAGTACCATTGAGGATATCAAGGGCATCAAAACCATGGATGAACTGACGGATTTCATCTGTGACATGGACCGTGCATATGGCGTTCCCACCTTCCTTGGCGGCGGTAACGGCACCGGCCTTACCGATTCCTCAAAGTATATTACTTACATTGCCAATGATAGTCTCATGCTTGGCGACGCTGCTGAATACAAGGAGCGTACGGAGATGGGAGACAGAACCTATGAGGCGTACGTTTACCTGGCAAAGTATATGCTTCCCAGAGTGGGTTATACCGAGGAAGGGGCTGTCGCAATGTTTGACGCCATGTTGGATTTCGAGAAAAAGCTGGCAGAAAACGCATTTACCAGCGCGGATTCGATGAGCCCCGATTATCTTTCCAAGGTAAACAACGTTCGTACCCTGAAGGAGCTCGAGGAGGCATCTCCCGTATTCCCGATCAAACGGTTTATTAAAGCCATGGGGTATGATAACGCAAAGGAATTCCTTTTGATCCAGCCTAAGGTGCTTGATACCGTCAATGAGGTTTACGTGGAAGAGAATCTGGATGCGATCAAGAACTACATGATCGTAAAGTACGTTTTGGGAAACATGGGCGCTCTTGACAGGGAAGCCTATGAAGCGAACGTGAAAGCAAGCAACATGGTAAATGGTTCGGAGGGAAGTCTTCCGGACGAGAAGCTGGCATTTAGCATTGTAAGAAGCGCACTGACGACGCCGATGGATCGCGCATATCTTGAAAAATATGATTCCAAAGAAGTAAAGACCCGTATTACGAATATGATCAAGGAGATTATTTCAGTATATCGCGAGATGTTGTCCGAAGAGGATTGGATGTCCGAAGCAACTAGGGAAAAAGCAATTGAGAAGCTTGATAACATGAGAATCAATGCAATTTATCCTGACAAGTGGCTGGATTACGGCAAGCTTGAACTCAAGGGACTTTCTTATCTTGAGTGCCTCAAGGCAATCTCTGAGTTTAATCAGGAGTTGGACCATAAGAACACGAATGGTAAGGTGGATAAGGATCTGTGGAGCGTTGATACGCTGGAGACCAATGCCTTCTACAATCCCATGGATAATTCCATCAACATTATTTTGGGACTCCTCGGCGGTGATTTCTATCATGAAGGCATGAGTGATGAAGAACTGTACGGTGGAATTGGTGCCGTGATCGGTCACGAGATCTCTCATGCATTTGACACTAATGGAGCGCAGTTCGACAAGAATGGCAACATGGCCAGCTGGTGGTCAATGAAGGATTATACTGCCTTCCAGAAGCGCGCGCGTAAGCTGATCGATCATTATAACACCTTGACCGCATGGGAGGGCGCCCAGATCATGGGAAACAATTGCCAGACTGAGGCAATCGCTGACCTGGCGGGTCTGAAGGCCGTGCTGAAGCTTGCAGAAAAGAAGGAGAACTTTGATTACGAGAAGTTCTTTAAGGCCTATGCAACCATTTGGCAGGAAGTGATCACTTATGAGACGGAATACATGATCTACTCCCAGGATTCCCATCCACTGAACTATCTGCGTACCAACGTAACGGTTCAGCAGTTTGATGAGTTTTACAAAACCTTTGACGTAAAGGAAGGCGACAATATGTATCTGGCGCCGGAAGACAGAATTCTGGTTTGGTAATCATCATGAATAAAAGGGTTCTTCATCTTTTTCGGAAGATGGAGAACCTTTTTTTGATTCGGGCGAACGATGCAAGGCCGTATTGTGCGGAGTTTGGGTCTTTTCCAGTCTTTTTAAAGCGAGTATAATGGTTAAAAAGGGGAAGGGAGGGCGTACGTATGGAAATTCTTGGCGTTTTCATGGTGGTGATTCTTGCTATAATTGTTTCAGCAGGGGATACTTATTATCGCGTTTACGTAAGACCGGATATCAATGATGAAGACATTGAGCGTTATGAGAATAGTAATTTCTGGACGCGTACGCGCCAACGGAGGAGTAGATATTATTCAGCGCTCAGGGCTAAGAGAATCCGGGAGAGATTGGGCCTTCAAGATACTACAAATTTTGAGATCCCGGATTGGGCGAAGGGTGACGAAGGGACAAGCAAGAAGGATGCTTGGAAGTGTCCCGATTGTGGAAGACTAAATCACTGCTTTCAAGACACTTGTGCATGCAGTTATCGTAAAAATGCTTAAGGCAGCGAGGAGGTGGCAGGCATGGAAATTCATGAGATTTTGGAACAATATGGAGTGTTTTTGGCGGTTCCGGTACTTCTTTTTGTTGGCTATGTTATTAAGCGAATCGGCTATGTCATTCGAGGAGAGAAATATGAGCCGGACGATTATTTTGAGTATCGTCCGCGGAAGTATGAATCCCGCAGATATCGGAGATCCCTGATGGGCATGATTGAGAATTCGACGAAATTTGAATCGGAATATGAGAGACCGGCATGGTCATTTGAGGACAATAAAGAGAATAAAAGACAGGACGAATGGTATTGTGATAAATGCGGTTATCACAACAAAGGGTTCCAGAGCTCCTGCATATGCGGACAAAGCCGGCCCAAGGTCTGACAAGCGGGAATTACGTCATTTATGAAAAGGGCAAGGAAGTCAAAAGACTGCTTTGCTCTTTTTTTATGTAGACGGTCTGACGGGACGCGTGTTATAATATAACAAGTTAAAATGGGAGGGAATGGGCATGGATGGCGAATCCGTATTTTATCTTGTGCTTTTTGGCATTTTTCTTGTTATAAAGATTGCGGATAACTTTGGTATAGGAGACGGCATAAAAGAAAATTATAAAGTGAAAACCGCAGTCAAAAGGCTACAGCAGGAGGCCGAGGAAGCTGAAAGAGAAAAACTTGAACAGGCAAAAAAAGAAGAGGAGAATAAGGCAGCTTTGGCAACCGTGGAAGAAGGAGCTGGCAAAGCCGCTGAAACCCAAGAAGAGATTATCGAGGAAGCTGAGGAAGCCGGAGAAGAGTCGATCGCAGCAGAGGAGAAGACGGAAGAGAAAGAGACTGCAATGAAAGAGACTGTGGTGAAAGAGATTGCAGTGACGGAAGAAGCCGGGGTTCAGGAAGAGTCTCTTGTGGGTGAACGTACGTGGAAATGCCCGCAGTGCGGAAGAGTCAACCCCACATATCAGTATGCATGTAAGTGTGGCAATCGTTTCAGATGATTAGTACTATATGAGGAGGTGGATGGATTTGTCCACAGTGTGGTGAAAGCAATCCTGCATATCAGTATGCATGTAAATGTGGTAATCGTTTCAGATAAGAAGAAAAAAAGCGTGAGGATGGAAAGATGGGCTTAATCAGAGGAACCGTAAAGCATCTTACAAAAAAAATCATTTCACCCGTATCTGACGTCATTACCCCTCAGGTAGACAAGATCGCCACGGCAATCGATGAAAAAGAGCAGGCGAAAATGCGGAAATTCATGGAGCAGAACGCGAATCATTCACGCCTTCTGGTCGAAGATCTGAATGCGCTTGTGAAAGATTCGTTGCGCGCGGTGAATGACCGGAAGGAAATGAAATATGAGATTCTCCGCGACAGGAAGATAGGAAAAACGATAGTCACGGTCCACAGCATCGTTGGCAGGGAATTGGGGCGGATCGTTGAAAACAAGTCGTTGATCGAGGACGTTTTGGTAAAGGACGACGCGGTTAGAAAATACGAGATCTTTATAGGCGAGCAGAAGATTGGAGAAGTCATTTCCAAGGGATCAGATCCAAAGAAGATTACCATGGATTACGCGGGGCTTTCGCTACGTGGAAATGAAGCCGCCATGGAGTGCTGGGTTCTGAAAGAAAAGGGCGAATGTCTGATGGTTATTAGCAGGAAGGCATATGGTGATTCCGGCAAGGCCTATTTTCTTGAGGTGGCTGATCCAAAAGAAGAATTGAGGTGCTTATTGATCAGTCTGGCAATTAATATGGCAGGATGACGGATTTGATGCGGAAAAAGGCGAGACGTAAAGGGTTTGAAAAAATAAAAAAAGGACTAGGCAAGAAGGCAAATACGTGGTATACTACGATTTGTTCGCAGATATAGTTCATTGGTAGAACATCAGCTTCCCAAGCTGAGGAGGCGGGTTCGATTCCCGTTATCTGCTGTGTACCATTTATAAGAAGCCGTTGTTTTGATAGAAGCTGAGAGAATAACTCCATGGGTGGAGTCTGTCCTCTCGGAGTTTATCAAAACAACGGCTTTTTTGTTGTGCCGTTAAGCGTTCCTTGAAAACTTCATCCGCAAATGGCCGGACGGCTGGCCGGGGAAGTCACGCGATGACATGAGCGGACCAAGGCGAAGGGCGGACGAGTTTTAGGCTGACGAAGGGAAGTCCGTTTCGCCGGACGGTCAGATTGCGACGGTAGTTACCCGTAAACAATGGTTTTGAAAGTGAGGCACAACTTATGACGTATGACAATTATCTGTGGTTATTCCGTGAAGAATTTATGATGGATGACTTTATCCAATTAGATGAGGATGACGTGACGCCGTTTGATGAAGATGATGCGGCGTTTGACGAAGATGACTTGATTTTATTTGACGAGGAGGAAATGACTCCGCTGGAGGAGTTGGAGCTTAGCATCCGTTCCTATAATTCGCTAAGGCGAGCAGGAATTCAGTACGTGGAAGAACTAAAGGCAATGAGCACGGAGGAACTGACGCACGTCCGGAATCTTGGGAAAAAGGGCGTCCTGGAGATTTGCCGGAAGCTGGGCGTGGACGCAGAGTTGGAGGACGAGCGGGACAAGGACGAGCGGGCGAGACGCAAAAGTGCATTGGAACAGCTTGACGAGTTGATCGGACTTGAGGAAGTGAAGGAGCAGGTCCGGAAGATTGCGGCATTCGCAAGGATGAAGCGGGACGTGAGGGCGACGGGGAGGGAGCTTTCCATGGCGCTTGGCATGGAATTCGTGGGAAATCCCGGAACGGCAAAGACAACTGTCGCGCGCATTATCGCGGAGATTTTTGGAGAGATTGGGCTCCTTCCGGGCAAGGAAGTCATGGAAGTCGGGCGAAGTGATCTCGTTGCGAAATACGTTGGGCAAACGGCCGTTAAGGTAAAAGAAGTGTTTGAAAAGGCAGAGGGGAAAGTGCTTTTTATTGATGAAGCCTACTCTTTGGTTGAAAGTACCGAGGGTGAATTTGGCGACGAAGCGATCAATACCCTGGTACAGGAGATGGAAAATCATCGCGAGGATACCATCGTGATCCTTGCGGGATATCCGGATAAGATGGAAGGCCTGTTCAAGCGGAATCCCGGCCTTCGCTCCCGGGTGCCGTTTCAGTTACGATTCCGTGATTACGCGGCGGAGGAGATGCTCATGATTGCGGAAATGGAAGCAAAGAAACGGGGATTTGTGATTAGCGAGGCTGCAAGAAAGCAGATCCTTACCGTCTGTGAGGGGGCAGCAGGCGTCTCGGAATGCGGGAACGGGAGGTTTTGCCGGAACCTCGTTGAAAATGCCATTTTGAATTATGCTGACAGATTTTACGGCAGGGATTTGAAGACGACGGAAATAAACTGTGATTTTGTCCTGACGGAAGCGGACGTTACGGCTCCCTTCACGGGAATTTTGGATACTGCAAGGAGACCAATTGGTTTCCTTGCGGCTTGAAAAAATTAACGTTTACTTCTAAAAACAAAGGTGCTATGATAAGAGAGGTTTTTTGTATTCACATGAGAAAAACGGAAGGATTGAAGAGAAATGAAGCGATTGATGTTAGGAAATCAGGCCTTCGCCCGCGGACTGTACGAAGCAGGCTGCAGCGTGGTGTCAAGTTATCCCGGCACGCCCAGTACCGAGGTGACGGAAGAGGCCGCAAAGTATGATGAGATTTATTGCGAGTGGGCACCCAATGAGAAGGTGGCCATGGAGGTTGCGTTTGGCGCATGCCTTGCCGGAAAGAGAAGCTTTTGCGGCATGAAGCACGTGGGACTGAACGTGGCGGCTGACCCGCTCTTTACTTGTTCTTATACTGGCGTGAATGCAGGCATGATCATTTGCGTGGCAGATGACCCCGGAATGCATTCCTCCCAAAATGAGCAGGATTCCAGACATTATGCAATGGCGGCAAAGGTACCGATGCTCGAGCCCGCGGATTCCGCGGAAGCCCGTGACTTTGTTAAGAAAGCATATGAGATTTCCGAAACGTTTGACACTCCCGTAATTATGAAGATGTGCACGCGCGTTGCACATTCCCAGAGCGTCGTGGAGGAGATGGAGCGCGTTCTTCCCGAGAAGAAGCCTTACGTTAAGAATATTGCAAAGTACGTGATGATGCCTGGCAATGCCATTCGCCGTCATCCCTTCGTGGAAGAGAGAACCCGTAAGCTGATCGAATTCGCTGAGACCACCGATCTGAACAGAGTGGAGATGGGCGATACGAAGCTTGGAATCATTACCTCCTCCACCAGCTATCAGTACGTAAAAGAGGTGTTCGGAGAGAACGCCTGCATTTTGAAGCTTGGCATGATTCATCCGCTCCCTGAGAAGCTGATCCTGGATTTCGCCGCAAAGGTTGACAAGCTTGTGATCGTTGAGGAACTGGATCCCGTGATCGAAGAGCACTGCAAGGTGCTTGGACTGACCGTGACCGGCAAGGACGTGCTTCCCATGGAGGGTGAGTTTTCCCAGAATCTGATCGCAGAAAAGCTTGGCGTTACGGTTCCTGCTTCCAGAAAGCTGGAGGAGAACCTCCCTGGCAGACCGCCCGTGATGTGTGCAGGATGCCCTCACAGAGGCCTGTTCTTTACGCTGGCTAAGAATAAGTGCACCGTTCTCGGTGACATCGGATGTTACACCCTTGGCGCCGTTGCACCCCTTAGCGCAATGGAAATGACGCTCTGTATGGGCGCATCCATCAGCTCCATCCATGGTTTTAACAAGGCGCTGGGCGAGGAGAGCGAAGGAAAGACCGTTGCAGTCATCGGCGATTCCACGTTCATGCACTCTGGTATGACTGGCCTTGCAAACATTGCATACAACCAGAGCAATTCCACCGTAATCATTCTGGATAACTCCATTACCGGCATGACGGGACATCAGCAGAACCCGACTACCGGCTATAACATTAAGGGCGATCCCGCAGGAAAGATTGACCTCGAGGCGCTCTGCAAGGCCATGGGCTTTGAGCGCGTTCGCGTGGTTGATCCCTATGACCTGGCACAGTGCGACGCAGTCATCAAGGAAGAACTGGCAGTCAAGGCTCCTTCCGTGATCATTTCCAGACGCCCTTGCGCCCTGCTTAAGTATGTAAAGCATGAGAAGCCTCTGAAGGTTGTCTGCGAGAAGTGCGTAGGCTGTAAGTCCTGTATGCGTCTTGGCTGTCCTGCCATCAGCGTGAAGGATGGCAAGGCTTGCATTGACACGACGCTGTGCGTGGGTTGCGGCGTATGTAAGCAGTTGTGTAAGTTTGACGCATTGCAAAACGGGTAAGGAGGGAGAGCCAAATGACAAAGAATATTATGATCGTGGGCGTTGGCGGACAGGGATCCCTTCTTGCCAGCAAATTATTGGGACATTTATTACTTACGGAAGGGTATGACGTAAAGGTATCCGAGGTACACGGCATGAGCCAGAGAGGCGGTAGCGTGGTAACCTACGTGCGCTTTGGCGAAAAAGTGTATTCCCCCATCATTGACAAGGGGCAGGCGGACTTTATCGTATCCTTCGAAAAGCTGGAAGCAGCTAGATACCTGGAATTCTTAAAGGCGGACGGACGCATCGTGGTCAACACGCAGGAAATCGATCCCATGCCCGTTATTACCGGTGCTGCGCAGTATCCTGCAGAACTTGTGGAAAAGATGGAAGCAGCAGGTGCTAAGGTGGATGCAATGGATTGTCTCTCCCTTGCAGAGCAGGCAGGTTCTGCTAAGGCAGTGAACATCGTACTTATGGGAAGATTATCCCGCTATTTTGACGAGATTCCCGTGGAGAAATGGCAGAAGGCCATTGAGGAATGCGTTCCCGCGAAGTTCCTTGAACTGAATCAAAAAGCATTTTTACTTGGCAGAGGCTAGAGCTTTCACAGGCATTCATGAGTTGATTAGGGTGACGACACTTATTAACATAGACCGGACGGATCCGTTCGGCGACGCAAGCAAAAGGAGAAAGAACCAATGGGAAATTATTTTCAGCCCGAAATTGAAACAATGCCCGTGGAGCAGATGAAGCAGCTTCAGAGCGAGAGACTGGTAGAGCAGGTAAAATACGTGTATGATCACGTAAAGTTTTATCATGACAAGATGGACGAGGCCGGCATTAAGCCTTGGGACGTCCATGGCATTGAAGATCTGCACAAATTGCCGTTTATTACCAAGGATGACTTGAGGGAGCAATATCCCTACGGACTCTTGGGCGTTCCCAAGTCTGAGTGCGTTCGCATTCAGTCCACCAGCGGAACGACTGGACGCCGCGTTGTTGCGTTCTATACGCAGGAGGACGTAAACATTTGGGAGACTTGTTGTGCAAGAGCGATCGTGGCGGCAGGCGGTTCCAAGGATGACGTCGTTCAGGTATGTTACGGTTACGGTCTGTTTACGGGTGGACCCGGTTTACACGGCGGTTCTCATAAGGTGGGGTGTTTAACCCTTCCGATGTCTTCCGGTAACACGGAGCGTCAGCTGCAGTTTATGCAGGATCTTGAGAGCACCATCCTGTGCTGTACGCCTTCCTATGCGGCAAACCTTGGTGAGACCATCACGGCAAAGGGGTTGAAGGATAAAATAAAGTTAAAGGCCGGTATCTTTGGCGCAGAGCCTTGGACGGAGGAGATGCGCCATAACATTGAGGAGACTCTTGGGATTAAGGCGTATGACATTTATGGATTAACGGAGATTTCCGGCCCCGGCGTGTCTTTTGAATGTGAGGAGCAGAAAGGCATGCACGTGCAGGAGGATCATTTCATTCCTGAGATCATCAATCCTGAGACTGGTGAAGTGCTTCCAGAAGGAGAAGTTGGCGAGCTTGTATTTTCCTGTATTACAAAGAAGGGCTTCCCGCTTCTGCGTTACCGCACCAGAGACCTGTGCTTCCTGACCCGGGAGAAGTGTTCCTGTGGACGTACGCTGATCAGAATGCACAAGCCCATGGGCAGAAGTGACGACATGATGGTAGTCAAGGGCGTCAACGTATGGCCTTCCCAGATTGAAGCCGTTTTGTTGAATTTGGGCTATCAGGCAAATTATCAGATTGTTGTTGACCGTGTTGGTAACAATGATACCATTGAGGTACAGGTGGAATTGACGCCGGAGATGGCGGCGGATCCCGCATTGAACGTTGCTGACCGTCAGAAGAAGATCATCCATGGTCTGAAGAACATGCTGGGCATTCTGGTGGAAGTGAAGGTGGTTGATCCCATGACCATTCCCAGAAGCGAAGGCAAGGCCAAGAGAGTCGTTGACAAGAGAGATTTGTATCGCTAACGTATGTCTAAAAGAGCCAGGATTCCCTGGCTCTTTTTTATGTCACGGGGGCGTGCTTGCTGACACATTTTCCCCTTTTCAAGTTGGCAGTTCTGTGGTAAAATGGTAACGGAATTGTTAGAAATTCCAAAGAGAAGGTATTGGGAAGACGAAAACCGGGGAAGCAAAAGGGGGACAAGACATGCTAAAATATGAGCAGTGGCTGCAATCCATTGGATATTTGCAGGAGCAGATCGAGGATTTCTTTCAGATGACGAAGTATCTGGATCAGGAACAGGTGTACATTCCGGATCTGGTTCCTACGGCAGAGACGATGTACGTACAGGAGCGACTGGAAGCGTTTTGTCATGAGCTTGAGGAGGCGTATTATCAGGTAAAGCGCCTGAATGCGCAGGTGGTGCTGGAGGGAAGGCTTCGCCTTGGCGCCAATGGCCGCTATTGGCTGGAGAATGAGGAGCTGACCTGCGGACGCAGCGTCGAACTCTTGTACAATGACGGAAAGGGCGTGTCAAACATCGAGTCCTGGCATGCGGGACGCATTGACCACAATGGTACAAAGTATTATTTTACGGGTAACCGCAATCTTCAGCTGGAGGGCGTGACCGCGCGCCTGAAGCAACATCTGTAAAAGCATCTGAGGGCAAGGGGCAAGAGATTGTCCCTTGACTTTTGAAACACAGTTTTATAGAATTGTGATTTGGGAATGTCGTCAGGGCGAAGCCTTGGCGTTCCAATACAGTAAAATGATCTCATTCCGGCGGAGGATGGGGGGATCATTAGCGCCTGGACCTTAATTGGTTGACGAGGGTTGGCAGTTATCGAAAGACTCGGCGGATGCTGCCACGGCCATCGCAGGTCGTCACGAAGAAAGCAAAAAGCGGAATGAAAACCGTAACAGAGGTTCTTCGGATGCGGGAACAAAAATATGGATGAAACGTATCATTCATGATAAGGAGATTTTATGTATACGATTAATGATTTGTATGACTTGGATCATACTCTGGCAAAGGATTATCTTTCTCAGTTTACCTATCCCTGGGAGGCGCTGAAGGGCATTAAGGACATGATCCTTGCCCTGGGCGAGACGCTTGGTGACGATTATGAGGAGGTATCCGAGCACGTTTGGGTACACAAGACCGCAACGGTATTCCCTTCCGCATATCTTGGCGCGCCCTGCATCATTGGACCTGAGACGGAAGTAAGACACGGAGCGTTCATCAGGGGATCAGCTTTGGTTGGCGCAAACTGTGTGGTTGGTAACTCCGTTGAGCTTAAGAACGTAATCCTTTTTGACCACGTACAGACGCCGCATTATAACTATGTTGGCGACAGTATTCTTGGTTATTACAGCCATATGGGCGCAGGATCCATCACCTCCAACGTAAAGAGCGACAAGCAGCTGGTTGTCGTTCACAATGGCACGGAAAAGATGGAGACTGGAATGAAAAAATTCGGCGCAATGCTGGGTGATCACGTAGAGGTTGGCTGTAATGCAGTCTGCAACCCCGGTACCGTGATCGGCAGAAACAGCAACGTATATCCCACCTCATGCGTGAGAGGCGTTGTACCCGCTAACAGCATTTATAAGAACAGCGGTGAGATCGTCGAGAAGAACTAACCGGATGGGGCGTTCAAAGCCCTCCGGCATTTTAAGTACGGAAATTAAATAAAGCAAATTGATTAGGGAGAAAAATAGAATATGAGAGTAGTTATTCAGGATAATTACGAAAAGATGTGTAAGTGGGCTGCAAATTACATTGCAGGCAAGATCAACGCACACAAGGAAGCACGTCCTTTTGTTTTGGGACTGCCCACCGGTTCTTCACCGATCGGCGTTTACAAGGAACTGGCCAGAATGAACAAGGCCGGCGAGGTTTCCTTCGCAAACGTGGTAACCTTCAACATGGATGAGTATTTGGGACTTCCTCACGAGCATGACCAGAGCTACTGGTACTTCATGCACGACAACTTTTTCAATCATCTGGTGGACATGAAGCCTGAGAATATAAATATTCTCAACGGCATGACCGATGACCCTGAGGGAGAGTGCGCAAGATATGAGGAGAAGATCGCTTCCTATGGCGGCATCGACCTGTTCATGGGCGGCATCGGCGTTGACGGTCACATTGCATTCAACGAGCCTTATACCAGCCTTTCTTCCCGCACGGGCGTGAGAGACCTGACCACGGATACCAGAATCGTGAACAGCCGTTTCTTCGGGAATGATCCTGAGAAGGTTCCCGCAAAGGCCCTTTCCGTAGGCGTTGGCACCGTGACCGATTCCAAGGAGGTTCTGATCCTCATCAATGGTCACAACAAGGCAAGGGCTCTGGCGGCAACCGTTGAAGGCGGCGTTTCCCAGAAATGGACCTGCTCCGCACTGCAGATGCACAATGCGGCAATCCTTGCAGTTGATGAGGCGGCATGCGGTGAACTCACTGTTGACACATACAAGTATTTCCTGGACATCGAGAGAAAGGAGAGACTGTAATCATGGGTAAGTATTTCGGCACTGACGGCTTCCGCGGCGAGGCTAACAAGGATCTGAATTTTGAACATGCAGTGAAGATTGGCCGGTTCCTCGGCTGGTATTACGGAGCAAGAGAGGGGAAGAAGGCCAAGGTCGTGATCGGCAAGGACACGAGAAGATCCAGCTACATGTTTGAGTATGCGCTCTGCACGGGCCTGATGGCGAGTGGCGCTGATGCTTACATCATGCACGTAACCACGACTCCTTCCGTTGCTTACATCACCAGAGTGGATGATTTTGACTGCGGCATCATGATCTCTGCATCCCATAACCCGTACTATGACAATGGCATTAAGCTCTTGAATGGCAATGGCGAGAAGATGGATGAGGAGACCATTCTGAAGGTTGAGGATTACATTGACGGCAAGATCGAGGTTCCCGTTGCGGAACGAAATGAGATCGGACGCACCGTGGACTACGTGGCAGGAAGAAACCGTTATATCGGATTTCTGATCTCCTTGTCGAAGTACAGCTTCAAGGACGTGAAGGTTGGTTTGGACGTTGCTAACGGTGCTGCATGGCAGATCGCCCGCGGCGTGTTCGAGGCCCTTGGCGCAAAGCTCTACGTGATGAATGATAAGCCTGACGGATATAACATTAATACGGACTGCGGAAGCACGCACATTGAGCATCTGCAGAAATTTGTTGTTGATAACGGCCTTGACGTTGGTTTTGCATTTGACGGTGACGCGGACAGGTGTCTTGTCGTTGACGAGAAGGGCAACGTCGTTACCGGCGATCACGTGCTTTACATTTACGGCCTGTACATGAAGGAGCGCGGAAAGCTTCTGAACAACAAGGTTGTTACAACGATCATGAGTAACTTTGGTCTGTACAAGGCACTGGATAAGGTTGGCATTGAGTACGAGAAGACCAAGGTTGGCGACAAGTACGTTTACGAGAACATGGTTCAGACCGGCAACCGCATCGGCGGTGAGCAGAGCGGCCACACCATCTTCCTGAAGTATGAGACCACCGGTGACGGCATCGTTACGGCACTTAAGATGATGGAAGTAATGCTTGCTAAGGGCAAGCCCATGAGCGAGCTCGCCGCTCCCGTGGTATTCTATCCTCAGGTGCTGAAGAATGTTCGCGTGAAGAGCAAGCCCGACGCGCAGAATGATCCTGACGTACAGGCAGCAGTGAAGAAGGTGGCAGACGAACTCGGCGATACCGGAAGAATTCTGGTTCGCGAAAGCGGTACCGAGCCCGTGATTCGCGTGATGGTTGAGGCAGAGAGCGATGAAATCTGCGAGAAGTACGTAGATTCCGTCATCGAAGTCATCAAGGCAAAGGGGCATTTGGCATAATCGCATATGAAAGCATTCCACCCCGCAGGATTTCGTCCTGCGGGGTTTTTACGTAAATGGACTTTGACATTTTAGAAGAATTGTGCTAGTTTATTATGTATGGGTGCTTTAAAGCGTCATAGTTTAAAGCAAGAAAACATTACAAGAAATATTCAAGGTTGCCACATTGGTTTGAAGGAGTTTTGAAAAGATCGCTTGGTGACGTTGGAAAGTGGAGGAGCGAAAGATGCCGGTTACGGACTTATTGGAACGAAATCATAAGTTATACGGGGATGAGGTGGCGCTGGTGGAATTGAACCCCAGCATGCCTGACACAAGAAAGACGACTTGGAAGGAGTACGACTTGGTACAGCCGACAAGTTCCACGCCTTATCGCCGTGAGATCACTTGGAGCATTTTTGACGAGAAGGCAAACCGCGTGGCAAACATGTTGCTGTCCCGCGGCATTCAAAAAGGGGACAGAGTGGCCATCCTGATGTTTAACTGTCTGGAGTGGCTTCCCATTTACTTTGGCATTTTGAAGACTGGTGCCATCGCAGTACCTTTTAATTTCCGCTTTGCGGCAGACGAGATTCAGTACTGCGCCGACCTTGCGGAGGTACACGTGCTGTTCTTTGGTCCTGAGTTTATCGGCCGTATCGAATCCATTGAAGAAAAGCTCAGCAAGGGCAGACTTCTCATCTACGTGGGCGACGGATGTCCCACGTTTGCGGAGAGCTATCGTGAGCTTGTGGCGGACTGCTCCAGCCAGGCACCTTTGGTACGTCTTGAGGAAGAGGATGACGCTGCGATTTATTTTTCTTCAGGTACCACGGGCTTCCCGAAGGCAATCTTACATAATCATGAGAGTTTGACGCAGGCGGCTCAGATGGAGCAAAAGCACCATTTGACGGGTCGGGACGACGTATTCCTTTGCATTCCGCCCCTGTATCATACCGGTGCGAAATTCCATTGGATGGGAAGTCTTTGTGCAGGAAGCAGGGCCGTTCTCTTAAAGGGAACCTCGCCTGAGATCATTCTGGACGCCGTTTCCAAGGAGCATTGTACCATCGTTTGGCTCCTGGTACCCTGGGCGCAGGATATTTTGGAAGCGCTGGATCGCGGCGACTTAAAGCTTTCGGATTATCAGCTCGATCAGTGGAGACTGATGCACATTGGCGCACAGCCCGTTCCGCCTTCCCTGATCAAGCATTGGAAGGAATATTTCCCGAATCATGCATATGACACGAACTATGGCCTTTCCGAGTCCACCGGCCCCGGTTGCGTGCATCTGGGCATTGAAAACATTCACAAGGTAGGTGCCATCGGCGTACCCGGTTATCGCTGGAAATGCAAGATCGTGGATGAAAACGGCGAGACCGTAAAGCAAGGAGACGTGGGCGAGCTTTGCGTGAAGGGCCCTGGCGTCATGACTTGTTATTACAACGATCCCAAGGCAACGGCAGAGACCTTGAAGGACGGTTGGCTCTATACCGGAGACATGGCAATGCAGGACGAGGATGGCTTCATCTTCCTGGTAGACCGTAAGAAGGACGTGATCGTCAGCGGCGGTGAGAACATTTATCCCGTTCAGATCGAGAATTTCCTCGCGGCATATGACAAGGTCAGCGACGTGGCAGTAATCGGACTTCCCGACAAGAGACTTGGTGAAATCACCGGCGCGATTATCCAGATCAAGGATGGCATGACCTGCACGGAAGAGGAGATCGAAGAATATTGCAAGGGCCTTCCCCGTTACAAGAGACCGAAGAAGATCATCTTTGCGGACGTGCCCAGAAACGCTACCGGTAAGATCGAGAAGCCTGCACTGCGCAAGAAATACGGTGCGGAATATCTGGTTGCCCAGCAGAATGAAGTAGAGGCATAATGCACAATATAAAGCGTAGCAAATGATGGAGCGATGAAAAGACTAAATTATAAGCAGTCGTGGGATGATCCTGCGGCTGCTTTTGTGAATTGAAATTGTATAAAATTGTGCAAACATTTTTATCAAAAAAAGTATTGACTTTTATACGTGAACAAGATATAATACATTTTGTTCGCAGGAATGGCGGAATTGGCAGACGCGCACGGTTCAGGTCCGTGTGGTGGCAACACCATGAGGGTTCAAGTCCCTCTTTCTGCACGAATGATAAGAGAGCAAACAATGAGTTTGCTCTTTTTTGTTGCTTCGAGGGAAGTGGAGGAGCCAATTCTAGAAAGCGAAAATAGTTGTTTTACTAAAATTTTAGAATATGACGTAAACGATTACACTTTTTTAATCTTTTAAACACAAAACGAACACAATTCTCGGATACAATGTACTTAGATAGTTACTAGTTAACTATCTCCCCCCCTCATAAGAAAGTGGAAGAGCCGCACGTTAGTGTGGCTCTTCCGCTTTTTCTGCATATATTAATATATAGGAATCCTTAAGAATTCTTTCCTTGAATGGAAGGAATTCCTATGGTAAAGTGATAGGAGGGCAGTCAGTGACCTTAAGGGAACTGTTGACGGGATCAGATGCCTTGTTTTTACGGGGAAATGAAGACCGGGAAGTAAAGGGGATCACTGCGGATTCCGGGAAGGTAGCACCCGGAACGGTATTTTTTTGCATCCAAGGAATGGCTCGGGATGGAGCGGATTATGCCAAGGAAGCCGTGGAACGCGGCGCCGTGGCAATGATCGCGGGAATTGAGTCGGACGTTACTCCGGGGAGGACGGGGACCATGCCTGACTCGGAGCCATGGATGCATGACGACAGGCTGCAAATGCTTCTGGAAAATGCAGGAGAGAACGTGGCGGTCGTTTGCGTTAGAAACGTGCGAAAGGCATTGGCACGTGCAAGCGACGCGTGGAACGGGCACCCATCCGGGAAGCTTGTTACCATTGGCGTTACTGGTACCAAAGGAAAGACGACGACCACGTACCTGATCAAGTCCATATTGGAAAATGCAGGTCGCAGGGTTGGCCTGATCGGAACCAATGAAGTGATCATAGGACGGAGGCATCTGGCTGCAGGAAACACTACGCCGGACGCGACGTTACTTCATGATTACTTCCGACAGATGGTTGAAGAAGGGGCGGATACCGTCGTGATGGAGGTTTCCTCCCAGGCAATCAAACATAGCCGGACGGACGGTATTTTGTTTGATTACGGGATTTTTACCAATCTTTCGCCTGATCACGTGGCACCAGGCGAGCATCGTGATTTTGAAGAATATTTAGAATGTAAGCGGGAGCTTTTTAGACAATGCAGGATCGGGATCATCAACGGAGACGATCCATATGCGCAGAGGATCACGGAGGGCTGTACCTGCAAGATCGAGACCTATGGCCTAAATGAGGAGAATGAGCTTCGGGCCCGGAACGTAACGCTGGAGCGTTTTGACGGGAAATTAGGCGTACGTTTCCAGACGGCGGGTCTTATGGAATTTGAGGCAAGGATTCCCATGCCGGGAAGCTTTAGCGTTTATAACGCCCTCGCCGCTATTTATCTTTGTAAGCATTTTCGCGTAAGGGAATCTGACGCGCAAAGGTCCCTTGCCGCAGCCAAGGTGAAGGGCCGCATCGAAACGGTTCTGGAGAAGGACGGATACGTTGTTTTGATCGACTACGCGCATAATCCCATGGCGCTTTCCAGCCTTTTGGAAACTTTGCGGGCTTATCATCCGGGGCGCCTGATCTGCCTGTTTGGATGCGGGGGTGACCGCCCCGTCATGAGGCGAAGACTTATGGGACGCATCAGCGGAGAAAAGGCAGATCTTACCATCGTGACGGATGATAATCCGAGGAGCGAGGATGCAGCGACGATCCGGAAGCAGATCGCGGAGGGCATCAGGGAGGTTCAGGGAAGCTACGTGATGGTCCCGGGACGGCGCGAAGCCATACGACAGGCGCTATCCATGGCGAAAGAGGGAGATTTGATCGTGCTTGCGGGAAAGGGGCACGAAACGTATCAGGAAATTAAGGGAAAGACGTATCCCTTGGACGAAAGAGACATTATACGGGAGATTGTAGATAAAACATGCTATATGCAGACGTCATAGTTAACATCGTTCATGAAAAACTGGATAAGAGCTTTCAGTACAAGGTTCCGGAAAGACTTCAGGATTCCCTTTGCCTTGGAAGCTGCGTCATGATCCCGTTTGGTGCGGGGAACCGGTTGATCAAGGGCTATTGCGTTGGTCTGGGGGACAAATGCAAGATCGATCCCTCCAAGATCAAAGAGATTGCTGAGATCGTCCAAAATGATGCCGGTGATGAGGGACGGAGCGTTGCATTGGCGGCCTGGATCAAGGAGAATTACGGATCGACCATGATTCAGGCCTTAAAAACCGTGCTTCCCATGCGGAAGTCCGTAAAAAAGCTGGAAAGACGCACCATTGTAAGAAAGGCGACGAGAGAAGAACTGATCTCCATGTTGGGGGAGAGCCAAAGAAAGCATCAGGTGGCAAAGGCCCGGCTTTTAGAGGCACTTCTCGAGGAAGAGACAATCCCGTACGAATGGGTGACTTCTAAGCTTGGAGTCAGCGCCCAGGCCATTGGTTCGCTGGAACGACTGGGGGCGCTTAAGATCGACAGTACCACCACTTTTCGGGATCCCGTGAAGGTTCGCGCCGAGGAGGAGGAAAAGAAGATCCTGAGTGCTGATCAGGGTAAGATCATTCATGACGTGTTGGAGGATTTTGACGAAGGCATTCACAAGACCTATTTGATCCATGGCATTACCGGAAGCGGAAAGACGGAGGTGTACGTACGCCTGGTGGAAGGGATGGTAAAAAAGGGACGGCAGGTTATTATGCTGATCCCGGAAATTGCCTTGACTTACCAGACGCTTCTTCGCTTTTACAGACGCTTTGGAAATCGCGTGAGCGTTATGAATTCCATGTTGTCTCCGGGAGAGAAATTTGATCAGTGTGAGCGCGCCAAGGCAGGTGAGATCGACGTCATCATCGGCCCGAGGTCGGCGCTTTTTACGCCGTTTCCGAATTTGGGGCTCATCATTATAGATGAGGAACATGAGGCAAGCTATAAGAGTGAAGGCACGCCCAAATATCATGCCAGGGAGACGGCAGAAAAGCTGGCAGAGCTTTCGGGCGCAAGTCTGGTACTGGGAAGCGCAACGCCCTCCGTGGAGGCGTATTACCGTGCGCTACAGGGAGAATACGGATTGTTCCGCCTAAAGGACAGGCTTACGGGAGGATCGCTTCCTGAAGTTGGCATCGTGGACCTTCGGGAGGAACTGCGGGCAGGTAACCGTTCAATTTTTAGCAGAAAACTACAGGAATTGCTTGCTGACCGGCTTTCCAAGGGTGAGCAGGCCATGCTGTTTTTGAATCGCCGTGGCTATGCCGGATTTGTTTCCTGCAGGAGCTGCGGTTTGGTCATCAAATGTCCGCATTGCGACGTTTCGCTCTCGGAGCATGGCGGGAATAAGCTGATCTGTCACTATTGCGGATACGGGATTCCAAAGCCGGCCGTTTGCCCGTCCTGCGGTTCAAAATACGTGCTGGGCTTCAAGGCGGGAACGGAACAGATCGAAGAAAAATTAAAAGAATTATTCCCGGACGTGCGGACGCTTCGCATGGATCGCGACACGACGGGAACCAAGGACAGTTATGAGACGATCCTAAGTGCGTTTGCGAATCAGGAGGCAGACGTCCTGATCGGTACGCAGATGATCGTGAAAGGGCATGATTTCCCCAATGTGACGCTTGTGGGCGTTCTCGCAGCGGATCTGTCCCTTGGGATTTCGGACTATCGTTCAGGCGAAAGAACGTTTCAGCTTCTCACGCAGGCCGTGGGGCGTGCGGGCAGGGGAGACAAGCCCGGAGTCGCCGTGATCCAAACCTATCAGCCGGATCATTATGCGGTCCTTGCCGCGGCGGCGCAGGATTATGAGAGTTTTTATCAGGAGGAGATTCTATACAGGGAATTGGGAGGTTATCCGCCGGTCCATCATCTGTTGGCAGTGCAGGTATTTTCACCTGACGAGCGGGCAGGGGAGAGGCTTGCGTCCTACATGGCCGGAAAGGTGCGGGAATACGCCAAAGGGCAAAAAATCCAGATGCTGGGACCCAGTGCGGCAACCATTGGGAGGATCAACGACGTTTACCGGTTTGTGCTGTATTTTAAGGCGGAGGATTACCGAAAACTGGTCGGGATCAAGGACCGGCTGGAGAATTATCTCTCCGAGGAACGGATCACGCAGGAAAACGTGCAATTTGACTTTGATCCCATGAACTTTCTTTGACCTGAAGAGCGTTTTGTGCTATAATATTTGCGCTAAGAAAACCAAAAGACTTATATTTTATTGTTTTGTGGAAAGGAAATTATCATGGCAATCCGAAACATTAGAGAGATGGGAGATCCCATTCTGGAAAAGACCTGCAAGGAAGTAAAGGAAATGACGCCCCGCATTCGTGAACTGATCGAGGACATGCTCGATACCATGTATGAGGCGAACGGCGTAGGTCTTGCTGCACCGCAGGTGGGAATTTTGAAACGCATCGTCGTGATCGACGTTACGGGAGAGGATCCTTACGTCCTGATCAATCCAAAGATTCTTGAGACTTCCGGGGAACAATGCGGACCGGAAGGCTGTCTTAGCGTTCCCGGAAAGAGCGGGATCGTGACGAGACCCAATTACGTTAAGGCGACGGCACTTGACGTGAACATGCGTCCTTTTGAGATCGAGGGAGAGGAATTGCTTGCGCGCGCCATTTGCCATGAATTGGATCATTTGGACGGGCATCTTTACGTGGAAAAGGTTGAGGGAGAACTGCAGGACGTGGTTCCGCCCGCCGCTCAGGAGGAAGAGGAAGCATGAAGATCGTGTTTATGGGAACGCCGGAATACGCGGCACAATCCCTGGAAGCCATCATCCAGTCTGGCAGAGAGGTAGTGCTTGTGATCACGCAGCCGGATAAGCCAAAGGGCAGAAGCGTGGAACTGGTCGCTCCTCCCGTCAAGGAATGCGCGCTAAAACACGGAATTCCCGTATTTCAGCCGGAGAGGATCAAGCGCCCTGAAGCGGTGGCAAAGCTTAGGGAATATGAGGCGGATGCCTTTGTGGTTGCGGCATTTGGACAGATCCTATCCCAAGAGATTTTGGACATGCCGAGGCTTGGATGCCTGAACGTCCATGCGTCTTTATTGCCCAAGTATCGCGGCGCGTCTCCCATACAGCGCGTGATCCTGGACGGTGAAGAAAAGACTGGCATCACCATCATGCAGATGGATGCAGGAATCGATACGGGAGACATTCTGTACCAGAAAGAGATTCCCATTGAGCCCGAAGATAATTTTGAGACCCTTCACGATAAACTGGCAGCACTTGGCGGCGTGGCGATCACGGAAGCCTTAGATCTTTTGGAGGCAGGGGAACTTGTCGCAGTGAAGCAGGATGACGAACTGAGTTGCTATGCGCCT
The DNA here is from genome assembly GCA_946414885.1 of uncultured Lachnospiraceae bacterium. Lineage (GTDB taxonomy): Bacteria > Bacillota > Clostridia > Lachnospirales > Lachnospiraceae > Acetatifactor. The sequence continues at coordinate 198,008 of CAMKQH010000001.1, forward strand.
TTGATCACGAAGGAGATGGGAAAGCTTGATTTCTCAAAGTCAGCCGTGCGTCTTGACCGTCAGATCCGCAGCATGACGCCGTGGCCCAGTGCCTTTACCAAATGGAATGGCAAGCAGCTGAAGATATGGAAGGCCGTGCCGCTAAAGCAATCGGTTAAAAAAGCGGAGCCTGGCGAGGTGACGGAGGTCACAAAGGATGCTTTCGCCGTGGCAACGGGGGAAGGATCCCTTCGCATCGAAGAGCTTCAATTGGAGGGGAAAAAGCGAATGAGCTGTCATGACTTCCTTTTGGGAGTGAAGGTGCAGGTTGGAGATAAGCTGGGAGTATAAGAACAAATGCATTGCCCCGTGGCAGTGCGGGGAGAGAAGCAATGGAGAACGTCAGGGAGATTGTGCTGGACGTTCTGCTGACCTTGGAAAAGGACGGCGGGATGTCTCACCGGCTGATCGGCAACGTATTGAATAAATATGATTATCTGGACGCGAAGGACAAGAGATTTATCAAGCGCGTAGCGGAAGGAACGCTGGAGAGGCGCATTGAACTGGATTATTATCTGGATTACTTTTCCAGCTTGCCCGTCAGGAAGATGAAGCCCCTGATACGGAATCTTCTTCGCATGAGTGCCTATCAAATACTTTACATGGATGCCGTTCCGGACAGCGCCGTCTGTAATGAGGCATGTAAGCTGTCTGAACGCAGGAAATTCCAGAACTTAAAGGGATTTGTCAACGGAGTATTGAGGAAGGTCTCGCGGGAGAAGGAGGCCCTTCCCTTGCCAGACAGGAAGAAAGATTTCCTTCTGTTTCTTTGCGTTAAATATTCTATGCCGGAAGTGATCACGAAGACATGGCTTTCAGAATATGGAGAAGCCCTTACGGAAAAAATACTGCAAGGGCTTTTGGAGATTCATCCCGTGTCGCTGCGCGTGGAAGAAAGCCTTTCCGGGGCAGAGGTAATTGAGGTAAAGGAGCGCATTGAAAAGAGCGGGGCAAAGGCGGAAACGTCCCCCTATGACGCAAGGATTCTTCTCGCGAGGGATTTAGAGGGGGCGGAGAGCCTTCCGGATTTTTGCGAAGGAAAGCTGACCGTTCAGGATGCGAGCTCCGTTCTGGCCGTAAAAATGGCTGGAATCCGGAAGGGTGACTTGGTGGTGGATGCCTGCGCGTCGCCTGGCGGAAAGAGTATTCTTGCATCGGAGCTTACGGGTGAGGAAGGGCACGTGACCTGCGGCGACGTGTCACCTCAAAAGACTGATAAAATACATGAGAACGTGACCCGCATGGGCCGCAACAACATAGAGGTCCGGGTTTGGGACGCAAGAGAACCGGAAACGGATCTGATCGGAAAGGCGGACGTGCTGCTTTTAGACGTGCCGTGTTCCGGATTTGGAGTAATGGGAAAGAAGCGCGACGTAAAATATCACGTTACGGAGGATGGGCTTTCCGGTCTTGATGAACTCCAAAAAGAAATCTTGGCCGGCGCGACAAGGTACGTAAAGCCGGGAGGCATCCTGCTTTACAGTACTTGTACGATCAGAAGCCAGGAAAACCGTGACGCGGTAAGGTGGATCTTGGAGAACCTGCCATTTGAGCCCGTTCCTATGGAGGCGGAGCTTCCGGCTGCCGTTTTGGCGGGCGTGCTGGAGGAAAAAAAGGCTTATCGCGGAGAGAAGGCATCATGGGAGAATTGTCTTGCACAGATTCTTCCGGGCGTCCTTGAAATGGATGGCTTTTTCTTTGCAAAGTTTAGGAGAAAAATGAATGCAGACAGTGGAAACTGACGGAAAAACAGACGTAAAATCCCTGACGCTTGCGGAACTTCAGAAAGCCGTGGAGGACATGGGAGAGAAGGCTTTTCGGGCGAAGCAGTTATATCAGTGGATGCATGAAAAGCTTGCCGGAAGCTATGAGGAAATGACCAACCTTTCCGCAGGCTTCAAGGAGAAGTGCAGGGAAAGATTTTGGTATGCCTCTCTGGAAACCGTCAGAGTGCAGGAATCAAAGATCGACGGCACGCGGAAATACTTGTTTGGCCTTCGCGACGGCAACGTGGTGGAGAGCGTTTGGATGCAGTATAAGCATGGAAACAGCGTTTGCATCTCCTCGCAGGTTGGTTGCCGCATGGGATGCAGGTTTTGTGCTTCCACGCTGGACGGACTCGAGAGGAATCTGACGCCTTCTGAGATGCTCGAACAGATCTATGCCATAACAAAGCATACGGGACAAAGGGTTAGCAACGTCGTGGTCATGGGAACCGGTGAACCCATGGACAATTATGATAATCTGATTCGTTTCCTAAAGCTTCTGACGGATGAAAACGGACTCAACGTTTCCCAGAGAAACGTTACGGTATCTACGTGTGGGATCGTGCCGCAGATGAAGCGGTTTGCCGAGGAAGGGCTTCAGGTTACGCTGGCGCTGAGCCTGCATGCTTCCAATGACGAAAAACGCAGGAAACTAATGCCGATCGCCAACAAGTATTCCATCAGCGAACTGATGGAAGCGTGTGATTATTATTTTAAGCAGACGGGCCGGAGGATCACGTTTGAATACAGTCTTGTGGGCGGCGTAAACGACACGGATGAGGATGCGGAGGAACTGTCGAGACTCGCGTCGAAACTCTGCTGCCACGTCAACCTGATTCCGGTCAATCCCATCAAGGAACGGGATTACGTTCAGTCAGAGGCGAAAAGGGTGCTTGCTTTTAAAAATAAGCTTGAAAGAAATAAAATAAATGTTACAATTAGAAGGGAAATGGGCCGTGACATTGACGGGGCCTGTGGACAGTTGAGAAGGAAACATAAGGAATCCATTTCCATGGAAGGTACGGGAGGACAACAGGGGTGCTAAAAGCATTTTCCCTAACCGACGTCGGTAGGAAAAGACAACTAAATGAGGATTACGTCTGCGCAAGGACGGAAGAAGTAGGAAATCTTTCCAATTTCTTTATCGTTGCAGACGGAATGGGCGGACATAAGGCAGGCGACCGGGCATCCAAGGAAACCGTGGAAATGATGCTGGAGAAGATCTCCACCGTAAAGGAAACGGATCCCAAGGTAATCTTGCAGGAGGCCCTGAACGTGGCAAACAGGAAGGTTTTTCTGGATGCCAGCGCATCAGAGGATCTGGAAGGCATGGGGACCACCGTCGTGGCGGCTACCATTCGCGACGGAAAGCTTCTGGCCATGAACGTAGGCGACAGCAGGCTTTACTTGATCTCTGGCGGGGAAATCCGTCAGATCACCATGGATCATTCCCTCGTGGAGGAAATGGTCAGAAAAGGCATTCTTGCGAAAGAGAAAGCACGTAACCATCCCAAGAAAAACATCATCACCAGGGCCGTAGGCGTTGCCCCGACCGTGGAACCGGATTTTTTTGAGGTGGACTTAAAAGCAGGAGACAGAATACTAATGTGTTCCGACGGCCTGAGCAACATGCTTGAGGATGAGGAACTGCAGAAAATTGTTGACAGCGTTGGAACCCTGGAGGATAAGGCAAAGCTCTTGGTGGACGCTGCAAACGTAAACGGCGGAAAGGACAACGTTTCCGTGATTTTGATCGAGATCCCTGCAGAATAGATTTTGGAGAAGACTTATGGTAAAGATGGGTATGATGATCGGTAACCGATATGAGATCTTGGAAAAGATCGGTACCGGCGGCATGTCAGACGTATATCGGGCGAAATGTCATAAGCTGAACCGTTACGTGGCGGTGAAGGTTTTGAAACAGGAATTCGCGGAGAACGAGAATTTCGTTTCGAAATTTATCATCGAAGCACAGGCGGCAGCAGGACTGATGCATCCTAACATCGTGAACGTGTACGACGTTGGCGAGGAGGCTGGCATCCATTACATCGTAATGGAGCTGATCGAGGGCATTACGCTTAAGAAATATATCGAAAAGAAGGCGCGTCTTTCTTACAAAGAGGCCGTCAGCATTGCGATTCAGGTGAGCATGGGCATTGAGGCAGCCCATAACAATCACATTATCCACAGAGACATTAAACCTCAGAACATTATTATTTCCAAGGACGGAAAGGTAAAGGTGACGGATTTCGGAATCGCCAAGGCAGCATCCAGCAACACCATTACCTCCAATGTGATGGGTTCCGTTCACTATACCTCCCCTGAGCAGGCCCGGGGCGGATACAGTGACGAGAAGAGTGACGTTTATTCATTGGGCATTACCATGTTTGAGATGTTGACCGGACGGGTTCCCTTTAACGGGGAGACGACGGTTGCAATCGCCATTAAGCACATTCAGGAAGAACTGCCGTATCCGAGCGATTACGTTCCGGAGATTCCCGTGGCAGTGGAATCCATCGTGCTGAAATGTTGTCAGAAATCTCCCGACAGACGTTATCAGAACATGGGAGAGCTTTTGAGAGACTTGAAGCAATCGCTCCTTACGCCAGACGAGGATTTTGTGGAGCTTGACAATCCCGACGTGGACGGCGGAACGCGCGCCATCAATGACTGGGAGCTTAGCCAGGTGCGCGGAAGGACTTATGCCGACGATACCGATGAAGGAATCCGGCTGAAGGATCAGGAGTATCAGGACGGCTACGAGGCGGAACCGGAAGTATACGACGACATGGATGGGGATGATGCCCGCGGCGGCATGACGAAGGTGGAAAAGATCACTGCCATCGTCACGGTGATCGTGGGAATCGTGATCCTGATCATTATCCTAGTTCTCAGCAAGCAGTTGCTTAACTATTTTTTGCCTGAAAAGGATGGGGAGAGTTCCGTAGGCACGGGACCCACCTCACCGATCATATCGGATGAAAGTTCCACGGGCAATTTGTCAGAAGAGATTTCCAAGCCTGACGTTCCCAGCAGGGAGATGCCCACCGTGGAAGGGCTTAGCGTTGAAGAAGCGAAGAGAAAGCTGCTAGGACTTAAGATGCTGGTTTCCGTGGAGTACGTGGAATCGGACTTGGTCCCAGCGGGCGACGTGATCAGTGCTGACGTGGAACCCGGACTTATGGTTCCGGAAGGCAGTGTGATCGTGCTTAACGTGAGTTCCGGCGTTGAGGGCGTTTTGGTACCTGACGTGACGGGATGTACCTTGGATGAGGCGACCAGCCGCCTTGACCAGGCAGGTTTTCTGGTAAATAAAATGGAAGATTATTCGGATGCGGAGGAAGGTCTCGTGTTTAACCAGAATCCGGTCAGCCGCGTGAAGGCCCCGAAAGGCAGCGTGATCACGGTCTATATCAGTAAAGGTAAGGAAAATGTCATGAAGAAGGTTCCTGCCCTGATCGGATTAGAGCAGTCGGAGGGAACGCTTCGCGCCATTGAAAGCGGACTTAGCATCGGCAACATTCAAATGGTCTTTAATGACAATTATGCGGAGGGAAGAATCTGTACCCAGAGCTATTCTTCCGGCGTATACGTGGACGAGGGCACTGCCATCGACATTTGCGTCAGCATGGGGCAGAAGCGCTCTTATAAGTGTGACGTGACCATTGAAGCGCCGTCAGCGGCGGAGGCACCGGATTACAGGGCAGGCAGCACCGTTGGACTGAAGCTCGTGGCAGATACGGGAATGGTTTTGCTGGATACAAAGACGACGAGCTTTCCATATCCCGTCAGCTATCAAAGCATCGATTCTCCCGGGGGTAACCTGACCGTCACTTATACTGTGACCATCCCCGGCGAAACGACCACGGATCCGGTTACGGGAGAAACCGTTGTCAGTGAGGCAAAGACGGAAACAAAGAGTTTTACCAGAAGAATAGATTTTGTGAGAGAATAGAGGAAGCATGCAGGGAAAGATCGTGAAAGGGATCGCGGGATTCTATTACGTGAACGTGGATGGGATCCTGTATGAATGTAAGGCGAAGGGCGTCTTTCGCAAGGACCATCGGAAACCTTTGGTGGGGGACGACGTCCTGTTGGAAGTTTTGGATGAGGAAAAGAAAACAGGCAACGTGACGGAGCTTCTCCCAAGAAAAAGTGAGTTGATGCGTCCGGCGGTGGCCAACGTTGATCAAGGGATGGTCATTTTTGCGATGACTTCTCCCGCACCGAATCTGAATCTTTTGGATCGCTTTCTGATCATGATGGACAGACAAAAGCTTCCTTGTCTGATCTGCTTTAACAAAATGGATCTAGATGACGGAAAATTGATGGAGACGTACCGATCCGCGTATGAGAAGAGCGGACACCCGCTTCTTTTCATCAGTGCCAAGGAGGGCACGGGATTAAAGGAATTGCGCGCCTTTCTTGAGGGAAAGACTACCACGGTGGCAGGACCGAGCGGCGTTGGAAAATCTTCCCTGATCAATCATCTTCTTGGTGAAACGGCCATGGAGACGGGAAGCCTTAGTGCGAAGATCGACAGGGGAAAACACACGACGCGCCACTCAGAGCTCCTGAGGATCGATCAGGATAGTTTTATCTTTGACACGCCGGGCTTTAGTTCCCTTGAGGTCATGGATCTTGAGAAGGAAGAACTGGCGGCGTATTATGAAGAATTTGTTCCGTTTGAAAAGTATTGCCGCTTTGGAGGCTGCAGTCACGTGACGGAACCGGTCTGCGGCATTAAGCAGGCAGTGGAGACGGGGGAGATCCCGCGGATCCGGTATGAAAATTATTGTCAGTTATATGGAGAATTAAAGAGTAAAAGAAAGTACTAGTTACGCTGGTTAACAGAATTGGAGAATTCGCATGAGCAACAATCAGGATTGGAAAAATCTTGGAGAACAGATCTTAGATTCCGTGGCGGGGGCATTGAATTCGGGAGATTTTCAGCAATTGAACAGTCTGGTTTCCGGTACGGTGGACACCGTCGTGCAGGAAGCCAAAAAACAGGCTGAGATCACGAGGGCGACACGGGAGGAAATTCTTAGGCAATACCGGGAGAATAATGCCGCGAACCGCGAAAAGTGGTTGCAACAGCAGCAGGAATTGAACCGCAGAAAGGAAGAACGCCGGGAAGAATGGAGAAAGGTCCGCGAGGCACAGCAGTACCGGTATTCGCCGAATAGCGTCGGATCCAGGCCATTGCCGCCGCCTCCCAGGGTGAACCGCGTTCGGTTTAAGAAGGTTGGAAGCGTTAAGAACGTATTGAATACGGTGTTTGGTTCGCTGGGACTCAGCGTCGGAGTCGGCATGTCCATGGTGTCTTTGATTCTGATGAGTACCGGACGCACCTGGTTTCCGTTTGCGTTTGCCACGGCAATCGTGGCGGGCATATCCATTGCGATGCTCATCAAGGGAAGCAAGCAGCGCGGGCTGATCAGCAGGGCGCAGCGTTACATGCAAATCTGCGGGACCAAAATGTATGCGGACATCGATGAGATTGCCGTTCAGACGGGAAACAGTTCCAAATTCATTAGAAAGGACATCAAGAAAATGCTTCGCCTTGGCATGTTCCCGGAAGGTCATTTGGATCTTCAGGAAACCTGCTTTATGTTAAACAACGAAGTATACCGTCAATATACGGAAACTGCGGAAGCGTTTAGAATGCGCGAGCAGATGAATGCTGAGAAGAACCGCATACTTACGGCGGAGGAGGAAGAACGGGAGCTTAAACTGCAGCAGGAGAACGAATTAAATGCCATGATGTCGGAAGGAACGGCATACATACAGAAGCTGCGTCAGTTGAACGAATCCATTCCCGGTCAGGAGATTTCAGGGCAGTTGTCCCAGCTGGAAACCTTGCTTCGTCAGATCTTTGACCGCGTGAAGGAGCATCCGGAGCAGATGAACCGCATGCACAAGCTGATGGAGTACTACCTGCCCACGACGGTAAAGCTTGTGGAAGCTTACGTACAGTTTGAAAAGGTGGAGAATCCCGGTCAGGACATCCGGGACGCCAAGGCAGAGATCCAGAAAACCTTGGGAATCATCAACGAAGCCTTTACGGAATTGCTGAATAACCTCTTCCAGGACGAAGTGTTTGACGCCACCACGGATGCCCAGGTTTTGCAGGCCATGCTTTCAAGAGAGGGTCTTCGTCGCGAAATGAGTTCGGAAACTATTGACTCCAAGCAAGAAAACGAATATGATGAATATGAGGCGCAAGAGGAAGAAGAGGATGACAATCCGTTTAAGCTTACGCTGGAACCAGAGCAACCTGAGGTGCTGCCTTCCCTGAAGGCACCATGGGAAAGCTAGGAGATAAATGAAATCTATGGAGGATACGCAAAATGAGTAACGAATTGGACGAAATGTTAAATCAAGCACCCAGCCTTACCCTGGACCCCATTCCAAGCCCCGCAGACGCGATCGCTGAAATGACACTGACGCCGAACGCAAAGGAAGAAGAGGAAGTGCCGGTTGTTCAGGAAGTAAATCTGACTCCCCAGGAGCAGAAAATGGTAGATGATTTCGCTGCACAGATCGACATCACTAATACGCAGCAGGTAATGCAGTACGGTTCCGGAAGCCAGAAGAAGATCGCTGATTTCTCTGAGAGCGCTCTTGGCAATGTTAGAACCAAGGACATGGGCGAGATCGGAAAGATGCTGACCGACGTGGTTGCTGAGCTGAGAAGCTTCGAAAACGAGGAAGACAAGGGATTCTTTGGCAACATCTTCAAGAAGAGCACCGCAAAGCTTTCTGACATGAAGGCTAAGTATGACAAGGCTGAAGTTAACGTAAATAAGATCTGCAAGGTGATGGAAGGCCATCAGGTAACCCTGTTGAAAGACATTGCCATGCTGGATAAGATGTATGACCTGAACATGAACTACTACAAGGAACTGTCCATGTACATCCTTGCCGGCAAGCAGAAGCTTGAGCACGCTAAGAGCGTTGAGCTTCCTGAATTACTTGCTAAGGCTGAGAAGAGCGGACTTCCTGAGGATACGCAGGCTGCAAGGGATTTCTCCGCACAGATCGATCGCTTTGAGAAGAAGATCTATGACCTGGAGCTGACCAAGACCATTTCCCTTCAGATGGCTCCTCAGATCCGTCTGATTCAGACGAATGACACTGCAATGAGTGAGAAGATCCAGTCCACTCTTGTAAATACCATTCCTCTGTGGAAGAGCCAGATGGTAATCGCAATTGGACTGAACCACTCCACGAACGCTGCAAGGGCACAGAAGGAAGTTTCTGACATGACCAACGCACTTCTGAAGAAGAATGCGGAGACCTTGAAGGTTGCTACCATTGAGACTGCAAAGGAGAATGAGAGAGGTATCGTGGATATTGAAACCCTGACCCAGACCAACCAGACCCTGATCAGCACTTTGGATGAAGTGATGAAGATCCAGGAGGAAGGCAGAACGAGACGTGCAAACGCTGAGGTAGAGCTTGCAAGAATCGAGAACGAGATGAAGGCAAAGCTGCTTGACGTTAGTAAGGGAAGCATGTTAAAGAAAGAAAGCAAATAATGAACTTACTTAGAGCCGGTTCCGAAAGGGACCGGCTTTATTTTGGCAAGGATTGAGCAAGAATAACAATAATAGCGTAGCGTAAAACGATTTTTTCTGAGATAATGTACAAAGAAAAGTCTTAATGAGGAGGTTACGCATGAATTTAAAAACAGCATTTGCGCCATACTTTAAAGTTGGCGCGGCAATGTCGAGATGGAATCTCCATACGCCTGCACACGTGGAATTCCTTTCGCAACAATTTAGCAGCTATACCGTCGAAAATGACATGAAGCCCATGTATTTCCTTGACGGGAAGAAAAACCGCATGGAGTCAGAGAAGTATAACCTGGCGCCGGCACTGACTTTTGAGCATGCCATTCCCTATCTGGAGATGGCAAAGGCAAAGGGAATCCCCATGCGCGGACATACTCTTGTGTGGCACGGACAGACGCCGCAGTGGTTCTTTTACGAGAACTATAATACTTCAGGAAAGCTTGCAAGCAGGGAAACGATGTTGGCAAGAATGGAAAACTATATTAAGGGCGTGCTTGGCTTCGTGCAGGACAATTATCCCGGCGTCATCTATGCGTGGGACGTTGTCAATGAGGCCATCAATGACGGCGGTTTTCGTGATTCCCTTTGGTTTAAGGTTCTCGGAAAGGATTTCATCGAGAAGGCATTTGAGTTTGCAAGAAAATATGCGGCCCCGGGCGTATCCCTGTTTTACAATGATTATGAGTCTGCAACGGAATGGAAACGGGATTGCATCTTGAAGGACATTCTGATTCCCTTGAAGGAAAAAGGCCTGGTTGACGGCATGGGAATGCAATCGCACCTGCTTATGGATCATCCGGATTTCAAGGATTTCAAAACGGCTTTGGAAATGTATGGAGCGCTTGGAATCGAGGTACAGATCACGGAGCTGGACCTGCATAATGCAGACCCTTCAGAGGAATCCATGCATCAGCTGGCCATGAGATATCAGGAGCTCTTCCGGATTATAGTCGAGGCGAAGAAGTCTGGCAAAGCGAACGTGACGGCAGTGACGTTCTGGAATCTGCTGGATGAAAACAGCTGGCTTTCCGGTTTCCGCAAGGAGACAAGCTATCCTTTGCTGTTCCATGGAAAATGTGAGGCGAAGGAAGCGTATTATGAGGTTTTGAAGGTTGTTGTTCCTGAGGATCAGATAGATCTCTGGAAGTTCGAGGCAAGCGAAGAAGATTTCCAGGCACAGGGTATGCCTGAGGAAAATAAAGGAGGGATTACCATGCAGGAAGTATATGAATTCTTAAAGGAAGTTGGCGTTTATTATCTGGCAACGGTGGAAGGTGATCAGCCTAGGGTAAGGCCTTTTGGCACCATCGACATGTTCGAGGGCAAGCTTTATATCCAGACGGGTAAGGTTAAGGAAGTTTCCAAGCAGCTGCAGAAGAATCCGAAGGCAGAGATCTGTGCCTTTGCGGAAGGCAGATGGCTGCGCGTTGCAGGTGAACTGATCCGCGATGACAGGATCGAAGCAAAAGAGCACATGCTGGAAGCATATCCTCACCTGAAGGGCATGTATTCCGCAGAGGATGACAATACGGAAGTTCTCTACTTCAGAAACGCTACGGCGACGTTCTCCTCCTTTGGCGCTCCTTCCAGAAGCATCCAGTTCTAATAACGAAAGGGCATGCTCCTCTAAAGGCGCATGCCCTTATCTTTTCACAGGGAGAATACAATCATGGAAAAAAAGCCTGAAATAACAGTTTTTGAAGATGGAACAAAAATTTGGGAAGCGGAGCTGGGAAGCTTTGCGGTAAAGACGTATCTGCCTAAAACGGATCTGCCCGAAGACATTGTAAATTTTGGATTCCGCGCGCCCTACCTCATGATTTTTGAGGAGAAACGACTCTCAAAGCAGGAGGCGAAGGAATTCGCTGATAAGAATGGTTTTTCGGAGGTCGCATCCGGGTTTGCCGGAAGCGTGAATTTTTTCTATCCGTTGAATGATGGTGGTTGGGAAAAGGCGCCGGATTCATTCTTTGCCGATATTCTAGGGGAGTCCCGCATCAGCCAGTATTATGAGGATGGCATGGCCATCACGTATGACCGCTTTGCAAAGAAGATGGGCAATCCCTACATCCGCGGTGCAGTTCTCAGAACCTATCTTTATGGATATGGGCAGTCTGCAGATTTTATCGCAAAGAATTATCTAAAAACAATTTACGGTCCCTTCCTTTGGGGGCCCGGAGAAGTAACGCCGGCCGCATGCATCCTGCAGGGGCTTAGCGTGATGCCTAAGCCGGAGCGCAGGGACGTACCGGTGGTATCCGTTGGTAACAGTGACGAGATCAATGAAGCGTTGATGGAGAGCCTGGACGACGTATTGATCGAGCAGGTCGCAGACGTTCCGGGCGATTATAAGGAGTTCGTTGGAAATTACAGACGCATTCTTGGAGACCTCCAAGAGGAACCTGACTTAGAGAAGATGGGCATGGTATGCGAGCCTTCTTACGTCACCGTAAAAACTGCAGCAGACAATCGCGGAGACGATAAGGACACGAAGGAGCACAGGATCGGCTACGTTGCTTATTACAATAAGGGCATCATGGATGGAGGGAAGAAGGTTCCGCTGGTGCTTTGTTTCCACGGCGGCGGAGATTCCACCTTCTTTATGGCAAGCTGTTCCGGTTGGAATCTGATCGCGGCGAAGTATGGATTTCTTCTTGTCTGCGTGGAAAATCACTTAAACAGCACGGCGACTGAGAACATGGAGATGCTCAGCCAGCTTAAGGAGAAGTATTCCATTGATGAGACAAAGATTTATGCCAGCGGTTTCTCCATGGGCGGCTGTAAGTCATGGGACATGATGCAGGAGTATCCGAAGGTATTTGCGGCAGTTGCACCCATGGATGCAACGTTCGAGGTAGGCTGCAATTCTTATGGCGATCCGGTGGAAGGCTACAACCAGACCGTGCTTGTGCCCACGTTCTATGCCGGCGGAGAGATCACGCCGCTTCCGGAATTGCCCTTCCAGGCACAAAAATGCGTTGACCGCATGAGATACGTATTCAAAGTAAATCAGGTGAAAAAGCCTTATGAAGTAAAGCTGGAAGAAAAAGAACAGTGGGAAAATCCCATCTGGGGCGTGGACGGTGACTATACCTACAAGTTAGTCAACGAGGAGCGTGAGAACAGCGTATTGACCTTACAGCTTTTTGAAAGCACGAACGGAAAGTGCTATTCCGTATTTGGGTGCGTGGGGAATCAGGGACATGAGGTGAGACACCATACCTGTGAGCAGGCATGGAAGTTTATGAGTCAGTTCAAGAGACTCCCGGACGGAACGATAGAAGGCGGAGACATGGAGACGATCAAGGCTTTATACAAATAAGTTAAAAAGAACTGGGTCACGGGGAATTTCCCGAGACCCAGATTTTTTATGCGTTCTTATGCATGTTCATGACTTCAATGCAGATCTTTTGGTATAATTCCATGCGGCCGTCAGAGGTCTGATGAGATATCTTCTCACAGAGTTCCTTATCGTTCTCAATTAAGGCGACGAGGTCAGGATTATAGATGGTTCCCGCGTCGGCCTTAAACTCATCCAGGATCATCTGGAAGGTCTTGCCGTGGGTGTAGTATCTGCCGAGCACGTCCGTGCCTGCGTCGGCGCTGTCCGCTAACCGGATCAGGTCGATCAGAACCCGGACGGGAGAGTTCACGTTGTCAAAATCTTTCGGATATCCCTTACCGTCATAGGTCTTGTGATGACCGCGGATCACGTCGACATAGGGCGTGAAATCGGGATCATCTTCGAGAAGCTTGGCACCGAGACTTGGATGATACTTAAGGATGCCGTATTCATCCTCGGAAAGCTTGCGGTCCTGCGTGTTGATAATGATGGCTACGCGGCATTTTCCCACGTCATGCAGAAGACCGCTCCGTTCCACGTAGGAAAGGATCTTTTCACGGTTTTCCAGGATTTCCTTCTCCGTGGCGTATCCTAACAGCCCAATGAAAAGAGAGGGATTATGCTCTAATACGGATTCACCGATCATGCGGGCGATCTTGGAAACCATTATGCTGTGTACGTAGGTCGTGGGTTGCCTGCGAAGAATCAGGTTGAGGAGAAGGGAAAGCTTGTCCTCGGCATTATCCAGGAGCGGTGCAGCCAGTCCGTAAAATTCGTAAAAAGTCCAATTAAAATCTTCGGGATAAAAGGTGTGCGGCGTGTGGACGCTGTCCTTGATCAGGCGGTTCAACGCACCCTGCAATAAGTTCCCTTTCTCCGCAGGAAGCTTTTTCAAAGCCTTTGCGGCATAAGCGAAACAGGAGTGTTCATTCCGGAGCAATTGCCAGGTCCGCTTGGAATCACTCTTTTCGAAATTGATGGCGGGAAGCGCCTTCAAAATGTAGTCAGACATGGAGACGACGCTGGCTTCCTCGGAGGTCTGTTTCTGAATCCGCTTATAGCTATTTTCCATGATCTTGTAATATCCAAGGGGATCGCTCTTTAGGTTGATCCTGCCCATTTTGTTCAGTGCCTGTTCCGCGAGTACACAATATTCCTCAGCGTTTGTGATGCAGGAAGGATTCATGGAGAGGATGTTTAAGTATTGTTCCTCCACGTTTCTTACGATCGCCTTTACGTAAGGCGCATTGCCGTCTAATTTCTGCACTTCCTCGCGATTCCACAGAGCCATGCATCTGTCACGGAATTCGCTTGCGCGGCCGGAGAGGGACGGGTACTCCGCACTGTATTGGATCAGATTTAAATAAGCGGTAAAGAACAGGCCGCGATAAGCCTCCCGGGGAATTTCCGCGTAATGATCTTCGTAAGTCGTGATCCTTTCAAAATATTGTAACCATTCCGAGGGACCGTCTGCATTCAGCGTCTGATCAAACAGAAGATAGTGCGCGCAGCCCATGGCGTAGTTTAAAAACACGATCTTCGCAAAATCCCGCATGTCCTCATAATGGGGAAGCAAGTATCTTGCAAGCCTTAGTCCGAAGGAAACGACGTAAAGGGAATTTTCATGCAGGTTCCAAAGGAGTTCAAAAAGCAGGTCCCATTCCTGCCATGACATCCGCATGGGCAGGGAAGAAAAGAACTCGTTGAACAGTTTTTCGTTTTCCTGATATACTTCACGAAGAATCTTGGCACGCTCGTAAACGACCTCGGACCAGTTGGCATCCTCACAGGAGGCCATCAGGCGGTTGTTCCATTCACCTACCAATTCTGAATTCATTTTCAAGGTTTCATATAATTCATTCAATTGTTTTTCGGTGATTACGGTTTCTTCCATGCGAGGTTCACCTCCTTTATGCTTCATTTATATTTTATCGCAAATAATGAGGACTGTCAATTGTGCGGGATTCCATACGACGTGAAAACCAAGGGAATTGCCGTGCTAAGAAGGAGTTATCATCCGTGATTACTCATGTTTTGGCTTGCACGTTATCTGCTTTTGTGATAATATATAGCAAGTTTCATAGAGAAGAGTAATTGGTGCCGGCGGAGAAGTCCTTTTTCTCCAAGGGTTAAAAGGGAAGCGGGTGTGATTCCCGCACGATCTCGTCACTGTGATAAGGGAGTGGGAGCGTCAGGACTCTTTTGCATAAGGAGTCAGTCACTGATCCGATGGATTGGGAAGGCGACGCGTCTGCAATGATCTTTCAGCCAGGAAACCTGCCAGTTATAATGGTACGGGAAGAAATTCCAGATCACGAGTAATTGGTCGTATCGAGAGGAAACCGTCTTAGGAGAAAAAACTAAGAAGGTCTAATTTTGATGTGAATGACTCTGCTGATCAAGGGCAGAGTTTTTTGTTTTCACGTCACTCATAGATGCATAAAACAATCGCTCTTCTAAAATGAATCATACAAAGTGACCTACGGAGAAAAGAGGAGAAGAACATGAAGAAAAAAGCATTACTGGCAATGATGGCGGCGATGGCGCTTGCACTTGGCATGACCGCCTGCACGAACATGGCACCGGATCCGGACGCAACGTCCCAGACGGGGGAAACCGTTACGCAGGAGAGTACGCAGGAAACGTCATCTACGGAGGAGAGTACGGAAGTGGTAGAACAGAAAACGGATCAAGAGCTTGCGGATGAAGTGGCAGCCCTGATTGATGCCATTTACGTTCAGAAAAGAACGGATAAAACGGATGAACAGTGCGCAGCAGCCAAGGCGGCATGGGACAAATTGACAGATGCGCAGAAGGAATTGGTGGAAGGTGAATTCGCAGATCCCGATTACTTCGGACGCGACACCGGTGATGCTTCTAAGGATGATCCACTAAACCAGGACGGCATTGGCGAGAAGGAGCTTTTGGTCGTGAGCTTTGGTACCTCCTTTAATGACAGCCGCGTGGAAGACATTTCAAGCGTGGAAAAGGCATTGCAGGCAGCTTATCCTGATTGGTCCGTGAGACGGGCGTTTACCGCTCAGATCATCATCAATCACGTGCAGGCGAGAGACGGCGAGAAGATCGATAATATGGAGCAGGCTCTGGAGCGTGCCATTAAGAATGGCGTAAAGACGCTTGTAGTACAGCCCACGCATCTGATGCATGGTGCTGAATACGATGAGCTCGTTGGCGTTTTGAAACAGTATGAGAATCAGATCCCGAACATTGTGGTTGCTGAGCCTTTGCTTGGCGAAGTTGGCAGTGACGCCAGCGTGATCAATGACGACAAGCAGGCAGTGGCCAAGGCGGTTGTGGCCGATGCCGTAAAGACTGCCAACATGGGCGACGTTGCGGCAGCTGAAGCTGGTGGAACCGCACTGGTGCTGATGGGACACGGAACCGCGCATTCAGCGAAGGTTACGTACAGCCAGATGCAATCACAGATGGAAGCGCTTGGGTATAACAACGTATTCATCGGCACCGTGGAAGGTGAGCCTGAGGACACGTCCTGTGAGGCAGTCATTGAGAAGGTGGCGGGAAGAAAATTCCCCAAAGTCATCCTTCGTCCTTTGATGGTGGTAGCCGGAGATCATGCAAACAATGACATGGCAGGGGAGGATGAGGATTCCTGGCTGAGCATGTTTATGGATTCCGAAAATTTTGAAACCGTTGACGTGCAGATTGCGGGACTTGGAAGAATTCCCGAGGTACAGGAAATCTACGTACGCCATACCGCCGAGGCAATCGAACTTGCAAAATCTCTTGCCGAACAGACGCAGACTACCGTCACCGGACTTAAGGAGTCAGAACTGAAGGAAGGCGTGACTTATCTTGCTAAGTTTAGCACGGACAGTGGCATGTTTAAGACCAATGAAGCATGTGAGGGCAAGGGAACCCTGACGGTTAAGGATGGCAAGATGACGTTGCACGTCACCATGCCCAGCAAGAACACCGTGAAGCTTTTCCAGGGACTTGTGGCTGACATGAAGGGGCTTGGCGATGCAATCATTCTGCCTTCAATTGATGAAGTAACCTACAGTGACGGAGCGAAGGAAGAAGTATATGGATTTGACGTTCCCGTGCCTGCGCTGGATCAGGAATTTGACCTTGCACTTGTTGGAACCAAAGGTACGTGGTATGATCATAAGGTAAGCGTTTCCGAGGTGACGGAAGGCAATCTTGACGGCGTTGTGGCAGTTAAGTCACAGGCCGCTTCCCTGGCAGACGGTGAATACGTTGCAACGGTTACGGTGACCGGCGGCTCCGGCAAGGCGACGATCGAAAATCCCGTAAAGATCATCGTAAAGGATACTAAGATTTACGCCGAACTGACTTGGAGCAGCAAGAATTATGACTATATGATCGTGGACGGCGAAAAATACTTAAATGAGGCAGCTGAGGGTGAAAACTCCAAGTTTACCATCCCGGTGAAGAGCCTCGGAGAAGAGCTTAACGTGATCGGAGATACCATTGCCATGGGAACGCCTCATGAGATTGAATATTCTTTGAAGTTTGTTGTGCAGGAATAAGAAATGACGGAAGGTAACAAACATGAGAATCATTAAGGCAGGATTGATCTTGCTGATTTGCCTGTCCCTATGCGCCTGCGGCGCACGGGGGCAGGATTCCCGAAATGACGATTCCGGGGCGGAGAGTTATTTCGGAGATATGTTAAAAACCGAGGTCGCTGGCATGGAAAACGAGGCTGCCTCCTTTGCCCAAATGCATTGGGAAAAGGGGATGGAGCTTTCTTATGCCACGACCTTTTTTGTTGAGAAAGCAGGGGATTACGTACTGATCACCATCGCGGACGCGGACCGGTTTCTTGTTGTACCGGAAGGGCAGAGCGTGCCTGACGACGTGCCAAAGGACGTGGTAATTCTCAAAAAACCCATACAACGCGCGTATCTTGCGTCCTCCTCCGTGTTTGACCTGATCCGTGAAGCAGGTGCGCTTGGCAGACTTCGCCTTTCCGGTACCAAAAAAGAGGATCTTTGCATTCAGGAAGCGATTGCAGCCATGGATGCGGGAGAATTATTGTATGCCGGAAAATACAATAAACCTGATTACGAATTATTGATTGCGGAGGGGTGTGATCTCGCGATTGAGAACACTATGATCTATCACAATCCGGAGGCCAAGGAAAAACTGGAGGCGTTGGGAATCCCTGTTTTGGTAGAGACCTCGAGTTATGAAACACATCCCTTCGGCAGGATGGAATGGATCAAACTGTACGGGCTTTTGTTTGACCGTGAGGATGATGCTGACGCTTTTTTTGATGAAACGGTTAAAGCCATAATGCCCGTGCTGCAACAGGAGAAAACGGATTGCAAGGTGGCATTTTTTTACGTGAATTCCAACGGCGTGGTCAACGTAAGAAAGCCTGGGGATTACGTTGCCAAAATGATTTCTTTGGCAGGCGGAGAGTATGTTTTGACGAATGCCAAGGTGGAGGAAGAGAATGCCCTCTCCACCATGAACATGCAGATGGAAGACTTTTATCTCGCGGCGAAGGATGCCGACGTGATTGTTTACAACAGTACCATTGTCGGCGAGTTAAACAGCATCGGCGATCTTCTGGAGCTAAGTCCGCTTTTTGCGGATTTCAAGGCCGTAAAGGAGAACCGGGTTTATTGCACGGAGAAGAATTTCTTTCAGCAGACCACGGCCATCGCGGACTTTGTGGAGGATCTTGGCATGGCGCTCCGAAATCCGGAGCAAAAGGAATTTCATCAAATGAAAAAGCTCTCGAAATAATCTTTGGGAGAATTGTCTTGGGATGATTTCGGAAAGGATCTGAAGAATGACTGAGAATGAAAAAATAAAGCCCCAAAGGACTTCATATATGCGCAGAATCATTTTCTTTGTCGCAGCGGCAGTTGCGCTGGCAGTCCTGATCTTATGGAACATGTGGAGCGGCAGTCATTCCATGACGGGAAGGGAAATTTGGCAGGTTCTCACTGGGCAAGTCACTGAGGGGGCAGGGTATCAGATTTTATGGAACGTCAGGCTCCCTAGGATTTGCGCGGCCTTTTTTTTAGGCGGCGCGCTTGCCGTATCAGGCTTCCTTCTGCAAACTTTTTTTGGAAATCCAATCGCAGGTCCGTACGTGCTGGGCATTTCCTCCGGCGCAAAGCTTGTGGTTGCCTTAACCATGATCTTTTTTCTGGGAAAGGGTATTCACTTAAAATCCTATGGCTTGATGGCGGCAGCGTTTGTCGGTTCCCTCATGGCAATGGGATTTGTGCTTTTGGTCTCGCTTCGCGTACAAAAGGCATCCCTGCTGATCGTATGCGGCATTATGATCGGTTATGTCTGTTCCGCGGTGACGGATCTTTTGGTCACCTTTGCGGACGATTCCAACATCGTAAATTTACACAATTGGTCCATGGGAAGCTTTTCAGGAATGCAGTGGGCGAACGTGGGGTTCATGGCGTGGATGGTGATCCTCACCTGCGTGATCACTTTTTTGCTGTCGAAGCCCATGGGAGCATATCAGTTAGGCGAAGCATATGCGAGAAACGTGGGCGTGAACGTGAAGGCACTCCGGATCGCAATGATCCTTTTGTCCAGCCTTTTGTCAGCCTGCGTAACGGCATTTGCCGGCCCCATTTCTTTCGTCGGGATCGCCGTGCCGCATCTGGTAAAGCTCTGCACCAAAACGGCAAAGCCCCTGATCCTGATTCCAGGTTGCTTTCTCGGCGGCGCGGTAGTGACGCTGTTTTGTGACGGGATCGCGAGATGCGCGTTTGCTCCGACGGAGGTCAGCATCAGTTCCGTCACCGCAGTATTTCTTGCTCCCGTGGTCATAGTCATGATGCTGCGGAAAAAGGAGGCAAAGTCATGAAAAAGAAGAAATGTATTTACTTTATTGCTTTTCTGATCCTGCTTGCCGTCGAATTTTTTATCGGGATATTTGTGCATGACCGTTTTATAAGGCCTTACGTGGGTGACGTGATCGTTGTGATCGTCCTTTATTTCTTGATCAGGAGCATTTCCCCGGAGAAACCTGCGTTTTTATGCCTTTGGATTCTTTTGTTTGCCGCTTGTGTGGAAGTGACTCAGGTTTTCCCGCTGGTGGATCTTCTCGGCATAAAGAATCGCTTTATCCGGGTGGTCATGGGAACTTCTTTTTCCTGGAAAGACATGATAGCCTATATTGCCGGATCCGTCGTTAATCTTATCATGGATCTGAAAATCTTTAAGGACGTGACGACGCGGGGCGGCAGAAGGGAATAAATGACCGCTTGCGGCTTTAACAAACATGTAAAAGGGAAGGAAAACGCGTGGAGATAAAAAATGGACTAAAAACGGAACAACTAAGCGTCGGCTATGAGAAAAAGGTACTCCTTTCAGGCGTGGAGCTGGAGGTGCGAGGCGGAAGCGTGTTGACGCTGATCGGACCGAACGGGTCCGGAAAATCCACGATTCTAAAGACGCTTACCAGGCAGCTGGAAAGCCTTGGCGGAAGAATTCTATTTTTAGAGAAGGACGGATCAGCGCAGACGGACGCAGGGAAAGAAACGTGGCGCAGCATGGAGGAAATGACGGGTGCGGAAATCGCAAAGAAACTCGCCATGGTAATGACGCAAAGACCTGCCGCGGAACTCATGACTTGCCGTGAAATGGTGGCAACGGGACGATATCCCTATGTGGGAATGCTGGGAATTCTTGGGAAAGAAGACTGGCAGAAGGTGGACGAAGCCATGCATATCATGAACGCGGAGGAGGTGGCGGACCAGAGTTTTTATGCGATCA
Source organism: uncultured Lachnospiraceae bacterium (assembly GCA_946414885.1). Classification (GTDB taxonomy): domain Bacteria; phylum Bacillota; class Clostridia; order Lachnospirales; family Lachnospiraceae; genus Acetatifactor. Next base: position 218,497 of record CAMKQH010000001.1, read on the forward strand.
GCGACGGACAAAGGCAGCGGGTCATGCTTGCCAGGGCTCTGTGCCAAGAACCCAAGGTTCTGGTGCTGGACGAGCCAACCTCGTATTTGGACTTGCGCCACAAACTGGACATTTTGGAGTCAATCCGAAGACTGGCAAAGGAAAAGGGAATCGCCGTGATCACTTCTTTGCATGAACTGGATTTGGCCATGAAGGTGTCTGACTGGATTGCATGCGTGGACGGAGACCGGGTGGCAAGACAGGGAACGCCGGAGGAGATCTTTTCCGGAGATTACGTGCAAAAGCTCTACGGCGTTGATCCGGAATGCTTTAATCCCATGACGGGAGCCCTGTATCTAAAGGCGGGAAAGGCGCAGCCAAAAATCTTCGTCATTGGCGGCGGAGGAGTGGGGATCCCCACGTATTACAAGCTTCTGCGCGAAGGAATTCCTTTCGCCGCAGGTATTCTTTTTGAGAATGATCTGGAGATGGACGCGGCGCGGGCTTGTGCAAGCCAGGTGGTCAGCGCGGAGGCTTTCACGCCCATTGACGCCAAGGCTTTGGAAAGGGCAAGGAAGCTTATCGACGAGTGCGAGACGGTAATTTGTCCGTTAAAGACGTTTGGACCGCTAAATGAGGCAAATAAAGCCCTTAAAGAATACGCAAAAAATTGCGGGAAACTGGAAAACGTGGTAGAATAAAAAGAACGCATTAAAACATAAATCATAAAAAAGAATGGAGGAAACCAATATGCCATTTATTGATTCAAAGATCACCGTACCCGTAAGTGCTTCCGGGAAGGAAGAGTTAAAGAGCGAACTTGGCAAGCTGATCACAACGCTTCACAAGAGCGAGACCTATCTGATGGTGGGCATCGAGGATAATTATGATCTGTGGCTTGGCGGCAAGAAGCTGGAGAAGGGGGCATACGTTGCAGTAAGCCTTTTCGGAAACGCATCCTCCGGCGACTATGACAAGCTGACGGGACAGATCTGTGAACTGTATGCAAGAAAGCTTGGCATTCCAGGAAATTGTATCTACGTAACGTATCATCCCGTGAGCGACTGGGGATGGAACGGCGGTAATTTCTGATGGCTAAGGTGATCATGGTGCAGGGGACGATGTCCAATGCCGGAAAAAGCCTGGTGGTCGCAGGTCTTTGCAGGATATTTAAGCAGGATGGCTACCGCGTTGCGCCGTTCAAGTCCCAGAACATGGCCCTGAATTCCTTTATCACGAAGGAAGGACTTGAGATGGGGCGTGCGCAGGTTATGCAGGCGGAAGCGGCGGGAATGGAACCCATGGTCTGCATGAATCCCATTTTGCTGAAACCTACGACGGACAAGGGCTCCCAGGTCATTGTCAACGGCGAAGTCCTCGGCAACATGCCTGCAAAAGAGTATTTTAAGTATAAGACAAAGCTGATCCCTGACATTGTCAAGGCCTTCCAAAAGCTGGAGGAGTATGCCGACGTGATCGTGATCGAAGGCGCGGGAAGCCCTGCAGAGATCAACTTAAAGGAAAATGACATTGTCAACATGGGAATCGCAAAGCTTGTGGACGCTCCCGTCCTTTTGGTCGGCGACATTGACCGCGGCGGCGTGTTTGCCCAGCTCCTTGGAACGATCATGCTCCTTGAGGAGAACGAGAAGGCAAGGATCAAGGGACTGATCGTCAACAAATTCCGCGGAGACAAGACCATCTTAGATCCCGGCATCACCATGCTGGAAGAGCGCGGCGGCATTCCCGTTACGGGGGTGTTGCCCTATATGCACGTAAAGCTGGATGACGAGGACAGTTTAAGCGAACGTCTTACGAGTAAGGGGCGGGGAGCGGTGAACGTGGCCGTGATCAGGCTGCCGCGGATCTCGAACTTTACAGACTTCTCAGCGTTTGAGCGGATTGACGGCGTAAAGGTAACTTACGTGACAAGGCCCGAGGAGCTTGCGGACGCAGACATTGTCATTCTGCCAGGAAGCAAGAATACCATCGGAGACTTAAAGTGGCTCCGGGAGAGTGGCATGGAGGCATCCATTTACCGCTTCGCACAGGAAAAGCCCGTGATGGGGATCTGCGGCGGATATCAGATGCTGGGAAACCTGATCTCTGATCCGGAGAACGTGGAAGAAGGCGGCTCCATTCGGGGCTTGGGACTTTTGGGCGTCGAGACAATCCTAAAGGCTCAAAAGACGACACTGCAGGTTCGGGGAACGTTTGGAGAACTGGAGGGTTTCTTTTCCTGCCTGTCAGGACTGGCGGTGGAAGGCTATGAGATCCACATGGGCGATACGAAGGCTTCTGACGGTCAAAAGAGCCTGACCCGGATCCGAGAGATCCGTCAGAGGGAAGAGGGTTCCGCACAGACGGCTGCCGCGGGTGATTTCCGCATGGACGGCGCCATTTGCGGAAACGTATGCGGAAGTTACGTACACGGCATTTTTGATCAAGGTGACGTGGCGTATCGCGTCGCAAAGGCCTTGGCTGACAAGAAGGGCGTTACCCTGCGGGCGCCGGAGGAATCGGATTACCGCGCCTATAAAGAGAGCCAGTATGATCTTTTGGCGGCAGAGATGAGAAAGCATCTGGACGTGGATGCCGTGTATGCAATGCTTCGCGACGCAGCAATCTGACGCGGGGAAGTGCTGCCATTGATCGAAAGGCGTGACGAGAGAAAAACGGAAGGGCAAAAGCGATGGACTGGATCGGGACGGATCCGTTGGAGATAACGGACGTAGATGAGAAGCTTTATCGGGAGATCAAAGCAGGCTGGGACAAGGTGGCAAAGCCCTTGGACAGCATGGGAAGCTTTGAGGAACTGCTTTCACGCATTGGTGCGATTCAGGGAAGACTTCTTCCGGAGGTGGGAAGAAGTCGCGTGATCGTTTGCTGTGCAGACAATGGCATTGTTGAGGAGGGCGTCAGTCAAAGCGGGCAGGAGGTCACTGCAATCTGCGCCGGCAACATTGCGGGCGGACGATCCAGCGTAGCCATTATGGCAAAGCAGGCAGGCGTAGACGTTTTGTGCGTTGACGTTGGGATCAATGCGGATGAGAAGATCAGCGGCGTCCGTGATGAAAAAATCCGGAAGGGTACCAGAAATTTCCGGAAAGAGCCGGCAATGACGCCGGAAGAAGTTGAACAAGCAATTAATGTCGGCATGAAGCTGGTTTTGGAGAGCAAGGAAGCGGGATATGCCATCCTTGGGATTGGCGAGATGGGAATCGGAAACACGACGACTTCCAGTGCCGTGACGGCTGCGCTTCTTGGACGCTCTTCCGTCACCATGACGGGCAGGGGCGCGGGTCTGGATGACGCAGGGCTGTCACGTAAACAGGCGATCATCCGGGAGGCGTTGTTTCAGTACGGTTATCAGACGGAGCTGGGTGAAGCGCAGGAAATGGCGGAAAAGATCGGAGTTGAGCTCGGTGAAAAAAGAGAACCGGCGTATTCCAAAAGAGAGCTTGCGCTCGACGTGCTGGAAAAGATGGGAGGCCTTGACATTGCCTGTATGGCAGGCATTTGCGTCGGTGGCGCAAACTATCACGTGCCGATTGTTCTGGATGGGTTTATCAGTCTTGCCGCGGCACTTGTGGCATGCCGGATTGAGCCCAAGGTAAAAGAGTACCTGATTCCTTCTCATTCCGGTAAGGAACCCGCCGTAAAGGCTATCGAGAAAGAACTGGGCCTGCAGCCCGTGATTTATGCCAAAATGGCACTTGGGGAAGGCACGGGTGCAGTGATGATGCTTCAGCTTTTGAAAACGGCAAATGCGGTTTATGAAAACAGCGTATCATTTGAAGGGGCAGGCATAGGACAATACGAGCGTTTTCAATGATTGAAGACGCACCGGCTGAGGCAAGGTATTAGGGAAAGACATGAGGGAATGACGGCCATGATGATTTTGATCGTGGGAGGAAGCGGCTGCGGCAAGTCAGCGTATGCGGAAAAAAGAATCATGGAACTGAGCTTAGATGGCGCCATGCGATATTACCTTGCGACCATGCAGGTCTATGGAGAGGAAGGACGCCGAAAGGTGCAGCGCCACGTGGAACTGCGTAAGAATAAGGGCATGCTCACGATCGAACAGACACGCGACGTTTCAGAGGCGCTTCCAAAGATGCAGGAAGGCTCCAAGGTCGTTCTCTTGGAGGATCTGGGGAATTTAGTCGCGAATGAAATGTTTGGCGAGGATGGCGCCATGACGCCCTGGGAGATCGTGGCGGATAAGATCGTAATGCAGCTTCGTCAAATGAATTCCAGTTTAGATCATCTTGTGATCGTTTCGAATAACGTATTTGAAGACGGCATCGATTATGAGGAAGGAACAAGGGATTATCTGCGTGCACTGGGAATGGTGAACGCGGAACTCGCCGGGGATGCAACGCAGGTCGTGGAAGTGGTTGCCGGAATTCCTTTGATGGTGAAAGGTAAGGAATAAGGAGAAAGAAAAACCTTGAAATGGATCAAGTCGGTTGGAAAAGCATTTGTCGTTGCCTTTTCCATTTATTCAAAAATACCAATGCCGCGCTTTAACTGGGAATCGGATGACATGAAATATCATCTGTGCTTTTTCCCATGGGTTGGAGCAGTGATCGGCGGATTGGAGTGGCTCTGGTACTTTCTGTGCTCACAAAGGGAGCTCGGAACGTGTGCCTACGTTTTTATCGCCATTGCCATTCCCATATTGGTCACGGGAGGCTTCCATCTGGACGGTTTTATGGATTCCTGCGATGCGTTGCATTCCTATCAGGACAGGGAGAAAAAGCTCGAGATCTTAAAGGATCCTCACATAGGGGCCTTTGCCGTGATCTGCCTTGCCGGATATTTTCTGTTGGCGGCGGGAGCGCTTTCAATCCTATATGATGCGGCGATTCAGGAGGCATCAATGCTTTTTGGGGATTGGCGGGGCGTGGCCGTGCTTTGCATGAGCTTCTTTCTCTCCAGGGCGCTCAGCGGAATCAGCGTCGTCACCATGCCGGGTGCCAAGAAGAAGGGCATGCTCCAAACCTTTTCTGACACGGCAGGAAAGAAAACGGTCCTGGTCCTTTTGATCCTGCAGCTTGTATTGATCGCGGCGGCAGCCATTGTGCTAAGTCCCGTCATGGGCATCACGCTTATCGCGTCAGCCGGACTTTCTTTCGCATATTATTATCACGTCAGCATGAAGCAATTTGGCGGGATCACGGGAGATTTGGCAGGATATTTTGTGTCTCTTACTGAAGTAGTGATCTTATGCGTCGCGGCAATCTTGGCGGTGATCCTGGGGTGACTTTGATAACGCCGCAGGGTGCCGTGTTTGTTAGAATATATAGTCAGAATTTGAAATGAGGTTTGGCGAATGAGAATCATCATAGTTAGACATGGACAACCAAATTATGAAAAAGACTGTTTGACGCCGCTGGGAATCCGGCAGGCGAAGGCGGCAGCTGAGAGATTAAAGGACGAAGGGATTGAGGAGATTTATTCTTCTCCCATGGGACGGGCCAGGCAGACGGCGCAGGAGACGGCAGATTTGCTTGGGATCCGTGAGATCAAGATCCTGGATTTTATGCATGAACTTCCCTGGGGAACGGAGGGAGGGCCGCTTTACGCGGACGGTCATCCCTGGAATATAGCGGACGAGCTGGTGCGACAGGGCTGGGACTTAAACCGGACCGACTGGCCGGAGCACCCGTATTTTGTGAGAAACGTGGTGACGAAGGCCGTACAGGGGATCGCGCCCTGCACGGATGCATGGCTCGCGACGCTGGGCCTTCAACGGGAAGGATTGTATTATCGCTGCACGAGGGAAGATGACATTCAGCACACGGTGGCATTGTTTTGCCACGGCGGATCCTCGACGGCATTGCTCGCCCAAATGTTTAATCTGACGTTCCCATACCTTTGTGCTACCGTGCACCTTGGATTTACGGGGATTGCGACCATCCGTTTTTCCAGAACGCCGGGGGACGTTTACGTGCCACACGTGGAAATCCTGGGAGATGAAAGGCACTTGCTTGGAGTGGAATAAGAGCTTAGAACAAAGGGAAGAGGACAGTCTTATGGTATTGTGGATCGGCGGCCGCGCGCAGGGAAAGCTTGCGCTGGCCATGCAAAAATGGCCAGAAGCGAAGATCTTGGACGTGAGCGAAACGGATGCGAAGGGCAAAGAGGAACTCTTGCGGTCCTTAGAGGATGCACTGAAAGACGAACGGCTTGTCTGGAATCATTTTCACCTGTTTGTCAGACGGGCGTTATTGCTGGGAATGGAACCTTCGGAGATATGGGAGAAGGTAGCAAGCTTCGTAGACGAAAGACCTGACCTAGTGGTGATCTGTGATGAGATTGGGAATGGGATCGTTCCCATGGAACCAGAGGAAAGACGCTATCGGGAGGAGACGGGGCGAATGCTCTGTAAGCTGGCTGCAAAGGCAGACTGCGTGGAGAGAATCTTTTGCGGGATTCCCGTGAGGATCAAGTAAACGCCGGAGGCGCGAACGTGAAAACAGTGGAATTGTATTTGATCCGGCATGGAAAAACGCCGGGGAATGAAGAGAAAAGATACGTGGGAAGAACGGAGGAGAACCTTTCGGAAAAAGGGCGAAGGGAACTTCTTGAAAAACAGGCACCGGCTGCGGAAATACTGTTTTCCAGTCCCATGAAGCGCTGCGTGGAAAGCTGTCAGTGCCTGTATCCCGGCATGGAACCGATCGAGATCGATGCTTTCCGTGAGATCGATTTTGGAACCTTTGAGGGGAAGAATTATCAGGAATTGTCAGGGGACAAAGACTATCAGTCGTGGATCGACAGCGGCGGGACCATGGCTTTTCCGCAAGGCGAAAGCAGGCAGGATTTTATCCAGAGAAATCTCGCAGGATTTCAGGAATTGCTGACGGTACTGCGAGGGCTCCCAAAGGATAAGATCACCGCCGCTGCCGTGGTTCACGGCGGTACCATCATGTCCATCCTGTCTGGTGCGCATGGCGGGGATTATTATGATTATCAGATTCCCAATGGAGAAGGATACCGGGTTTGCATAAAACTGGAGGAAAAGGATTTTCAGATTCTTTCAGCGGAAAGAATCTAGAACGGAGAGAGTACAATGCCAGTATACTTTTATCACGTATTTGCATTTTTTCTAGGTTTCGTATTGGATTGCATCTTTGGGGATCCGTATTTTATGCCTCATCCCGTGAAGGCAATGGGGAAGCTGATCAGCGCGTTGGAGAAGCGTTATCTTGGGCCAAAGGAGATCATTGCAATGCCTGCGGCTGATAACCAAGAGAGTGAAAGCCAAGAGAGCGATAATCAAGAAAATGAAATCCAGGAAAGTGAGAACCTGGACGTTGACGGTCAAGAAGCTAACGTGCCGGAGATCGAAGGCATGTTTGATGAGAGCGTGGAAACAATTGGTCAGGAAATGGAAAGCCTGACGGATGAAGAATCTAAGAAATCGACGTCTGAGGCTGACGAATTTGAGGATTGGAAGAATCTGCACGAGGACGTAATCTGGTCTGAGAACATGGAAGAATTTGACTGGAGCCAGACGCCGAAGAAAAAGGCATCTGAGGAAATCAAAGAGGAATCCGCAGAATCCATGCAGGAAGCTGTCGTTGCTGAGGAAAGCGAGAAAGCACCCTCGGAGGAGACTCTTTCGCCAGAAGCAAAAAAGAAGCGGGAGCAGGGTCGCACCACCGTGCTGATCGTCCTTCTCTGTACGGTTATCGTGGCAGACATACTCTTTATGGGAAGCTATTTTATCCATCCCATCGTTGGTTGTCTGGTGGAAGCATTTTTGACCTATCAGATCTTGGCGGCAAAGTGTCTTCGCGTCGAGAGCATGAAGGTATACAAGGCTTTAAAAACGGGATCCCTCAAGGAAGCCAGAAGGGCTGTTTCCATGATCGTTGGAAGGGATACGGCGAATCTTTCTGAAGAGGGAGTTACCCGCGCGGCGGTGGAGACGGTTGCGGAGAATGCCTCTGACGGCGTGATCGCCCCCATGCTCTATCTTGCCATAGGCGGGCCGGTTTTGGGTCTTGTCTACAAGGCAATCAATACCATGGATTCCATGATCGGTTACAAGAATGAAAGATATCTTGATTTTGGACGGGCAGCTGCCAAGCTGGATGATTTTGTGAATTATCTTCCCTCAAGGATCAGTGCAAGACTCATGATCTTTGCCTGTCATTTCCTGGGCTCCTCCTTTGACGCACCGGAGGCGGAGAGGATTTATCTAAGAGATCGGTTAAAGCACGCAAGTCCCAACTCCGCCCAGACGGAAAGCGTTTGTGCGGGAGCCTTGGGAATCCAGCTTGCGGGAGATGCCAGCTATTTTGGCAAGCTTGTTCATAAGCCCACCATCGGAGACGCAAAGCGCGCGATCGAGCCTGAGGACATCCGGCGCGCGAATCGTCTGATGTACGGAGCGGCCCTCCTTTGCCTACTCATTTGTTTGATCGTGATGTTGCTGATCTGTTACTTTGGGCTAGGCGGCAAGGAAATGATCGAAATCATGAGAATCACCTCTGCGTAGTATGTATGTAGGGAAAGGGGACGCGTAACGTTCCGGCAGTAAGGGAAAGGACTAGGATAAACATATGCCATGCACAACGGTTTTGGTCGGGAAAAAGGCCAGTAATGACAATACCACGATGATCGCGAGGACGGATGACGGACATTTCGACGTTAAGAAAATGATCGTCGTTGAACCAAAGAAACAGCCAAGAAAATATAAGAGCGTACTGTCGCATTTAGAGATCGAACTTCCGGAGAATCCCATGCGGTATACGGCATGTCCTAACGTGGATAAAAAGGAGGGCATCTGGGCGGCAACGGGCATCAATGCTGCCAACGTTGGCATGACGGCGACGGAGACCATTACCTCCAATCCCAGGGTTCTGGCTGCAGATCCGCTGGTGGAATACAAAAAGGCAAAGACGAAAAAGGAAAAGGACGTGCCGGGAGGCATCGGAGAAGAGGATATCGTCGTTTTGGTACTGCCCTACGTTCACAGTGCAAGAGAGGGCGTCCTAAGACTGGCATCCATCTTGGAAACCTATGGAACCTATGAATCCAATGGCATTGCCTTTAATGACGAGAATGAAATCTGGTGGATGGAGACGATCGGAGGACATCATTGGATGGCAAAGCGCGTGCCGGATGAGGTTTGCGTGATCATGCCAAATCAGTTTGGCATGGATTCCTTTGACCTGAAGGATGCCTTCGGTGCAAAGAAAAATCACATGTGCTCAGCTGACCTTCGCGAGTTTGTCGCAGAGAATCATTTGGACCTGAATCAGGACGGCAAGTGGAACCCCAGGGATATTTTTGGGTCCCATGATGACAGCGATCATATCTATAACACGCCGAGAGCCTGGTTTATGGGAAGATATTTAACGCCGCAGGGTCATCGCTGGGAGGGCGAGAATGCCGAGTTTACGCCGGAAAGTGATCATATTCCCTGGAGCTTTGTGCCTGAAAGAAAGATCGCAGTGGAGGACGTAAAGTATCTTCTTTCCGGGCATTACCAGGGAACGGATTTTGATCCCTATATGGCGCAGGATACGGGGAAGCGTGGAAAGTACCGCTCCATCGGCATTAACCGCACGGGCGTTACCAGCATCTGTCAGATCCGGAGCGACGTTCCGGAAGAGATCAAGGGATTGGAATGGATCTGCTTTGGATCCACTGCCTTTGACGCCATTCTCCCGGTATATCCGAACGTTCCGAAGGTTCCGGCGTATTTGAGCAATGTCACGACGGATGCTTCCACGGAGAATTTTTATTGGGCGAGCAGAATGATCGCCGCATACGCGGATGCGAATTTTGCAACCAGCGCACAGCAGATCGAGAGATATCAGGAGGCCGTTTTTGTTAAGAGCCGCCAGATCGTTTTAGAGTATGACAAGAAGATGAAGGAAACCGGTGATTGTGAGAAGCTGGCAGGCGAAGCGAATGAGAAGCTTTGCAAGATGGCAAAGGAGCAGACGACGGATTGTTTGAACAAGGTTCTGCAGATCGCCAGTGAACACATGAAGAACGGATTTAACAGGGCGGATCACTAAGGAGAGCAAAAGAGAAGGATGCATGGCGGAGACGTTTATCGCAACAAAGTACATACGGATTTTTCCGTGAACGTAAACCCGCTGGGGATTCCGGAGCAGGTCCGGGAGGCATTGACTGACGCGGTTTCGCGCGTTCAGACGTATCCGGACGTGAAATGTGAGGAGCTCCGCGGGAAATTGGCCAAGCGATATGGCCTGGGGACTGAAAACGTGCTGTGCGGAAACGGCGCATCGGAATTGATCAGCGCGGTCTGCAGTTGGAAGAAGCCGAAAAAGGCACTTTTACTTGCTCCGGGATTTTCGGGCTATGCCAGGGCGCTGAGGGCGCAGGGATGCAGGATCACCCACTTTTACCTCAGAAAGGACGAGGAGTTCGCCTTGTCGGAGGGAATGACGGACAAACTGCGGGATGCGATCAAAAGAGGGGCATATGATCTTTTCTTTTTGGCCAATCCCGCCAACCCCACGGGAAAGCTTACGGAGTTAGGGACAATACGCATGCTTGCAAAAATTTGCAAAGAAGCGGGGACGGTCATGGTCGTGGATGAGTGCTTTATGGAACTCACTGCGGAGCCGGAGAATTACAGCATGACTAGTGACACGTTGGAGTATGGGAATGTTCTTGTGCTCAGGGCTTTTACCAAAACCTTTGCCATTCCCGGGATCCGCTTGGGATATCTTCTTTGCGGCGACAAGGAAATCGCGGGGAAGATTGCCCTACAGCTTCCGGAATGGAACGTTTCGGTTATGGCACAGGCAGCAGGAATGGCATCCATGGAGCAGGAGGGATACCTTTCGGCAAGCAAGGTTTTTGTAAAAACGCAGCGCGATTATCTGGAGAAGGGACTTCGGAACTTGGGCGCAAAAGTCATCCAGTCCGATGCAAATTTCATCCTGTTTTTGTGGGAAGATGAAGCGCTTTACGACCAGTTGCTGGAGCGGGGATTTCTCATCCGGGACTGCAGTGATTACGAGGGCCTAGGCAAAGGTTATTATCGCATTGCCGTGAAGAATCGCATGGAGAATGAGATGCTTTTACAGGCGATGGAAACGATTTTGGAGAGTCAAAAAAAGGATACGAGACAAAGGGATAAACGGGAATGAAAACGATAGAATACGTCCTGCCCGGGGATATTGAGAAGCGGAGCTTTGAGATCATTGGGGAGGAATTAAGGGAAAGAGGAATCACGCTGCCGCCGGACGAGGAACCCGTGACGAAACGCGTGATCCACACCAGCGCAGATTTTGATTACGCTGAGACGCTCACTTATTCCAAGGATGCAGTGAACGTCGCAAGAGAACTTATCAAACGGGGCGCAGACATTGTGACGGACACCAACATGGCCAAGGCCGGGATCAGCAAGGCGACGCTTGCAAAATATGGCGGACAGGTCCATTGCTTTATGGCGGACGAGGACGTTGCCGAGGAAGCGAAGGAGCGGCAGGTGACGAGGGCAACCGTCTCGATGGAACGCGCAGCGGCGCTTCCGGGTCCCGTGATTTTTGCCATCGGAAATGCTCCGACGGCACTGATCTCTTTATATGAACTCATGGAACAAGGAATCTTCAAGCCGCAGTTTGTGATCGGCGTTCCCGTCGGATTCGTGAACGTGGTTCCGGCAAAGGAATTATTTTTGGATTCGGACGTTCCCTTTATCATTAACCGGGGAAGAAAGGGTGGAAGCAACGTCGCTGCCGCCATTTGTAACGCATTGCTTTATGGGGTAGATCAGAAATGATGAAAACGAGAGAACAGGCACTTCGCTATGGGCTTTCCTTTCCGGATGCTTATCAGGACGCGCCTTTTCATGACGCGAACTGGCAGCTGGTGCGCTATGCGGGAAACAAGAAAGCATTTCTTTGGACGTATGAAAAGGACGGACAAGTCTGCCTTAACGTCAAGGTAGATCCCGAGAAGGCTTATTTCTGGCGGAAAATTTATGATTCCGTGATCCCGGGCTATCACCAGAATAAAGATCATTGGAATACGGTTATTTTGGATGGGAGCATCCCGGACAAGGACGTGAAGATGATGATCGCTGAGAGCTATGACCTGATCAGCGACAGTCCTTCCAAGCGCATTTATGAGGCGGTAAAGCAAATCCCCTACGGGCGGGTGGCGACGTATGCGCAGATCGCGGAGCTCGCCGGGGACAAAAAGATGGCGCGGGCCGTGGGAAATGCATTGCATAAAAATCCTGACCCGGACAATGTCCCATGCTTCCGGGTAGTCAATTCCAAGGGGGAGCTCGCCGGAGAATTCGCATTTGGCGGAAGCGGCGCCCAAGCAAAGCTTCTGAAGGCGGAAGGCATCGTTGTTACGGACGGCAGGGTTGATCTGGAGAAGTATCAGTGGAGGACGAAAGAACGTGTTTGAACGGGATTATATCATGCGCATGATCAAGGAAATGGTCAGGGCGATCATAAAGCTTTTGTTTGGCATTGACACCCAGTCGCCCACGGCGGAATTGTTGCAGGATACGGAGCAAAAACAGACGCTTGAGGAATTGTACGACCTGGTGGACGCGGGGGAAATCTGTGAAGCAGAAAACCGCGTGATCGAACTGTCGGAGGATGGCAATGGGAGTGACTTGGAAATTGCCGTTTTGTTTTATTCTTACCTGAATGAAAAGTCAGACGCTTTTTTGGAGGAACACAGGTTTAGCCGTGAGGAAGTCATGCAGGGATTGAAAGACGTTGCCTCCCGGCATGGCTTGGGAGAAATGGCGGATGTGTTTCTACACTAAATCCGGCAGAATGGATGAACGTTTAAGGTGGCAGTGATGGCAGAGAAGGAAAGTACGGTAAGGCTTGGCTTTACGACGGGGAGCTGCGCGGCAGCAGCTGCAAAGGCAGCGACGTACATGCTCCTTACGGGAAAACTTAAAAACGAGATCACCATAGAGACGCCCAAGGGCATTCCGTATCACGCCCAGATCGTAGAGATTACAAGGCTAGAGGACCTGGTGCGGTGCGCCGTGATCAAGGACGGCGGATCGGATCCTGACGTGACGACGGGATGTCACGTGTTTGCGGAGGTAACATTTGACCTCCAAACGGCAGGAGTCTTGATCGACGGCGGAGAGGGCGTGGGACGCGTTACGCTTCCAGGGCTGGATCAGCCCGTGGGAAATGCGGCGATCAATCACGTGCCAAGGGAAATGATCGGGAAGGAAGTGCTGGAGGTTTGCAGCGTCTGTGACTATCACGGCGGACTTCGCGTGACCATTTCCGTGCCGGAAGGAAAGGACCTTGCGGATAAGACTTTCAATCCAAGGCTTGGGATCGTTGGAGGCATCTCCATCTTGGGAACAAGCGGTGTCGTGGAGCCCATGAGTTCTAAGGCATTGTTGGAGACAATCCGCGTGGAACTCAATCAAAAAAGGGCGTTGGGACAGACGATTGCAGCCGTGTCTCCAGGAAATTACGGCCTGGATTTTATGAAGCAGACTTATGATTATGATCTAGATAAAAGCGTGAAGTGCTCGAACTTCATCGGCGATACCATTGACATGGCGAAAGCGCTTGGTTTTTCAGGAATGCTCCTCACGGGACATATCGGAAAATTGATCAAGGTTTCCGGCGGCATTATGAACACGCACTCCAAGGAGGGGGACTGTCGCATGGAGCTCCTTGCGGCGGCGGGATTAAAGGCCGGCTGTGACGCAAACGTGGCAAGAGCCATATTGGAGACTGCCGTGACGGAGGAGGGCATCCGGATTTTGAAGGAAGCAGGATGCTGTGAGAAGGCGATGGATTACGTCATGGAGAGGATCCTGTTCTTTCTGCGAAAGCGCGGAGGGGAAGGCTTCCGGATCGAGTGCATGACCTATTGCAATCAATACGGACTGCTTGCAAAGAGTGACGGCGCGGAAGCAATGCTTTCTGCGTTAATGACTGACGGTCAGATAGGATAGACCATGATGATCGAAAAGAAAAGGTTTATGGGAGACAAGTCCCTTAGGAGCTACGTGATCCCCATGGGCACGAAAGAGATTGGGGACTGGGCCTTCGCAGGTTGCAGGGAGCTCGCGTGGATCAAGATCCCTGCGAGCGCGACATGCATTGGAAGGGATGCGTTTGCAGGCTGTGATAAGCTTATGCACGCATCTTGGTATCAGGAAAGACCTGAGGAGGAAGACGAGCTTTCCGGGCTCATGGCAGTTGCACTTCGTTTTTTCAAGGCGGACGCAAGGCTGATCACGGAGCGGCGCCTGGGCCGGCAAGCATGGACGGCGTTATGGGATGAGTTGTGCGAAACCTATTTAGAGAGTTCTGACGCAGAAGGGTTTCGTCCGTTTCTCGCAGGTGGCGAGGAGGATTACGCGGACGAGGAGGAAAAGCTTAAGGAGCATTGCAGGGCAACGCGTCTCCGGAAGGCATTGGCCGTTTACGTGAGACTAACCGCAGACGGGAATCCGGAAAGAAAAGCGTATTATCAAGAAAAGCTCCGGGAAAATGACATGGCATTGGAGCTCCTTATAAATCATCCGGAGAATCCGGCAAAAGCGGTCAACGTCTTCGGGGAGGCAGGACTTTTAACGCAGGAAAACTGCCGGGAACTGCTAAAGAGATTGCCGGAGGAATGCGTTGAACTAAAGGCATTGATACTGCAACGGGCAGCACAGGGCGGAACGGGATTTTCCATGGATTATATTTGATAAGAATTGCATGCGAAAGGAGAAGAAACTTGATCTTTATTACTTCAGATACGCATTTTGGAGATGAAAGCATCAGACGCTATGAGAACAGACCGTTTTCGAGCGTGCAGGAGATGGATGAGGAACTGATCCGGAGATGGAATGAGAAGGTTTCCGAGGATGACGTGGTATGGCACCTCGGCGATTTTTGCGCCCTTGGCAAGGAAGAGGAATACCTGAAAAGATTGCATGGAAAGGTAATCCTTGTCAGGGGGAATCACGACGAGCTTTCAAATGAGCAGTATCGCCGCGCCGGATTTTATGAGGTCTATGACTTGCCGGTTCTGTACGAAGGATTCTGGATCCTTTCCCATGAACCCTTGTACGTCAATGAAAACATGCCTTACGCGAATCTGTTTGGACACGTGCACGGATCCAAACAGTACGTAAACTTTAGCAGTCAACACTACGTGGTCTGCGTTGAACGGTCCGGATATGCGCCGATCGCGTTTGAGGACGTGAAAAAGACAATTGTGGCTCAGACCAAAGAATGCTATAATGAAGCAATAAAAGATAACGCAAAAAGGATGGAAATGGAATGAGCAAGTTGGAAGAGGCGCGTGAGATTTTTTCAAAGGATCTCTACGCGACAAAGCAATCCGGGATCCAGATAGAGGAAGTCGGAGATCATTATTCAAAATGTAGCATGGCCTTGACGGAGAACCACAGAAACGCCTATGGCGGGATCATGGGCGGCAGCATATACACGCTGGCGGACTTTGCGTTCGCGGTGGCATCCAATTTTGAACAGGAGAATCTGACGGTCAGCCTTGTGGGACAGGCAAGCTTCCTGAACATGTCTAAGGGCAGCGTATTATATGCGGAGGCAAAGCTGATCAAGGACGGCAGGACAAATTGCTTTTATGAGATCTCCATTTATGATGATCTTGGAAAGGACGTTGCAGTAGTCTCGTTCACGGGCGCACACGTAAACAGGCCCACGGCCAAATAGGGTGGAAGGGTGCATTAGATGAGAGAATTGTTTTCCCTGGACCAGCATGATTACAAAGAGGACGGGAAAGTTTTCCGGAGAGATTCCGTTCGCGGAATCATTATGAAAGACGGGAAGGTTCTGCTCGTTCATTCAAAAAAATACGGGTATTATAAATTCCCCGGCGGCGGCATCGAAGGGGACGAGGCACATGCCCAGACGCTTTGCAGGGAGGTGCGCGAAGAGACGGGCTTCGAGGTCTGCGAGGAGAGCATCCGTGAGTTCGGACTTGTGCCCAGACGCCATAAGGACGCACGGGATGAGAACGGCATCTTTGCCCAGGATAATTTTTATTATTTCTGTGAGCTGAAGGATGGCGTGAAAACGGAAGTAAAGCAGGATGATTATGAGCGTGAGGAAGGCTTTACTCCCGTATGGATGGAGCCTTTTGAGGCTAGCCAAAGGAACGGGTATTGTGATCTAAGTCAGGAAGGTCTGGACGCGATCATGGTGAAGCGCGAGGCAAAGGTGTTGGATCTGGTTGACCTGGAGAGCAGAAGGCTTCAGCGAAAGGAACATGAGAGGAACACGATAAAGGCCCTGGGTCATCCGGAATACTTCGACATGCTGGACTACGTGGAGGAAGTTCTGGGAGAGAAGCAGACGGAGCATGCGGGCAGCGGAAAGACGGAAATCGCCTATAGCAGGTTTGATCACACAAAGCGTGTTTTGGCCTGGGTGCTTAGGCTCTATGAAAAGTCCTCACGGAAAAATGAAATCCCGTTAGACGAATTGGTCATCGCAACCATCTTTCATGACGTGGGACGCAAAGCGGCGGACAAGCTGAGGATCCCGCACGCGCAGGCAGGCGTGCCTATCGCCAGGGAGTACTTGGAGAAGAAAGGTTATGAAGCTGTTAAAACTAATTACGTTTGCAGTTTGGTGGAGCAGCATTCAGATAAGTATCGCATGAAGAAGGAAAAGCTGGATCCGGGTCTTTTGATGCTGATGGAGGCAGATCTTCTCGACGACATGGGTGCGCAGGGAATCGTCATGGACTGCATGATCACGGAGAGCCGGAATCCGGATGCCAGATTTGAAGATTGTCTGGATCACGTAACAAGATATACCCTGCGGCAACAGGAAGAGGACAATCCCATGGTAAGCCCCGAGGGAATCGCTTTTTGGGATGAAAAGACAAAGCTGACGAGATATTTTGTCGAGTCGTTACGAAAGGACGTCGGGCTGTAAGTTTAAGACGTCGGGAGGTGTTATGTGAATAAGAGGGGAAAAAGGGTTTGGGGTAAGTTTTTTGTTTGGTGTTTTTTAGTTTGCAGTCTGGCAGTCAGCGCGGCAGTTACTGTCTTTGCTGACATGGGGCCGAAACCTAACGTATCCGTCACTCTTAAGAATGCGCCGGGACAGTTTTATTGTATTGCCCTGCTGACAAAGGAGGGTGGGAGACCGGAAAAAGAGCCTGGAAATGATGGATTAACGGGGGTTAAGGCAGAGTTAAGGGATAAGGTCTTTGCGTATGAGCAAAACGGTTGGAAGCTGAGTTTTAGCAGAGGCGGGTCTGGGTTCCTTAGTTTTTCTGATTCGTACGGATACAGCCAAAATCCGGAATATAGCTTCAACTATTACGCGCCATCCCATTTTAAGGTTTTGCTGATTACGGAAGATGGCATGGAATACGTCAGCAACGAGATAACCACGACAAGGTTTTCCGCGCAATGCATTTATGACGTCGCAGCGGGAACGCTGACGGAGGACGTGGAGGCATATCGGAAATATGACAAGACCTATGTGGTCACGGCTATGAAATATCTGGTTGGAACGCTTTTGACAGAAGGTCTCTTGTTGATTTTATTCCGTTTGAATCAAGCCCGTAATTTGCCCATCTTTTTTATCGCAAATATCTTAACGCAAATTTATCTGCACGTGGGAACTTGGCGTTATCAGGTAAATCAAGGCGGCGGGCTGGGATACCTTGGGAAGTTTCTTGGCATGGAATTCCTGATCATTTTGGCAGAGTGTCTTCTTTATGCTTTCTTCATGAAGCAGAAGAATGAGAAGCATGGCAGATGTATCATTTATGCCATTGTCGCTAACGTTGTCAGTGCGATTGCGGGACTGGTTTATGAAATTCCCATTAGCAGTGCCGCACTTGTTTTTATAGATTTAGCCGTGGTCATGATTCTGCTGATAGCCTTTTCCTTGGACACTAAGCGGAACTTGGTTATGGCAGTTTTGATTCATTTAGGGATTTTGTTGATTTCCTATCCGGTGAGCTTCGCGGTCACTAAGACGTTGACCACCATAGGATATAATAGCATGTCCGCCATCCATTTTTTCCGCATCTTTTTGAATGGCATCGCTCAAGGATTTTATATTACCTTGAGAAGCTTAGGATGTGCATTCTTGCTAAAGACGAAGGATGGCAGTAAGGGCATCGTGCGAAAAGTGGCATATGCCATGGTGACCGTAATTACCATATGGGTAATCACTTGGCTGCTTCAATGGGCGAATAACTACTATTGACGTGAATTTGTGGAATGGAAAATGATAATAATTTTGTTAACGGCAAAGGAGCAAGTAAAACATGAGTGGATTTAACGCAGAAAAGATGACGGCATATCTGGATTCCTTACTGGATCTGGGAATTCCGTCGGTGGATTTAATTGTTTATCATGACCATCAGCAGATCTACCGTCATATGAACGGTACGGTCAATACGGAAAAGACGCAGCCCGTGGCAGCGGATCAAAGGTACCTGATGTTTTCCATGACGAAGGTACAGACGATGACGGCGATCATGCAGCTCGTGGAGCAGGGAAAGCTTTCCCTGGAGGATGAGGTCGCAAAGTATCTTCCGGCATACAAGGACGTCAAAGTTAAAACGGAGAACGGTGAAGAAGCGTTAAAATGGCCTCTGAAGGTTAGACACCTGGTTTCCATGCAGTCTGGATTGGATTATGACTTAAATCGTCCTGGCATTGTACGCGTATTAAATGAAAAGGGGCAGAAGGCAACGACGAGGGAAATCGTGGATGCCTTCGCGGAGTCTCCCTTATTGTTCCAGCCGGGCACGCATTTTTGCTACAGCTTAAGCCATGACGTTGCGGCAGCAGTGTTGGAAGTCGTCACGGGAATGAGCTTCGGTGAGTATCTGAAGAAGAATGTCTGGGAGCCCCTTGGTATGAAGAATACCTTCTTCGCAAAGCCTGACAATATGGGGCTTGAGAGACTTGCCCAGCAATATATTTGCGATGAAACGGGGATTGTGCCCATGGGGCAGACCTGTAACTATCAGCTTTCGGAAAGCTATGAGAGCGGCGGCGCAGGACTTGTAAGCTGTACGGAGGATTATGCCATTCTCGCGGATGCCATTGCATGCGGCGGCATTTCGGCAAAGGGCGTTCGGATCTTAAAGCCGGAATCCGTGGAGCGTTTCAAACAGAATCTCTTGTATTCGGATTCCATGAACGACATTGCAAGGACCATGGGAAGAGTAGGCTATGGTTACGGCTGCGGCATGCAGATATTGTTAAATCCTGAGATGGTAGCTTCGCCTGCACCTGCAGGCGTCTTTGGATGGGACGGCGCGGCAGGTGCCTGCATCCAGATGGATACGGTGACAAAGACAAGCTTTGTCTATCTGATGCACGTAAGAAATTGCGGCATGGCTTACGGCGTGATCCATCCGAAGCTCCGTGACATGGTGTTTGGAAAGTAAATTAGACAGAGAATGGATGATGCGTAAATGCTATTTTTGTACGGAAAGCCGATTTGGCTGGCTCCCGCGTCGATTCTGTGGAGGACGGTCAGAGTGCTGATCCCCGCATGGGTGGGGATGAATCTTATGATCGCGGAAATCGGCAGCGCATATATGGTGAAGGATCACAGACGGCTTGAGTCCGTGGATGAAATCAGCTATGAAGAGACGCTGGACTACGTGGAGAATCCAGGCATGGGGTTTTATTCCCCCGTCTACGTTCATTTTCAGGAGAATGGAAATGCCGTGCCGGAGACGTCTGATCCGCTGATCCATTTCCGAATGGATCTTGCGGAGTTTTCGGGTGCCTATCATCATTCCTCCGATAAGGAACTCTCAGAGGATGCTTTAAAATGCTTCGAAGAGACGCTGGAGAAGCTTGAGGAGGATCAGCGCTGCGCAATTCTTCGCTTTTCTTATGACCCCTGGTTTAGCGGGAAAAATACTTATGAACCAAGCTTGGAAATGATCCTGCGGCATCAGGAACAGCTTGGCGAAGTGATCAGCAGACACGGAGAAACAGTGGTTTCCGTCGAGTGCGGCCTCTTTGGGAAATGGGGTGAGATGCACGGATCGAAAGCATGCACGCAGGAAAACTTTAACAGAGTGATCGACAAATGGCTGGATGTTTTACCGGAATCCATTCCCATCAGCGTTAGGACGCCGAGCCAATATGCAGGATGGTGCGGCATTGGCTTAAACGAACTTGCTTCGCAAGTGACAACGCCAGGACAAAAGGAATATCGCGTCGGAATCTATGATGACGGGTATATGGCTTCCGAGTCTGATCTTGGTACCTACGTGAATCGAGACCAAGAGCTTACGTGGCTTTCGAATCAGGCGAAGCATACGCTCTTTGGAGGAGAGGCGGGCGTGACCCGCGATAATATGGACGAGATCGGATTAACGGTTTCCTACTTGGAAAAAGAGGCGTTTCTTACGCATCTTACGTATCTAAACGGCGCTTGGAACCAACAGACGATGGACGTTTTAAAGCAGGAAACGTACGAAGGGAGCGATCCAAGATATCAAGGTCGTTCGGGTTATGAATACGTAAGGAATCACTTTGGATATCGGTTTGTCGTGCGCGGCGTCAGAATGACAAAGGAAGTGCCGCAGGGGTGGAATCTTATTCTGGAGACAGACGTGGAGAACGTTGGATTTGCAAATCTGGTAAAACCGAAGGAATTGAGTTTGCTGATTGTTGGAAATGGCGTGAAATATCATTATCCGGTCATGGAATGGGTTGAGAATTCAGATCCGACGAAATGGGACAGCCAGACGATCACAAGCTTTTGCGTGAGTGCTTTTCTGCCGGAGGATGCTCCGCTTGGAGAATACGAGGTTTATCTGGCCATTGCAACGCCGAGCATTTTGGACGAGGAAAAGAAGCCCATTTACGCCGTGCGTCTTGCCAATGACGGGGAAGTATGGAATGATGAACTGAGGGCGAATTTTCTTGGAAGCTTTCAAGTTACGGACAAGCCAAAGAAATTGGAATGGACGCTGGAAAACGGCTATGTATTGAAATGATAATTATGGAAAACGCAGGAGGAAGTAACTATGACGGAAACCAGACCTTTTGTACCTTGGGAACAGATGAACAGCTTTATGATCGATGCTTTTAAGGGGTATGGCGTCCCGGAGGAGGATGCGAAGATCTGCGCTGACGTCCTTTTGGAGTCTGACAGAAGGGGCATCGAAAGCCACGGATGCAATCGCTTTAAGCCCATCTATATCGACAGGATCGTGAAGGGAACGCTTTTGCCCAAGACGGAGCTTGAGATTATCAAGGAGACGCCGACGACAATTGTCGCTGACGCGCATGACGGCATGGGCATGGTGGCCAGCTATCACGTGATGAAGAAGCTGATCGAGAAGGCGAAGACCTACGGCATGGCGGGAGGAGCGATCCGCAACAGCACCCATTACGGCATCGCGGGCTACTGGACCGGCATGGCGAGCGATGCAGGAATGATCGGCATCACGGGCACCAATGCGAGACCCTCCATTGCGCCAACTCTTGGCGTGGAAAACATGCTTGGAACGAATCCGCTCACGTTCTCCATCCCGACGGATGAGGAGTTCCCGTTCTGTCTGGACTGCGCGACTTCCATCGTACAGCGCGGAAAGATTGAATATTATGCCAGAGAAGGAAAGCCCGTGCCGGCAGGCATGGTGGTTTCCGAGCAGGGGGAAGCGCTGACGGACAGCGCTCAGATCTTAAAGGATCTGGTGAAGGGAACGGCAGCCCTGGCGCCCCTCGGCGGCATTGGCGAGGAGATGGCGGGATATAAGGGATATGGCTATGCAACGGTTGTGGAGATCCTTTCAGCAGCCTTGTCCGGCGGTGAATTTATGAAGGCTCTGTCCGGCGTTGACGAAAACGGAAAACCCAGAATGTATCACTTGGGCCATTTTTTCTTTGTGGTCGATCCCGAGGCATTTATGGGACGTGAAGAGTTTAAGAAAATTGCCGGCGAGATTTGCCGCGCGCTGCGCGCTTCAAAGAAGGCTCCCGGCGAGAGCAGGATCTATACGGCGGGAGAGAAGGAACATGACGTTTGGCTCTTCCGTAAGGATAAGGGCGTTCCCGTGGGTGAGGCCGTACAAAAGGACATTATCACCGTAAGGGATGCGCTGGGATTAAATTATCATTTCGCTTTTGAAGATAAATAGCGGTGGTGGATTGCGGAGGAACGGGAATGGTTTATTTTGTGGGCGCCGGAAGCGGCGCGGCTGACCTGATCACGGTGCGTGGGAAAAAACTGTTGGAGAAGGCGGACGTGATCATTTATGCTGGTTCTCTGGTAAATCCTGAACTGCTTGCATATGCAAAGCCGGACTGTGAGCTTCACAACAGCGCAAAGCTGACGTTGGAAGAAATCTTGGAGATCATGGAAAAGGCGGAGAAAGACGGAAAGATGACGGTTCGCCTTCACACGGGGGAACCAAGTATTTACGGGGCCGTCAGGGAGCAGATGGATGCGCTCGATGAGCGCGGCATACCATATGAGAGCTGCCCAGGCGTTAGTGCATGCTTTGGCGCAGCGGCGTCCTTAAATCTGGAATATACCTTGCCGGAGGTGTCGCAGTCTTTGATCATCACAAGAATGGCTGGTAAGACGCCCGTGCCGGAAAAGGAATCCATAGAAAGCTTTGCGGCCCACGGAGCCAGCATGGCGATTTATCTGAGCGCAGGGATGCTGGAGGAATTATCACGGCGCCTGATGGCGGGAGGTTATGCTAAGGATACTCCCGCAGCCTTGGTGTATAAGGCTACCTGGCCGGAGGAGGAACGGTATCTGTGTACCGTGGAGAGCCTTCCAAAGGTGGCGGCAGAGCATGGGATCAACAAGATTGCCGTTGTGCTGGTTGGTCCGGCGATCGCCCAGAGTGGGTATGCAAGATCGAGGCTTTACGCGCCGGATTTCGCGACGGAATACCGTCCGGCAAAGGTTTAAGAATGAGAGCATAACGGTTCATGATTTTGGAGGTGTCAGGTTTGATTCTTCGCGTTTGTACCTTTACCGCCCAAGGGGAAGCCTTGGCGCGGAAGACATTTGAAGAATGGACGGAAATGATCCCGCAGTATCGAAGCGCGGACGTTTCTTTGGAGCAATGGACGGGAGCGTGTTTTGAAAAGCACCTCCCCATTCTGTTTATCGGAGCCTGCGGGATCGCAGTGCGGGCCATCGCGCCCTTTGTGAGGGACAAGCTTTCCGACAGCGCGGTGCTCGTCATGGACGAGCAGGGGAGATTTATCATTCCCATTCTCTCCGGACACGTTGGAGGCGCGAATGCGCTCGCAAAGAAACTTGCGGATAAAACGGGAGCCGTTCTGGTTCTGACAACGGCAACGGACGTGGAAGGAACGTTTTCCGTGGACGTATTTGCCATGGAGAACGGCCTGCAGATCAAAAACCGGGACGGTATCCGGAAGGTTTCTGCGAAGCTTCTTCGAGGGGAGAAGGTAACCATCACTTGGGAAGACGGAATCCAGGCGGCAATTACTGAAGGTTGCGAAACGGAAGAGACGGAGCTTCCGGAGGGACTTGTTTTTGTACCTTTTTCATCTGGGACGGTTGACGTTAGGATCATTACGGAGGAAGGCCTTGCACGGCATCGGGATTTAAGTCAGTCGCTCTTGTTGGTGGCCAAGGAATATGTCCTGGGAATTGGCTGCAAGAAGGGAAAGACTTTTGAGGACTTAAATGCATTTTTGGTAGAAAACCTCCCGGAAGGGTGGCTGGAGAAAACCTGTGCCATCGCCTCCATTGATCTGAAGGCCAGGGAAGAAGGACTGTGGGAATTGGCGCAATATTATCACTTGCCCTTTGTAACGTATCCAGCAAGTGAACTGCAGAAGGTGCAGGGAGAATTTACGGAGTCTGAGTTTGTCCGCAAAACCACAGGCGTGGCGAACATATGTGAGAGGGCGGCACTTTGCCATGCAGGAACAGGTGGGAAGCTCGTTCAAAAGAAGACGGCGTCGCAGGGCATGACGGTGGCAGTGGCCAAGAGAATCACGGTGCTTCATTTTTGAACAGTGATGAAGGAATGCAGCGTGAAGATTGACGGAAGAGATTTTAAACGCGGGTTGGGAGATCAAATGAGACAGACGATTTACGTTGTGGGCATTGGGCCGGGAAAACTGGAAGGAATGACGTTGGAGGCGAAGCACGTTTTGGAGACGTGTGACGTGATCGTAGGATATACGACCTATACGGATCTGTTAAAACCAAGCTTTCCGGACAAAGAATACTTAACGACGGGCATGCGGCAGGAGATAGAGCGTTGCAGGCTTTGTTTTGAGTTGGCGGCGCAGGGAAAACAAGTTGCGCTTGTGTGTAGCGGAGACGCAGGCGTATATGGGATGGCGGCACCCATGTATGAGCTTTTGCCGGAATATGCCTCTGGGACTTCTGACATGGAAATCAGCATTGAGATCGTTGGCGGCGTGACGGCGGCAAACAGCGGCGCGTCGGTGCTTGGAGCACCCTTAAACCATGATTATTGCGTGATTAGCTTAAGCGATCTGCTGACTTCCTGGGAGACGATCGAGAACCGCCTGCGCGCAGCGATCATGGGAGATTTTGCGATCGCCATTTATAATCCTTCCAGTCATAAGCGAAAGGATTACTTGAAAAGGGCATGCGAGATCATGCTGGACGCGGGAGCCAGCCCGGACAGGGCCTGTGGCTACGTGCGAAACATCGGAAGGGACGGAATGGAAAGCCGCGTCATGACGCTGAAGGAATTGAAGGAGACAGAAACAGACATGTTTACCACGGCGTTTGTGGGAAATTCCCAGTCCATTTTGCAAGACGGTAAACTGATCACGAAGCGGGGGTATTCGATATGAGGAAAGTGCTGATCTATGCGGGCACGACGGAGGGCCGTGAACTGGCGCAAAGGCTTGCTGAAAAAGGCATTTTTTCGATTGTCTGCGTTGCCACGGAATATGGAGCCCAGGTTATGCAAGATACGGCAGTACGGGAAGAGATTGACGTAAGGCAGGGGAGACTTTCCGTCACGGAAATGAAAGACCTCCTGCTGGCGGAAGCGCTCTTTGCCGTTGTGGACGCAACGCATCCTTATGCGACGGAAGTGACGAAAAACATTAGACAAAGCATGGAGGGAAGCAGCGTTCCCTATTTCCGTCTGGAGAGAAATCTGGAGGAAGAAACAGACCTGACAAAGGACTGCATTTATTTTGATTCAGCAAGCGCTTGTGCAAAAAGGCTTTGCTGCATGGAAGGAACTGTTCTTTTGACGACGGGAAGCAAGGAGCTGGATGCCTTTTGTCAAAGAGAGGAACTGCGAAGCCGCTTGGTGGTTCGCGTGCTCCCAGGCAGGGAAAGCATGGAGCTTTGTTGGAAAAATGGGCTGGAAGGAAAACAGATCATAGCCATGCAGGGGCCCTTCACCAAGGAGATGAATCTGGCGACGATCCGCCAATATGGCATTACCTGTATGGTGACAAAGGAAAGCGGAAAGGTCGGCGGCGTTGACGAGAAGCTGGAAGCGGCGAAGGAAGCCGGCATCACGTGCTGTGTCATTCGAAGGCCCATTCCGGAAGCGGATCAGACCTATTCCTTTTTGGAAACTTGTGAAGCAATCGAAAAGCTTGCTTTGAAAGAGGGCGGTGAGGAAGGTGAAAAGGCGTTCCTCGACGTGGTTCTGGCAGGCATTGGCATGGGAACAAGGGAGCAACGGACCATAGCCCTGGAGCAAAGGCTGGCCGAGACGGATTATTTATTTGGGGCAAAGCGGATGCTGGAAGGCCTTAGTGCGAAAAAGAACGTATACCCTTATTATCTGGAGAAGGATATCGTACCTTGCCTAAATGACGTCCGGGAAAAAGAAAATGGCAAACAGAACGTGACGATCCTTTTTTCGGGAGACGTGGGATTTTACAGCGGCGCTGCAAAGCTGTGTGCGGCGCTTGAAAAGATGGATGCAATTAGGTTGCGCTTTTTGCCTGGAACCTCGACGATCTCAGCCCTTGCCGCAAAGTTTGGGGAAAGCTGGCAGGATGCCATGATCCTTAGTACCCATGGCGTGGAACAAAACCAATGGAAGGCAGAGCTTTTGTTTGCCATGCGAAGGGGGAGAAAGCTTTTCTTTTTAACCTCTGGTCCGGAGGACGTCCGGGAGATCGGAGCGTTCTGCGTGGAGCGTGGATTTGACGAACATTACGATCTAAAACTTGGGTATCAGCTTTCCTATGCGGAGGAAAGGTGCTTTACGCCTACTGCAAAAGAAGCAATGGAAATCACGGAACCTGGGCTGTATGCAGGCTTTATGGTACCAAGGAAAAGTACTTGCGCCGGAACGGATGCCGGGCAGCCTTGCGCGGCCTTCGGTCAGATCACGCCGGGATTCTCAGATGAGGCGTTTCTGCGTGAGAAAGTCCCGATGACCAAGGAAGAAGTGCGTGAAATATCGATCTGTAAGCTGAGAATAACGGAAGATGCCGTGGCGTATGACGTGGGAAGCGGAACGGGCTCCATTGCAATGGAGATGGCAGCCTTGTCGCCGCGGATTCAGGTTTATGCCATCGAGTGCAATCCGGAAGCGGTGGAACTGATCCGGAGAAATCGTGAAAAGTTTGGCGCTTATCAGGTACGGGTCATCGAGGCAATGGCACCGGAAGGAATGGAGGGATTGCCAGCACCGACGCACGTATTTATCGGCGGAAGCCGCGGTAACCTTCGGGAGATCCTGGAAGCCATTTACCAAAAAAATCCGCATGCGCGGGTTGTCATGAATGCCATCAGCCTGGAGAGCATTGCAAAGATGCAGGAACTGGTTCGGGAATTTCCGGTAGAGGATCTGGAGATCACCAACGTTTCCGTCAGCAAGGCAAAGCAGGTGGGGGCATACCATCTGATGCAGGCGGCAAATCCCGTGATGATTTTCTCGTTCACGTTTCAAAAGGCAGAATAGTAAGGGGGAGGAAGCTTTGGCGAATCCAAGAATCATGTTGGCCGCTCCAAAGAGTGGCAGCGGGAAGACCCTGATCACGTGCACCTTGCTCGAGGCGCTTCGGCAAAGAGGATTAAAGGTTCAGGCGTTTAAATGTGGTCCTGATTACATTGATCCCATGTTTCACAAACGGGTATTGGGGGTGCCCTCTCGCAATCTTGATCTTTTCTTCACGGGAGAGGACGTGACGAGGGCATTGTTCTTAAAGGATAACGACAGTGACATTTCCGTGATCGAGGGCGTCATGGGATTATATGACGGTCTTTCGGGCACTAGTGAGGAGGCTTCGGCATACCATCTTGCAAGAACACTGAATGCACCGATCCTATTGGTTGTAAATTGTAGGGGCATGGGGAGATCCGTTCTTGCGGAGATTGCAGGATTCCTTGCCTTAGACCGCGAGAAGCTGATCAAGGGCGTTATCCTAAATCAGGTGAGTGAAGCATTTTATCAGTCGATCGCGCCCATCATCCGGGAGGAATTAAACATCGAAACGTTTGGCTTCTTCCCGACAAGAAAAGAGTTAGAGATACCGAGCAGACATCTGGGACTTTTGCTTCCTGATGAGTTAAGCGAATTAAAGTCTAAGATGGAGGAGGCGGCAGGGCAACTCGAAAAATCCGTTTGCATAGATCGGATTCTCGAACTTGCAAACGACGCTGCGAAAAAGAACCCGTTGACTGTGGGAGAATATAAGTGGTTAAACGCACCCGGCGGGAATGCTAAAAAGGTCAGGATCGGCGTTGCCATGGATGAGGCTTTTTGCTTTTATTACGAGGATAATTTCCGGCTTCTGGAAAATGCGGGTGCGGAGCTTTGTTTCTTCTCCCCGATGAGGGACGCGAAGTTGCCGGAGGGCGTGCAAGGCCTGATCCTTGGAGGCGGCTACCCGGAGCTTCGTGCGGGAGAGCTGTCGGAAAACGGGGCGATGCGCGCGGAGATCAAACAAAAGCTCGCGGACGGAATGCCTGCCCTGGCGGAGTGCGGCGGATTCATGTATCTGCATGACTTCATTCAGTCTCCGGAGGGAGAGGAGTATCCCATGGCAGGAGTGATTCCCGGAGGCTGCCGGAATTCCGGAAAGCTTGTGCGATTTGGATATGCAATGTTCCAGATGCCAAGATCCTTTGCCTCGTTTTCAGATGGAATGGATGAAAACGTCAGTAACGAAATCCGGGGTCATGAATTTCATTATTATGACAGTGATGCCTGCGGGGAGGATTGCATCGCGGTAAAGCCCGTGACGGGCAGAAACTGGAAATGTGGGTATTTTGGCGATGGACGATATTTAAGCTTTGGACATCTGTATTATCCGTCAAACCCTGGATTTGCGAAATGGTTCGTGGATCAGTGCGAAAGCTGGAGGAAATAACGTGGAAAAGAATTCACATCGTTTTTTTGAAAATAAGGAGTGCAAATATTATCCTTGTCATAAAGGCCTGGAGCAGCTCAATTGTCTTTTTTGTTATTGCCCCATGTACCGCCTGGAGAATTGTCCGGGGAATCCCACTTATATTGATAAGGGGGAGCGTAGGATCAAGGTTTGCACGAATTGCACGTTCCCGCATCAGGCAGAGAATTACGACCGCATTATAGACATCCTTAAGAAATCCTGAATATGCGTAAGTTTGTTTGCCTTACGCGCGGGTTTATGCTAAAATATTCGGAAGAAGGGTCCCGGCCGAAGGTTGGGAAGATTCCTTCTGTTTCTGCAAGGAATCTGACTAGGAAACAAAATAATAAAAGATTCCAAAAATAAAAATGCAAAGGAGAGAAAGAACATGACAAATGAATCACAGACCTTTACTTTTCAGGCACTTCCTCAGAACTTAGAGGAGTTGAAGGCACTTCCGGAAGCTTCCCTTGACACCCCTTTCAAGGCTGCGGCACTGACGATCTGTGCACTTTGCGCATATGCGTCGTCACCTGAGGCGGGAATCGAAATGTTAAATTTCCTAAAGGGGCCTCAGCCGCTGAGCGCTTATGACCTCAGCTTCCTGAAGGATAGATTCAGGGATCAGAAGTACGTGCCTTTCTCTTATTTTGAGGGCGCAGTGCCTTCCAATAATTATACGCCGAGCCAGCCTTTTACCGTTACGTTCCACACCAATCCCTACTCTTATGAGAATGACGGATACTGCATGCTTCACGTGAAGTCCGGCGGCGCGGATTCCGAGCGTCAGATCAAGCTTCGCAAGAAGGGCGAGCAGTGGTTCCTCTGGGAGCAGTTTGTCATGGTGGGCATCAGAAAATCTGCGGCTGAGGATCCGTGGGCATAAAAAGAGGTTGACGAAACATGGATCAGACGACGGAACCCAAAAAGAAAAACGCGAACGTTGAGCTCCTTAGGATCATTACCATGATCATGGTGACCATGCTGCACGCGCTGGGGAAAAGTGATCTTTTGCTTCCCATGAATGACATTGATTCCGTAAACGGATGGCTCGCGTGGGGATTAGAAATCCTTTCCATTTGTGCGGTCAACGTATTCATGCTGATCTCCGGATATTTTATGATCAATTCCAGGTTTAAACTGGGACGTCTGTTTGAGATCATTTTGGAGACAATGTTTTATTCGCTGGCGCCGCTGTTAGTATTCCTGGCGTTTGGAAAGGTCACGAGTGAAGACCTTAGCATCTATAGCCTTTTGCAGTATTTTGCGCCGATACACATGGATACGTATTGGTTTATTACAGCATATGTGGTCACATACTTGCTTTCACCGTTTTTATCGGCGGGAATCCATTCCATGGAGAAAAAGCAGCTGCGCACGGTGATACTGTGCCTTTTGGCGTATGAATGTTTTATTATCAGCATTTCGCCCGTGAAATACGTGGTAGATGACGAGGGTTATACTTTCTTGTGGTATTGCATTGTCTTTCTGATCGGAGCATACTTTAGAAAATATGGGTTCCGCTTTTTGGACAAATCATATAAGGGCAGTCTCGTTTATTTCGCCGCCTGTGTTCTTATTTACGCAGAGACGGCGGTGCTCTATTGGTTCAAGGAACGCACGGGGCGCCTGGAGGATTTTACGAGTGCGACCCTGCATTACAATCAGTTTTTAGTGTTGATGGCGGCCATCGGGCTTTTTGTGGCATTCCTGCATGCAAAACCCCTTGGCGGGAAGGTCGCAAAGTTGATCTGTGCCATTTCACCGCTGGTGCTTGGAGTTTATCTTCTGCAAGAGAATTTAAAGCTGAGATTCGAATGGCAGGGATGGTTTGGACTAAAGGGTTCCCTTTCCGAATCCATGCCGCTGTTCCTGTTGCGATTGCTGGGAGCAGTGATTGGAATGTTCCTGCTTGGGATTTCGGTGGATGCATTGCGGTCGATTCTTTTCAAGGCGGTTCAAAGGATATTTAGCAAAGCAAAGGATACTGCAAAATGACGGACGTGAGCGTTATCGTACCTGTATATAACATGGCGGAAGGCGGGAAGCTGGAGTATTCCATCCGGTCGCTGATCAACCAGACGCTTCAAAACATGGAGATCATAGCGGTGGACGATGCCTCTACGGATCGGTCCCTGGAGATCCTAAGGCAGTTTGAAAAGGACTATCCCGGCCGCGTTAGAGCCATTGCCTCCCCGGAGAACAGAAAACAGGGCGGGGCAAAGAACATTGGCTTAAAAGAGGCAAAGGGCCGTTTTATAGGCTTCATGGATGCAGATGACTGGGTTACGCCGGACATGTATGAGAAGCTTCTGAAGATTGCGGATGAGACGGGGGCTGACGTGGTGGGAACGGACATGTGTCTGGTCTACGAACACACAATGGAGCCCACCCAAAGGGTAGCGTGTAATGACGTGGCGCAGACGGGTCCGATGGATCACGAGAAAAGAAAAGCATATCTGATGAAGTCGGGACCGCTGGTTACGAAGATTTATGCCAGGGAGATTTTTACGGAAAAGGAGTTTCACTTTCCGGAGCACATGTTTTACGAGGACAATGCAACCGGCGTGGAAATCGGCATGAGAATCAAGCACTTTGAATACCTGCCGGAAGTGAACATGTTTTACTATCAACATGACGCCTCGACGACGCATGCGATCAGTCCAAAGAAATGTGAAGATCGCATGGAGGCCATGCGAATCATGATGGATTATGCCTCAAAAAATGGAGCACTTGAGGAATTCCATGACGTGATCGAATATCAATACGGGATCCTCTTTTACCGGAATACGCTTTTTACCTACATGCAGGGCGTTGCCAAAAAAGACTTAAGCTTTATCCGGAATTTGGGGAAGGAAGCATTGGCAACATTCCCAAAATTCCGGGAAAATGCTTATTATCTCAAAGAAGTGAACGATTACGAACAGAAGCTGATCAACCTGCAATTGAAATCGACGTATCTTTTTGTTTTTGTCTACTGGCTGAAACAAATATCAAAAAAGATCAAGAGCCGTCGTAAATAAAGATTTGGAAAACCATCTTGAGAGAAATCTCAAGGTGGTTTTATTTTTTGCCTATTAATACTTGACAAAAAGAAGTTAGTTGTGTATAACAGTAATAGTTAGATGATTCTAACATTATTTTTTGAGCGCAAGTTAGTTTTAACTAATATTCTGCGTGAAAGAAAAGAGGAGGAAAAGAATGATGCCACTCATTTATGCGCCCCAAGGAGAAGAAAGCGTCATAAAGAAAATTGGCGGGAATCCGGAAGTGAAGAGGCACTTGGAAAACCTGGGATTTACGCCGGGAGGAAGCGTGACGCTTGTCAGCGTGGTCGGCGGAAACGTCATTGTAAAAGTGAAGGAATCACGGATAGCACTTGACGAAGCATTGGCAAGAAAGGTTATGGTATAAATCCGACTCAAGAGAGGAGTAAGAATGATAAACAGGAGGGCTGAGTGAGCATGAATTTGAAGGAAGTAAAAGTAGGGCAGACCGTGACCGTCGTAAAGCTTAACGGCGAAGGAGCAATCAAGAGAAGGATCATGGACATGGGGATCACTAAGGGAACGGAAGTTTACGTGAGAAAGGTTGCGCCGCTGGGAGATCCAATTGAAATTACCGTAAGGGGATACGAGCTTTCCATCCGCAAGGCTGATGCGGAAAAGATAGAAGTAAAGTAGAAGAGGAGAAAAATCATGAGTATGAAAATCGCACTTGCGGGAAATCCTAACAGTGGTAAGACAACGCTGTTCAATTCACTTACCGGCTCCAATCAGTTTGTCGGAAACTGGCCCGGAGTGACCGTGGAAAAGAAGGAAGGTAAGCTTAAGAAACATGATGACGTGGAGATCATTGACCTTCCCGGCATCTATTCTCTTTCTCCCTATACACTGGAGGAAGTCGTTGCACGCAATTACCTGATCGGCGAACGCCCGGACGCAATCCTCAACATTGTGGACGGCACAAATCTTGAGAGAAACCTGTATCTTACAACGCAACTGATCGAACTGGGAATTCCCGTGGTCATTGCCATCAACATGATGGACGTTGTGCGGAAGAACGGTGATAAGCTGAATACGAAGGAATTAGCAGAAAAACTCGGGTGCAAGATCGTAGAGATATCTGCATTAAAGGGCGAGAAAACCCTGGAAGCTGCGGAAGCAGCCATCGCTGCCGTTAAGGATGGCAAGAAGGTTCCCATGCATACGTTTTCCGGCCCCGTGGAACACGCCATTGCCCACATTGAAGAAGCGGTTGTGCATGGCATGCCCGAGGAACAACAGAGATGGTACGCAATCAAAGTTTTCGAGCGGGACGACAAGGTACTTGAGAAATTAAAAATCTCCCCGGACGTGATGGCTCACGTTGAAAAGGACATTGCGGCGGCAGAAAAGGAAATGGATGATGACGCAGAGAGCATTATCACGAATGAGAGATACGTCTACATTGCGGAATTGCTCAAGGGCATTTACAAGAAAAAAGACGCAAATCTTCTCAGCAAGTCCGATAAGATCGATCAGATCGTCACAAACCGAATCCTTGGTTTGCCCATCTTTGCTCTAGTAATGTTTCTGATTTACTGGATCGCCATGGTTGGCGTGGGTGCACCCGCGACGGATTGGGCGAATGACGGACTGTTTGGCGACGGATATCACCTGTTTGGCATCGGTTCGGCTGGCGCAGAGGCGGCAGGGGAAGACTACGTGGCTGCCATGCAGGCCGTTGACGCGTACGTCGGATTCGACGAAGAGATGCAGATAGATGACCTGCGGGCCTTTACCCCGAACGAGACAGAAGTGGCGTACGTCGTTCAGGATGAAGAAACCCTGGAGGAAAGCGAGATTACGGTTTATTACGAATCCGTTCCTGACGGAGCCGGTGATGACGCGAATGCCATGAGTTATCTCGACGCCGTAGAGTATTTCGAGAAGAATGGCTTTGAGGAACCGGATCCGGCAGATTATGGCGTATGGGTTCCCGGAGTTCCCGTGTTGGTTGAAAGCGGGCTTGATGCAGTCGGCTGCGCGGATTGGTTGAAGAGTCTGATCCTGGACGGCATTGTGGCCGGCGTAGGAGCCGTGCTTGGATTTGTGCCGCAGATGCTCGTTCTGTTCTTTATGTTGGCTTTTGTTGAGGCGAGTGGCTACATGGCCCGCGTTGCGTTTGTGCTTGACCGGGTATTCCGGCGCTTTGGTCTTTCCGGAAAGAGCTTTATCCCTATCCTGATCGGTACCGGATGTGGCATTCCCGGCATTATGGCATCCAGAACCATCGAGAATGAAAGAGACAGAAGAATGACGATCATGACGACGACCTTCATTCCTTGCGGTGCAAAGGTTCCGTTCATCGCCATGATCGCAGGTGCCATCTTTGGCGGCAGTGCATGGATTTCAACCGGAGCTTATTTTATCGGAATCGCAGCAATCATCTGTTCCGGAATTATTCTAAAGAAGACCAAGCCCTTTGCAGGAGAGCCTGCGCCATTCGTTATGGAGCTTCCTGCATATCACTGGCCGACGCTTCCCAACGTACTCCGCTCCATGTGGGAGAGGGGCTGGAGCTTTATTAAGAAAGCAGGAAGCATTATTTTGCTTTCCTCCGTTGTCATCTGGTTCTTGTCCCGTCTTGGATGGAACGATGGCGCGTTTGGCTTGCTCGAGGAAGAAGAGATTGGAAACAGCATTCTCGCTTCCGTGGGGAATGCAGTCGCATGGATTTTTGCACCCATCGGTTTTGGCAACTGGCAGGCGACGGTCGCTTCCGTTACCGGACTTGTTGCAAAGGAGAACATTGTTGGCACCATGGGAGTTTTGTATGGCGGCGAAGGGTCCGCATGGGCAGCGCTCGCCACGGCGTTTACGACTGCTTCCGGCATGAGCTTCCTGCTCTTTAACCTGCTGTGTGCACCGTGCTTTGCGGCTATTGGCGCAATCAAGCGAGAGATGAACAATGCAAAGTGGACCTGGTTCGCAATCGGCTATGAATGTGGATTCGCTTACTTGGTATCCTTCGTCGTATATCATCTCATGAACATGGTTGCCGGCAACGGAAACGTGATTGGAATCATTTTGGCGTTTGTAATCTTGGCAGCATTTATATGGTTGCTCTTCAGACCGTATAAAGAGGCCGTGACCTTAAAGGAGAAGGCGATCGCATAATGAGTTGGTTGGCAGAAAATGCAGGAACGATCATCATTTGCATTATTTTAGTTGCAGTAATTTCGTTTATTCTGTATAATATGATCAAGAATAAACGAAAGGGAAAGTCTTCGTGCGGATGTAACTGTAGCAATTGTCCGGCCGGGGGCGCGTGTCATAAAAGATGAATAATAATCAGTCGGCAGAAGATTATCTTGAGAGCATTCTGATCATTCAGGAGAGACAAGGCAATGCCAGATCCATTGACGTGGCGAACGAACTTGGCGTGACGAAGCCCAGCGTTAGCGTTGCCATGAAAAAGCTGCGCGAGCAGGGCATGATCCTGTTTGATGAAAACGGATTGATCCAGTTTACGGACGAAGGACGCAAGTTGGCAAAAAAGGTTTATGATAAGCATAAGCTTTTGACGAAGGCGCTGATCGCCATTGGCGTAAGCAAAAAAACGGCGGCCGAGGAAGCGTGCCTGATCGAGCACGTGATCAGCGACTCCACCTATAAGTGCATCAAGGCATTTATCAAAAAGACGGAGGCGCTGTAAAAGGTAAACAGGGGAAGAACTTAAGGCACCATACCTGCCGAACGCGGGTATGGTGTTTTTCTGTTTAAAAGTACTCTGACGATAAAATCAAAAAACAACCATGACAGAAGGTTAGGAAAGACTAACCAGGAGGGCGGTGAGGAGAATGAAGGTGTTGATTGGGATTATGATCCCATTTGCGGGAACGGCATTAGGAGCTGCCTGCGTATTTCTCTTAAGAAGGGAACTGAAAAAGGGAGTGCAGCGTGCGCTTACGGGTTTTGCCAGCGGGGTGATGGTGGCGGCTTCTATTTGGAGTCTTCTTGTTCCCGCAATGGATCAGTCGCAGGGGTTGGAAAGGCTTAGCTTCCTCCCAGCTTGCGCGGGCTTTTGGCTGGGAATCCTTTTTCTTTTGTTTCTGGATTCCATTATCCCGCATTTACACATGTACGCAGAAAAGGCAGAAGGCATACGATCAGGTTTCCAAAAGACAACCATGATGGTTCTTGCCGTCACGCTTCACAATATTCCGGAAGGCATGGCCGTTGGCGTAGTATATGCCGGATTCCTTTCCGGGAACGCGTCGATTACGGCGGGCGGAGCATTGGCGTTGGCCCTGGGTATCGCCATTCAAAACTTCCCGGAAGGAGCCATCATTTCCATGCCGCTTTGTGCGGAAGGAAAGAGTAAAGGAAAAGCGTTTCTGGATGGCGTGCTGTCAGGTGCGGTTGAACCAATTGGCGCTGCCTTAACGATCCTTGCGGCAGGACTTATTGTTCCGGCAATGCCTTATTTGCTGAGCTTTGCCGCGGGAGCCATGATATACGTTGTTGTAGAGGAACTCATTCCGGAAATGTCATCTGGAGAGCATTCCAACATCGGGGTAATAATGTTTGCGTTTGGTTTCACGCTAATGATGGCGTTGGACGTTGCGCTTGGTTAATGAAAAAATTGTATGGACGGGAGAATCAAAGAAAGGGAAGGATGAAATAAATGGTGAGTGAAAGAGAGATGGTGATTAAAAAACTAAAGGAACGCGGATGCCGCATCACAAAGCAAAGACTTATGCTGCTGGACGTAATTTTGGGAGAAGAGTGCTCCAGCTGCAAAGAAATCTTTTACAAGGCTTCAAAAATAGACAAAGGCATTGGTACGGCAACCATTTATCGCATGATCAATACGCTGGAAGAAATTGGTGCCATCAACAGAAAAAACATGTACAAAATAGCATGCGGTAACGCATGTAGCGTTGAGAACGCGTGCGTCATAGAATTTGATGACGCAACGGTTTTGGAGTTATCCGCGGAAAAATGGCATAAAGTGATCCGGGAGGGGCTTAGGGCATGTGGCCTGTCAGGAGAACGAACGATCCGAAGCGTTTCCGTTGCAACCTGTTCCTGTGACCACGCGTAACTTAACGAGGTTTTTTTTCAATAAAACCTATTGATTTTGAACTTGCATGGCAATATAATAAAAGAGGTTAGAGACAACTAACCACCTTTGAAAACTCATGTGAAGGCCTAGAATCTCGGAGGGGGCGCCCTCCGAGAAGATCGGGTCGATAAATAGGCGTAAGGCCTAATTTTTTTGTCATTTTCCGAATGGAAGACAGACATAAAATGAGGGACAAAGGGGATGCTAAAAACAGCACAAATAGGAGGCGAAAACAATGAATTATTTAGAAATCGAGAAAGTTGTTGGAAGAGAGATTCTGGATTCCAGAGGAAATCCTACCGTGGAAGCAGAGGTTACGCTGGTTGACGGAACCGTAGGACGAGGCACTGCTCCCAGCGGGGCTTCCACCGGAGAGTTTGAGGCGCTTGAGCTTCGTGACGGAGACAAGGGCAGATATCTTGGGAAGGGCGTTACAAAGGCAGTAGAGAACATTAACACGATCATTAGCGACGCGATCGTTGGCATGGACGCTTCAGACATATATGCCATCGATCAGGCCATGATCAAGGCTGACGGTACGAAGGACAAATCGAACCTCGGAGCCAATGCAATCTTGGCTGTATCCATTGCGGCAGCGCGGGCTGCGTCCATCTCTCTGGACATTCCCCTGTATCGATTTCTGGGCGGTATTTCCGGAAACAGGCTTCCTGTTCCAATGATGAACATTCTGAACGGCGGCGCACATGCAACTAACACCGTGGACACGCAGGAGTTTATGATCATGCCTGTAGGCGCGCCTTCCTTCAAAGAGTGCCTGAGATGGTGTGCGGAAGTGTTCCATGCGCTTGCGTCCATCCTGAAGGCAAAAGGGCTCGCAACTTCTGTTGGAGACGAGGGCGGTTTTGCACCGAATCTTTCCAGCGACGAGGAGACCATTGAGACGATTCTGGAAGCGATTCGAAAGGCTGGTTACGAGCCAGGCAGGGATTTTATGATTGCCATGGATGCGGCATCCTCTGAATGGAAGAGCGAGAAGGGCAAGGGCTTTTACAAATTGCCCAAGGCCGGAACGGAATATACGACGGATGAATTGATCGAGCATTGGGCCGCTTTGTGTGAAAAGTATCCCATCATCTCCATCGAGGATGGGTTGGATGAGGAGGATTGGGAGGGTTGGCAAAAACTCACCAAGAGATTGGGAGACAAGGTCCAGCTTGTGGGCGATGATCTCTTTGTTACGAATACGGAAAGACTTTCCAAGGGCATTGAGATGGGTGCAGGCAATGCAATCCTGATCAAGTTAAACCAGATTGGCTCCGTGTCGGAGACACTGGAAGCAATCAAGATGGCACACAAGGCCGGCTATGCAGCCATTTCTTCCCATCGTTCCGGAGAGACGGCAGATACCACCATCGCGGATTTGGCAGTAGCGTTAAATACTTGCCAGATTAAGACAGGTGCGCCTTCGAGATCTGAACGCGTGGCTAAATACAACCAGTTGCTTCGCATCGAGGAAGAACTGGGTGCCAGCGCTGTTTATCCCGGAAAGAAGGCCTTTAACGTAAAATAGGGGACTAATTCAGCGGCAGGATATTATAATCCTGCCGTTTTTTTTCTTGACATTCTATGAACAATTGGTTACAATGTTCACAGATGATTAGAAACTACTAACTCAAAGACGAGAGAGGATTTAACATGGGTAAAGCATTTTCGGAAGAAGAGAGGGAACGGGTTCAGGAAGCGCTCAGACGCGTCGGGCTCAGATTACTGGCTGAGAGCGGGATCCGAAATGTCTCCATACGCAGATTAACGCAGGAGGTCGGGATCGCGCAGGGAGGTTTTTATACTTTCTACCAGGATAAAGAAGATTTTGTCATGGATCTCATGTGCCTTAGGGTGCGGGAGAAAACACAGGCCATGCTTGACAAGAAAAAGGAGACGATGAAGGATCCGAGAGGCTTCCTGATAGAATTATTATATCGAGAGGGAATGCATTTAAAGGAAAATAAGGCGTTTCAAAACGGTGAGAGCGGAACGCTGGAATTTTGGACGAGGGCTTCGAAACGCGGGGAAAACGAGATTCATGACACCTATCTGTCATTCTTAGAACAGCTCCTGGCATATTGGCGAAAGAAAGGGTTAGTGATTGAATGCGACCTGAATGGATTGCTGAACGTGGGGTTGGCCGCAGGGATGTTGTTTACCAATGCAAAGACATTGGACGAAGTCTATTTTCCGATGATTTACAGAGTATTCTGTGAAGCGGAGATTGATAGGTTTTTTAAGGTGGTGAAGGCGTGAACGACGCAAAGAAACGCGAAGAAAGAATACGAATCATTACGACGGGAAGGCTGTATCCCCTGCTGGTAAGGATGGCCATTCCCTCCATGATCGGCATGATCGTCAGTACGGTCTATAACCTGACGGACACGTATTTTGTTGGAAAACTGAATGACGCAACGCTAACGGCCTCCGTGGGCGTGGTGTTTAGCTTTGTCTCGGTCATTCAGGCGATTGGATTTTGGTTTGGATATGGTTCGGGAAACGTTATCTCCGAATTACCATCTGTACGGTGCCCTTCATGCTTTTGTCCAACGTGATATACAATGAACTGCGTTTGGCGGGAAGCGCAAAAAGTAGCGTGATCGGTTTGATGGTTGGCATGCTTTTGAACATGGTCTTGGATCCAGTGCTGATCCTTTGGGCCGGACTTGGCGTGGAGGGTGCGGCTTACGCAAGCATGGCGGGGCAGATCACGGGCTTGATGATTTTGTATGGTCAGACGAAGAAGAACGGAAATGTGCCGGTCTTACGGAAAAAAGCGAAGCTGGATTGGACGAACGTAAGGACGATCATGGCGGGAGGTGCTCCGAATTTTTGCCGACAGGGAATTAGCAGCATTTCCTCCGTTTTGATTAACCACGTGGCAGGAAGCTTCAGCGTAAGCGCCATAGCGGCAGTGACCATCGCCATCAAGGTCGCTTATATCGCGTATGCGCTGGTGATTGGATTTGGACAAGGCTTTCAGCCCGTTTGTGCCATGAATTATGGCGCACAAAAATACGACAGGATTAAGAAAGCGTTTTGCATGACGCTATTTACCGTAATGGTATTTCTACTCCTGACGACGGGGATGCTGTATGTTAAGGGAGCGCTGTTTATCAGAGCCTTTACGGGGGAAGAGGCAGTGGCAACGTTGGCAAACAGGATTCTTCGCGCACAGTGCGTGATCCTGCCCTTTATGGGATATTACGTCCTCATTGGAATGCTTCTTCAAAACATTGGAAGGTTCGCCTTGGCAACCATGGTGACGATGCTGGAAAACGGATTTTGCATGATTCCTGTTTTGTATGCGACTTGTGCACTCCTTGGCGAGGCGGGGCTGGTTTGGTTTAAGCCGATTTCCAGCGGGCTGGCGCTGCTAATCTCTTTGGGGATTGGTACCCATGCGTGGAAGAAATATCTAGGAAAGCAATCCGGGGAAACGGTAAAGTGAAAAGAAAAAACGGGAATTTTAAGAAATCATAAAGTGACCTGGCAGGAAGGGGAAACGTGGTTATGAAATATTGTATTCCTTTTGAGGAGATCAAAAAAGAAGACGTGGCGATTGCCGGTGGAAAGGGAGCCAATCTTGGGGAGATGACGGCGGCAGGAATTCCTGTTCCCAAGGGGGCCGTGCTCACGGCTGCCGCCTATGAGAAATATATGGAGGAAAATCAGATTTCTCCTAATGATTACGAAAGCGCGGAGAAGTTAAGAGAAGCCATTCGCAAGGGAAAACTGCCGGAAGATCTGGAGAAGGAGCTGGATGCATATTATGAAGCACTGGGCGGACAGGCACGCCTCGCCATCAGATCCTCCGCGACTGCAGAGGATCTGGAGGATGCAAGCTTTGCAGGGCAACAGGAGACTTATCTGAATGTTGTTGGGTTGCAGGAAATCCATCAAAAGGTCAAGGACTGTTATGCCTCCCTATGGGGAGATCGTGCCATCAGCTACCGGAAAAATGCAGGCTATGATAAGCAAAAAGTCGCATTAGCGGTTGTGCTTCAGGAGATGATCGAAAGTGAGAGCGCGGGCGTCATGTTTACAAGTGACCCGTCAGGTGACCCGGAAAACGTACACGTGAATGCCTCCTATGGCCTTGGGGAGGCCGTGGTTTCTGGCATTGTCAGCCCTGATGAATATGTTTGTGACAGAGAAGGAAGGGTTTTAAAATCCGTCATTGGAAGCAAGGAATATCAGATTATTTATGGCGAAAATGGGACGGAGAAGGTTGCTGTTACTGAAGCGGCGCGCAGGGCGCAGGTGCTTTCTGAAGCAGAGATTTGCGCGCTTGTGGCAGAGGGCATGAAAATCGAGAAGCATTACGGGCATCCCATGGATATTGAATGGGCAGTGAGGAATGGCAGGATTTTTATTCTTCAGGCGAGAGCCATTACGACCATAAGTAGGCAGGAGGAACGGACTTTCACGGCGGAAGACTTCGCACGGTATCCGAAGGTACGGCCCGCAAAAGGGAAAATGCGGGAGAACGTTCTCTTCAACCTAGAGAAAACGCCAACGCCATATTTCCCGCTGGATCATGATTTTGGCGGGCTTGTGGGAGAACAAAAGGGAATCTTGTTCGAGGAGATCGGCATAAAGTTTGGTGACTGTATGTATCCGATTGATCAGGACGGCGTAAATTTCATGACAAAAAGCAAGCCCAGCGTTACGCGCAAGGTCTTTCAGATTCCGCGTTACGTAAAGATGGTCAATGACATGGATGAGAACGTCAGGAAGGCGGATGCTTCGCTAGAGCAATGCACGGCAACGTTTGAAAAAGAAAAGCAGGCAGATCCCAAGACGGCACGAGAGATCGGAAATTCCTTGAAGCGTATGCGCGAGCTGATTGGGAAGACTGCCTATGACAGATTCTTATATGCACTTTTCCCAAATGCCATTGAAAGCATGCGGGTTAACAAGGAACTGAAAAAGCTGGGAGACAATTTGAATTCTTATGACTTGTTAGAGGGACTGTCCTACGTTACGGCAGATATGAACAGGGAAATGGCAAAGCTTGCTGCATGGATTCGAGAAGATGAGAAAAGAAAGGAATGCGTCCTGACCGGTGAGTATCAGGAAATCTGCGCAGAGTATCCTGACCTCGCGGAACGTTTTGCAGCATTTTTGGAGCAATATGGCGGGAAATCCGATTTTAACTGCTATTGCTATATTTCGAAATCCTGGCGGGAGGAGCCGGACAGGTTCTTAAAGGTTCTTCGGCCCATGGTTAGAAAGGCAGAGAATGGCGTGCCCACCATTGAGGAAGGGCTGGAGAAATATCAGGCGATTCTTGGTAAGGCCAGGGAACGCCTGACGGCAAAGAAATTCAGAGCCTTTGAAAAAAGGGCAGAGGTTCTCAGGCATTATCATTACGTGCGCGAGGCGACGCAGTATCTCTGGGAATCCGAATTTGAGTATTGCAGGGCATTGCTGCGTAAACTGGAAAAAATCACGGACCGGTCCTATGAGGATTATTTATATCTTTTTGCAGATGAATTCTTTGCCGCATGTGAGCATGGATGGACCGATATGGAACAGGCACTTATGGAACACAGAAGAGCGATGCGTCCGATGGCCGTAGCCTATTGGCAAAAATCCATGAAGGATGCACTGGAAAACGGAGAGGATGGCATCTCTGGCATTAGTGGTTCCGTTGGGCAGGCAAGCGGAAAGGTATGCATTGTCAAATCGCCGCAAGAGTTTGACAAGCTTCGTGAAGGAGACGTTCTGGTTTGCACCTACACGGATCCTGAGTGGACACCGCTCTTTTGCCTGGCAGCAGGCGTTGTGGTGGATACGGGAGGAACGCTCTCTCATGCGGCCATTGTTGCAAGGGAATATCAGATCCCGGCAGTTCTCGCAACGGGAAATGCAACCCAAAAATTAGTGGATGGGGATTTCGTCCTGGTAGATGGAACCGCAGGGAAAGTCATAAAGACAAAATAGTTTTTGTTTAAAACTTTCTATTGACGTGAGTTAGATGGGAGTGTATTATAAGACACAAATTATTTGGTGAGGCTAAAATAATGAATTTACGTTTGACGAACAATTTGAAGCAAAGACAGAGAAAGCATAAGTTTTTGTAATCATACAGGAATCCGTATGGTTACAGGAGCTTATGCTTTGTTGCCGTACGGTGCTGTTAATATATTGCGAAACAGAACCGTAATTGATTTGGTAAATGACTAAGTCGATGCGGTTCTTTTTATTTTTGCGTTATACCGTTAAGGGCCCGACGGAAAACGATATTACAACAAGAAAAAGGAGGAACTAACGTGAACGATTACGCGATCAGGGAAGTGAGAATGGAGGATGCCTGGAGATTGGCAGAAATATATTCTTATTACGTTCAGAATACTGCGATTTCTTTTGAGTATGATGCTCCGTCAGCCAGTGAATTTGAAAACAGAATCAGAAATACGGTGGAAAAATTTCCATATTTGGTATGCGAAAAGGATGGGCGCGTGGTAGGATATACGTATGCAAGCGCATACAGCGTCCGGTCAGCATATGCATGGACGGCGACGACTTCGATCTACGTCGACAAGGATTATCGGAGACACGGGATTGGAAGCTTGTTATACGGAGAGTTGGAGAAAAGGTTGCGTGAGCAAGGGATTGTTAATGTTCTTGCAGGTGCGGCATACTGCGAAACGGAGGACGAATATCTAACGCATGACAGTTACAAGTTTCATGCCACAAAGGGTTATGAGAAAGTAGCCCATTTGAAGACCATCGGAAAGAAATTTGACAGATGGTATGATCTTATTTGGATGCAGAAAAAACTTTAGGAGAATGACTATGACAACAAAAGAAAAAGCGTTAGATTATTTTAGCAGGAATTTTCACTGCTCCCAGGCGGTTTTGGCTGCGTATGCCGACAAGTGTGGCCTGACGGAAGAACAGGCATTAAGGCTCGGAGGATGCTTTGGAAGCGGCATGCGCAAGGGAGAGGTTTGCGGAGCGTGCACGGGGGCATTAATGGTTTTGGGAGCGTTGTACGGACAATGTGATGAAGCAGACCTTGAGAGCAGGGGACGCTCAAATAAGGTGAATGACGAGATGATGGACGGGTTCGCGAAGAAAATGGGTTCCTGTCTGTGCAGGGACGTCCTTGGGTGTGACGTCTCAACCGAGGAAGGAGTCCGGCACGCGAGGGAAAACAACTTATTTAAAGAGCTTTGCCCCAGGGTTGTGGCGGATGCCGTAGACGTGCTGGAAGAGGTTATTGCCGCAAATGAATCCAGGTAATGTTTGGATAAAGTGCGTCAGATAATACTTGGATGAAGCATGTCAGATAACGTTTGGATGAAACGCGTCGGATAACGATTGGATGAAACACGTTGAGCGGAAGGGAACGAGGATTGAAAAAAAGTTTTTGTTATAGGAGGCAATATGGCAGATAAGGCGCTTTACGTACTGGCGGGATATGATGATGAGACGGAAGCCGTTTTGGCAGGCATGCAAAATAAGCTTTATGAGTTGGGATTCGAAGGCGTTCAGACGATGGACATTCCCATGCATTTTACTTTGGGCTCCTATGACTCGGAGCGCGAGGAGGAATTAAAGGAGAGACTCGCGAAAATCGGAGAGAGTTACAAGGCGTTTGAGGTCTCCTTTAATCACTTGGGGCTTTTCCGGCTTCCGACAAATGACGTGCTGTTTATTGCGCCGGAAGTCAGCAAGGAGATGCTGAAGCTGAAGGATTGCTTTCTGGATAACAAGGATCAGTTTAAGTGGTCGGCGCACACCACGCTTCTGATTGACAAGCCAGAGGTCATTCATGAGGCATTGCCTGCCGCCTTGGAGAATTTTGCTCCCTTGGAAGGCAAAGTGGCCAAGCTATATTTGTATGAGTTTTGGCCGACGAGGCACGTCATGACGGTGGAGCTTGTTGCAAAGAAAAACTAGAATCACGTACTTTGGGGCACTTAACGGGAAACCGGCCAAGTGCCTTTTTTATTGGTAAGGCAATGATGAAAAGATGAAATTGACCATATTTTTTTATTTTGATATACTCATATATTATATAGAAGGAAAGAGGAAATTGGGAGCGAAGGCAACGGGGGATGATTTATGGCTAAGAAAAATTTTTTCTTGGGACAACTTGATCACATTGAGTTTGTGGTGATCTTTACAAAGTATCAAAACAAATGGGTGCTTTGTTGGCATAAGCGC
Organism: uncultured Lachnospiraceae bacterium; assembly: GCA_946414885.1. GTDB lineage: Bacteria > Bacillota > Clostridia > Lachnospirales > Lachnospiraceae > Acetatifactor. Next base: position 263,111 of record CAMKQH010000001.1, read on the forward strand.
AGGCAGAGTTTTGAAAACCCCGGAGGGCACGTGGAGCCGGGTGAAACTGCCATGCAGGCGGCGCGGCGTGAACTGTATGAGGAGACGGGCATTACGGACTGTGAGCTCATACCGCTTTGGGATTATGAACAGCCATGGGATGACGGGATTCACAAAAATAATGGCCGGGTCTATCTTGCTTTGGCTCGTTCGCTGGGAGAACTCCCGGAAAGTGAGATGGGAAAGATTGAACTGTTTGACGGCGTTCCGGAGAACTTTACTTATGACAGAAATGAAGCAATCAGCGATTTTGAAATGGTTGAGAACATGTTAAAGGCATGGGAGAAACATAAATAGAAACTGAAAAAAAGCCTTTATTACGGGCATTTTGGCAAACGTTAATCTGCGTTGCTTGCGTGGCATGCTTTCTTGCGGTAGGTTGGAACCATAGAAAGGGCCGCCAGGGGAGTGTTAAACCCGGCTGCCCGGAAAATGGAGGAAAAAAGAATGTTTGATGAGACTTTGAAGAGAATTCGAAAAGAAAAGAGTATGACGCAGGAGGAACTGGCCATTAAGGTTCATGTGGCAAGGCAGACGGTTTCAAAGTGGGAAAAGGGGTTGTCCATCCCAGACGTGGATCTTTTACAGAGGATTGCCGAAGCACTGGACGTGGAGGTGAGTGAACTGCTTGGTGCCCAGGTTCCCAAGGAGGAGAATCGCAACGAGGTCGCGGAGCAGTTGGCGAAGATCAGCGAGCAGATGGCCATCCGGAATAAGAGGGGCAACGCCATCTGGAAGATGGTCAAGGCACTCATTCTTGTACTGATTATAATCCCGATCGTTGCGTGGATCCTGGCAGCCATCTTTAGCATGACACCCAGAGAAGGCAAGGTGCGCGTGGAAGAATCAGAGAAGATGGAATACGTTGTGGAGGAATTGGAGGATTAAAAGCCAGTCGTTTTGACGCGACATGGATGATTCGCTCGAGAGGAACGTTTGTCAACGTCCAACGATTCGCTGTTTGTGGGGAAGACGTTTTGGGTGGAATCTGCTATGTTTTTCCCAAGGAGGTGCACAACATGGATATGATCAAAATTGGGAAATTTATTGCACAGTTAAGAAAAGAACAAAATTATACCCAGGAGCAGCTTGGCGAGAAACTTGGCGTAACAAACAAGACGATTTCGCGTTGGGAGACCGGCACGTATCTTCCTCCGGCAGAAGCCTTGCTTTCCATAAGTCAAACGTTTGGTGTTTCCGTAAACGAAATACTGAGCGGGCAGCGACTTGCGGAGGAAGATTACAAGCAGGCGGCGGAGGAGAATTTGACCCAGGCGATCAAATCGAGCAGCTTTACCCTTCGCGACAGGATTGAGTTTTACAAAAGAAAGTGGCTGAAAGATCACGTTGCCATTATGGTATTTCTTGGAATTTGCATCTTGGGAGTGGCCGCGACGGGATGCTTCCTTAAAAATGCGTGGATTGGTTACGGGGCATTTTTGCTGCTGATCATTGCTCACTGCTGGAGAAACAATGCCATGATGACGTACGTTGAGAACAACGCCTATGATGGCAAGGGAAATGCATAAGTATTATGAAAGAACGCGCTGGCGGGGAATGCCGGCGCGTTTTTGTATTGATGGTTTATTTGGATCGAGGGCTATTCGGGCATGAAGGAAGCTGAAAAGAAGCTAAAAAGAAGTTGGAAAGATTCATTTGTGCCTTGATAAGTGATTTCTTGCTCGTGGAGCACAAACTTTTGGACGAAAGGGGATGTTGATGGATGGAGGAGCAGGGTGGAAATGAAGCTTTTGTGCCCTGACAAGCGATTTCTTCCGAATAAAGCACTAATCTATTGGTTTTCGGAAAAGATAAGTGGACCATGTGGACGGGGTTAGTGGTCCAAAATAATGCCCCACTGACCTCGTCCTCAGAGCTCATAGCCTACCGTTTTTTCTGATGAGGTCGAAAGCAACAAAATAGGCGAGAATTCGGGAAATTGTTGCTTCCGTAGGCGAAAATAGAAAGTAGAAGGCAACAAAATTGGCTGAAAACTGTGAAATTGTTGCTTCCATAGGGGAAAATAGAAAGTAGAAGGCAACAAAATAGGTTGAAAACTGTGAAATTGTTGCTTCCATAGGCGAGACGGAATGCAGAAGGCAACAAAATTGGCTGAAAACCTAGAAATTGTTGCTTCCATAGGCAAACGAGGAAGAATAAACGGCGAAATATAAAGAAAACTCTGTTTTCGCCGTACCACAGAAGCAAATGAGGAAGAAGGAACGGCGGAATCCAAGACAAACTCTGTTTTCGCCGTACCACCGAGTCAAAATGGGGAAAAAGGACGGCGGAATCCAAGGTAAACTTCGTTTTCGCCGTACTATCGCAGCGAAATGGGGAAAAAGGACGGGGAAAACAAAGAATTTGAAAAATTCCGGTTTGTCTGCGCGGTGCCATCCGCATTCCGCTACGCGGTGCCATCCGCCAAATGCTTCGCATTCGTCGGATGACGCGCTGGCGCGCTATGCAATCAGTCCGAAATGGGTCTGCTTGTGAGCAAGCTCCCAGCAGACCATTTCGTCCTGTTAGCGCACCGCTTGTAGAAACGCGCAACTTCCAATTTGTCGTGACAAAGCAGATCGATAGCGTTCGGTTTATTGGGATGGTATAAACATATCGGCAAGTTTGATTTTGTAACCGTATAATTGACTTTCACCACTATTTCTGCTATAATTCCATAGTTAAAGTAGAAAATGTCATGCGGCCTGTTTGGAACGGGGAGTGTGGCATTGCGTAAATAATGTTAGGGATAACACATAAAGTAACGCAAAAAGTAATACCGAAGGTAATGCTAAAGTTACGCTTAAAAATGAAAACAGAGATAGCTTGTAAAATAAGGCTTTTGGAAGGAGATAAAACACCATGAAATTAGGAATCGTGGGGCTTCCCAACGTGGGAAAAAGCACTTTGTTCAATTCTTTGACGAAGGCAGGAGCGGAATCTGCAAACTATCCGTTTTGTACGATCGATCCCAACGTGGGAATCGTGCCCGTGCCGGATGAAAGATTAAAGCTTCTGGGCGACATGTATCAGTCGAAGAAGGTGACGCCTGCCGTGATCGAGTTTGTGGACATCGCGGGTCTGGTGAAGGGCGCATCCAAGGGTGAGGGCCTGGGCAATCAGTTCCTTGCCAACATTCGTGAGGTAGATGCCATCGTTCACGTGGTTCGCTGCTTTGAGGATGATAACGTGATTCACGTAGACGGAAGCGTTGATCCCATTCGTGACATCGAGACGATCAATCTGGAGTTGATCTTTGCTGATTTGGAAGTGCTGGAGAGAAGATTTTCCAAGGTGACCAAGGCAGCTAAGATGGACAAAACCCTTGCCAAGGAAGAGGCGCTTCTCATTCGCGTGAAGGAATGGCTGGAGAGCGGCAAGATGGCGAAGGCCATGGAGATAGATGACGAGGATGAAGAGGCTCTGATGAAGGGTTATAATCTTCTGACCTACAAGCCGGTGATCTATGCGGCAAACGTTTCCGAGGATGATCTTGCGGATGACGGCGAGTCCAATGCCATGGTGCAGCGCGTAAAGGAATTTGCTGCAGCTGAGGGCAGTAAGGTGTTTGCCATCTGCGCACAGATAGAGCAAGAAATTGCTGAGCTGGATGATGATGAGAAGGCAGAGTTCTTAAATGAACTTGGCGTGAAGGAATCCGGTCTGGAAAAGCTGATCAAGGCAAGCTATTCCCTGCTTGGTCTCATGAGCTTCCTGACGGCCGGGGAAGATGAAACCAGGGCATGGACGATCAAGATTGGAACGAAAGCGCCTCAGGCAGCAGGAAAGATCCATACGGATTTCGAACGTGGTTTCATTAAGGCGGAGGTTGTGAATTATAAAGATCTCCTGGAGCAAGGCTCTCTTGCCGCTGCCCGTGAGAAGGGACTTGTCGGCATGGAAGGCAAGGACTACGTCGTAAAAGACGGCGACGTGATTCTTTTCAGATTCAACGTGTAGCCCGTAAGCAAAACCAAGCGACGCCAGAGGTGGTGCTCACGTTAAGATTTCTTAAGAAATCATAAAAAATTTTTTTCATAATTTTGAACATGCCATTTTGGAAGATATGGTGTGCGAAAAAACGATAACTACTATATCTTGTGCCAGAAGGCCCTGCGGATAGCCGCAGGGCCTTATTTTATTGCCTTTTTCGGGAAATTAGCTTCATAAAAATACTTGCAAATTCTTAAGAAATGGAGTAAAATCAGCTCATAAGTGGTAAAAAGTGGTGAGAAGTGAAAGAAAGTGGTAGATTTAAACGGTAAAGCAAGCATTTGACGAAGGATAAACGAAATTTCGTTAGCTTTGGCCTGGTTGATGGGTGGTGATCAAGATGTTCATGTGTGAATACAACCATACAGTGGATGCAAAGGGCAGATTGATCGTACCCGCAAAGTTCCGAGAGACCTTGGGAGACGTCTTCGTGGTATGTAAAGGACTTGATCATTGCTTGTACGTTTACGCCAATGAAGATTGGGACGCTTTCGCGAAACAACTTTCCACCTTGCCATTCACCAATAAGGAAGCCAGACAGTTCGTAAGATTCTTCCTTTCCGGTGCAAGCCAAGTGGAAGTAGACAAGCAGGGAAGAATCCTAGTCCCGCCAAGCCTCAGGGCCTACGCTGAATTAGATAAGGACGTGGTGCTTGCGGGTGTTGGACACAGAATTGAAATCTGGAGTAAGGACAGATGGGAAGGTGAATCGATCAGCGGTGACATGAATGAGATCGCTGAGACGATGGACAAGCTGGGAATCACCTTAACCCAGTAAGAAACGCAAGAGGATGAGCATTAAGGGGGATCGGAAATGGAAGAGATGCAGTTCAAGCATTATTCCGTACTGCTAAATGAAACCATCGAAGAACTCCAGGTAAAGCCGGACGGGATATACTTGGACGGCACGCTGGGAGGCGGCGGACATGCTTATCAGGTATGCAAGAGATTAACGGGAGGTCACTTCTACGGTATCGATCAAGACGCGGCAGCCATTCAGGCGGCAAGCGAGAGACTAAAGGAATTTGGAAGCCGGGTGACCATCCTTCGGGATAATTACCAAAACGCAAAGGCACTGCTGGAAGGAATGCAAGTTACGCAGGTGGACGGAATCGTGTTGGACTTGGGAGTTTCTTCCTACCAGCTGGACACCGAGGAGCGAGGGTTCTCTTACAGATATGACGCTCCGCTGGACATGCGGATGGACCAGAGACAGAGCCTTACGGCAAGGGACATCGTAAATACATATTCGGAAAAGGAGTTGTACTCGATCATCCGGGATTACGGTGAAGATCCTTTCGCAAAGAACATTGCAAAACACATAGCGAAGGCTAGAGCAGAAAAGCCGATCGAGACCACTTTCGAACTGAATGAAGTGATCAAGGCGGCGATACCGGCGAAGATGAGAGCAAACGGACATCCGTCCAAGCAAACGTTTCAAGCCATCCGGATCGAATGCAATCACGAACTGGAAGTACTTAAAAATGCATTAGATGGTTTCATCGATCTGCTGGCACCAAACGGAAGGCTCTGCATTATCACTTTCCATTCCCTGGAAGACAGGATCGTGAAGAACGCATTCCGGAGAAATGAAAATCCATGTACTTGCCCGCCGGGATTTCCGGTATGTACCTGCGGAAAGGTCAGCAAGGGCAAGGTGATCACAAGAAAACCAATTCTTCCTGGGGAGGAAGAATTAACAGAGAATAACAGATCTAAAAGCGCAAAATTAAGGGTATTTGAAAAAATTGGGTAAGAAGCATTAGGGGGAACAAGATCATGGCGAACGAGACTAGAAGACGTCAAACGGGAAGACAGGATCATTACGTATATGGCAGCGCAGCACCGAAGATTGACATCCGCCGCGAGATGGAGGATGCAAGACGCGTTCACGTCAGCCAGACAACGAAGAAGAACAGAGAGCACGTGCATTCCATGAGTCCTGCATACGTCATGGTTTTATTGCTTTGCCTTTGCACCACGCTCGGCGTTATCATTTGGTACGTAAACCTTCAGTCTCAGGTAACCAGCAAGGTATCCGTTGTGAATCAGCTGGAGTCTAAATTAAACACCATGCGTCAGGCAAATGACGAGGAGAGCCTTAGAATTGAAAACAGCGTTGATCTTGAAGAGATCAAGCGCATTGCCATTGGCGAACTGGGCATGACCTATGCACAGGAAGGCCAGATTATTTATTATTCCGGCGAAGGTACGGACTACATGCGCAAGGTTGTGGAGGATTAAGTAGCGGTGCAGAAGCAAAAGACGAGACAATTTGGCAGAATTAGTCAGAAAAAGGTCCTGGTACTATTCTTTTTAGTACTGGCGGCCTTTATATTTCTTTTTGCGAGAATTGTTTCCCTGATCAAGAATAATGAAATGGAGTACCAGAAGCAGGTACTGTCGCAAAGATCCTATGATTCCCGCACGTTGCCGGCAAGACGCGGCGACATTGTGGACTCCAAGGGCGTTAAGCTGGCCACCTGCGAAAAGGTATATAATTTGGTGGTAGACGCGTCGGTCATGACGACGAAGGACGGGAAATATATTGAAACCACGCTGGAGGCACTTGGACAATGCTTCCCGCAGCTTGATATCAGCGAGATCAGGAGCTTTGTAAAACAGAATCCAGGAAATCAATGGCATGTTGTTTTGAAGAAATTGACCTTTGACGAGATCAGCGAATTCAAGGCCCTTCAGAGTGAGAACAAGGAGATCAAGGGCATCTGGTTTGAAGAAGAGTTCCGCCGGGTATATCCGGGCGGAAGCCTTGCGGCAGACGCGATTGGATTTACCAGAACGGACAATCACGGACTGTACGGACTGGAAGAGTTTTATAACAAAGAACTGAACGGCGTGGACGGCAGAACTTACGGATATCTGGATGACGACCTGAATCTCCAAAGAACCGTAAAGCCGGCCGTTGACGGATATACGGTGCACAGTACGCTGGACGTAAACATTCAGTCCATCGTTGAAAAATATCTCCAGAAGTTTAACGAGGACCATAAGGATCATCATCATCCGGGAAATGGTGCGGAGAATCTTGGGTGCATCGTTATGGAAGTGAACACTGGCAACATTCTTGCCATGGCCAGCTATCCAACGTTTGACTTAAATGATACGAAGGATTTGAGCGCACTTCTTGGAGGCGTTCAGGTAGAGCAGGTTGATAAGGAAAACGGCTATTTTGAGATTAAGAAGACGGGAAAGTACATAGACCAAGAGCTCCTCGATTCGATGACGGACGATGAGATCATGACCAACCTGAACTACCTTTGGAAAAATTATTGCATCACCAGCTCATACGAGCCTGGTTCCACGTTCAAGCCTTTCACGGTGGCGGCAGCACTGGAGACGGATTCCATCTCGACGGATTCTTACTATGAGTGCCTTGGTTCCTGGCAGGTGGGCCCTCACAACATTCATTGTCATAACCGTTACGGTGATGGTACCATCAGCTTAAAGACAGCCGTGGCGCAGTCCTGTAACGTGGCCATGATGAAGATTGCAACCACGATGGGAGCTGAGAAGTTTAGCAAATTTCAGCAGGCATTTAACTTCGGACTTAAGACGAACGTGGATCTGGCGGGCGAAGCGAGAACGGCAGATTTCCTGCGCGGTGCTGATGAGATGGACCCCTCCGATCTGGCAACGTATAGTTTTGGACAGAACTTTAACGTGACCATGATCCAGTTGGCGACGGGATTTTGTTCCCTGATCAACGGCGGATATTATTACGAGCCACACATGGTGTCAAAGATCACAAATTCCAGCGGCGTGACCGTAAAGAACATTGAACCAAGAATCTTAAAGCAGACCATTTCCGCATCCACTTCGGAACTCATTAGGGAATATTGTAAGGCAGTTGTCACGGAAGGCACCGGTAAGGCTGCCAGACCGGCAGGATACATGATCGGCGGAAAGACGGGAACGGCGCAGACCTACCCCAGAGAAGGAAATGATTTTGTAGTATCCTTTATCGGATACGCGCCGGCTGATGACCCCCAGGTACTTGTTTACGTCGTGGTCGACAGGGTAAATGAGGCAAAGCAGGACAACGTAGGTTATGCGAGAGAGATCGTAAGAAATATCTTTACGGAGGTCCTTCCCTACATGAACATCTTCATGACGGAAGAACTGAGTGATAAAGAAGTAAAGGAATTGGAAGAAAGAAAACTGGAAAACACGCTGAAATACGGAAAGGCAATGGAAAATCCGGACGAGAAAAGCAGTGAAACCAATCAAGGCGAGCAGGAAAAGGATCCTGCATGGAAGAACTTTCCCATTGATCCGGCTACGGGGTACAGGAAGGATCCGAGCACTGGCGAGCTTCTTGATCCTGATACGGGAGATCCGGTGAAGGGCACCTATTCGGCTGTGGATTTCTAGCATACGGAATAGTTGGTAATAACCTCATAAAGACGGGAATACAGATAATTGATCCCCTTTTTTATGAGGTTTTCCATGTCAGAAGACAAAATAAAAACTACGGACCCAAGGCTAAGGAGCAAATTAAGGTTTTATCACCGGAAGAAAATCACGATCACTTTTTTTATTCTGACGGGCATATGTATCTTCCTGATGGGGAGGCTGACGCATTTTATGATTTTTTGCTCGGAACATTATGCGGAGGCGGCCAGGGAACTTCATGAGAGGGAGAGAAGCATTAAGGCTGCACGGGGCAGGATCCTCGACAGAAACGGGGCGGTTTTGGCAGATAACCGTACGGTATGCAGCGTATCGGTCATCTATTATCAGATAGAAAATCCTGAGGAAGTGATCCGATTTTTAAGCCGGGAGCTGTCATTGCCAGAGGAGGAAATCCGGAAAAAAGTACAAAAAAGGTCCTCCATGGAGCGGATCAAGAGCAATGTTGACAAGGAAACAGGGGACAGGATCCGGGAACGGAATCTGGCCGGGGTGAAGGTTGACGAGGATTATAAGAGGTATTATCCCTACGGCGACCTTGCCAGCAAAGTACTTGGATTTACCGGTTCGGACAATCAGGGGATCCTCGGGTTGGAAGTAAAATATGACTCTTATCTGCAGGGGAGCAAGGGTAAAATACTTACCATGACGGATGCCAAGGGAATCGAGGTAGAACGCGAAGGTGAGCGCAGAATGGAGCCGATTGCCGGGAAAGATTTGGTGACCAGTTTGGACGTTAACGTGCAAAGTTATGCGTCTCAACTTGCAAAACAGGCGCTAAAAACCAAGGAGGCCAGAGGCGTTTGCATCATCGTCATGAATGCGAAAAATGGAGAATTGATCGGAATGGTCAATGAACCGGAGTTTGACTTGAATGCTCCATATGAGCTTTGCGAAGATGATTTTATCGGAATGGAAGGAAAATCAGAGCAGGACGTGCTGAATGCCAAGTGGAGGAATGCCTGCATCAACGATACCTACGAACCAGGATCTACGTTTAAGATCATTACGGCGGCTGCCGGACTTGAGGAAGGAGTCGTGTCTACGGGCAGCTCATTTTATTGTCCGGGTTACGTTGTGGTAGATGACCGCAGGATCCGGTGCCATAAGATCGCCGGACACGGTAGTCAGGATTTTACGCATGCCGTCATGAATTCCTGCAATCCTGCATTCGTTACGCTGGGACTCCGGATTGGCGCGGAACGGTATTTTCATTATTTTGATGTCTTTGGATTAAGAAAAAAGACGGGAATCGATCTCCCGGGAGAAGCGGGGACGATCATGCATAAGTTAGAAAACGTCGGGAACGTGGAGCTGGCCACGATCTCCTTTGGGCAATCATTCCAGATCACGCCCATACAGCTTCTTGTGACGGCGGCTGCCATTGTAAACGGCGGCACGCGGGTCACGCCACATTTTGGCGTTAAGGTCTTGGATCCAGGAACGGGTGAGGAAACGTCATTTTCGTATCCAGTGGAGGATGGGATCATATCGCAGGAAACGAGTGAGACCATGCGGTACGTGCTTGAAAAGGTGGTCAGCGAAGGGGGCGGAAAAAATGGGGCAGTGACCGGGTTTAGAATTGGAGGAAAAACGGCTACGAGCCAGACGCTCCCCAGGGGTACGGGACAATACATTTCTTCTTTTTTGGCCTTTGCCCCGGCGGAGGATCCGGAGGTGATCGCCATCGCCATTATCAACCGGCCCAAGGGGACGTATTACGGCGGACAGATCGCCGCACCGATCCTCAGGCAGCTTTATGAAAATATACTTTCTTATTTGGGGATTATGAGTTATACTAGTCAGGAGGAATAAAAGCCTCATCGCAATAGGAAGTTTTTGGAGGAACAGGGAAATGTTGGAAGGACGGAATTGCCTGATCATTGGATCGGGAATCAGCGGGATTGGCGCCGCAGGACTTTTGGCGAATTTTGGAGCCAAGATCACGCTGTATGACGGCAATGAAAAATTAAATCCGGAGGAAATCGCGGCAAAGCTGCCGCAGGGCGTAAATGCGAAATGCATCGTCGGCGAACTCCCGAAGGAAGTGGAGGAGGCGACGGAAGCGTTGATCCTGAGCCCCGGCGTGCCTACGGACATACCGCTTGTGATCCGCATGCGGGAGAGGGGCGCTTTGGTCCTTGGTGAAATAGAATTGGCATATCTGGCAGAAAAAGGTACCGTTGCAGCCGTGACCGGCACGAACGGCAAGACAACGACAACGACTTTGCTTGGGGAGATCATGAAGGCGTACCTTGGCGAGGAGAAGACGTTTGTCGTAGGTAACATCGGAAATCCGTACACCCTCGAAGTCCTGAAGACAAGCAAGGATTCCGTTACCGTGGGAGAACTTAGTTCCTTCCAGTTGGAGACCATTCATACGTTTAGGCCTCACGTGTCAGCTATCCTGAACGTGACGCCGGATCACTTAAACCGTCATCATACCATGGAAGCCTACGTGCAGGCGAAAGAGGCCGTGGCGATGAACCAGACCAAGGATGATACGTGCGTGCTGAATTATGAGAATGAATATACGCGTGATTTTGGAAAGAGATGTCCGGCGAAAGTCGTATTCTTTTCCTCCCAAAGGGAACTGGAAGAGGGATATTTCCTTCGCGGGACGCGAATCATCCGGAAGTTTAACGGGGGAGAATCGGATCTGATGGATATCCGGACCGACATGAATCTCGTCGGCATACATAATGCGGAGAACGTGATGGCCGGCATTGCCATGGCAGAGGGAATGGGCGTTCCCATGGACGTGATCCTTCGCGTCATCAAGGACTTCAAGGCGGTGGAGCATCGCATAGAGTACGTGGCAACGAAGAAGGGCGTCGTTTACTATAATGATTCCAAGGGAACGAATCCGGACGCGGCCATTCAGGGCATTAAGGCAATGGACCGTCCCACGATCCTCATCGGAGGCGGTTATGACAAGCAGAACACTTATGATGAGTGGATCGAGAGCTTTGACGGCAAGGTAAAGTGGCTCGTGCTCATCGGCCAAACGAGGGAAAAGATTGCAGAATGTGCGAAGAAGCATGGCGTCACGCAGATAAAATTTGCCGATACTTATGACGAGTGCCTGCAGCTTTGCACAGCGCTTGCGGAGCCTGGGGATGCAGTGTTATTGTCCCCCGCGTGCGCAAGCTGGGGAATGTTTCCTAATTATGAGACAAGGGGAAGGCTGTTTAAGGAGTACGTAAATGCCCTTCCGAATGAATAAGGAGTCAACATGGCAACGGAAAACATAGAGAGATCAAGAGGAAAAACGGAACATCACGTGGACGTGAGCCTTTGGTTTGCGCTATTGTTTTTGCTGTGCTTTGGTTTGGTCATGATCTATTCTGCCAGTTCCTACACGGCGTTCGCTGATTACGGCGATCAAATGTATTATCTAAAAAGACAGGCCGTGGCGGCCGGACTGGGTTTGGTCGCAATGATGTTTGTTTCCAGGATCCCATATCATTTTTGGGAAAGGTTTTCTTTGTTTGGCGTGCTTGCGTCAGCCGTTTTGATCTGTTTGGTGAAGACGCCGCTCGGAGTTGAGTCTCACGGCGCAAGACGTTGGATCAAAACTGGTATTCCTGGTTTTAACCTGCAGCCGGCCGAAGTGGCAAAGATTGCCGTGATCTTGTTTCTGGCCGTGATGATCTGCAAGATGGGTTCCGGGATTAAGACATGGAAGGGGCTTATCGTGATGATGGTTGCTCCCGGCGTTCTTTTCCTCATGATATGGAAAATCACGGATAACATGAGTTCGGCACTGATCGTCTTGGCGATTGCCGCGCTGATGGTGTTCGTGGCCAGTCCCGATTACAAGAAATTTATACTGGTAGGTTTTCTTGGCGTGGCGGCGGCAGTTGGCCTTGTCATGCTGGTGAAGTATACCGACGTGTTCGACAGTTTCCGTGCGACCAGAATCCGCGTATGGCTGAATCCCGAGAGCGATCCGGACGACAAGGGCTTCCAAACGTTGCAGGCTCTATATGCCATCGGCAGCGGAGGAGTGCGCGGAAAGGGCTTGGGACAGAGCATGCAAAAACTTTCCTTCCTTCCGGAATCCCAGAACGACATGATTTTCTCCATTATCTGTGAAGAGTTGGGACTTTTGGGAGCGGCAGCCATCATGCTGATGTTCACGATTCTTATCTGGAGAATGATGATCATTGCCAACAATGCGCCGGATCTATTTGGCGGACTTTTGGTGACGGGCGTGATCTCACACATTGCCGTTCAGGCGGTGCTGAACGTGGCGGTGGTAACCAATACGATTCCCAACACGGGTATTTCGTTACCCTTTATCAGTTACGGAGGTTCTTCGGTGATCTTCCTGTTGATCGAGATGGGATTGGTGTTTAGCGTTGCCAGGGAAATCGAATATCGGGGAAATTAAGGATACAAGTTACCGTGGGGGCATTCCGTACGTAGAATAGAATAATTTCAACCGGTAGGTGTGAAATGGATTCTATTCGCGTGCAAGGCGGAACTCCCCTGCAGGGAAAAGTAAAGATTCAAGGGTCGAAAAATGCTGCGCTGCCCATTTTGGCGGCGTGTCTATTGACGAATGGTCAGACATATCTTGAAAACGTTCCAAAGATTTCGGACGCATACGGCATGATCCACATGTTGGAGGAACTGGGATGCCTGGTGCGGTGGGAGCGGGGGCTTCTTAAGGTTGATTCCGGAGAGGCAAGGCTTGGCACCGTCTCCGCGAAGCTGGCGGCAAGCATGCGTTCCTCCATATTTTTGCTCGGGGCGCTGTTGGGAAGATTCCATAAGGCCGTCTTGGACTATCCAGGGGGCTGTGTCATCGGAAAACGTCCCATCGACCTGCATCAAAAGGCACTGGGGGAGATGGGCGTCCGTTTTCGGGAGGATGAAGGCCGTTTGGAAGCTTCTGCTGATGAATTACGCGGGGCTGACGTGGAACTGGGATTTCCGAGCGTGGGAGCGACGGAGAATCTGATCCTGGCTGCAGTGGTGGCGAAGGGAAGGACAACGATCAAAGGCGCCGCACGTGAGCCGGAGGTTCAGGCACTGTGTGAGTTCTTGAAGGCCTGTGGTGCCTTTATCCAAGGAATTGGAATGAACGTGATCGAGATTGAAGGCGGAAAGCCTCTTTCGGGAGCGAGATTCCGGATTCCGGCCGACCGGATTGTGGCCGGCACATATCTTTTTACCGGTTTTGCCACCGGCGGTAACGTGCTTTTGGAAGACGCACCGGTCAGCCACATGGAGGCGGTTTGCAATTTGGCAGAAAAAATGGGAGCTTCGCTTGTCGCTGATCAGGAAGGATTATACGTTCAGTATCCTAAACGGGCAGGGGAATTACCGTTTCTAAGAACGGACGTATATCCTGGATTTCCGACGGACCTGCAATCCATTGTATTGGCCGTGCGATGTACCAGTACCGGAACTACTTTGATACGGGAAACGATTTTTGAAGACCGGTTTCACGTTGTGGATGGTTTAAGGAATATGGGGGCGCAAATCCGTATCATGGACGGACGAAGCGTTTTGGTTAACGGAGTGGAAAGATTACGCGGAGCACGCGTTGAGGCGAGGGAACTTCGAGGCGGAGCTGCATTGGTTGCCGCAGCGGCGGGTGCAAACGGGGAGACCATCCTGTCGGGAAGGCAATTCATCGACAGGGGTTATGAGAATATATGCAGGGATCTTAGGGAACTGGGAGCGAGGATAGTCAGTGAGTAAGAAAGTAAAAAAGTGGTGTATTATATTATTTTTGATCTTAATACTGATTGCCGCGGCACTGTGGGCAGGAAATTACGTGCTCAGCAAGTACCACGTAGAGAATGTTTACGTGGACGGAAACGTACACTACACAGATGATGAGATCAAGGAAATGATCATGACGGGAGTGCTGGGGGACAATTCCCTGTATCTTTCCCGGAAGTATAAGAACTGGGAAGCGAAGGACGTTCCCTTTATTGATGCGATCACGGTGGAGACGCTTTCCCCGGATACGATCAAGATCACGGTGTATGAGAAAGCACTGGCCGGTTACGTAAAATATTTGGATACCTTTATGTACTTTGACAAGGACGGATACCTGATCGAGAATTCCAGCGTGAGGACGGCAGGCATCCCTCAGATCACCGGACTGTCATTTTCTTACGCGATCATCGGTCAACCGCTCCCCGTTGACGACGATAAGGTGTTTGGCGATATTTTGACAATTACCAAACTTTTGAAAAAATATGAATTATCTGCTGATAAGATACAATTTGAAAAAGGAGACGTTACCGTATGCTTTGGCGGAGTGGACGCCAAACTTGGAAACGAGAGGAGCAGATTAGAGGATAAGATCATGAGACTGCATCAGATTCTGCCGGAACTAGAGGGAAAGCGCGGGATGCTCCACATGGAGAATTATGATGAGATGCGAGGCAATTATCGGTTCGAACCGACCGAATGAGTCAATATATGCATTATTTTTACTAATTTACTAAAAAATTGTTGATTATTTCAGAAAATGATTATATGATGAATTAGATGCTTGTATAAGTAGAGAAAAGGAGGAAGGACCCTTGATCGAAATAAACAATAATGAAGCGGAAGCAGGAGCAAAGATAATTGTCGTAGGTGTTGGCGGAGCCGGAAACAACGCCGTAAACAGGATGGTGGAGGAGGGAATAGACCTCGTTGACTTCATTGGAATGAATACGGATAAGCAGGCGCTTAGACTGTGTAAGGCACCCAGAATCCTTCAGATGGGCGAGAAACTCACGAAGGGACTTGGAGCCGGAGCAAAGCCTGAAGTTGGTGAGATGGCTGCGGAAGAAAGTAAGGAAGAGATCGCTAACGCACTGCAGGGAGCGGACATGGTATTCGTTACTTGCGGTATGGGCGGCGGAACCGGTACCGGTGCTGCACCCGTTGTTGCGAAGCTGGCAAAGGATCAGGGAAGCCTTACCGTTGGTGTTGTTACGAAGCCTTTCCGTTTTGAAGCAAAGACTAGAATGAATAACGCATTGGCAGGTATTGAGCGCTTGAAAGAGAGCGTGGACACGCTGATCGTTATTCCTAATGATAAGCTTTTGGAGATCGTGGACAAGCGTACCACGATGCCGGATGCGTTAAAGAAGGCAGACGAAGTTCTGCAGCAGGCAGTTCAGGGCATTACGGATCTGATCAACGTACCTGCGATCATTAATCTGGACTTCGCAGACGTTCAGACGGCCATGAAGAATAAAGGCATTGCCCATATCGGTATTGGGTACGGCGAAGGCGATGACAAGGCAGAGATCGCGGTAAAGATGGCTGTTGAGAGCCCTCTGCTTGAGACCTCCATCCGCGGTGCATCCGACATCATCCTGAACATTTCGGGAGACATCTCCCTGTTCGATGCCAACACGGCGGCAGGATACATTCAGGAAATCTGTGGTGAGGAACTGAACGTTATCTTTGGTGCAAAGTACGATGAGTCCATGAAAGATTCCTGTAGCGTAACCGTTATCGCTACTGGAATTACCGACGGACTTCAGGTTGGATTTAGCAGCAACTTCTCAAAGAAGCCCATGTTCACCCAGCCGATCGCAAGCCCCATGTCCCGCGGCGGAATGGCACAGCCTCAGATGACCAATCAGATGCCGGTTAACCAGGTTCCGGTTCAGCAGCAACAGCTTGCCACGCCCAGCAAGCCTACCATTCAGGTATCCCAGCCGGTACATAAGCCTGTTGACCTGAAAAGCAATGTAAATGAGAAATCCCTGAAGATTCCTGATTTCCTTCAGAGAAAATAAAACATAAATAATCAGACGTCGAAACTCAGCGGTAAGATATTTCATCTTACCGCTGTTTTTTTGACAAAATTTTGGAGGGATGAGCCTTATAATGTTGACATGAGGGTTGAGATTTATTATGACGTCCAGTTTTTGATCGTGTTTGTTACGCTCTTTTGCACCCTGTTTCTGGCGAATATGATGCTAGAGCGGACGGTGACTGCTTTCCGGAGCGCGGCGGGTGCGGCCTTCGGGGCAGCGGCGTACGTCGCCGTTACCTTTCTTCCCTTGAGAAGTTTTCTGAAGGAGGGATGTTGGTTTTTCGCTATCAGCGTGACCGTTTGCTTAGTCTTTTCCATAAGCAGGTTCAGAAGCATTTTGAAGGTCTTGAAAACATATTGGGTCTGCAGCATGGCATGGGGAGGCCTGGTGGCGTTGACTTATCGGATCATGTTGAGAGTATGGGGATCGGCTGACGGTGCGTTGCTTCTTTTGGGAATAGAGATCGCGGTGACGCTGTTTGGAAGCATGATTTTAAGACGAACTGCAGAAAAAATGGGAAGGAGAGAGGGCTGGGCCAGCGCGGAGATTCATGGAGAAAAATTACAGTTTCAGGCATTTGTGGATACGGGAAACTCTCTTTATGAGCCGATCAGCGGGAAACCTGTTTGTGTGTTGCGGGCGCCGGCAAAGGAACTGCAATGGACAAAGGGAATGCTTTTCCGGGCTGTTCCATATAAGACCGTGGGCGTACCCAAAGGGATCTTGCAGGCTTATCGCATCCCCAAACTTTATTTGGATTTGGGTGGTCCCGTGAAATGCGTTGAAAATGTTTTTGTTGCAGCTGTGATAACGGATAAGGAGGAAGCGCTCGCGGAGCTGATCGTTCATCCTAAGATACTTTCAGAAAAGACGATGGGGAAGGAAAAAAGAAAGGGGAGAGAACGTGATCATGCAGCTAACGCTACCGAATGGACTGGGACGACGTTTCAAATGGCGAGAACTAAAAATGCAAAAAATACAGGTGGGAGATCTGTTTTACGTTGGAGGAACCGACATATTGCCGCCTCCGCTGGAACCGGCGAGGGAGAGTCAAATGATCGACCAACTGGAGACGGATGAGGCGAAGGAGGCCAGGGCCACGCTGATCGAACATAATCTACGGCTTGTGGTATACATAGCCAAAAAGTTTGATAACACGGGAGTGGGCGTGGAAGACCTGATTTCAATCGGGACGATTGGACTGATCAAGTCAATCAATACGTTCCAGCCGAGCAAAAACATAAAGCTTGCCACGTATGCTTCTAGGTGCATTGAGAATGAAATCTTAATGTATCTTAGAAGAAATAATAAGACGAGACTTGAGGTCTCTTTTGACGAACCGTTAAACGTTGACTGGGATGGTAACGAACTGCTTCTGTCGGACATTTTGGGAACGGAAGAAGACGTCATTTACCGTGACGTGGAGAATCAGGTGGAGCGAGGTCTGCTGAAAAAAGCATTGGCAAAATTAAATGACAGGGAAAAGCTGATCATCAGTCTGAGGTATGGCATTGGGACCAAGGACGGCATCGAAATGACGCAGAAAGAGGTCGCGGAACTTTTGGGGATTTCACAATCGTACATTTCCAGACTTGAAAAGAAAATAATGAAACAATTAAAGCGGGAATTGAGTTGAAACAAGTTGGCAAATACGGGAAAAACGGTTATAATGAGGAAGGGTCGTGAAATCAGGAAAACGGCCTAAGGAGGCCTATGCGGATGATCAACAGGGAAGACATTCTGTCCATGGAATATTTGAAAAAAACGGAATACACCGGATGCCATCAGGGAATGAGATATCGCTTGGAAAAAAAGGAGACGGAAGATGGTAAATTCCTTCTTGTCACGGTATGGCCTGAGCCGTTTAATTATTTTACCACGCCTGAGGATCAGAAGACGAGAAATCAGTTTTCTTTTGATGAGGACGGAGTCGTGGACGCCATCGCGTGGATGAATGACCTCCTGTTTGAACAGAAGGACCGTTGGGATGCGGCGCCGAAGAACTGGAATTCTTATTCGTTTTGAGTGCGTAAATGAATAATCAGTATATGTCAAATTATTAATCAGACGACGTTTTACAAAAGGAGAAAGCAATGAACGTTGCAGCATTTTCTGGCGCTGGCACGCCAAAAAGTAAGATGATCTATCACGAAGACCTGACAAAATTCCACGTGGGCACGATGGCGGACCATGCATACTTTATTCCCTTTGCAAAGGGACAGGATCCGTTTTTGCCCAGGGAAGAATCCTCCGTTTTTCAACTGTTAAACGGTGACTGGAGATTCCGGTATTATCCAAGCATCATGGATCTGGAGGACGACTTCCTTCAAGCTAAGCGGTGGGCGAGCATTCCGGTACCGGCAAACTGGCAGCTTCATGGCTACGACAAGGCCCAGTATACGAACGTGGTTTACCCCATTCCCTTTGATCCGCCGTACGTGCCGGACGACGTACCGGTTGGATTGTATCAGACGGACTATGATTATCATGCGGACGGACTTCAAAGGATTCTCGGATTCGAGGGCGTGGACAGCTGCCTGTATCTGTACGTAAATGATGCGTTTGTAGGCTATTCCCAGGTCGCGCACCATACTAGTGAATTTGACGTAACGGAGTTCTTAAAGGAAGGTGCAAACCAGATCACCGTTGCCGTTTTAAAATGGTGTGACGGAACGTATCTTGAGGATCAGGATAAGATCCGTCTTTCCGGCATTTTCCGCGACGTGTACGTGCTTTCGAGACCGAAGGAACGCCTGGAAGATTATCGCATAAAAACCTTACTGAACCTTGCGGATGATAAGGCAACGCTGGAGGTAAAGCTCCAAGGTGCCGACGCGTCTCTTCGATTGTTTGACCCGGAAGGCAAACAGATACTGGAAGCGGAAGCTAAGGACGGCGTCACGGCTTCTTATGAAATCGCAAGCCCCTTGCTTTGGTCCGCGGAATTGCCAAAGCTTTACCGCCTGGAGATCGAGACGAAGGATGAGATCATTGGTGAAAAGGTTGGATTCCGCAACGTGACGTTGGAAGACGGCGTGATCCGCGTCAATGGTCAGCCATTGAAGATCCGGGGCGTAAACAGGCACGACAGTTATCCGGATACCGGTTACGTGGCATCCGTTGATCAGATGCGCATGGATCTTGTTATGATGAAAAAGCATAACGTCAATGCAATCCGTACCTCCCATTATCCGAATGCTCCCATGTTTTATCAACTCTGTGACGAGTATGGATTTTACGTGATTGACGAGGCAGACGTGGAGGCTCACGGCTGCGTGGACGTGTTTAATGATTTTAAGTGGAGCGCAAATAACGGATACAATGGCATTGCGCTTTTGGCCAGTGATAAACGCTTTCACGAGGCTATTTTGGACCGCGAAAGATTATTGGTTGTAAGAGACGTAAACCGCCCCTGCGTAATCTTTTGGTCCCTTGGAAACGAATCCGGATACGGAACGAATTTCCGCGACGGCGCTCTCGAGATCAAGCGCATGGATGACACCAGGCTTGTGCATTACGAGAGCACGCATCATTTGGATAATACCTCCACGGACGTGCTTGACATGGTTTCCCAGATGTATACGGCGCCGGATGCCTTACCGGACATTCTGGAGAAGGATCCCAGACCGTTTATTCTCTGCGAGTACTGTCATGCCATGGGTAACGGCCCTGGAGATCTGGAAGCTTACAGAGACGTATTTTACGGGGACGATCGCTTTGTCGGCGGACTAGTCTGGGAGTGGTGCGACCATGGCCTTCCCACGGGCAAGACGGAAGACGGCCGCATTCAGTATGGTTACGGCGGGGACTTTGGCGAGAGGCATAACGACGGCAATTTCTGCATGGACGGACTTTGCTATCCGGACAGAAGACCACATACGGGTCTGCTGGAAGTAAAGCAGGTTTATCGTCCCGTGCGGGTTTATCGCTCTGAGAAACCGGGCACGTTTGAGATCCAGAGCTTTCTGGCATTTGCAGATGCGGGGGATTTCCTCGACGGAAGCTATGAGTTTACGAACGACGGGGAAGTGACCGGTCGTGGAACGTTTGATTTCCAAGTAAAGCCTCTTGGCAAGACGGAGATTCAAATTGACGTTCCAAAGGACCTGGCGAAGGAGGCGCAAGCTTACGTACGCTTTACGTTCCATGCAAAGAAAGAGGAGGCATGGTGCGAAAAGGGATATGAGGTTTGCTTTGATCAGTTGCCGCTCGCGGACGCAGGTGACGACGCGGACGCGTCAAATACAACCGAAGAAGGCGCTTTAGATAAAGCAAAGGGACATGCCCGTGCGGCGGCAGAGCCCACGCTCTCCGAGAAACCGGATGCGTATTTCGTCCGCACAGGAAAGGTGCTTTACCATTTTGACAAGAGAACCGGAACGTTTTCCTCCATTAAGCTGGGCGGCAAGGAGATCCTTGATCGTCCGCTGCAGTTCAATTTCTTCCGGGCACCGGTGGATAACGACAACATGCGCGGCGAATGGTATCGCGCCCACTTAAATGATTACGACGTAAAGGTTTATTCCGTTCATGCAGAGAAGTCGGAACAAACCGTGATCATTACCGTACAGGAATCCTTTGGTTGGAGCATGTACCAGCCTTTTTATAAAGGAACTACGCGATATGAGATCAGCGGCGACGGAAAGATGCGCATCATCAGCGAGGGAGAGACCTCGAATAAGGTGACGTTCCTTCCGAGATTTGGCATCCGCCTGTTCCTTGCCAGAAGCTTTGATGACTTTGCATATCTGGGATATGGCCCATATGAAAGCTACGTGGATAAGCATCTGGCATCTTATTTTGGCAAGTTTTCATCCAAGGTGGCAGATTCGCATGAAGACTATATTAGACCCCAGGAGAATTCTTCCCATTACCATTGCAGCGAAATGAAAATCTGGAATGGTGACGCAACCGTAACGTTTACCGCGGCCAGTCCATTTTCCTTTAACGTTTCGGAATACACGCAGGAAGAGCTTGCGGGGAAGCGTCATAATTACGAGCTTGAAAAATGCGGAAGCACGGTGGTATGCGTGGACGGCATGATGGCAGGCGTTGGATCTTCTAGCTGCGGTCCCGCACTGGCGCAGGAGTATCGCATTCCGTTACCCGACGTGCGTTTGGATCTCACGATGGAGATTCAGTAACGACGGGCATTTGAATAAAAGCATGCAAATGATACAAGACGACGATTTCGCCGCGGAGGGCGCTGAGCATGGATTCTTTGGAAGGAATTTGCAGCGAGTTTCTAAAGGGCAGGATTTTATCTGCGGAACCTTTTGGAGACGGCCACATAAATGACACCTATCGCGTCATGACCGAAGACGGTGATTTTGTGTGCCAGCACGTTCGTCAGGCCATGAACGTGGCTGTTTTAGAGCATAATTACGGCCTGTATTCCGAGGCGTGCGATAAGGCTGGGTGGATTTATCCGGCTTGGCTTAAAACGCATGCGGGAAAGTATTTTTATACGGATCAAAACGAAGAACGATGGAGAATGTATCCCTTGATCAGGGGCGACGTGCAAACGCCGCCTTTGGCAAGGGACATTCTTTTTTCATGCGGTCAGGGACTTGCAAAGATGCACAAAATCCTCCAAACGCTTGCGGCATCTCCGCAGGCAGTTTATCCCAAGCTTCACGATCTGGAACGGTATTATGAGATTTATGAGAATCTTCTTTGCGGTAAGGATCTTGTGGAAGAGCAAAGAGATGCCTTGATCGAGGGGAAGATCAGGGAGGGAATCCGTGAGTTCCGGAAGCTCTCCTTGGACAGGACAAAGGTGGTTCACGGTGACGCAAAGCTTGCCAATATATTGTTTCAAGAGGGGAAGGTTAAGGCGTTCCTTGATCTGGACACGGTCATGCAGGGATCTTTGCTGGAAGACGTTGCAGACTGTATCCGTTCCGGTTGCATTGTGGACGGAATGTTGGACGAAGCGGCGGCAAGTGAACTGGTGGGGGGATACGTCAGCGAAGCTTCTGGTTTGATCGATGAGGAGGAAATACGGCTCTTACCCCAGGTATTCCGGAAGATTTGCTTTGAATTGGGACTTAGATATTATACGGATGCGATCGCAAAGGAAAAAGTTTTTAAGGAAAAGTATCCTGGCTATCTACTTGAAAAGGCGAGAGGATATTTCTTTCTGAAAGGAGCGACAAGTGACTTCGTCAGATGAGTGGTTTCAAAAAGCACTTTCGCGTTTTACCGTTGAATTTGCGGCTGGCGATGCCATACGGGCGTTAGCTGACAAAGGATGCACGGTGGAGGAGATCCATGAAAGACTGTCTTTTCCCATTGCCCGGGAGAAAATTGGTGAGCTTGTGTGGGCGCATTATTTGGATCAGGGAACGATCTGTCTGCAAGATCCTGGTCAGCTGGAGGAAAAGGTGGTAACCTCCTATGAGAAGGTGCAGGATGCTTATGGAAAAATAAGCTTCCGGCAGGTCCGCAAGTCCATTCGCATATCAGGGGAATACGTGCCATGCGATTTTGGAAAAAGGCGGTATCAGAACTGCGAAAGCTACGACAAATGGCTGGAGGGACTGGAAGCCAAGGATCGCGAGTACGTGAATGGTCTGCCTTGGCCGCTGGAAACCGTATGGCATAAAAAGGATGCGAGAATGGCGCGCATCATGCAGTCAAATAACCACGCATGACGCGAAGGGCATTCTTTTCCAAACGCGATACCTGGGCCTGGGAAATGCCGACCATTTCGGCAACTTCCATCTGGGTTTTTCCCTCGAAAAAGCGAAGGCGGATGATCTCACGCTCCCGGGCGTTCAGCTTCTTTATGGCGTCGCTCAGGGAGAGATGCTCAACCCAAGTTTCTTCTTTATTCTTTTTATCACTAATCTGATCCATGACGTACAGTGCGTCACCGCCTTCCGTATAGACGGGTTCATAGAGACTCATGGGACTTTGAATGGAGTCCATGGCATAGACGACGTCTTCTTTTGAGATGCCGATCTCGCTGGCGATCTCTTCGATGGTGGGATCCTTTTGATTACGCTTTGTCAGCGCTTCGCGGGCTTGGATCGCCTTATAGGCCGTATCCTTCAAGGAGCGGGAGACGCGAAGGCCGGAAGCGTTATCCCTGAGAAAACGCTTGATCTCGCCAATGATCATGGGCACGGCATAAGTAGAGAACTTTACGCCCAGTGTCACGTCGAAATTGTCTATGGCCTTGATCAGGCCAATGCAACCAATCTGAAACAGATCATCCACGTTTTCATTCGCGGACGGAAAGCGTTTGATCACGCTGAGAACCAGTCTCAGATTGCCTTCAATAAATTTTTTCCGGGCCTGTACGTCCCCGGTCTGGATGCGTGAGAACAGTTCCTCTTTTTCCGCGCTTGTAAGAAGCGGAAGATTAGCGGTATTAACGCCACAAATTTCAACTTTTCCAATTGCCATGAAAGCCCCCAAAAGATTTCGTATCGTCATCTTTTGTAGGGATACTTTCAGTATGGGCAGATATAAAAAAATTAAACGTACCGGAAATAAAAAAGGAGAAAAACGCATGGAGAGATTACTGGGTAAGGTAGCGATCGTGACGGGAGCAAATTCCGGAATGGGACTGGCCACGTGCCGCGCACTCCTTGATGAAGGTGCGACGGTCATCATGCTTTGCAGGAATGAAAAGCGGGGAAAGGAAGCCTTTGCAAAGCTCACGGAGGACGGAAATTCCAGAACCTATCTCAAGCTGTGCGATCTTGGGGATTATGCATCCATTCGTTCCTTTGCAAAAGAAGTGAAGGAGCAATTTGAAAAAATAGACGTGCTCGTGAATAATGCCGGTTTTATTTCCCTGGACAGACAGGAGACGAAGGAAGGGCTGGAAAGACAGTTCGGCATTAATCACGTGGGACATTTTCTCTTGACGATGGAGCTTCTCGAATGGATGGGAGAGGGAGGCCGTATCGTCAACGTCGCCTCGGGCGCCCATAAGGTGGGAAAGATCCATTTCGATGACGTTAACCTGCACAAGGGATTTAACGTCATTAAGGCATACGGTCAAAGCAAACTGGCTAACGTATTGTTTACACGGGAATTGGCAAGGCGCGTACGTGACAAAGGCATTACCGTGAATTGCTGTCATCCGGGCGCCGTTGCGACAAACATCGGAATCGATCGCGAAACCGGATTTGGCAAAACGATTACGGGACTCTTAAAACCATTCTTTCAGACACCGGCGGAAGGCGCGAGAACGGCAATCTTTCTTGCGACGGACGAATCCGTCCGAAACGTCACGGGGGAATATTTTTATAAATGCAAAGTGGCGCCTTCCTCAAAGAGATCGAAAGACGCCGTACTTGCAAAAAAATTATTTGATTTTAGTGAAGAATTAGTTGGCTTGCACCTTACTTAGGCACGCCCTTCAGCGTTACCGTATTGGTTTCTTCATTCTGGTTCTCGGAATCATCGCGTGCCCTGATCAGGAAATAATAGGTTTTTCCGGATTCAAGACCGTCAATGGTTGCTTGGTAAGGATAAACCTTTGGACCAACGCCGTTTTCATAGCCCTCGCCAACCTCAGGTATCAGAACCATGGATTCAGCGTTTTCCAGATTTGGATCCTTCTTGAAATCAAAGGGCTTTGTCTGATAGTAGAGCACGTAGTCAACGTGATTTCTGTCGAGTGCCACGTCCCATCGCACGATCACGCCTTTGCTGACGGGAACAACCTGTTGAATGCCGACGCGGGGCGTTGGTGCCTCTGGCGGCCATGCCGTGGAAGGGTTGTAAGTGTTGCTCCAAGCGGGAGCGGTGACGTCTTCCTTGGATTCGTGGTTGATGACGAAGTCATTGACCAGAACGACGCCGCCATCCGTTATGTAGTGCATGAATCCAGCTTCTTCCTGCGCCAGGTTCATGTCCTCCATCAGGACGTCAAGTCCGACCTCAGAGGTTCCGAGCAAGGTTTCCTTTAGATGATATTCCTCAGGACCCTCTGCATATCCAAGGGAGAGAACCTGAAAACCGTCCGGTCTGGCTGCCTCCGCGGCGAGCCTTGGCATGTAATTATATCGGTTGTCTGCGGAATAACCCTCATAGAAAAGAACCGTGGAATTGGAGTCGAGATGGTAGCTCTCGTACATTACGTAATCCACGTATTCGCGGGGATTATACTTAAAATGCGGCAACTGCGGATTGTAAAAGAAGATGCCGCGGTTTTGCAGGACAAGCTTGTCGGGATACTTTTCCTTTAACCGTTTTGTGAAATCCCGGACGCCTGCGGCAGTCCACTCAAATTTTGTCTTGTTGGGGCTGCTGTCATCCGTGTAAATGTTGGGAGCACAGGTATCGATCGTATCAAGGAACAGACCGTCGCATCCAAGGGCGCGCCCGTAATCGTCCGAGAGAATTTCGCGGATGCCGGGAATGCGGTCGTTTCCGTCGATCGTCATCTGATCCAGGGCATCAAACCACGTGGGATCTCCGATGTTTGTGAAGGCGCAGTTGAAGATTGGGTTGATGTCGGGTTTCCCGTCAAAATTATTGTCATCCAAAAAATAAGAAGCATAACCGGAACCGCCCGGGGATGCCTTTCCCTTAAGGTCAATGCCGTCTAAGGAAGTGGTGCCTGCGGGACGGGGATCCACCCGGGGACCGCTTCCGTCACCGGTAAAGCGCGAGTCGGCCAGCATCTGCTCAGGGGTCATGCCTGCAGTGCGGAGATCCTCCCCGATGGCAATGTATCCGAGCACGATCGTTCCGCTGGCACGGATCTGCTGGATCTGATCGCGGGTGATGTTGCCCATCTTCGGATGCAGGATCACGACTTCATATTGCTTGGCTTCATTGATGATGCTTTGATTTAATGCCCCGTAATAGATCATGTAGGAGGATTTCTTGTCATAGGTATACTCCTTCACGGGAGGGAGCGGCGTAAAGAGCGGACCGGGCGCAATGGTCGGCGCCGGCGTTTTTTCCGGATCCTCCGAAGGGACAATGGCACAAGAGGTAAGCGTTACTGCGGTGATCAGTGCCAGGATCGCAGATAACGCGGATCGTTTTTTCATTTCCTTCGCCTTTCAGATCATAAAGTATTGCGGTAGCTTCCGCAATTCAAATATTATAGCACGTAGGACAAAAAAAGGGAAGAGTCAGGTGAAAATGGCGTGCGGCGAAAGAGAACGGAATTGACCGCAGTTTCCGCGTTTGATATACTGAATAAGGCAGAATTTAAGACATGAACGGAAACGGTCATGGGAAAGGAAGGACGGGGCAGGAATCATGAAAATCAAAACAAAGCAGATGAGCTATGACGAGGTCGCAAACCTTCGCTCATGGGAACGCAAGAAACCCCGGAAACCATCAAAAATATTGGCAGGAATTGCCCGCATTGCCCTTAAGGGTGAACTTAAGGAGGTTGGGTTTTCCTGTGAGAAGATCGACATGGATAAGGCGGGAGATGGCCCTTGGATGATCCTGATGAATCATTGCAGCTTTACGGATCTTGCCATCGCCTTTGAAGTGCTCAAAGGAAAGCCCTTCAGCATCGTGTGTACGAAGGATGCATTAGTTGGTAAGGAAGCGCTTATGCGACTCTTAGGTGCCATCCCGACTTGCAAATTTGTAACTGACGTGACGCTCATCTCAGACATGGATCATGCGCTAAACGTCAATCACGCAAGCGTTCTCATGTATCCCGAGGCAGGATATTCCTTGGACGGAACCGGAACCAAGATCCCGGAAAGACTGGGAGTGCTTCTCAAAAAATTAAAGCGTCCAGTGGTGATGATTACCTCCTATGGAGCTTTTACGAGAGATCCCCTTTACAATAATCTTCAAAAAAGAAACGTAAAGGTATCCTGTCAGATGAAGTGCCTGTTCACGCCGGAGGAGCTTGCAAATGCAAAAGTAAAGCAGATCAATGAAGTCCTGGAGGATGCGTTTACCTTTGATTATTTCAAGTGGCAGCAGGAGAATGAGATAGAGATATCGGAACCCTTCAGGGCAGACGGGCTTAACAGGATCTTGTACAAATGTCCGCACTGTATGGCGGAGGATGCAGCGGAGGGAAAGGGCATCCACTGGAAGTGTCATTCCTGCGGGGCAACTTATGAACTCGATCAATTTGGTAAGCTAAAGGGCGTGAACGTGGAACCGAAGTTTACTCACGTCCCGGATTGGTTTGCCTGGGAACGGGAGAAGGTAAAAGAAGAGTTGGAAAGCGGTGCCTACGTGTTGGACGTTCCCTGTGACGTGGCAGTCTTAAAGGATTCCAAGGCATTATATATGATCGGGACGGGAACGCTGCATCATGACGCAAACGGTTTTGCCCTTGACGGATGCGAGGGAAAGCTCCACTATGAGCAGGGACCAAGCGCCTCCTACAGCGTCAACGCGGATTATTTTTGGTATGAGATCGGTGACGTCGTATCCATCGGGACGAATGATTGTTTATATTATTGTTTTACCAAGGGTCGCGACGTGGTGGCCAAGACAAGGCTTGCGGCGGAAGAACTCTACAAGCTCTCCAAGAAGAAAGAATGCACGCAGTAATGGTGGGGCTTAAGGGAAGAAAGGTGGAATTACGTTCATGAAAAGAATAAAAAAAATGATGTTTTGTTTTCTGGCGGTCCTGATTCTTTGCATTGCCGGATGTTCCGACGTGGGACCCGTGAAGTATGGTGATCCGTCAGACGAATCTTCGGATAAGAGCGGCTCAAAGGAAAAGGTGGAATTTTCGGATGAATATTTGGTCGGGTTTGATTTCGGGGGATCAAGCTGGGGGGATTTCTACGATTGTATCAGCGTCCGGGTCATCATATGCACGAATCGTGACGTGCTGGTTTTTGCCAGAAGCATGGAAACGGTTCACGGGAGGAATGGTGAGCTGGAACAGATCGCGGAGTTGACGCTTACGGAGGAGCAGTATTCCAACATAGAAAAAAAGCTTGACCGCGAAAAATTATACAATATGAAGATTAAATCCGATGAAGGTGCCTGTGACGGGAGCTCCTATTATCTGATCTTGTATGATCAGGATAAGAACGTGGCAAAAAATTGCGGAGCATACATGCCGCTCACAAAGGCTTTTATGAACGTATATGATTCCGTCATGGATAACATTCCCAAGGAGGAACTCCGGGAGATCCGGAATGCATACGTGGAAGCAGTTCGCAAGTATGAAAATCCTGATCCAGTGGTGGAAAAAAACTGCTATCAGGCATATGGCGATTACCTAGAGGCCATAGTGGAATGGGAAAGATTTCTTCTGATTGACGTTGATGGTGACAAAACCGATGAATTAGTGGAAACAAACTATAATCCGGAACGAGACGATGAAGGGACGCATCGTTACGCGATTGTTGACTGGCAGGAGAACGAGCTCGTCGTAACGGAGTACGACGGAGAGACTTCAAAGATGCCGCTGAGTGAGACGGGTTATCAAGGGAAGGACGTTATGCTCGCGATCCTTCGGATCGAAAGCGAAAGATACGTCGAGGACGTTACGCAGAGAGAAAGGACCATGTTTTACCTGGTTTCCTGCCATGCCTGGTTAGAGGAAAACAGGAACGGTGAATTAGGGGAAAGAGTTGATGCGATGGAGGATTACCAGATCGTGTCTAATCTTGGAGATACAACAGATGATTCCCGCTTAAATGAAAATGGTTCACTAGAGTATTTCCTATTCCGGATGCCTAAATCGGAAGTGATCAGGTTTTACGGGGAAGTGATTGGGAAAGAGAGAACCTACGAGACGGGAAGCGACGGCTCCGCCGAGACCGGCGTTTATTGTGGGGAGGATGGATGGCTATACGTCAATAGAGGGGATGACGCCGGATATTACGTTACAGTGGATGATTTTGAAAAGAAAGAAAACGAATGCATTGTCCATGCATCCGTTTGGAATTCGTCCATGAATGATCGCCTGGCCGGCGTAACGGTTACCCTTACGCCGACCGAAGGCAAGTATGGCTACGTGCTGAAAGATTACGTGTTACAATAGCTTTCTTAACTGCTTAAACTGTTTGTGGGTCTGTTCCCAAATCATTTCTCCGTCTTTGCCAAAGTTCAGGGTAAGGAGCATCTTGTAACCGATTTCGGAATCACTTGCGTCCGAGAGAACGTTGCGGAATACGGCCTCCTTGCCTTTGAGCAAGTCCTTGCATCCGGAGAGAGCCGGAGCGGAGAACAGGCCGTCTTCCGAAGTCTTCTTAGCAGATTCCGAAGCTTTCTTGGCGGGCTCTGAAGCTTTCAGGGCGGGTTCGGAAGCTTTCTGCGCGGCTTCCGGGGCGGCTGCTTTTTGGGCTTTGGCGGGTTTGCGCTTCGGCTTTACGCCAAAGCCTTCGTTCCAGGTACAGTTTTCGTCAAGAGAAGAGGGGGCCGTTTCGCCGCTTAGGATCACCACCTTTTCCTTTCCGGCTGACTTGGACAGGGAACCGTATAAAAAGCCTTTTTCAAAACCGGAATCGCTCTTTGGAAGCGTTTTGACTTCAAGCTTTGCATTGATTTTTGTGAGCATCGGGAGCATGCTGACGGGAAGTACGCCGTCCTCCCTCGTGATTAAGAATATCTGATCCTTTGCCGTTAAGGCCAACAGTTCATTCATCTGTCCCTCCTGAAACTTGGACAGAATTTCCATTTCGATCACTAGTATCATTTCTTTTTCCTCCGTAAGCAAATTCTCAAAATACGTCTAATGACATTTTATCATTTTCCCGTGACCATGCAAGTGTCTTTTTTTGACTGAAATTAACCAGTACCTTTTTTGACTAAAATCAACTAGCGCGGCAAAGTTGGAATTCCTTTGCCTTCTTTAGGCATCCATGGTAATATGGAATGGTAAATGAAAACGGAACGTCAGGGTGGAAGAGGTAAGGCATCATGATAAGAAAAGCAGAGAAAAAAGATTTATCACGCATAGCGGAGATACTGGTTTTTAACTATCGATTGTACTTTTATCCCATATTTCAGAGTGACGCGTATTATTTTTCCGAATTACAGGTTCCGACGCTCATGCGGGATTATGAAACGGAGCTTGACAGCCTGTACGTATATGATGACGGGGTCGTCAAAGGTTTTATAAAAATTGAAGGTACGTATATTGCGAGATTGTTTGTTGAGCCGGTTCTTCAAAATGCTTCGATCGGTACGCGGCTTCTGGAATATGCAGTGAAGGAATGTCACGCGGACCATCTTTGGGCGCTGGAAAAAAACGTAAAGGCCATTCGTTTCTATGAAAGAAATGGCTTTACCCCTACGGGAGAAAAGAAACTGGAAGAAGGCACAACGGAATACCTCATATTCCTAAAAAGGGAAACTGGTGCATCATCAGGCATTCAGGGGGCGGACGCGGAAAAATGAAAATATTAGTGATAGGCGGCACCAGGTTTTTTGGCATTCCCATGGTTCAGGAGCTGTTGGAAAAAGGGCATGACGTAACCATTGCCACGAGGGGACTTACTCCGGATGAGTTCGGGGATGAGGTACGAAGGATCATATTTCAAAGAACGGATGAACAAAGCGTGAAGGAAGCGCTGTCCGGCACGCATTATGACGTCGTTATCGATAAGATTGCTTATTGCTCAAAGGACGTAAGGTACGTGATGGATGCCCTGGACTTTGATAAGTACGTATACATGTCTAGCACGTCGGTATATGACCCGAAACGCGTGAATACGGTTGAGGAAGACTTTGACGGGACGGCGCCGGAATTGATCTGGTGTGACAGGTCAGCCTTTCCGTATGAGCAGATCAAGCGGCAGGCGGAATATGCCCTGTGGCAGGAATACCCCCAAAGGAATTGGATCGCTGTCAGATATCCTTTTGCGATCGGGAAGGATGATTACACCAAAAGACTGCGATTCTACGTGGAGCACGTGATGAAGGGCATTCCCATGAAGATTGACAACGTGGATTGTCAAATGGGATTTATCCGGTCTGACGAGGCTGGGAAGTTTTTGGCATTTCTTGTAGATAAGGATTATCGCGGGGCCGTCAATGGAAGCGCGGAAGGGACGATCTCGATTCGCGAGATCCTGGACTACGTTGAGAAGAAAACGGGAACAAGGGCCGTAATCAGCGAGAACGGTGAGGAAGCGCCCTATAACGGAGAGCTGGAATATAGCATCAACACGGATAAGGCAAAGGCCTTGGGCTTTGAATTTTCGGTTCTAAAAGATTGGATATATGAGCTTTTGGATTACTATATGGAGGGACTAAGACGTGACGTGGGATGAAAAGAAAAGAAAGATTCTCAGCCGGTTTCCCGGGGTATCCATTGCATGCGGGACGGCAGGAGGAGAAGCCAGGACGGAGGTTTATGGTGTCTCTGACAAAGAGAGTGGCACGTCGGTAGAGCGGGATACGGTTTTCCCGGGATGCTCCGTCTCGAAGCTTGTCACTGCACTCATTGTCATGAGAATGCAGGAATCAAAAATGATCGATATTGACTGCAAAGTCAATGATTACCTGCGCCAATGGAAGCTTCTCACGCCGAACGGAAAACTAAGCGAAGCAACGATCCGTTCAATCCTTTGTCATACGGCCGGGATCGTGGATGATGAGGATGGGTTTTGCGGATGGCGCAGGGAGGATCCGGAGATTCGTCTGGCAGACGTCTTGAAAGGTATGACAAAGTATAATCAACGCCCGGTGGTGGCTGAAATGCCGCTAGGGATGTTTTTTGAATATTCAGATGCCGGTTATTGCGTCCTGCAGCAAATGATAGAGGACGTGACGGACAAGACATACGACGAAGTCGCGAAGAAGATGGTTTTTGAAAGGTTAGGTCTTACAAACACCTTCTTTGCAACGCCGCAGAACGTGGCGGATCATCAGGCGAAAATGACAACGGGATATGACGAGGAGGGCAACCCCATCCCTGGGAGATTTCCCGTCATTCCAGATCTCGCCGCATCCGGACTGTGGAGTACGGCAGAGAACCTTTTTGCGATCGCTTCAGAGTTTTTCCTGGCACTTCAAGGGAAGAGTACGTTTTTGCAGAGAGAGACGGCGCTGGAGATGATAAAACCGGTGGAAAAGTTCCCATGGACCGGTCTGGGCGTTTTCCTGGAAGGTGAGGAGGCGGTAGTTTCCAGAGGCTGGGGAGAGAATGGGCAGTGCATGATAAAGCTGGACGTTCGCACTGGAGGGATCAGCGTTGTCATGACGAACGCGAATCCGGGAGTCGATCAGGCAGAGTCGGGCGTTGAATGGTTAGTGAATCATTCCATGACGATAAACAAACGCGGAAACTAACGTGACTGGTGAGAAAGGGGCAGGGATGCCATGACGGATTTTACGACGATTACGGCCTGCGGGGAATGCTGCACGGGCTGCGCTAAAAAAATTGAGGGCTCGTGTCCGGGATGCATTGAGGCGGATGGCAGGGTTCCGGAATGGTCTGGATCAGGCAGGTGCAAGATACATGCCTGTGCAAGGGAGCATGGCGTGCAATTTTGCGGCCTCTGCAAAGAATTCCCGTGTGAGAAGCTTCCCACCATGATTCCTTGGAATGCCCATGCCATCGAGCATTTGACCGCGTTAAGGGATGAGTACGTTAATCCAAAATGACATGGCAAACAAGTTGAAATTCAATTCAAATCAACGGAATCGAGGAATAATGAGACATATTGGGACAAATACGTTAGAAACAGAACGGTTAACGCTGCGAAGATTCACGGTGGATGATGCAGAGGACATGTATCGAAACCTGTGCTCAGACAACAGAGTAAATAAATTTCTTACCTGGGATTTGCACAAATCAATAGACGAAACGATTGAACTTATGAAAACTTTTGAGAAACGTTATGAGAATCCGGCAAGATATTGCTGGGCCATCGTACTTAAAGAGTCAAATGAAGTTATAGGTACAATTGCTGCTCCGACGGTGAAAGAGAGAATAGAAGCGGTAGAAATAACGTATGCCATTGCCTTCCCATTTTGGGGAAAGGGGATAACTGCAGAGGGCTTAAAAGCGGTGATGGCTTATTTGTTCAAAGAAGTTGGCGTAAATCGTATTGAAGCTGGTCATGACTTGAATAATCCAAATTCCGGGAAAGTAATGGAAAAGGTAGGAATGCAAAAAGAAGGCGTGCTTCGTCAGGCAGGAAGAAATAATCAAGGGCTTTTTGATCTTGTTATGTATTCCATTTTGCGGAGTGATTATAATAATAGGGTACGTAACTAGGGGTGCATATGAAAATAACGATTGAGCGTCTGCTTTCAAAAGATAAGGATTTAGAAAGATTATATTCCATACACGTTCAGAAGTCTGTAGCTAGATATGTTTCCATATCGGAAAACTATTTCGATTACGTTACCGGAACGGAAGGCGTTTATTACTACAAAATCATTGCGGATGGAGTCCTTGTCGGTGGCATCCATTGCGAGATAGCCGGCGAACTACTGTATCTCGGTATCTGCATCGATGAAAAACATCGCCGCCTTGGAATGGCTGAAGCGGCACTGAGGCAACTGTTTTCCTTACTGCCGGATAACTTAAAGAAGATAGAAGTAAGCATAGATGAAACTAACAAGCCTTCGCTGGCGCTATTTGAAAAAATTGGTTTTGTTCAGACAAATAAAGAAGATGAATTAATAACATATTGTTATGTGTTGCATTGACAATTCAATTTTGTCGGGATCGCTTGATTCATTGCAATTAGCAAGGTAATCACCACTCAGGCAGTGAATTTTCGCCGTAATCTATTGCCTGAAATTATTTATTATAAATGGGACGGAATTTCCAAGACAACTTCACTTGCCTGAGAAGGAAAACTGGAATCCAGGCAAGTGGAAAGACAAGGGAATACTTGCCTGAGAAGGGAAATTGGCTCCCAGGCAAGTAAAAAAGCTAGGGAATACTTGCCTGAGAAGGAAAATTGGAATCCAGGCAAGTGGAAAAGTGAGGAAATACTTGCCTGGGAAGGAAAAATGGAATCCAGGCAAGTGGAAAAGTGAGGAAATACTTGCCTGAGAAGGAAAACTGGCTCCCAGGCAAGTAAAAAAGCTAGGGAATACTTGCCTGAGAAGGGAAATTGGCTCCCAGGCAAGTAAAAAAGCTAGGGAATACTTGCCTGAGAAGGAAAACTGGAATCCAGGCAAGTGGAAAGACGAGGGAATACTTGCCTGAGAAGGAAAAATGGAATCCAGGCAAGTGGAAAAGCGAGATACTACTTGCCTGAGAAGGAAAACTGGAAATCAAGCAAGCGGAAAAGTGAGAAAATACTTGCCCGAGAAGGGAAAGAGGCTCCCAGGCAAGTGGAAAGACGAGGGAATACTTGCCTGAGAAGGAAAATGGGCTTCCAGGCAAGTGGAAAAGCGAGATACTACTTGCCTGAGAAGGAAAACTGGAAATC
>CAMKQH010000002.1 GCA_946414885.1 uncultured Lachnospiraceae bacterium
GTACAACGTAAAAAAGTGATTACCTAACAATGTAAAATTTTGCTTGACGTTTGCATTCGCCGACAAAACACAACAAAATATTTTCAGCAAATGAGCTGATCTTTGAAAAGGAATTGATAGCATGTCGATTCCTTTTTTTGTTGCCAAGAGATCAAAAAATGATGAGGAGGAAAACGATTATGAAAGCAACAAGACACAATGGAAGAGCGGGTAAAAAAGGAACCTACAATGTAAAGCACAATGACAGAAACTTCGATGTGAAAAACTCGGATCACATTGACGAGTCGAGGGTAGCGCAAAATGTCTATTGGGACTGTTACCAGGGTTACTGTTTTGCCGGATCGGAAGAGCCAAGACAGTATACTTTTTCTGAGGTCGAGAGAGCATATTATTTTGAGCATTATGGCGATCATGTGGAAGCGCAGAATGAGAGAAATGAGGCTGCCCGACATAAAGAAAGAAACAGAACAATCGATGATATTTTGAAGAACAAAAACACTTGCCCGGAAGAATCAGTTTTGCAGCTTGGGAACATTGACGGCACAGTACCGGCATCTGTTCTTGCTCAGATATCTGCGGAGTATTTTGAAGAATTTGATAAGCGGTTCGGATCGCATATTCATATTTTGGATTGGGCATTGCACCTGGATGAAACTACGCCGCATATCCATGAGCGCCATGTATTTGATGCTCTGAACAAGTACGGAGAGGTCTGTCCTCAGCAGGATAAAGCACTTGAAGAACTTGGCTTTGAGCTACCGGATCCGACAAAACCGAAGGGCAGATATAACAACCGAAAGATGTCTTTTGATGCCGAATGCAGAAAGATGTTTTTGGAGATCTGTCATCGCCACGGACTTGAGATTGATATGGAACCGGTCTACGGAGGAAAGAGCTATCTGGAAAAAGCGGATTATATCGTTCAGAAGCTCAAAGATGAAAACGAAAAACTCGCGGAAGAGAATGCTCAGCTCCGAAGCGAAAAAGACGATCTTGTTATGAAGATTACAGATGTAGAGCAGCTCATTGATGAGGTCGCAACGGATGCATATGAGAAGGCTTGCGGAGTTGTAACAGATGCCGTCAGAGAGGAAACGCAGAAGGCGGATGTGAAGCTCATTGATGATTATGAAGCATCAATTATGAGGGGAGATAACACACCGAAGGTCAAGAACATTGCCCAGCAGATCTTTGCCGGGATAAGAGATCTGTTCTCCAGGGCGGCAGAAAAGATCCTGGGATCCGTTAAGAGAACACTCAATGATCCTGAGGTTAAGGCAAAGAGCATTGAAGAGATCAAAGGCCGGGCAAGAGTATCGCTTGCGGATAAACTTGCATTCTACAAGGAAGAGGCAAGAAAGCGTAATGAAACCAGACCTAACAAGCCGAGCATCAGAAGGGGGCAGGAGTTATGATGAGTCCATTTGATGTTGTGAGAGAAAATCTGACCGCCCGTCAAGTAGCAGAGTATTACGGATTAAAGGTAAACCGAAACGGAATGGCCTGCTGTCCGTTCCACGATGACAGATCGCCGAGCATGAAGATCGATAACCGATATTACTGTTTCGGATGCCTGGCAAAAGGGGATGCCGTTGATTATGTGGCCCGGTTGTTTGGCTTGGGACCGAAGGATGCGGCTGAGAAGATATGTGCAGATTTCGGGCTTGCTTATGACCGGGACCGGCACGGATCACCGCCCAGGGCGAAACCGATAAAACCGAAAAAGACAGATGAGCAGCTGTTCAAAGAAGCTGAGAAATATGTCTTTAATGTGCTATGTGATTATCACGATATGCTCTTGAAATGGAAAAATGAATATGCGCCGAAGTCATCGGATGAGGAGTTTCATCCGTACTTCGTAGAAGCTCTGCAGGAGATCGACCATGTTGAGTATCTGCTTGATACTTTGTTGGATGGAGATATTTCTGACAGAGCTTTTTTATTATCAGAATATGGAAAGAAGGTACAGGATATTGAAAAACGATTACGAAGAATTAAAGAACTTGCCGCCGGATGTGATCGATAAGGTCATGAAAGCGGTAAAGGAGATAGAAAAAAATCAGAATGGAGCAGATGAGTTTCCTCTCTGGTGGGATGGCAAGCAGTTGGATGAGATCGCTTTCTGTGAATGGTTTGCCAGCAAGCACGAACTGATGTATGTCGGATCACAGTTCTTTGATATTGACGGTTTTCTGACCGAAGAGAGGCTTTCAAAAGAGATCCTGGAGGATATTGAGCCTTATATCAAATCGAACCTCTCAAACCGCATCAGAAGGCTTATGGATGTGCTCAAATTGAAGAACATGGTAGAGCGGCTCCCGATGCAGGAAGATCGGATCCATTTTCATAACGGAACCTACTTCCTGGATGGCGGCTTTGTACCGGAGAAGGAGTTCTGTTCAAACAGACTTCCGGTCAATTATGTGGCAGATGCCCCGGAACCTAAGCATTGGTTGTCCTTCCTGGGCCAGTTGCTTTATGAGGATGATATCCCTACGCTGCAGGAGTTCATGGGGTATTGTCTGATCCCCACAACAAAGGCGCAGGCGATGCTGATGCTGATTGGAAGCGGGGGCGAAGGTAAATCAAGAGTCGGCCTGGTGATGAAGCAGATCCTGGGGGATAACATGAATGTCTGCTCAGTTTCAAAGCTATCGACAAACAAGTTCTGCCCGGCGGACCAGGAAGGAAAGCTGCTCATGGTTGATGATGATATGCAGATGGAAGCACTGCGTGATACCAACGTATTAAAGGCAATCATCACGATGGAAGATAAGATGGATCTGGAACGGAAGGGCAAGCAGAGCTACCAGGGATATTTGTATGTCCGGATCATGGCATTCAGCAACGGAACGCTCAGTTCACTTTATGACAGATCGGACGGATTCTACCGTAGGCAGATCATTCTGAATGTGAGGGAGAAGGATCCGAACAGAGTAGATGACAAATCCCTTATGGCGAAGCTGAATAAGGAAAAGGAGTCCATTGCATTGTGGGCGCTGGAAGGCCTTAAGCGGCTTGCAGATAACGGATTCCATTTCACCGTAAGCGAAAGGGCGAAGGAGAACTTGGAAGAGTCCAAGAAGGAAGATGACAACATCATAGACTTCTTCGACTCTGACGGATATCTACTCTTTCAGCCGGATGCGGAGATTCCGACAAAGGATCTGTATGATATCTACCTGGAATGGTGTGAGGACAATGGGGAGAAACCAAGAGTTATGAGTTCTTTCTCCAAATTCCTTAAGATCAATGCAGATAAGTACGGCCTGGTATATGACAAAAACATTCAGCTTAGGAATGGAAAGAAGGTAAGAGGGTACCACGGGGTGTGCAGGCATCCCGGACCGTGCCCTTTTGATAATGCGGTGAAGGCGGCATAGGCATGTAGGCACTTGATTTTGAAGTTGGTTCGATTTTTTTATATGAGCCAACTTTTTTCAATTATTTCGGATTTTACGTGCCTATGTGCCTAAAGACAGTAAACACAAGGCTTTGAAGGTAATTGCTTGATGCCTAAGTATGTGCCTTTAAGTGCCTATTTTGATGAATTGGAGGAAGAAAGATGGCTAAGACAACGTGGAAGGTGATCTCCTACTACGAGGGAACACAGACCGTGCAGGAGATCCTGATAGATCTGATCGCTGAAAAAATAAGAAGAGAGAAAA
The DNA here is from genome assembly GCA_946414885.1 of uncultured Lachnospiraceae bacterium. Taxonomy (GTDB): domain Bacteria; phylum Bacillota; class Clostridia; order Lachnospirales; family Lachnospiraceae; genus Acetatifactor. The sequence continues at coordinate 3,669 of CAMKQH010000002.1, forward strand.
GCAATAAAGAAGTAGAGAAGAATGACGAAAGGGTTTATAATCTGGGTATGTCGTATGGAGATGACTTGCCTGGACTAGCAGGGTAATCGCATATGAACATGAAAATGACATTTGAACAGATGGAAGAGCTTCTCGCTCCGACATACCGGGTTGGCGTTTATTGCCGACTTTCCAAGGATGATGACGAGCGGGAACGAGAGAGCGCAAGCATATCCCATCAGCGTGAAATGATGCTGGATTTTTGCGCAAAGAGAGGATGGTCGGTAGAACACGTTTATGTAGATGACGGCTATTCGGGGCTTAATCAGAACAGACCGGATCTGCAGAAACTACTTGATGATGTTGAGAACAAAAGAATAAATCTTGTGATCACAAAGGATTACAGCCGACTCGGACGTAACCATTTGGAAACGGAGTATCTGAGGGAAGATTTCTTCCCCAGGCATAATTGCAGATACATTGCAATGAACGATAACATCGACACGCTTTATGACGATGAATACGCTCCGTTTAAAGCGGTAATTAACGAGCAGTACTCAAAGGATATCTCCAAGAAGGTACATTCATCCTATGCAAGCCAGGCGGCCAAGGGAAGGTTCACCGGGAATGTGGCTCCGTTCGGTTATGTGAAGGATCCCAATGAAAAGGGACATCTGATCATAGACGAAGAAACGGCTCCGTATGTTAAGCAGATCTTTGAATGGGCCAGGGATGGACACGGCACGGCATTCATCAAACGCAGGCTTGAGGAGCAGAAGGTTCCGTGCCCGACATGGTGGAATCGGCAGAGAGGATTCAGAGAGCATTATACCAAGTGGGAGATCCAGGATCCGGAGAATGGCAAGTACGTCTGGGATGAAACCGTTATCGGGGATATGCTGATCAATCCGGTGTATTATGGAGCGATATCCGGTCAGAAAAAGAATTATAAGTTCAAGATCGGAGTGCTGAGTGATAAAAAGCCGGAGGATTGGATCACAGTAGAGAACATGCACGATCCCATTATCGATCAGGACACATTTGAGATCGTGGGGGAGAAGATGGAGTCGAGGAAGTGCACCAGAGGTGACGGAACCTATTCCCTCTTTGCCGGGCTTATCAAGTGCGGCGAATGCGGAAAGGCTCTTACAATCCGAAAGACCAACGCAAAGAATCCGATTAATATCTATGCATGTGTGACCTACAACCGGCACGGCAAGAACCATTGCACCCAGCATAGGGTTGAGTTCGACAGGCTTTATGATATCTGCTTGAAAGAAATCCAGGGCCTTGCAAAGCAGGCTTTAGATGCAGGCGATATTGCCGAAGACCTGGCAGCTGCCTATGATGCCGAGCAAAGGGCACAGACAGAGGTCAAACAGAGGCAGAACATCAAAGCAAAGGACAGACTTGAGGCCTTAGACCGAATGGTCGCAAGATTATATGAAGATCTCTTGGCGGAAAAGATCTCAGAGTCAACATTTGAGAGCATGATGGCCAAGACACAGAAAGAGCAGGATCTTCTGAGGAAGCAGATCGCCGAGTTTGAAGAAACGGCCGGTAACGAAGAAGAATCCGAAAGCGCTAAGAAGTGGCTCGATCTCATCAAGGAGTATTCCGATATCACAGAGTTGGATGCGGAAACACTCAATCGACTTATCAAACAAATTGTGGTCCACGAGGAAATCGATCCGGACGGAACACGAAACATCTCATTAGAGATTCATTACAATTTCAAACCTATTGATGATTCTGTAAAGCATCAAATATCAAATACTTCCGGGGAAGCGTCTACTTCCCCGGGTATCTAAAAAAATCAAATACAGTTCGTATTATATTTCAAACTTACATCAAACTGGATATTAAGCAGCTCATGGCTGGCGGCGGCGTGGCCTGATCGGCATTACCCTTGTGCCCCTGCTTTCCGGACTGTTTTGATCGGACCGGAAGCGGGGAAGGCGGGCACGGAAAGGTCAGGCGGAAAGTTCGCCTGGCCCTTTCGTGACCCTAATCGGTAAAAAGAAGCGGGAGGCAGCATGAGCAGCATAGGAGACATCATTGACGAATGGCTGCGGGGAGTGCTTATCAACGGCATCATGAACAACGTGAGCAACACCTTCGATTCGGTGAACCGTCAGGTGGGGCAGATCGCGACGGAGGTTGGCAGGACGCCTGCCAACTTCTCGCCCGCGATTTACAACATGATCCGAAACATTTCGGAGAACGTGATCATGCCGATCGCAGGAATTATCCTGACTTTCATTGCATGTTATGAGCTGATCCAGCTGGTCATCAGTCACAACAACCTGGCTAACTTCGAATCTTGGATCTTTTTTAAGTGGACCTTTAAGACCTTTGTGGCGGTATACATTGTGTCCAACACGATGAACATTACCATGGCGGTGTTTGACGTGGCTCAGCACGTGGTGTCAAGGTCAGGCGGCATCATTGCGGGAAGCACGGCGATCGACGCAAGCGCGCTTCGCACGATTCAGGCGACCCTGGAGGCGACGCAGACGGGATCACTCTTTGCGATCTTCCTGCAGTCTTTTATCGTGCAGTTTTTGATCTACGTGCTTTCGGTGCTCATTTTCGTCATCGTGTACGCGAGAATGATCGAGATCTACCTGATGGTCAGTCTGGCGCCGATCCCCTTTGCGACCTTTGGAAACAGGGAGCAGAGCATGATGGGACAGAACTACTTTCCTCATTTGGTTGTCTTGGCTTTCCTGACACTTAGAATTCTCTCATAAAGTCTGTACCGTTTATGGGACTTATTGCTGCATCCATGAATCTTTGTGCAACTTTCACAAGACCAAATTGTCTCTTGATTTTCCGATTTGGAGTTGCTATACTAGGTCATGAAAAGAGAACATATGTTTGCTTTTTTCGAAAAATGATCAGCAGTAGAAGGAGGGCTTACCGCGCGGACCTTCGGCGTTACGGAGACGGGGAAGCTCAAAGCGTAACTATCCGAACCTGTTTATTTTCCCGGGCAGGCAAGGTTAATAACCAACTTATCACTTTTTAGGATTAGAGGATGAGAATCATTGAACGAAGCACTAAAAAAACCAAGGGGAATTAGAAAGAGAGAATACATGGTATGCTGTCCCAACTGCGGGAAATTCCAGTACCGCGTGTGGGGAGAGGGAGGAATTACCTTTCAGTGTGAAAGGTGCAAAACAAGTTTTGAAGCGACCTTTATGAACGGGCAGATTACGATGCGTGACAGGGAAGAGGAAACAAGAACCAAAATGTCCGGAATGAAGGCGCTAAGCGTGGCTTATTAGGCTACAAACGAAAAATTGAATATGGTATGAGGCTGACGGAAGGGCATGCAGATCTGGCTGAAGCCCGTGCAAGAGAGGCACGGAAACCGAGGACCACCAAAGCAGGGCGTCGCTGGCCAAAAGTTTTGGCAACGTACTGAGATTGTCAGTGAGCAATGGGAGTCTGCGAAACGATCAGGATCAAATGGAATAGTGCACGCAATGTGCCACCATCTTGGTCTGCGTTTCGCAGGCTTTTTTTGTTGCCAACGGATCCTTTTCGTTTCGACTCTGGGAAGGATGAAAAAATGAAAAGAATCGAAGAAACCATGGGAACCAGAATTAGAAAGCAGCGCCTCATGATCGGCATGACACAGGATGAACTGGCCGAAAAGTTGTGCATCCCCAAAACAACCGTTTCTGCGTATGAGAACGACAAGATAGATGTTAAGGGGAGTAGAATCGCTGAACTGGCGAAGGCATTGTTTTCCACGCCAAATTATCTGCTTGGATTCGAAGGGGTGAAGGACGAGGCGCAGAGGATGGACGAAGGAATCATGGCCATGTTGGGAAGGATTCAGGACGATAAGATTAAGAAGATGTTGATGATACAGATTGAGGCCGTGTTGAACGCATTCAGGGCATGATTTCACATCCTTTTGTAACGTAACAAAACCGCATGGAAGGAGAAAACGCACGATGAGAAGTTTTAATGTGTGAGATTATGAGCTATTCACATATGTGATTAAATGCTATCATTTGTGTAGAATGATATTTGAAGAACGGAGGAATACTGTTATGTCTAAATCTTTGGTAATGGCTGTTATAAGCGTATTTTTTTTGATTTTTACATTGATTATCATGTATAATTCAAAACTTGCATTGATCGTATCCATTTTTATGTTCCTTGCCAGCGGCGGTTATTCTTTATTTATTAAACTAAGAGAGAAAGGGTCTCAATGGAAGATGATGGAATGACATTTATAATCCCGACGATGCGCAGCATCTAATACTTCTTTCAAATCTTCATGGGCGCCTTTTAGGCGCCCATTTTTCTTATGATCCCCACGTAACGCTTTGCTGATAACGTACGCTTATTAGGATAGAGCGACTTGATGCGGAGGATGAAATCATGAAAAAGAGAAGACGGATAAGTATTGTATTGGTTATGATAATGCTTGCAGCTGGATGCAGTAACGTGCAAACGAAGGATGGCGCGGGAACTGTTGGGAATGCCACGGGAAGCGCGGCCGAGGCCCAAGGGAACGTTGATGCCCAGGGAAATGCCGTGTCTCAGGCGAACGCTGATGCGCAAGGTAATGGTGCATCGCAGACAGAAAGCGTTGCCTCGTCTAACGCATCAGATGCGCCGGAGGCGACTCAGACCGTTCAAATCACAATGGAAACCGAGCCAGAACCGTTTACGTTCAATCCGCACGTTCACAGTGATTTGTTGTCTGAGTTTGTCTCGGAAGAAACTTGGGCTTCTTTCTACAACATGTGTGACGCGATCAGGGCAGGCGAAGACACCTTTGAATGCGTAAGCAAGGAAGCATATGAATGGTGCACGGATGAGGTGACGATTGGATCTTACTTGCCGGCAGCTTGCACCAAGGTAGTTGGCGGCGGTTACAAGGATGGCGTCGGGAAGCTCAAATACAAGATGGACAAGGAGCAGTTCCTCGCAAGGGAGCAGGCTTTTGAAGAAGAGATCTGCAAGATGCTGAACGAGGCAACGCGCACAGATGCATCTGATTTTGAGAAATTGATGGGCATCTATGACTTTATGTGTAAGCATTGGGTTTATGATTACAGTGAAATAGACGGAGCGAGCATTGAAGAGTTTGGAAATTATGCGTGTCTCATGCGCAGGGACGGAATCTGTGCGGAGATCGCGTCGGCCCTGACCTATCTGCTACTGCAGTGTGACGTGGAGGCAATGCCGTTTGGAACTTCATGTGAACATGAGTGGACCTATGTCGTGATTGGCGGTAAGGGATATCACGTGGACGCAACCTGGGCCCTTCACGGAGATTACCCTGAAGAGCGTTTGAACTTGGATTACTTTATGATGACGGAGGATGACCGCATTTCACAGGGCCTGGAAAAAGAGCGCTTCCAGGCAGACATGGTCTGGATCTGGAAAACGGATTACGATCTGGACAGATTCACGGCCACGGACGATAGCTTCAGTGCCATTCACGGGGGCGCGCAGTTCGTCGGAATGGATACGGAGAAGAACGTGATCAAATATATTACTTGGGACGGCAAACAAAAGGAACTTAGCTATGGGGACACCTGACCTGCGAACCCGACGGGGAATAAAAAATGCATATCTCAAGTAGGAAAGCGAGTGGTCTGCTACGTGGTGCTTGGCGGTGCAGTGCCGAATCCGCATTTGGGGCTTGTGTATGAAGGAATTGAGCTTTGCAAGAAGGAAAACGTTGACTTTCTGCTGGCAGTTGGCGGCGGAAGTGCCATCGACTCTGCCAAGGCCATTGGTTACGGCGTTGGCGGTGAAATGGGTTCCGCGAAGGTGCTTAACGAAGAAGCGATGCTAGCGATTTTCCGTGCCAGCGTCTAGAGAATGATTTAGAAAACGTCCGGAGAAAATTCTTCGGACGTTTTTGCGTTAATACGTTATAATAAAGACGAAACCGTCGTGTGTTCTTTTCAAGGGAGGACGTGAACGTGGAAAACCGAAGGTGGAAGCTTGGAATTCACATCGTTATGGCAACGTTACTCATGGCATTTCTGCTTGCGGGTTGCGGAAATGCCAAGGATAAAACTGAGACTGACGACATGCGGGGAAGGATAACGGGTGCCGCGTTTTCCGGAGCGCGTCAAGGCGCTCAGAATGCGTCAGCAATCGATGGGAGTGCGTCGATAATTGGCGAGGGTGCATCGTCAGACGCCGTGGATTCATGGGGGGACGAAGCGGACTGGCAACAAACTGATCCTAACGCGGACAGAAGCGGGGAGTGGAGAAAGTATGACAGCCGCGAGTATGATCTGTCAAAGTTTTATGAGGATGAGACGTTATATCCCACTGAAATGACCATCAAGAAAATTGGTGACCAGTTTTGGTTGTTTGCCGGGATGGTGTCGCGTACGGATTCAGACGTAAAGCAACTAATGCTGTTAAAGTTTACGCCAGATAACGTAAAGCCGGAATGCGTCGAGATCAGTCTTGGACATCTGGCAAAGGATTTTATCCGTGACATGAGTGAAGCTATGGATGGCAACACGAAACTTTACTGGGGCTACATAGAAGACAGGATCCGAAAAGACGGTCAATTGAAGGTGGATTATTATACTGCCGCAACGCTGGGCGATGATGGAAAAGTATATGCCTTAAAATCCGTGACGGAATACGTACTGACGGGCGAGGAGGATAAACGTGACATATTGAAAAGTGACGTCCTTTGCGTCTGGAATGCAAGCGGAGAACTTGTGAAGGAAATGCAACTGCAAACTGCGAACGAGAATGGCGAAGCGGCGGATTATTATTATTCCGTTCTTCCGTCAGCATACGGAGTGTTGCTGTTTGGATATCACAATGGCGAATTCGTATGCGCAAAGCTTGCAGAGGATGGGTCTTTTGTCTTGAAGCAACGTATGCTGTCAACGGCACATGCCAGGGTTCTGACGGATCATCAGGGAAGACCGTGCCGTGTTATGAGCGTGCCGCAGCATCTCTATGCAGAAGATTCTCCAGATGGCGTCATGGAGGAGAACGATGACGTGATTTACTTAGATGAAGTGCCGTTTGTAAGCATCCTTCAGTTTTTTGACGAAAACCTACAGATTGTCAGAAAAGAAAAGCTTCCGGAATATGACGGATATCACGCACTTGACGGCGACGTTTTCTTTCTGTCTGATGACGAAATTGTTTATTCAGCAGATGGAAAAGTTAGGTATTTTAAGTTAGACGCGGGTGGGAGCAAGACTCTGGCAACGTTCCAGGATACGCCCGTCATGATCGAGCATGCAGATAAGGTCTTTTATGAGCCGGACGACGGTTCGTTTTACGCACTGTATCCAGATCCCGACAGCGGAAAGGCGACCTTCGCCAAGTTTACGGAGGTTTCTTCACAAGATTAACGATCTGACAGGAACTTTTTCACGCCATTTTCGTCTATAGGTTTGAAGAGCTTGTGACATGGATTTCCTATGGAGGAGAGTATATATGAAAAAGCGAAGGATCATTATGATCGGCGTGGCGGGCACGTGCTTGATCATTTTTGGAATAATATGTTTGCTTGGGAGTGGGATCTTTCAAGATCGTCAGGAGAAGAACGTGCTTGTGGATTTTGGATCTGGCGGAACTTCTTTCTGCGGGCCTTCTTATTATTGGGACTGGGAAGTCATAAACTTGGATCTGGAACCGGAAAACATACTGGAAAATTCGCCGGAAGATGCATTGGAAGACATACCTGAAAACGTAATGGAAGACGCACCGGAAGACGTACCTGAAGATGCACTGGCGAGTAAATTTACCTTAGAGGTAAATGACTATAGTTTCGCGTATGCAGTAAAGAACGAAAACGGCGAAACGAAGAGCCCGCAAACTTCAATTCTATCCTTTACGGTCACGAGTAAAGAGCAGATGCCGCCGGAGGCAGAGAGCATATCCTTGTTCCGGAAAGATGGAGAGAATTACGTGGACGTAACGCCTAAGGACGTGACAATAGAACAGAATACGGAAGAGATCCGTGAGAGTGAAGAGGAAGTATATTATTACTTATTTGGGCTGATCAAGAGTACCAATTCAGTCAGCCTGTCGCAGGGTGAGTATTATCTGAAGCTAGATGGGTACAATGCGCATTTCCGGCTGGAATGGCAGCAAAAAGAAGCTTATTGACGCTGATAATAGGTGAACTGGGAAAGGTGCGTTGACAATGGCGCACCTTTACGTTAGACTATTATTGAACACGTTCAATAATGTGAGGTTATCATGAATAAAGAGGAAAAATTGAAACTTACAAAAGAGAAATTAGTGGACGCAGCGTTCCGGCTCATGGAGACTATGGAAGATCCGCTGAGCGTTACGTCAAGGGAGATCGCGGCGGCAGCAGGCGTAAAGCCCGGAATGATCAATTATTGCTTTGGCTCGCGGGAGAACCTGATCTACCAGGCGTTCCAGAAGCAATATCTGGACTTCCTGAAGGAAAGCGAAGTCAGGAGGATCATTGAATCCGGCGATACGCCCAAGGAAATCCTAAAGCAGCTTCATTTCATTGTGGCGCAGTGTCTTGTGGAGAATCATAAGTTTACCAAGGCGATCACGGGATTTGTCCTATTTAAGCGTGATCTCGGCAAGGAATCCTTTAGCTATCCATATGTTTACAAGCATTATGCAGGAAAAAAGACGGAGGCCGAGTGTAAGCTGATCGCCTATGAATTGTCCACGATGATGCAGCTCATCATCTTCCGGCGGGAGGACGTCCTGCGGGATTTTGGGATCGACCTGGCAGACAGGGAAGAGCTGAAGCACTATCTGGACATGCGCATTGACCTGCTGTTGGCGGAAGAGGAATAGGTTCGGGGAGGAAGCTGTCATGACTTATATTTTTTCACTGCGCCGGCTGCCCAAGGACAAGGAATCCTTGGCCGGCGGTAAGGCGAGATCCCTTAGTTTTATGATGCAAAACGCGAAGCTTCGCATTCCAGAGGGGCACGTGATTCTGTGCACCGCCCTGGAAGGAACGAAACTGAAAGACGAGGCAAGGACGGAGCTTGCCGAGCTCCTGAAAGGCCTGGACCCCAAAGTCACGTATGCCGTCAGGTCGTCCGCAATCAATGAGGACGGAGAGAACGCCTCCTTTGCAGGGCAATATGAGACCCTGACGGACGTAAGGTTAGAGGACGTTCCCAAGGCGGTGGAGCAGGTTGCGGCATCCGCAGGGAACGCGAACGTCCGGGCCTACGCAAGGCGGCAGGCGGAGGGAGCGAACAATCAAGACCGTGCGGAGGGAGTGAGCGATCTAGTCGCACAATCCGGCGACGAAGGGCGCGGGGACTGCGAGATCGCCATCGTCATACAGCGCTTTGTGCGTGCCAGGTTTGCAGGCGTTCTTTTTACGGCTGACGCCATCACCGGCAGGGATGAGAAGATGGTCGGCAATTATGTGTGCGGTGCCGGGGAAAAGCTTGTGTCCGGCGCTGAGAATGCGAAGGAATTCAAGATCAACGCGATGAAGCGTGACGGTAAAATGTTTGCTTATGAAGGCACGGAGGAGTTTGCGCCGTATGCCGGGACTCTCGGCAAGTATTGCAAGACCATACGGAATCTGTATGGCATGCCAATGGATATCGAGTGGGCGGTCTCTGGCGGCAAGGTTTATATCCTTCAGGCACGCCCGATCACAACGCTGCAACGCCTGAACGTGGATACGTACGATGTCAATGGAACGCGTTCGGGTTATAAACTTCTAACCAGAACCAATGTCGGAGAGATCTTCATGAAACCGATCTCTCCCATGACTTTTAGCGTGTTGGAAAAGATCAATGACGTGCTGGGACTTCCGCAGTGGCTTGACAATATCTGCGGACAACCCTACATGAACGTTTCCGTCATGTGCTCCGTGGCCGTGGCGTTTGGAGTGAAAAGACAGAAGGCTTATGAGAGCATGAAGGGGCTCGTGGGAAAGGCTCCCGAGAGTGTGGAGGTGCCGGTCTCCCCCTTTGACAAAAAGGCCTTTTTGAAAAAGATCCTGCGCCTTTTCTTCCCGAAGGAAAAATCGAAGCTCACGAAAAAGCAGAAGAAGGAAATGGTGGAAAAGCTTGCAGACGTTGCAAGGGACATGATCAAAGAGATCCGCCAGATCCCGAGCGAGCAGGCAATGTATCAGTATTGGGAAGAGGTTATGGTTCCAAAGCTCCGGGACGGCATGGCGTCCGTCATCGGCCAGTCCGGGACGTCCATGCTTCCGCTGTTTAACACCAGGTCGCAGATCAGCAAGATCGCCGGCGAGGAGATGGCAGACAGACTGTGCGGCGGGTGCCTTGGCATGTTGGAGAGCATGAAACCACTCTTTTTGATCTCTGAAGTCATTCAGGGTAAGATTACGAAGGAAGATTACGTCAGGGCCTGCGGACACAGATGCCCCAATGAAATGGAGCTCATGGCAACGCATCCCTATGAGGACGATTCTTACGTGGACAGGTTGATCGAAGAGCACCGAAACGATAACCTGGACATGTGGCACATGCAGGAAATGCAGAGAAAAGCTTATGAGGAGGCCCTTGCGGAGTTCAAGGCAAAATACCCAAAGAAAAAACGGTGGATCGACAAAAAGATCGCCAGGTTTGTCCAGACAAACGTCTTTCGCGAGGAACTGCGCAGCAAGGGCGTTTGGCTCTTTTGCACCTTTAGGGAGTATGCCTTGCAGGCGGGGAGACTTTCGGGGCTTGGCGACGACGTTTTTATGCTTACGTTTGACGAACTCTTTGCATTATTAAAGGGGGACCGGACGGCGGCGCAAAGCATCAAGGCGCGGCGTGAAACCTATGAAAGATACCTGACGTACGCGCCCTTTCCCAACATTGTGGTGGGCCGTTTTGACCCTGAGGAATGGATGGCGGATCCCCAGAGGAGAAGCGACGTCTACGTGCGCGGCGTCCAGCTGAAGGTGGATGAGAATGCGGACATAAAAGGCTTTGCCGGGGCTGCGGGCGTGATCACGGGAAAAGTGCATGTCATTACTGACGTGGAGCGCATCGGCGACGTACGGGAAGGGGACGTCCTTGTGACGAGCGCCACGAACGTGGGCTGGACGCCCGTGTTTTCTAAGGTGGCGGCGATCGTGACGGACGTTGGCGCGCCGCTTTCACACGCTGCCATTGTCGCCAGGGAATGCGGGATCCCCGCCGTGGTGGGCTGCGGCAACGCAACCACGCTTTTGCATGACGATGACGTGGTCATCGTGGATGGAAGTGCTGGAACGGTAAAGAAAATCTCATGATCCAACCTTACGATTTTGTAAGGTTCGCGTAAGCAAGTCCAATGGTACCTCCGGGCTTTTGATGCTATCGTATGATCAGATCAAAAGAACGGAGGTACGTCATGAAAAAATCAAATCTTTCAAATACTGATCAAAAACCCAAGAAAATTAAAAAAACCAATAAGATCGCGCTGATTGTCCTTGTAGCGCTCGCGCTGTTTTTGCCTGGATCGCATCTGGCATCCAAATTCATCAAGCCCGCCAAGATCGAAGGCTTTGCGGAGGCCGTATGCGCCATCGAAAGCATAAAGATACCTGAGGGCGTTCGCATTGTTGCCCTCGGCGAAGCCACCCACGGCAACAAGGAATTCCAGGAGCTAAAGCGCGAAGTATTCAAGCAACTTGTTGCAACGACCAACGTGCGCGCACTCATTCTCGAAGGCGACGTCGGCGGATGTGAGATGGCAAATCTTTATATTCAGGGCGGCGAGGGTACGGCTGAGGAGGTGACGCGTCATCTTGGCTATGGAATTTACCGCACGGACCAAATGCGTGACCTTGTGCAGTGGATGCATGACTATAATCAGACGGCGGAGGAGAAGGACAAGGTTCGCCTGTACGGAATGGACATGCAGTACGACGAGGACATGATGGCCGTCATCAATGCCTTTTACGCCAAGACGGATGAGGCAAAGGGGGCGGTATATGCCGCAAAGATGCTGGAGTACCTCGGCGAATCAGATACGGACTATGATGCAGGCAAATATGACGAGATCGTTGCCCTGATGGACGAGATTGAAAAGGATTTGGAAGCAAACGCGTCCACTTATGCCGAAAAGACCAGCGCCCGGGAGGTGCAGTACTGTGCTCACGTTGCTGAGAATATCAAATACTTCATCAGCTATCGCGTAAAGGAAAGCAAGACTAACAAGGCCAGGGATTCTTACATGAAGGAGAACGTTGACTGGATCCTGGACCAGGAGGAGAGGGAGCACGGCGGCGCCGTCATGATTGCCTGTCATAACGGTCACATGACGAAGAACCAGTCCACGATGCACACCTTCCTTGGCAAGTTCCTCTATGATGAGTACGGAAAAGCTTATTTTGCCATTGGCACGGACTTCTACAATACGTCCGTTAACCTGCCGAATTCCAATTACACCGCAAGAATCGTTGAGAATTTCTGCTCAGACGATCCGCTTGCTTATCAGGTGAAGGACCTTTCCATGGACAAGTGCTACCTTGACTTTTCCAAGGTGGATGCCGGCAGCGCCCTTGGCAAGAAGATTCATTCCCGCATCAGCACCGGCAGTCTTGGCGAAGCGTACAACATTCTCTCAAAGCTCCTCAAGTCAACCCATCAGGTTCACCACGCGCCGACCGACATGTACGACGCCATGATCCTATACTACGAAGTAAGTCCCATCGAAATCTGGCCCCGCCAGAACTAACTCCCTCCAACCTGGGTCACGGGAACGTGTCTACTGACATGTTAACAACCTGACGAACTCGGGGCCGAGGCTTGATAGTATTCCTCAGGCACGCTCGCGCTCTTTGGCGAGCCTTCGGCTCGTCCTTGCTGCGCTTCGGATCGCAGACAAAGTCTGCGACAGTTGCAGCGTATCGGTACTAAGGAGTCACGAACTGATCCGGCATAAATGCTGTCTCCGTTCGTATACGCCTCCTAAGTACCGACGCTTGGCAAATATGCCTGAGGGATACTATTCAAGCCATCCCCTCGAGTATGTTGTAAGTAGAGTTTGTTAGTGTGTCAGTAGGCACGTCCCCGTGATCCACGCAGCCAACCCGTGACCCATTTTGCACGATAAGGGTGAATATAGTGCTGCTTTTGCGGCTGTTAGGGATAAGGGGCGCATGATACAATCATTATAACAAAAGAACAACATAGTTACCCAGCTATCAGTCAAACGACTCGTTAACAATAGCTTGTTCGCCGGGAAAGGAGGCAGCGATATGATGAGTTACGACAAGAGAGTTGGAAAAAAAGTTCTTTGGATCCTGATCGCAGCAATCGGCTTCGTAGCCGTAACGATCACGTCCGTGTTCCCGCCGCTGGCAGCGCTCATCGTGCTGGCAGGCCTGAAGTTAAAGGAGGAGATGTTTGACAATAAAAACAACGTCGACTAATGCAAGGAATTTCCTGCAGGGAGACGTTTTATAAATAGCGGGCGGCGATTTGATGCGTAGTCAGGTCGCCGCCTGTATCAATTTAAAGTCACGTTGAAAACATTGCCTAAGGATTTGTCATATGTTACAATAATTCAATGGGGAAGGGGAGTCTGGAACGAGGGAGGTATTATTATGGATGAACGTGACAACAAAAAATCAAATATCGGGCTAGGTATTTTATTATTTGTTGCGGCTTTACTTTTTATTCACGTCGTGATAAGATTGCCGTCAGCCACTGAAATACAGAAAAATCAAAACGAGCAAAAGGAGCTTGAAGAGACCGAAACTTATGGCGATAAAAAGCGCCCGGAATTATGGAGAGAGCTGGAAAAAGGCGGTTGGATCACGTTCTCTTACAATTACGATCCGAGCGGGAAGAAGATGAGATCTATGTACGAGTATGTCTTGGATAATTATGACGGCGTATATAAATTTTACTGTTATCGCTACGCGCTAGGCAGAGGAACGGAGACATTGGCCGACTGCTCTTTTTCCAGTGATGTTTGGCAAAAGCTGCTGGAGCTGGTCTTGGAAGGAGAAATCCTGGAAGACGTGGGTGAAAAATATGTCAGGGGTGAATCAGGCGGGAATAAGACTTATCCCAAAATACTGACAATTAACAGAAAACACTATTCTTCCGGGAACAGCAGTGAAATAGAGGAATTCTTTTATAATTTGGCGCTGCAGGCTGGAGTGGACGAGGAAGAACTTCATTGGGACAAACGCGTGGATGACGCAATCATTGAGAATAAGGCCGAAGTGACAAATCTGCACGGCGACTTTGTGGTCAGTGAGATCAACATTCTTCAAAACGAGGAAAAAGAAAAGCTTGAAAAGTTTCTGAGGAGTAAGTATGAGGAGACTGGCATCCGGATGTATCTGTTGTTAAGCGATACCAGTGACGAGCAAGCACTCTTGAGCAAGACGGACGAGCTTTTGGCCAGGGCGACGTCACCTGGCATGGTGTTTGGGCTGACGGCGACGCAGGATCATTGGGTGTTCCGTTTCCGCAGGGCGAAGGATCACGAGACGCAGCTAAAGGAGCGATATAAGGAAATCGGTGACGTTTACAATAAAGTGAAAACTTCACTGTACGATAAATTGGAGGCAGCCGTTAACAAGGCATATCGCTTGTATGAAAACGAAGACGATCCCTCTGCCGTGTTGGTGGCATATTTTTCGTGCACGGGGACGACGAAGGGCGTTGCCGAGAAGATTGCCGCCATTACCGGCGCAAATCTTTATGAGATCGAAGCCGAAGAAACTTATACTGAGGAAGCGCTGAATTGGAAGGATGCGGAGTCCAGGACGACAATGGAGCAAAATGATCCCGACGTACGGCCGGGAATCAAGGGTGAAGCGGTGAACCTGGATGGATATCAGGTCATCTTTATCGGGTATCCCATATGGTGGGGGCAGGAGCCGCGCATTATGGATACCTTTGTGGAAAAATATGATTTTGAAGGCATTACGCTGATTCCGTTTTGTACCTCCGACGAAAGCGGCATTGGCGAGAGCGGAGAGAAGCTGGAAGCCATTGCTGGTTCGGGAACCTGGCTGGAAGGCGCGCGGTTCGGCGGAGGCGAGAGCGAAGAAGAACTGCGAGAATGGATTCAGAGCATGATAAGCCTTGAGACGGAAGAGGAAGTGACTGAGGAAGTAACCGAGGAAGCAACTGGGGATGCGACCGGGGAAGCGACTGAGGAAGTAACCGAGGAAGTGACTGAGGACGCGACTGAGGAAACGGCAGGCGAAGCATCTGACGAGGCGGCGGATGCTGACTTAACGGATTAGGTGAATGGAGGGAACGGACGTATGAAAGCGATAAACAAGAAATTGTTATTGGCGCTTGGCGTTGTGGCGGCTGGCGCAGTCGTGGTTAGCGTGGCGAAGGAATTGGATGAAAAGCTGGAAGAGCTTCCCAAGACGGAATCACCGGAAAGGAAGGATCGTAACGGACGCACCATGACGGGGAAGACCTATTATGAGGACGATGCGTATATGCTTTATGACGTAACGTATTATTTGGCTTTATACAATAAAGTGACGGATCGCACCTATTACATGCAATGTCATTCCTATGGCCCGCAGACCTATATTGCGAACGAGCGCGGAGACGAATGTACCCTCAGCAACGGATTTGTTCTTGAGGACGTGGAAAAGGCCATTGCGGAGGGCAGAACGATTGTGAACTATGGCGAAGAGTATTCTCCCAGACAGTGGTGCGATTACATCGTCCGCGTGGCTGATGAAAACAAACTGTGAGGTAACGTTAAACCATGGGAGCATTCCGGAAAATGAGTAAACGAAAATTAGGATATATTGCATATGCGGGCATTGCGTTTGTATTGCTTTTATTTGCACTGGTTACGGGCATGGACGCAAGAAAAATGACGAGGCAGAAGGAACCTAATGCAGGTGCCGCTCAGGAGGAGAAGACGATTTTTATTGGCGGCGTGCCCATTGGCGATTACGTGATCCTTGCACGCGGCGTGGCCAGTGCACCCGCGGAGCATTTGAATGATTACGTGGAAATGGTGAGCGGCGAGAGGTTAAAGATCCAGGCCTTTGGCTCTGCAGAGAAATCCATTAAAGTGGTTAAGGATACCTCGATGACTCCCGGTCAGTCCGGAATCAGCATCATCGGTGGGAACGTTACGATCTCCGGTTGTAATGGTGAGGAGATTGAAAAGCAGGTCCGGATCTTTGCAAATGCGTATCTTGGAATCGCTTTTGCGGGTGAGGACAGGGAGCACGTTCTAAAGCAGGACGGCAGCGAAATTCACGTTCCGGCGCAGGTGCGTGACGTGAGGATGATTTATGACGAAGGGGTCGCAACGCAAGACCGCGAAAGCGCTTGGAATGAAAAGCGCGAGCCCATCATCTGCCTCTGGAAGACGGATGCGCCGCGCGGGGTGACGCAAAATCCTGCAACTTCCTTAAAGTGCGAGCTTTTATCCTACTCGGACGATCAGCTCTACACCTACGTAAAGATGATGAAGAGCATTGGTTACACGGGGATCCAGGTGACGGACATGTGCTCTGCCTGGGCATATTATGGCAATTATGAGTTCGTGCATGACAGGATCCGTTTTATGGCGGACGCCGCACATTCCCTTGGCATGGATTTTACGCTTTGGGTCTGGGGCGCGGAGTTTGACGGTTATCGCTGGACGGACGACACCGTGGATTATTATGCCAATTATACCTATGCGAAGGCGTTTGAGAATCCGGCCGCGCTTCGCACCTTTGAGAAATATTATTCGATCTATGCGGAGCTGGCCGATTGCTGTGACCGGGTGATCGCACATTATAATGACCCTGGGAACTTGAATACGACGGAAGAGATTGCTTATTTTGCAAAGATTTTGCGGGAGAAATTCCGTGCGGTCAATCCTGACGTGAATTTTGGCGTGAGCTGCTACACGCATGAAATCGACGTGCGTGAGATCAGCAATCTTATGGGCGGCGACGTGACGGTTTATCTCGGCGCCCGCACGAAGAAGGACGCCACCTGGTCTTACGAGAGAGGCCTTTGCCGCGACGACAAGATTGATTTTGGCATCTGGTCCTGGAATCTCACGGAGCAGGAGATCGACCAGCTTGCAATGATGAACGTCAACGCAAACCTGATCAAGGACGTGTATCTGCGCACTGCGGAACAGGACCCCGTCGCAAAGCCCTCCTATTGGAGTGAGATGGATTCCTATCACGTATTAAACGTCTTTTCCCATTATTGCGCGGCAAATCTGTTGATCGACCCGGCCCTTGCTCCGGAAGAATTGCTGTATGAGGCTTCGCTCAAGGTGGTTGGCTCAGACTATGCGGAAAAACTGTTTCAGACGCTTCTGCTCATTGAGGACGCCAGAACTGGATCAAGTTGGGAGACATTTAAGTGTGAAAGTGAAGATTATTTGTTATTAAGTGATGAATATCCTGCGGCAGATATCATGGTACGCGCAAATGAGTGTTTGGGTTATTTGGATGAGATGATCCGCGCGGACCTGCAGACGAATGAGATTCCGCTTCCCATGAGCGTAACGGAGCTTTTGGAACTGATCAAGCCCCACGTGCAACAGATCTATGAGTTTGCAAAGTTTCGCAATCGCCTGAACGAATTGTACGTGGAGGCAGAGGGAGGCGTATCCAAGATTCAACTCCAGCTTTGGCTCTCGGATATCGCAAAGCCCATCCCGGAATACAACGTGATCGTCGGGGTGTGGGGAATTCCGGAGGCGAGGGCGCAGTACGAGCTTATGGAGAGATTCTGCAAGAACTATGACCTTCCCGTGCCTCAGGATCCCACCTTTATCTACTACCGCAAGTTAAAGATCTATAACGAATTCGTGACGTGGCAGAGAAAGAGCAAGAGCCGCGTGGTATTTGCCAAGGGCGGTTTCCAGTGGTCCGTGGCCTATGGCCTGGAAGAGACCATAAGACTAACCCGGCAGCTGGTGGACGAGGGCCTTCTGACGGAGCTGGACAACGGCCTTGTCTATGTCACAAACTGGAGGAACTACCGCTTTGACGATTAATGCGTCACTCAATTCTAACGTGGCACGTTACGCAAACGTGACGTTCTTGTTAGATTTGAAGAAAGATCTGTTAGGAGAAGCAATGGAATGAAATGGCGCTTTCCCGTATACTGAGATCATCAAGAAGATGATGAAGCGATGCGGGAGGTGCTTAATATGATTTGGATCAACAGTATTATGGATGGAGCAGGACTGTTTGTGAAATACGTGGGACCTGCGTTTGTAATTATAGAACTGGTAAAAATGATGATCACCAAAAAATTCAGGGTGGCAGATTTTCTGCTGTGGGGCGCATTTCTGTTTTACCTCTGCTGCGTGTTCGCGCTTGTTTTTCTTCCTCTTCCCAGCGTGGAAGAAGCGCTGCATTTAACGCGCCAGGTGGAGCTGATGCCTCTGCACTGTCTCACGGACATGGCAAAGAAGCCCGTAAGGGGAACGTTCCTTATTGTGTTTAACGTTTTGATGACCGTGCCCTTTGGCATGTTTCTCCGTTATCATTTTGGCATGGATGCAAAGAGGGTTTTGCTCTACAGCCTGGCCCTGACCACCTTGATCGAGTTTGGTCAGTTCAGCGGTCTTTTCTTTCTCTTCAAAGGCTCTTATCGCCTTTTCGAGATTGACGACCTGATTCTCAACACCCTTGGCGGCATGCTGGGTTATCTTATGACCTGCAAGGCTGAGAAGTGGATTCCTGCCAGGAGAAAGTCTTACGTAACGGTAAAGCTTGTGGCGGCGAAGGCATAAACTAAATCTTTTCTTAAAGAATCCTTAAAAGCCTTGAAGAGCAAGGAAATGGTTGCTATAATGAAAGCCTGCGGGGGGAATCTGCAGGCTTTTTGCATGGATTAGGTCGGAAAACATGGAACGGAAACCAACGGAATTAAAATCCAAAAAGAAATTAAATAAAAACTTTATCTGGGCATTGGTTTCGGCAATACTTGCGGTATTGACGATCCGTATTGTCTTGAAATACAACAAGGACATGTCATTGGGTGATCTTATGGACGTGATCGCGTCCGCCAATCTGCCCCTTTTGGCGCTTGGCGTCGTATCCTCCGCCTTGTTTGTCTGGTTTGAAGCGGTGGCACTTCGCGTGATATTGCGTCATGCAAAATATCCCAGGGGCAGGAAGCAGTGTCTTTTATACAGTGCGTCGGACATCTATTTCTCAGGGATCACGCCCTCGGCGACGGGCGGCCAGCCTGCCAGCGCCTTCTTTATGGTGCAGGACGGAATACCGGGCGGCATGGCGACGGCGGTATTAGTGCTAAATCTGATGATGTACACTGCCTCCATCATATTCCTGGGAGGGGTCTCGGTGATCATTAGGCCCTACGCCTTTTTGGAATTTGGCATCGCGTCGAAAATATTGATCGGCATTGGATTTGTGGGATTATCCCTTCTGGCCGTGGCGTTTTTTATCTTGCTGAAAAAGGAAGACTTGATCTTCAAGCCCTTGTCCATGCTCATCACGTTCCTTTGTGACAAAGGAATAATGAAGGGAAAAGAGCATAAACTGGAGAAGATGGCGAAGGTACGGGATGATTACGCGAGATGTTCCTCGCTGATCTCCGGTGACAGAAAAATTCTTCTTGGCGCTTTTTTTTGGAACTGTGTCCAGAGAACGTGCCAGATGATCGTGCCGATGCTGGTTTACGCCGCCCTCGGCGGACAGGCGGGGAAAATGGTGATGGTTTTTGCAAAGCAGTGCCTTATTGCCATTGGCTATAATTTTATTCCGATTCCCGGAGGCATGGGAATTTCGGATTACTTAATGTTTGACGGTTTTGACGGCATGATGGGCGAGCAGATGGCATTAAACGTGGAGCTGATCAGCCGCGGGATCACCTTTTACGTCTGCGTTACGGCCAGCGGCATTTTTACGCTGATCGGATACCTTTGGGGAAAACGCGGCGACAAGCAAAGAGAAGCGTAGAAAAGCAGGAAACATAAAAAACGGGAAACCCGGAAAAGCAGGAAACGTAAAAAACGGGAAACATGGAAAAGCAGGAAACATAGAGAAGCACGACGAATGGAAAGGAGATTGGACATGGAGTTTACGATGGACGTTTTTCAGCAGTTTGACAAGAAGTGGGCGTTGCTCACTGCAGGAACCGCGGAGGATTTTAACATGATGACGATCAGTTGGGGCGGGCTTGGAACGATCTGGGGAAAGCCCGTTGCGACAACCTACGTCCGCACCTCAAGATACACGCACGAATACATGGACAAGAATGAGTATTTCACGATCAGCTTCTTCCCGGAGGAATACCGGAAGGTACTTGGCGTCCTCGGCGCAAAGTCCGGCCGCAACATGGATAAGATGCATGACAGTGGCTTGAAGGCAAAGAAGGTTGCGGTGGACGACGCATCCGGCGCAGAGACGATCACGTTTGAAAAGGCTGAAATCACGCTTGTGTGCAGAAAGCTCTATATGCAGAGAATGGATCCCGAAAACATTCTTGATGAAGGCTCAAAGGCCTTTTATAAAAACGCGGAGCCCCATGACGAATATATCGGTGAGGTCGTTGAGATCCTGCGAAAATAAATCTTGCAACCTATGGTAGAATAGACTTTTCTACAGACTCACGTTATAATGTGACAGAGCGGAAAAAAGCATGCCGCTTATCCCGTATCTAAACGGGGTAAGCGGTTTTTTGTTCATCCGGCAGGCGCAAATTGCGGCGAGCAGGTTGTTACGGTAAAGGCAGGTTGCCATGTCGCAGGCGGTTCGTCGCATGGAAAGCAGGTGAGTAGAATGTTTGAAATAAAAGGAAAAATAAATACGGCGATCTGTTACGCAACGGTGGTCGAGGAGGAAGCCATCGAGCAGATCCGGCGCATGTGCGATTATGATTTTACGGAAGGGTCGAAGATCCGCATCATGCCCGACGTGCACGCCGGGAAGGGCTGCACCATCGGAACGACCATGACCGTGGCGGGAAAGGCCGTGCCCAACGTGGTGGGGGTGGATATCGGCTGCGGCATGTATACCGTGGAGCTTGGTAAGGCTGCAGTGGACTTTGAAAAATTTGACGAGGCGGCGCACTACGTTCCCTCCGGCATGAATATCTGGGAGGGCCGCACGGAGCGCTTTGACCTTGAGTCCCTTCGCTGCTACCGCGAGCTGAAAAACACGAAGTGGCTTGAGCGGAGTCTCGGCACCCTTGGCGGCGGAAATCACTTCATCGAGATCGACGAGGCGGTGGACGGCACGAAATATCTTGTGATCCACAGCGGAAGCAGAAACCTTGGCAAGCAGGTGGCAGAAATTTATCAGCAGCTCGCGATTGACCTCCACAAGGGAATTGGCGAATATCTGGAGATGCGCGAGGAGCTCATCCGCACAATGAAGGAGCAGGGACGCAGGGACGAGATCCAGGCGGCACTGAATCAGCTCAAGTGGGAGAAATTCCATGGCGAGCCAGACATGCCTGCAGACCTTTGTTACCTGAGCGGCAAGTATCTGGATGATTATCTGCACGACGTGGAGATCTGCCAGCGCTTTGCCCGCAGAAACCGCGAAAAGATGGCAGAGGTATTGCTTGAGCGATCCGGTATGACCGGCAGCAATGCGTTCCACACCATCCACAACTACATCGACACGGAGGAGATGATCCTTCGCAAGGGCGCCATCGCGGCGCACAAGGGCGAGAAGGTGTTGATCCCCATCAACATGCGTGACGGAAGCGTGCTTGCCATCGGCAAGGGGAATCCCGAGTGGAATTATTCCGCACCTCACGGGGCAGGACGCGTCCTTTCCCGCACCATGGCAAAGAAATCCCTTTCCCTTGAGGAATACCGGGAGACCATGAAGGGTGTCTACACGACTTCCGTAAACGAGAGCACGCTCGACGAGGCCCCCATGGCATACAAGTCCCTGGCGGACATCATCGACGTCATCAAGGAATCCGTCGACGTCATTGACGTCATGAAACCCGTCTATAATTTCAAGGCATCGGAATGAATTGGTGTGAAACTGATCCCTGACTTGCTTCATTGCAAGTCAGGGATTTTTGCAAGAAAATAAGACATAGGTGAGTTGAAATTTTGGCGCAAAAATGGTATGATAAATTGATATTTTGCGGAGTTTTCAAAGCAACGCAAAATACTTGAAGGAAAAAGGAGAATGATATGGACGGAAAGAAGGCTTGGAAGCAGCTGTGGCTTGCGTATGGAAAGAAAAAGGAACTTGGGAACGGTAAATATTTTGAGAACGTATGGCTGAAAGGATTTGACGCGGAGGACCGCGTGGTCAACAGTGCCCTACAGGAGCTGAAGCTCGGTGCGGAGGGAATGCTTGGCGTTACGCCGCAGCTTGGAGCCGAAGCGATGCTTTGCATGGAGAAAAGTGAAAAGCTTTCTCCGGAGAGTTATTCCGTTCAGGAAAATGGCGGGAAGCTTCAGATCCTTGCGGGAGATGAGAAGGGTCTTTTGTATGGCGTCTTTCACGTGCTTCGCCAGGTATCCATGGAGAAGAGCCTGACCGGGATCTCCGCAACGTGCACGCCGGACAATCCCCTTCGTACCTACAATCATTGGGATAACATGGACGGAAGCATTGAGAGAGGCTATTCCGGAAAATCCTTCTTTTTTGAAAATGACGACATTGTCATAAATGACAGGACGAGAGACTACGCACGTTTGATGGCGAGCATTGGCATCAACGGCGTCGTGATCAATAACGTAAACGTAAAGCAGGCGGCAACTTGGCTGATCACGGACCGATTTTTTGAAAAGGTGGCGCAGCTCTCGGAGGTTTTTGCGGATTATGGCATCAAATTTTTCTTGAGCCTAAACTACGCTGCCACGATCGAGCTTGGCGGCATCGACAGCGCGGATCCCTTGGATGAGCGCGTGATCGCATGGTGGAAAGAGAAGATGAAGGAGTGCTTTGCAAAGATCCCGAATCTTGGGGGATTCCTTGTGAAGGCAGACTCCGAAGGTCGCCCGGGTCCCTTTACCTACGGCAGAACGCAGGCGGATGGAGCAAACATGCTGGCGGAGGCAGTGAGACCTTACGGCGGCATCATCATCTGGAGATGCTTTGTATACAACTGCAGACAGGACTGGCGTGACTACAAGACCGACAGGGCCCGCGCGGGATATGATAATTTTATCCAGATGGACGGCGATTACGCGGAGAACGTGATCCTGCAGATCAAGAACGGCCCCATGGATTTCCAGATACGCGAGCCGATCTCTCCTTTGCTTGGCGGCCTTCAAAAGACGAATCAAATGCTGGAAGTGCAGGTGGCGCAGGAATATACCGGTCACCAGATCGACGTATGCTACCTGATCCCGATGTTCAAGGAAATCCTGGATTTCCACACCTATTGCAAGCCTGGTGCAGACACCGTTGCGGACGTGATCAGCGGACGCACCATGGGAAACAAGAATACCGGCATCGCGGCAGTCATCAATACGGGTAATGACGAGAACTGGACCGGAAACTATCTTGCGGCAGCAAACCTTTACGGATATGGCCGTCTGGCGTTCCAGACCTCCCTCTCCGCTGAGGAGATCCTGGATGAGTGGATCCCCATGAGCATCTCCTCCGATCCGGAAGTGATCAAGGTTGTGAAGGATATTTTGCTTAGATCGCGTGAGACTTATGAGAAATATACGAGTCCCCTTGGCATCGGCTGGATGGTGACGCCGCATGATCATTACGGTTGCAGCGTGGACGGCTATGAATATGACCGTTGGGGCACCTATCACCGTGCGGATCACCTCGGCATGGGCGTAGACAGATCAGACAAGGGAACGGGCTATGCGCAGCAGTACTATGAGCCCAATGCCTCTGCATATAATTCCATGGAGAGTTGTCCCGAAGAGCTTCTCCTGTTCTTCCACCACGTGCCCTACACCTACGTGCTGAAGACCGGAAAGACCCTGATCCAGCATATCTATGACAGCCATTTTGAGGGCTATGACGAGGCGGAAGGCTTTGCAAAGGCATGGGACGGACTGGAAGGTAAAGTGGACGCACAGGTTTTTGCAAACGTAAAGGAGCGCTTCGGACGTCAGCTCTATAACGCAAGGGAATGGCGCGACCAAGTGAATACTTATTTCTACCGCAAGAGCGGCATTCCCGACGAGAAGGGCAGAACCATTTATTAATTGGGAACTCCAAAACGACCCGGAGGAAAGAAGCCATGAAATACGTTGACCTTCACTTGCATTTGGATGGGGCGGTGACGGTTGCAATCGCAAGAAAGCTTGCGAAATTGCAAGGGATCACGCTTCCGGAAAATGATCAGGAGCTGGAAAGGCTTCTGACGGTTCCTGAGGATTGCGAAAGCCTCACGGATTTTCTTAAGTGTTTTGCATTGCCGTTGTCCCTCATGCAGACGAGGGAGGGGCTCTCCGAGGCCGTAAGGCTTGTGGTGGATGACTTGCAGTCCCAGGGCGTGATCTATGCGGAAATCCGGTTTGCACCGCAGCTGCATTTGGAGCAGGGCATGACGCAGGAGGAAGCCATACGGGCGGCACTCGAGGGCATAAAGAAAGCCGGAGAATGCATTGACCTTGCGGCAGAAGGAAACGTGGTCGCGCAGATCAAGGTGAACCTGATCCTTTGCGCGATGCGGGGTGACGGAAACGAGTCGGCAAATGAGGAGACGCTAAGGCTTGCCAAGAAATGGCTTGTGACGGACGGCGGCGTCGTGGCGATGGATCTCGCCGGCGCGGAAGCACTGTTTCCCACGGGCAAGTATCGCGAGCTGTTTGCCAAGGCAAAAGAATTAGATATCCCGTTCACGATCCATGCCGGAGAGGCGGACGGCGCTGAGAGCGTAAAACTCGCCTTGGAATTTGGCGCAAACCGCATTGGACACGGCGTACGGAGCCAGGAAGATCCGCAGGTCCTGCAGCTCCTGAAAGAGAATCAGATCCCTCTGGAAATGTGTCCCACAAGCAATCGCCAGACCCATGCCGTGGAGGACATGTCGAGGTACCCCTTCATGGATTACCTGCAGCGGGGCTTAAAGGTTACGCTGAACACGGATGATCCCGGGATTGAAGGGACGACCATGGAAGCGGAATACCGCTATATGGAGCAAAGGTTCGGCCTGGATGAGGACGGAAAACGCACGCTCCTTCAAAACGCCGTGGATGCGGCATTCACCACGGAGGAAGTAAAGAACTGGATGCGCATGGAACTGGGACTAGGTTAACACGTGTCATAAGACACCTCCCCGTGACCCAAACGTGACGCATTGATCAAGATACGGAAAGGAACTTAAGGACAGATGAAAACGAGCGAAAGTAATCTGCAGCTTTGGACGGACGGATGGTCGTTTATGAAGACTCCCCTCAATACGACGTGGGAGGAGATGCAAAAGCAAAAAAAGAATTTTGCGCCCGTGGAATTGCCGCACGACTGGCTGATCTATGACGCTAAAAATTTATATGAGGACAGCTTCGGATGGTATCGCAAGAGCTTCGAGAATCCGCTTTCCGAAGGAGAGAGACTGCAGTTTCGCTTTGACGGCGTTTACATGGATTCCACGATCTATGTGAACGGGAAGGCCGTCATGGACTGGAAGTACGGCTATACGACTTTTACGGCAGACGTGACGGATTATCTGAAAAAGGGCAAGAACGAGATCGTTGTTCTTGTAAGACACCAGTCCCCCAATTCCAGATGGTATTCCGGAGCGGGCATTTATCGCAACGTATGGATGAAGGTTTGCAAAAAGGCCTGGCTTCCCCTGGACGGCACGTATGCGGTGATCCGTCCCAGAGGCGAGGAAACCCAGGAGAATCATGCCTTTGACGTGAAGATCAAGACGGAGATCTGCATGCAGGCGGCAAAGGATGGAAGGGTGAATGCCGACGGTCTCCGCGCGGAGTATGAACTGACCTTGGAAAAACCCTTTGAATTTGCTGAGAAGACGGAGAGCGATCTCCTTTTTGAACATAAATTTAGCGGTGAGTGGAAGGGCGGAAAATGGAATGCGCACGTCGCCGGAAAATCTTCCGATAAGCCGGCGGACGGCGAGGCATGCCTGGAGGCATCTCTCCTTACGGCAATCGAGGAGCCCGCGATCTGGGACGTGAAGGCGCCAAACTGTTATCGCCTGCAGGTTAGGCTTTATGACGGAAAGGAACTTTTGGATTACCAGACCTACGTGGTGGGATTCCGCAGCATTGGATTCCAGCCGGATCAGGGTCTTTTCCTGAACGGACGCATTGTTAAGGTACACGGCGTCTGCGAGCACCATGATCTGGGATGCCTTGGCGCGGCCTTTCATGAAAAGGCATTACAGCGACAGTTTACGATCCTTCGCGAGATGGGCGTGAACGGAATCCGCACGAGTCACAACCCGCCGGCGCCGGAATTCATGGAGCTGGCTGACCGCATGGGCTTTCTGGTGGACTCCGAGTGCTTCGACATGTGGGAGCGTCCGAAGACAACCTATGACTACGCAAGATTCTTTATCGACTGGGCAAAGAAGGACGTGACCAGCTGGGTGCGCCGCGACAGAAATCACCCCAGCGTATTCCTCTGGTCCATTGGAAATGAGATTTATGACACCCACGCGGATGATCATGGGCAGGAGATCACCAGAAGGCTCCAGGGATACGTGCTGGAAAGCGACCCTGAGGAAAACGCCCGAGTGACCATCGGCTCCAACTACATGGCCTGGGAGGGTGCGCAGAAGTGTGCGGACATAATAAAGATGGCCGGATATAACTACGGTGAGAGATTGTACGAAGAGCACCACAAGGAGCATCCCGACTGGATCATTTACGGCAGCGAGACAGCCTCCGTCGTGCAAAGCCGCGGCATTTATCACTTCCCGCTGTCCCAGTCCATTTTGTCGGACGAGGACCTGCAGTGTTCTGCCCTTGGCAATTCCTCTACCAGCTGGGGCGCGGAGTGCACGGAGAGAGTGATCACGGATGACCGTGACGCGAAGTTTTGCTTTGGCCAGTTTATCTGGACGGGATTTGACTACATTGGAGAGCCCACGCCGTATCATACAAAGAATTCCTACTTTGGGCAGATTGACACGGCAGGTTTCCCTAAGGATCCCTACTACGTATTCAAAGCGGAGTGGACGGACTTTAAGGAGAAGCCCATGGTACACGTCTTCCCCTACTGGGACTTCAATCCCGGTCAGATCGTTGACGTAAGGGCCTGCACCAATGCGCCTGCAGTGGAGCTTTTCGTAAACGGAAGGCGCCAGGGACGGCAATACATAGATCATGAAAAGGGACTGACGCTTCTTGGCAACTGGCGCGTGCCCTATGAGCCTGGCACCATCACGGCCATCGCGTACGATGAGAACGGCAAGGAAGTAGCCAGGGACGAAAGACGCTCGTTTGAGGATAGCAGGCAGATCTGCCTGACACCCGATAAATATGAGATGCGGGCAGATGAAAAGGATCTGATCTTTCTGACCATAGAGACGCTGGATGCAAAGGGACATCCCGTGGAGAATGCGGTGGACCGCGTGACGCTGAAGATGGATGGTCCCGCAAGGCTGCTTGGCATGGACAACGGCGACAGTACGGATACGGACGATTACAAGTCCTTCTCACGCAAGCTCTTTTCCGGTAAGCTTCTTGCCGTGATCGGAACGACGGGCGAGAACGGCATCATCCGCGTTATGGCGTCGGGAGAAGGCCTGAGGGAAGGACAGGTGCTACTAGAGGCAGTTGGGGCTTTGCCCAATGCAGGGAAAGCTGAGGGCGTTTGGCTGGAAGACTGCATGAAGCTAAATGCTGCAGCCAAGAAGGGAACGGGAAAGAAAGCTGATGCGGGCAAGGGCGCCGGCGAGGTGACTTACGTACCGACGAGAAAGCTGGAGCTTACGGCGGAAGAAGTGAAGAGAAAGCTTTCGAAGAGAAAGAAAGCCATGTTCCTTCAGGTGAAGATCTTCCCTGAGACGGCAACGCCAAACCTGATCTGGAAGGTAGTGGATCAGAGCGGCATTGAACTTCCGACGGCAAAGATCGAAGAGATCATGATCCAAAGGGCTGGCATCACGGACCAGGCAAACGCAGAAGGTCAGACGGGCCCTGCGGAGCAGACGGTTACAATGAGTGACGCAGGCACGAACATGCGCATGGCGAAGGTGACGGCCCTTGGCGACGGTGATTTCATCGTGCGCTGCATGGCGCAGGAGCCGGACGGAAAGATCACGGTCATCTCGGAGCTGGATTTCTCGGCAAAGGGAATTGGAACGGCCTTCTTGGATCCTTACGGATTTATCACGGGCGGACTGTATTCCAGGAGTCTTGGCGACATTGGAAACGGGAATGAAAAGGGCTTCTCCTCCGCAAGGGAAGGGGAGAGCGCCGTGCTATTTGAAAACATTGATTTTGGCGAATACGGTTCCGATGAGATTACGATTCCCATCTTTGCGCTGGACGGAAATGAATATTCCGTGGAAATCTGGGAGGGCATGCCAGGTGAGGCTGGAAGCGAGTTGATCGACGTGCTGAAGTATCAAAAGCCTTCCATTTGGAACGAATACCAGGAAGAGACCTGGAAGCTTCCCAGAAGGATCAAGGGCGTGACGAGCATCGGACTTAGGATGAAGGAATTCAAGATCCACGTCAAGGGCTTCTCCTTCCGCAAGCTGGAAAAGGCATTTGGCCTTTTGTATGCGGCTGAGGCCACCAGAGTATACGGAGATGATTTCCAGATCCGTGAAAACCGCGTGGAAGGGATTGGCAACAACGTGACCATGGAATTTGAGAACATGGACTTTGGCGAGGCGGGAACCAGCCAGATCGAGATCACCGGATGGACGCCGCTCAAGGTGAATACCATTCACCTTCGTTTTAAGCCGGAGGGCGAGGACGAGACTGTGGCCCGCATGGTGGAATTTGCGGGCATGAAGAAAAATGCGTATGCGACGCAGACGTTTACGTTCCAAAAGATCAGCGGAAAGGGCAGACTGGATCTGGTGTTCCTGCCCGGCTGTCAATTTAATTTGGAGTCCTTCAGATTCCGGAAAGACGAGGAATAATTTGTTATGTTACGTTTTTTATTACCGGACGTTTCAGAGTCCCTGATGGCCCTATTGGGCATTCTGTTTGCCTTTGCGGCAACGGTGATCGCCACCGCGAAATTAGGCGATCATCTGCCAAAGGACGGCGGCAGGGAATATGCGCATGATGGAAAGCTTTCCGCAGGAAAGCCAAGGGGCGCCGGCATCATTTTTGTACTGGCCTTTGTGGCCGCAACGCTTTTGTTTTTACCCCTGCAGGCGGAGCGCGTCATCTACCTGATTTTGATCGTGATCTGCATGATGACGGGATATCTGGACGACGCGGCAAAGACGCCCTGGGGCGAATACAAAAAAGGCTTCCTGGATTTCTGCGTGGCCGCCATGGTGGCCTTCACCTATGTGAAATACAACGGCTGCGAGGTGGAGCTGGCAATGTTTGGCGTCAGCTTTGAACTGCCGGTATGGCTCTTTGTGATCTTGACCATCGTGCTCGTATGGGCCTCCGTCAACGTGACCAACTGCGCCGACGGCGTGGACGGACTTTCCGGAACGCTTGCAATCATTAGCATCCTAACCATCTACGTGCTGGATCTGCTGCGTGACAGGGAAGAGGATTTCGCGCTGATGAACCTTGTTTTCTGCGTGGCGATCCTCGGGTATCTTTGGTTCAACGCAACGCCCAGCAAGCTGATGATGGGCGACGCGGGATCCCGTGCCATGGGACTTTTTATCAGCATTGCCATCTTGAAGACGGGTGCACCGATCCTGTACGTTCTCGTGGCGCTGGTGCTGATCCTGGACGGCGGACTTGGCCTGATCAAGGTATCCCTGATCCGGTTTGCAAAGATCCATATCATGAAAAACGTACGCACGCCGTTGCATGACCACGTGCGCAAGATCTGGAACTGGTCTAACACGCAGTGCGTATACCGTTTTGCGATCATTCAGATTGTGACGAGTCTCATTGCGATCTATGCGGTCGCATGTCAGATGGGACTGTAGAATGGAGTGTGAAAGAAAATGTATGATGAATTGACGCCGAGTGACGTAAAGAAAATGCAGGAGGAGATCGAATACCGCAAGGTGGTGGTGCGGCAGCAGGCTTTGGCCGACGTGAAGGAGGCCAGGGCCCACGGGGATCTCTCCGAAAATTTTGAATATCATGCAGCCAAGAAGGTAAAGAATCAGAATGAGAGTCGGATCCGTTACCTGGAGAGAATGATCAAGACGGCGAAGGTGATCTCTGAGGATTCCGCGGAGGATGAGGTCGGGATCAACAACACCGTGACGGTGGAGTTCGTGGATGACGGAAGCGTTGAGACTTACAAGATCGTGACGACGGTTCGCGGAAATTCCCTCGAGGGTCTCATCAGCAATGAATCGCCCCTTGGCAAGGCGCTCCTAGGAAAGAAGGAGGGTGAGATCGTTCACGTTGAAGTCAATCCCTCCATCGAATATGACGTGAAGATCGTCAAGATAGAGAATACCGTGGACGACGGCTCGGACAAGATCCGCAGCTTCTAGGAACGTTGATCGTACTTGGAATGGCACTAAGAAGAAATGAGGGAAACGCAACATGTCTGAGCAGAAAATGAGATACCTTGCAACGCGGCAAGCGGGTGATCCGCTTCCGGGGGAGGAGGGCGCGACAAACGAGGGCGCCAAGGAGCCTGGCGAAGGCGCGGGTAAGCCCTCCGGCTTGCCGGCGGGTACGCGGGGAAGTAAGGATTCCGATGAGATCTGGGTGAAGAAGGATTATCTTTTGTTTGATCTGGATGGCACGCTGACGGATCCGAAGATCGGGATCACGACCTGCGTGCAATATGCCCTGAAGTCCTTTGGAATTGACGAGCCTGACCTTGATAAGCTGGAACCCTTTATAGGGCCTCCCTTACAGGATAGCTTTAAGAAATACTATGGCTTTGATGACGTACAGGCGCAGGAAGCCATCGAGAAATACCGCGAGCGCTTTAAGGATAAGGGAATGTTTGAAAACGAGATCTACGCAGGGATCCCTGAGATGCTAAAGCGCCTAAAGATGCGCGGCATCCACCTTGGCGTTGCCTCCAGCAAGCCAACGATTTACGTGGAGCAGATCCTAGAGCATTTTCAGATCAAAGATTACTTTGAAGTCATCGTGGGCAGCGAGCTTGACGGAACGCGGACGGATAAGGCAGAGGTCATTCTGGAAGCGCTCCGCAGGTTTTCTTCCAAAGGCACCGTGCAGAAGCACAGGGTCCTCATGATCGGTGACCGCAGCTATGACGTGGACGGCGCTAAGCGCGTGAGCATCGAGTCCGTGGGCGTAACTTATGGCTACGGCGACATGCAGGAGCTGATGGAGGCCCATGCCGACTATATCGTGCGCTCCGTCGAAGAACTGAAGCGGTTTCTGCTGCGCGGCTTTGAGGACGTGGAAAAGATCCTCACGACCGGTCAAAAGACGTGGCTGTTGATCTCGCAGTTTGTGCTCTTCCTTGCGGCCAGGGAGCTGGTGAAGAATTTGGGCTTAGTGGCAGTGGCAAGTCTCGGCATGGAAACCGTTTCGGATGACCTAGGCATGTTGATTCTCGGCTTGGCCTACGTGGCGGCTGGATTTGGCATTTTTAAGGTGTCGAAGGGCATCATTCTGAGAATGAAGGATGACATGCACCTGACGCACTTAAAACCGGAACCACGGAGCCATTACTGGATCCTTGGCGTAGCAACCGTCGCATTGGCCTTTGGCGTGACGATGCTGATGGAACTGAGCGGTTTTGGGGAGGACACGGAGAGCTTCCAAAAGATTGCTTCAAACCTGGGACAAGCTTCCCTTTGGACTTCGCTGATCACCTATGGTTTGATCGTACCCGTTGCAGAAGAGTTGTTGTTCCGCGGAATAGCCTTTGGCTATGCCAGAAAATTCTTTGACGTGCGGACGGCGATTATTGGCTCCGCGATTCTGTACGGCGCGTATTGCGGCGACATGGTACAGGCTTTGTTCCTCACCGTCATGGGTTACTTTATGGCTTATGCGTATGAATATTTCGGGAGCTTCCGGGTACCCGTTCTGATGCACGTCGGAATGAATGTCGTGCTGTTGCTGGCTGAGTATTTGGGACTTGACAGAACGTTCTTTGTGAGCTGGCCGTCCTGCGCGATCTTCATGATCGCAGGCTGCGTTGGCGTGATCTATTTGGCAAGAAAAAAGAAGATTTAATCATGACCCCGGGTAGAAAAGACTAGTTTTTCTCCCGGGGTTTTTGGGGGAAAGCACCGTAAAACGGAAAATAGACAAAGTAAAGCGTTTTGTTTATTGAAGTAGTCGTGGAAATGAGTATAATATAATTGTGACGTTAAATGAGGAGCAGGGGAATTGCGTGAAGAACTTATGCGGAAAAGTTTGGGATAAACGAAAAACGTTGGCCATGGCATATTCGCTTTTCATTTTTCTGATACTTCCGTTGTATATGAAAAACGGATTTGTCATGATTGGCGATGCCAAGTATGAGCTGTATTTTAAGGGAACGGTTCTTATGGCCGGCATGAGCCTTTTGATGCTGCTTTCCGGTATCATAAGCGGGAAGGCAGAACTGAAAAAAGAAAGGTCTTATGCTGAGATCATGGCGATTTTCTTTGTTTTTGTCACGCTTATCAGCATGTTTCTTGGCATGGATCCCCGTGTTGCCACCTGGGGATATACGGATTGGCACATGGGCGGAATCACGCAGCTGATGACCATTTTGGGCTTCTTTGTCATGAAAAACTGGATGGAGAATGACCGGTGGAGCTGGATCTTTCTCGGAAGCAGTTCTCTGATCGTATGCGGCTTGTCCGTCGCAAACAGGCATGGCGCCGATCCGCTCAACGTATATGACGGAATGGCCTGGCTTGAATGGAACCGCAGAAATCTGATCGCAACCATTGGAAACATAAACTGGGCATGTTGCTTTATGGCGATCGGCGTGCCGCTGCTTTTGTGGGTGGCATGGACCTTGGAAGGTAAGCTTAAAATCTGGGGATACCTTTGCGCGTGGATCGCCATCGCAGGGATATGGTTACAGGGAAGCGATGCGGGTATTCTTGATCTGGCCGTGATCATGGCGGTACTGTTATGGATCTCGGCAGACCGCTGGGACAGGTTGCTTAGGACGATCGAGATCATAACGCTGATCCCTCTTTTTTGGAGCGTTTACTCCTTTTTTCAGTTTAGACTGGTCGTGCCGGTAGAAACGTACATCGTGGAAAAGTTCTATACCTTGTTATGGCTGATCCCGTTGGCTGCGTGCCTGATCATTCGTTACGGCGTTGGAAAACTGGCGAAACGCGGCGGGGAAACCTGCAGACTGAAAAAACCGATCCGTATCGGAATTTTAGCGGCAGCGCTGGCGGGAGCGGGCATATTCGCATTATGTCAGATTTCCGACGGCGTTTGGGCTGCTTTTGGAAAAATAGGTGTTTTAAGATTCAGCGATTCCTGGGGAAGCTTGCGTGGAGGCGTTTGGAAAGCATCCGTACGGGGCTTTGGGGAAATGGGTATTTCGCAAAAACTGTTTGGCGCCGGGCCGGATTGCTATGCACTTTTTCTGGAAAGCATGGGGACAAGATTTAAGTTGAAGGGCCAATGGGCAAACGCCGTATATGCCAATGCGCATAATGAATTTCTGACAATGCTGATCAACGAGGGCATTCTAGGCGTGGTCACGTATTTTGGAATCTATGCCAGCGTTGCGTTAAAGCTTACGTCAGATAAAAGGATGCAACCGAAGACTGTTTTGGGCATTATGATTTTAGCCAGTTACCTGGGAAATCAATTTTTTTCTTTTCAACAGATCATTTCTACGCCCGTCATGCTCATGATCTTGGGAATCTTGGACGCAGATAATCTGAGGTTGCAAGATGATACAAGAAATGCGAAAATAAAAAAGAACAAAAATACAAATAAGAAAAAGCAAGAAAGCGAGGGGAAAAAATGAGTACAAAAAAGATTTTTAGTTGTCTTGGTTTTGGAATCATTTTGCTTGCATTTGCGGTGGCTCTGGGAAATGCAAACTACGTGATGAGAGTTTTCGCTGATGACCCAACCACCACCAGTAGCAACAACACTGCCAGCGGCAACAACAGCACCAGCGGGAACAACACTGCCAGCGGGAACAACACTGCCAGCGGGAACAACACTGCCAGCGGCAACAACACAGCCAGCGGGAACAATACAGCCAGCGGCAATAACACTGCCAGTGGTAATAATACAGCCAGCGGCAATAACACTGCCAGTGGTAATAATACAGCCAGCGGCAACAATACCGCCAGCGGCAACAACACCCAGGAGCAGAAAATTCCGTTGATCCGCGGGTATGACGGCACGGAGTTCGTTAGGATCGACACGGATGCCTTTGAAAGAGTCCTCGAAACTGATGATGAACTGATGGAGAATTATTTAGAGGGCTACTATGAGATCCTGTGGTATGTGAATCGTGATTACTTTAAGTCGGCACCGAACGATGAGACAAGACTGAACCTTACCCAAGACATGGCGGGCATGGAAGTATATGCCAAGATTTGCATCGGACCACACGTGCTGACAACCGAGTCAATCACGGTACGGTTCGGAGATGAGTATTCCCCTAAGATTACGAAAGATCTGGTGGATTTAGTCTTTTGCGTTTATGACAGTAGTGCATTCCAGGTGACTGTGGAAAATGCGGAATCCTACGTTTGGCACGTGGAAGATGAGAACGGTAACGAAATGTCTTTGGATTACATAAATCAGAACAACCTTGCTTTCGTGGAACCCCATGCTTTCCAATGGGGAGCAGAGCTCATGTTCTATTATATGCACCCGGACATGAATGGAAAACGGATCTATTGTGAGATCACGGGAAACGGAAGAACCGTTCGCACCAGAAAAGCATTGCTCACGGTAGAAAAGAAGATTAAGTACCTCGAGGCAACGCCGGTAAATTATGAGCAGGCAGTGGCCGGTAACAACGTGATGAACTTTAAAACCATCAACATGAAGGAACTGGATTATGCCACCGCGTCCAACGTTCAGTGGTTTTCCAATGGTTCCTACGTGAGCTACAAGGATATGGTAGCGGGAGAGACGCTGACCGTTCAGTTTGACGTTGACCTGGATGAAGGATTTGTATTTAATAACGAAGTATATTGCTATATCCATTTTCCGGGTGTAACCGATTGCGCACGTCTGGTTCCCGGCGTGGCATATTCATCTACGCACGCAACCTTCCAATGCGATTACGTCGTCAAGGATACGACAAAGATTACGAACGTGGCAATAAGCACCACGGCCCCCGTGCAAGGAGCGACGCTGACGAAGGGACGTGTTCCGGAGGATGCGAATTATTATATCGCATCTGAGCTTTGGGCAGAGTATGACGAGAATTTTGAAGTCGTAGCCTCGCTCATGCCAGGGCACGTTTTTGAGGAAGGAAAAATTTATACGTATACTGCAACCATCTTCACGGATTACCCATACGAATTTTTGAACAATCAAGGTGATTTTGGCGGCGTGGTAACGGTGAACGGAGAGCGGGCCGTGTTGTTCGATGCGGATTACTCGCAGTCCATCCGCGATGATTTAGAAAAGAGATTAGAGTATGGAACTGCGGCGTACCATTATTCGTTTTCGCCTGATTATAGGGGAAGAATCACAATTTCCAGGACGTTTTTCTCGGAACCGGTAGGAAATTATGACAAGGATCTCAAGATCGCCAGGAAATCCCTTACGCTTTATGACACGATCGCAA
Source organism: uncultured Lachnospiraceae bacterium (assembly GCA_946414885.1). Classification (GTDB taxonomy): domain Bacteria; phylum Bacillota; class Clostridia; order Lachnospirales; family Lachnospiraceae; genus Acetatifactor. The sequence continues at coordinate 39,304 of CAMKQH010000002.1, forward strand.
TTGAGTTCAAGATTAACAAGGCAGCGTTTGACGCAAAGTATCGCGATCCCTACGTGATGGTAACCCAAAACGGCGTGGAGCAAAAACTTACGCAATACAATGTTAGCGCCGACGGCGGATATTACGTGTTTACCGTAAGGATAGCACCTCACATGTTGGGGGACGAGGTGAAGGTGGTACCTCACGGAATCGGCAAGACGTCTCATGGCTTGGACATGGAGGGCGTGGCCATGAGGTACTCCGTCAAGAAGTACTGTCAGAACATGCTAAACAACAGTGATTTTCAGGGCGATGAATACGCAATCTTTAGAAGGCTTTTGGTGGACATCCTTCTCTATGGCGATGCCGCACAGATTTATGCTAATTACAAGACGGACGAGCTGGTCAGCGAATTTCTTTGGGACTACCAGCGTGAAATGGGCACGGACGTAACCATTCCAATGGACTACAAATCCGTAAAGAAAAAGTATTATAAGTCGGTAGATGATAAGGATGCACGGGCAAGCATTGACACGGCATCGCTTTACCTTGAGGCAGCCGTAAACATCCAGTTCAAGTATTCTGCATCAGACCTTTCCAACCTTCGCATCATCGTTGAGGATGACAATGGAATTCGTGGCGTGTATGATGCAGATGCAAATCTGATCGATGCAAACGGATTGTACTACGTAGTCTTTGGAAATCTGAACGCCGGCGAGATGAGAAAGACGGTCTATGCAACGGTGATGGAGGGAGATAATAGGGTCAGCAATACGTTCCGCTATAGCATTGAATCCTATGTGAAAGCCCTGAAGGGCAAGGGAATTCCTAATTTAGACAATCTGCTTGACGCAATGATGCGTTACGGAGATTCCGCTGCATTATTTAGTTCCCCAACTCATTAACGTTATTTTCAAGAGTGCGTGTCACGGAAACGTGGCACGTGCCCTTATTTTTTGCAAGAACACGTTATGCGAAAGGAGGGTGGGCCATGTTGAAGATGACGGCCGCGCAAAAGCGGATGATCGCCATGTTTTTGATCACCATTTTGTTGGCAGTGGCATATACAAGTAGTGTGTATCTTGATCCTCCGATACTTGACGTACATACGTTTTTGTACGCCGGACTGGTGATTGCCTGGGGATTTTTGGTGTATCAGAGGATAGTCAATCAACGAGTGAGACATTATCTGGTTGCCGCCTCCGTCTTTATGTTAATTCTGTTCCTCTCAAGACTGATCCGGTGGAGATGCTTTCGGGACAATGCCTTTGCCCAGGAATATGCATGGTATGCCTATTACGTAAGCTTCGTGGGAGTGCCGCTTTGTGCCATTATGGCTGCACTCTGCGTTGGGAAAGAAGGGGACAGACCGCATAGACGTGCCAAATGGCTCTGGCTGATACAGGTTGTAATTACGGTCATTGTCTTTACAAATGGCTTACACGGATGGTTCTTTTGTTTTCGGGATGAAACGCATAAGCACTATACGTATGGCGCGGCATTCTATGCGTGTGTTGCGGTGGGAGCGATACTTGCCATTGCAACGATGGTTATCATCATCAGGCGCTGTCAGGTTACCGCAGCCCGGAAGACGTGGGTGATTCCGGCGGCCGGAATGCTGTTCTTTGCATGCCTGATTGCATGGTATTATGCATGTGGCGGCGCACCTTCCGTTTTTGGTATAAAACTGTTTCAGCTTCACGAAATTTTCTGCCTGTTTTATATATTTCCGTTCGAGAGCATGATCCAGCTTGGCATCATGCCGAGCAATACCCGATATGAATTGTTTTTTGAAAACAGTCCCGTCTCAGCCAGCATAAGGGATGAGGAAGGAATCGTGGTCTATGCTTCCAAAAAGATGATCGCTGAAGATGACGAACGCGTAACGTCTGCGGAGAAGCCTTGGCAGAGGAACGATACGCTGCGCCGCAACGAAAAGGAAATCCACGGAGGAAAGATTGTTTGGTATGAGGACTTAACTGCGATCCAGACGCTGGATCAAGAGATCCGTAAAGTAACGGAGGAACTGGAAGAAGAAAATGAATTGATACGGCAGGAAAATGAGATCCGGAGCGAGCGCATCCGTTATGAGACCCAGAACCATTTGTATGACAAGATAGCAAATGCCGTCAAGGAAAAGGCGCTTGCCATTGACGCAATCCTCACGGAGCTGGTGAAGGAGAATGCAATCGTTACGGCGGTGGAAGGAGCGGCTGTACTGACGGAGACCGTTAGGAGACGCCTGATGCAGGCAATGGTTCTTGGAGCTTACGTAAAGCGCATGGGTAACATGATGCTGATCACGGAAGAGTCGGAGCGGATTTCCACGAAGGAGCTGGGAAGCGCCATCCGGGAATCGCTGGAGTATTTTGGTCTTATGGAGATCCCTCATGACTTTCAGGAAAAAGGGGAAGCGTTTTTGCCGGAGAAAGTGATCCTTCTGTCATATGAGCTTTTGGAAGCAATCCTGGAAAGTGAGCATGAAATTTACTCGCTTCTGGTTTTCCTGGATGCCAAGGAGGAGTTTCTGCTCAGGATCATGCTGGACGTAGAGAAACTCCCCGTGGATGAAGGCTGGAGAAGGGAAGAACTTGCGCATGCAGGCATGACGTTAAAGGTTGAGTGCGTTGATGAGACCTGGCGCATGGACCTTCGCTTTCACGGTGACGAGAACGCGGAAAACGCGCAATCAGGCGTCGGAAAGGAGGGTGAAGCATGACCTTCTTATCGATGTCTGATGAAGCCCAAGGACTTTTAACCTTATGGATGTCACTTGTGCAAATGCTGTTATTTTTCAATTTGTTCCGATACGTTCAGATCGGAAAAAGAAGATCGAAATCAAGATGCATCCTTCTTTGCATCGTAAATTTCGTGCTTGTACAGATTCTGTTTCAGCAGATGTATGAAGAAATAGCCTTTCCGATCGTCTTACCGCTTTGGATGCTTCTTCTCATCATTTTTATGCTCACCGTTTTCGCGGTGGCGGAATGGTACCGGATTGCGAAGTGGAACCAGTCCCATGTCTCTGCTACGTCGATCAAGGAGGCAGTGGACGCATTGCCGACCGGCCTTTGTTTTTCGCTTCCGGAGGGGTTGCCGCTCCTTGTGAATGAAAAGATGGATAAGCTCTCGAAAGAGCTTTTGGGAAAGCCTTTGCTGAATGCAAAGGATGCTTGGGAAGCCCTTGCAAGTGAGTCCGTAAAGGGTCTGATCAAAAGTGGGCCGGAACCGATCTATGAATTGTTGGACGGCAGGGTTTACGGTTTCCACAGGGAAGCGTTGAATCTAAAAGAGGGAAGAGTTTACGTCATCGTGGCAACGGACGTAACGGAAGAGTATTCCAGGACAAAGGAACTTGGGGAGAAGCAAAGGAAAGCAAGGGTGATCAACGCCAGACTGAAATCTCTTCTGGATACGATCGAGTACGTGACCATGAGCAGGGAGCTTTTACAACTTAAGATCGCGCTGCATGACAATCTTGGCAGGAGCCTTTTGTCGGCAAAGCGTTACATATTAAACCCGTCTTCCGTCGATCCCATGGAACTCCTCGCCATCTGGAAAAATAACTTAAGCCACCTGATCGGTGAGACTCCGGAGGAGTGGCAGATTCCCTATTACGTTGCCAAAAAGGAAGCATCGATAATGGGAATCGATCTGCAGATCGTTGGAACGCTTCCTGAGGAGGAGCGGCTTTTGCCCGTGATCGATCAGGCCATTTCCACGCACGTCATCAACGTGCTCCGTCATGCGGACGGTCACGTCGCCATGGTAAGCGTCTCGGAGGAGGATAAGGAATATTGCCTTACTTTCACGAATGACGGTAATTTGCCATCCGGCGAGATTCACGAGATGGGCGGCCTTGGAAATCTAAAACGACAGGTGGAGGCATTGGGCGGAGGCATGGAGCTTTCCGCAACACCGAGATTTCAAATGTCTCTCCGTCTGCCTAAGAGAGCATAAGGGAATACCGCATCATGGTATTCCTGACGAGAATGGTAAAGCTGCTGAGGAAACATCGACGGCAGAAGAAAGAGACATACGTTAAGGGAGGTCAAGGCATGGCTTGGAAAACAGTGATTGCAGAGGATTTTAAGATGATCAGGCAGGTCTTCGAAAGTGCCATCGAGGAATCAGAGAACTATGAACTGGCGGCATCCTTCCCGACGGCGCAGCAGGCGATGGAATGGTGTGAGAAGCATCATGCGGATCTCGTGCTCATGGACGTTCTGATCCCGGGGAGCATCAACGGACTTGAAGCGGCGAGACACATCAAGGAGGTCAGTCCAAAGACGAAGATCATCATCGTTACCTCCATGCCGGAGCTTTCTTACGAACGACAGGCAAAGGAGATCGGCGTGGAGAGCTTTTGGCAGAAGGAAGTCCAGGAGCAACCGCTCATCGAAATCATGGATCGCACGATGGCGGGAGAATCCGTGTATCCCGGCTATCAGCCCAAGGTCATGGTTGGCGATGCCGTCAGCACAGAGTTCACGGAGCGCGAGATCGACATTTTGAAGGAACTTGTCACCGGCGCTTCCAACGCGGAGATCGCAGAGAAGCTTGGCCTAAAGGAGCCCACGGTAAAGATGCATTTAAAGAACATGCTTCAAAAGACGGGCTACCGCAGCCGCTTAGAGCTCGCCGTAAAGGTGCGGCACATGGGCCTGATCATTGGAGATTCGGATTAACAATTGCGATAATAAGTGCAACGTGATAAAATAAATCAACGGATAACTGGACGATCAGACGGACGAAAACAAACTCGCGGAAGAATGGGAAAGGAGACGTTAGACATGAAAGTGATTCAGAGGACGGAAAACAGGATAAGGATCATCGCTGCGGTGGTTTTATTCTCATTGATCCTGATGATTCCGCAGACTGCCCAGGCAGCCCTGGATCTGAGCGCAGAAGCAATCTACCAGGCGATCATGGCAAAACAGGATGAGTATTATGAGGGGAGAAAGTGGGATAACTCGGATTACTATGAGTGGAACGGAGGCGTCTACGACGGAGGTTACGGATGCTCCGGATTTGCGTTTGCAATGAGTGACGCGGCCTTTGGTAAGTTGCCGGCGAGAGTATTGAATGATAACTGTTTTGACGCGATCAGGCCGGGAGACATTCTGAGAGTCAACAATAATAGCCATTCCGTGATCGTGTTGCAGAAATTTGATGATTACGTTGTTGTCGCCGAAGGAAATATGGGTTCGAAGATTCACTGGGGGCGCGAAATCACGAAGGCAGAGCTTGATTATCCCGACAGAACGGAGTATGGAACGCTGACTTACATTATGACGAGATATCCGACCGATCCGATAGAGCATCATTATCAGGAACAGTCCCGAAGCGGAAATACGGTAACGCTTAAGTGCACGGATTGCGGACTGACCTTAAAGGTAACGTACCCTGAAAGCGTTACGGGTTTTTTTAGGGAGGACGGAGAAGTAAACTACTGGGAGAGAGGGTCCCTGAGTCTGCTGGTCGGCGATGAACGGCAATTCTGGTGGAAAGGTATTATTGATTACAGTGATGAGGCGGTAGTATCTGAGATCTCGGATGGAAACGTGGCTACGTTTGTCGGAGGCGTAACGAAGGTGAACGGATCCATGGGACGAATTGAGGCAGTGGGAAACGGAACGGCTACGCTGACCGTACGGTCCATTTATGACAATAACAAGGTTCTGCTTACCATACCCATCACCGTTGGTGGGACGGTGTCCCTGCGGGGTACCGTGTCGATCGATGGCGTGGCAAAGAGTGGCAATACTTTGACGGCGGTTGTGACAAACTGTAATTATCCGGCAGAAAACTTATCATATTATTGGGGGAAATCCGGATCCGGATACGTGATTGGAAATGGACAGACTTATCAATTGAAGGATGAGGACGTGGGAGCAAAGATTTTCTGTGTGGTTACGAAGGGAAGTCTTTCAGACGAAGATTGTTTGTACAGTATGTATACGGACGTGGTTCAGCAGGCTGATCCGGTTTTGACGGATAAAAATCTGAAGATTTCGAAGAAGTCCTTAACGCTGTTTGACACCATTACGATTGACTTTAAGGTGTCGGCAACTGCAATGGCTAATTATCATGATCCATACCTGATGGTGACGCAAAACGACGTGGAAACGAAGCTCACCGATTATAGGGAAGCCGACGGTTTTTTGATCTTTAACTGCCGCGTGGCGCCCCATATGATGGGAGACAACGTTACGGCCGTGCCGCACGCGCTGAACGCTAACGGTGAAGACGTAACGGGCGTAGCCACGACGTATTCCGTAAAAACATATTGCCAAAACATGTTGAACAGTACAAACTCCAAGCCGGATGAATACGCGGCGCTTCGAAAGCTTCTCGTGGACATCCTGGTTTACGGTGACGCGGCGCAAGTCTTCGATGGCTATAAGACGGACAGTCTCGTCAGCGATTTCCTTTCGGACGAGCAGCGTGCGCTGGGAACGACCACAGATCCAAACGTGAAGTATCAGTCAGTCAGGAAAAAGCTCTTTGCAACGGTGGAAGAAGAGGATGCGCTTGCCAGCATTGAAACGGCGGCGCTGTTCCTTGAGGCTGCGGTAAACATACAGTTTAAGTTTACGGCGAACAACATTTCGGGTCTTCGCGTGGTGGTAACGGATGACGAAGAGGGAACGCACGTGATTGGAGAGTATCCGGCGACTACTAGTCAAATCGACGACAATGGTCGCTATTACGTGGCTTTAGATACCCTGAACGCGGGAGAGATGAGAAAGACGGTTTACGCAACCGTAATGAAGGGAGACGAGAAGGTCAGCAACACTTTCCGCTACAGCATCGAGTCTTACGTTTCATCAGTGAGGACCAATAATGGCACGGCGATTGACAAGCTTTTGGACGCGATGATGAACTACGGTGACTCTGCGGCAAACTTCGCTTCCGGTCAATAGAATTTTTGAAAAAAGCTTAAAAACCTATACTTTCGGATGTAGTGGGATTTGGAAAAATCAGTATAATGGGTTGTAGAATTGGAAAAAGAGCAACCTGTTATACTGATTTTTTATGCAGACGGAAGGAGACCGAGACAAATGATTCAGCTTGTGATCAGCGTTCCGGGACAATTTTACAGTGATGCCATTACAAAGGCATTAGAGCAAACGGGGAATTTCCGCGTGCGGCAGATGGATGAAGAACTGTCGACGGAACTTCCAGAGGTGGCTCTGCTCGGCGTGTCAGTGCATCAGGGATACACCTTGAAGGAGCGGCATAGCTTGATCCAGAGAATCCGTGAGAGGGCGCCCGACTGCAGGATCGTGTTGTTCTTGGATGAACTGGTTTCTCCGGAGCAGACGGAGGGCGTCAAGAGCCTAAAACAAGCACGGCTCATTGACGGGTTTCTCTACGCATCAGGAACGATGGAGTACCTTGTCGCAACGCTGGAGAGTATCTAAGCGGCAGGATGCGTGAAATAATCAGAAAGAAAGTAACGAGAATTTGGAGTATGACGCCTTGAACCTCAAAAAGGGCCACGGGAACCAAACCGTGGCCCTTTTTTTGCTTTAAAATCGCAAAAACGATTTACTAAAACGATGCAAATTTAATAAAAACGATTTAAATAATTAAATTTTAATAAAGTAATTGAATTCGCAATAGATATATGTTACAATCAATTAACAGAAAATAAAGAATATACATACTAAGTATTCAGACAATAATAGAGGAAATTGAGAAAGGAGATGCTGGTATGGATAATAGATGGAAGCCTAAAAGAAGAATTCAAGTTGTCATCGCCGTGATGACAATGGCGATTATATTGATGGTCCCTCAGGTTGTAAAAGCGGCGGACTTGTCGCCGGAAGCGATTTATCAGATCATGACGTCAAAGCAGACGGAGTATTATGAAGGTAGAACTTGGACTGACGCGAACAGCTATGCATGGGAAGGCGGCATATATTCCAATGGTATTGGATGTGCCGCGTTTGTGTTTATTTTGAGCGATGCGGCGTTTGGGACGATGCAGGCAAGGGTTCTGGCTGACGTAAGTTTTGACGCGATCCGGCCAGGTGACATTTTGAGAATAGGTAATGACACGCACTACGTGATCGTATTACAGAAGCTGGAAGACCAAGTGGTCGTGGCGGAAGCAAATTATAATAACGCCATCCACTGGGGGAGAGTGATCACGAAGGCGGAACTGGATGACCCCAACAAATCTCAGTTGAACAGTTTGGATTATATCATTACGAGATATCCTACGGATCCGGTCGATCATCAGTTTGAGGTATTGAACAGAAATGGAAATACGGCAACCATTCATTGTTGGGAATGCGGATTGACGACTACGGCGACGATGCCTGGAGAGGTAAAGGCTTATTTCATGGGCAGCGGAGACAGCTCTTATGGGACTAAGTCGGCGCTGATCCTTCAGCCTGGCGATTGCGTGAAGTATTGGTGGTATTGTGGTTATACCTACAGTGACGCGGCAATCGAAACGGAAATCTCTAACGGCGAAGTTGCAACGTTCACTAACGGTGCCACGAAGGTTGCGGGAGCCATGGGCAGGATCGAAGCAAAAGGAGACGGCACTGCAACGTTGACCGTTCGCAATTCCTGCGATCATTCGCTTTTGCTTTCCATACCAATTACGGTGGGCGGAGACGCAGAACTGAAGGGCAAGGTTGAGATCACCGGAGAATATAAGTGTGGAAAAACCTTGACGGCAAACTTGGTAAATTGTAATTATCCGGCAGATGCGCTGACAATCTGTTGGGCAAGAAAAGATTTCCAATATGTGATCGGAAACGGTCAGACCTACGTGCTACAGGACAGTGACCTTGGCGGTATGATTTATTGTTACGCCATTAGGGAGGGACAAGCGGGAAATGAGTTCATTTTCAGTCAGTACACTCCCGCGATCGTAATTGGAGACGGACCGGTAGCGCCGACGAATCTCACGGCGATCGAGACGAGCTCGAACGGTGCCTCCGACGGACAGATTTGGGGCGTTGACGCGACGATGGAATATGCAAACAACGCAAGCTTTGGCAATGCCGTAAGGTGTACCGGGACAACGGTAAAGGGATTGGCAGCCGGCACTTACTACGTGAGAGTGGCAGCGACGGTTGGCAAAAAAGCAGGAGAAGCGGCAATCGTGATTATCCAATCTGGCGCCCAGGCTCACGGAGCCGGAAATAACGCAGGCGTGGAACTTAAGATCGCCAAGAAAGCAATCAGACTGCAGGATACCTTGGCAATCGACTTTAAGATTCGAAAATCTGCAATTGAAGGAACGTATCAGGATCCCTATCTGTTAATTATGCAAAACGAAAACTTGCAGACGATTTCGGAATATTACGTTAGTGGAGATTACTACGTTTTCACGTACCGGGTAGCTCCGCAAATGATCGGTGAAGAAGTGACGGTCGTACCGCATGCAACCGGTGATGACGGAGCGGACGTAAAGGGAAAAGCTTTCCGGTATTCCGTGGCTACTTACTGCTACAACATGCTGAATAATTCAACGTATCAGGATGCCCAATATGCAAGTTTCAGAAAGCTCCTGGTGGACATTTTGATCTACGGTGACGCGGCACAGAATTATACGGGTTACAAAACGAATGAGCTGGCAAGCCGTAACCTGACGAGCGCACAACGCGCCATGGGAACGGACGTTACGCAGGCGATGACGTATAAGAACGTAAGGAAATCTGCGTACGCTAAGGTGGATGACGAGAATAAGTTGGCGAGCTTTGTGTCAGTGTCATTATTCCTGGAGTCGGCAGTAAACATTCGGTTCAAGATTGAAGCGGCTAACGCCGAAAATCTTCGCCTGGTGATCACGGACGGCGCGAACGTAATTGAAGATAAGGCGCTAATTGAAAATCCCAAGGATTCCAAGGGAAGATATATCGTAGACGTCACGCGGTTAAATGCAAATCATATGAAGAAAACCATTTATGCGACGGTAATGTTGGGTGATCAGGCGGTCAGCAACACCTATCGCTACAGCATTGAATCCTACGTGTCATCCCAAAAGGGAAAGGGTGACGAGAAACTCGACAACCTGCTTGACTCCATGATGCGTTATGGCAATTCGGCCGTGGACTACGTCAATGGAAATTAAGGGAACCGAGGGTATTGCAAAACCATGAAAATGCAAGTATAATGTCTACGGAGCGTGATTTGAACCTTAGAGTTCACGCGCTCCGTAATTATTTATGCTTTGGGAGAAAAAGAAATGAAAAGAAGAACGAAGATATTGACTAGTTTACTGATGACGGTTGTTTTGTCATGCATGCTCGCTGCTTGTTCCAGTTGCGGAAAGACGGATGGCGGGGAGGATTCGCAGGAGGTTACGGCGACGGGAGACACGTCAACGGATTCTTCCGTTTCCCAGACGGACGCGCCGGCAGTAACGGACGCACCTTCTGCAACGGATGCGCCTGCAGTTACGGACGCACCTGCGGTAACGGATGAGCCTGCCGCAACGGACGCACCTGCGGTGACGGATGAGCCTGCTGCAACGGATGCACCTGCGGTGACGGATGCGCCTGAGGCGACCAAGGAACCTAAGGTAACGGAGAAACCCGCTGAAACCAAGGAACCTAACGCAACGGAAGAGCCTAAGGTAACGGAAGCGCCAAAGGCAACGGAGACGCCTGCCGCAACGGAGGAGCCTGAGGAGACGGAAATTCCGGAGTACAAGGCGACGCCGATCATTTTGCCGGATGATGAATGAGACGCGTCGAACACATAACGAGGTTGTTACAAAAAACCGTAGACTTTGATTTTGAAAAATGTTAAGGGGTGTAGAGCGATTTATTGAGAGTATGCCCTGCAGACGAAAACAAACGGCTGCAGGGCATTTTTGATTAGTAAGCGGATTCTTGTGACCGGTCTATTTCAAGGTGCCCAAGTCGGCAGGAAGGAGGGGAGTGGCCGTGCGCGGAAAGTCAAAGAACACAATATGGTTTGTTGTTTTTCTTGTACTGGCAGGCGTGCTTCACGTTTTGGAAGATTTCTTCCATAACGTGCCCTACCCGGATTATTCCGTTGTCACCATGCTTTTCTGTATGGTGTTCATGATCTATACGGTCCTTTTGATCTCGTGGATCCAGTCCGTTCATAACAGGCTCTTGCCATCCAAGGCCAGATCCTACATGATCGTGATCGCAATCCTGATGATCCTGTATCTGGCCGAGCGCGCCTTCAAGTATCGCATCGCAGGTGATGCGCCGTCACTTAGGCTGTGCTGGTATTCCTATTATCTCCCGATGACGCTGATACCGACGATGTTTCTGATGGTCTGCATCCAGATCGGAAGGGAGGAAAAGCCTGCCAAGTGGGACGAGCGCTTGCTCCTTCTGCCGGCAGGTTTTCTTTCCGGTCTCATCCTTACGAATGACCTGCATCACGTGGTTTTTCGCCCCAAGGAAGGGATTGGAGTGTTTTACGGCAAGGCGGGAACCTATACTTACGGGATTACGTTCTACCTGACGTACGCGTGGATGATCCTGACGATCCTTGTCGGGATTGGATTTCTGATCAGAGCCTGCGGCCTGAGAAAAAGCAAGAAGAAGCTGCTTTACGTGGCGGGAATTGCCGCGATCTGGTATTTCCTGATCGAACTGCATAAGATCAAGGCATATATCGTGTTTATACCTCCCTATGAATCGCCGGAGATTCACATTTTCTCCATGTTGGCAATCTTTGAGTTTTGCATTCGGGAAGGTCTGATTCCTCACAATGAAAACTATGCCGGGTTCTTTTCAAGTCTTCCCATGCCCGTGATGATCACGGATGCGGAGTTTCGCCCCGTATTCCGGTCGGCAAATGAGATCGCGGTGGACCGGACGTGCTTGGAGGAGGCATTGACTGGTCCGACTTACCCCTTCCCGGATCAAAGGCTCTCAGGAAGGAATATTCGCGGCGGACATGCCTTTTGGATGGAGGATGAGAGCGAAGTCCGGAAAGCGAATGAGAGACTCTTGGAGGCGAATGAATTTCTTGAGAGTGAGAATACCCTGATCGAGTATGAGAATCGCCAGAAGGAGCAGAACGCATATTTTCATTCCCGTCATCATATTTACCATGAGATCGCGGAGAAAATGTATCCCTATCAAAAGCGCATTGAGGAATTACTGAATCTGATAAAACCGGGGGAAGAGGATTTCAAGGAGCGGATTGCGGAGGTTTCCGTTCTCAACGCTTACGTAAAGCGCAAAACAAATTTGCTACTGATGGCGTCTGAGAAGGAAGGCATTCCACTGAAGGAACTTTTGCTTGCCGTTTCCGAGTCTGGCCGTTATCTGTCCTACGCGGGACTGAAAACCTCCGTGGACGAGAGCGGATTCCAAGAGGAGGGAAAGAGCTTTTCGGATGATATGATCATTGCCCTGTACGACAGCTTTGAGGTGCTGGCGGAATGGCTGACCGGCCGTGCGTCCCTTCTCATGGTATCCTTTGACGAAGAGGGGATGAAGCTTGCAGCGGACGTGAAGACAGGGAGCGGAGACGCAGTTACAACGGTGCTTCCCCTGCATTGCGTCTCACAAGAAGGTATTGTCTATCTGACCATTTTGGCAAAGAAAGGCGGTGATTGAAGTGAATGCTTTGGGAACCGTGAATGCGACGTGGATCAGTAGAAACTTGAATGCGGCACTGGTCAGTTCCACTGTCTGGGACGTCATGCGAACGCCCCTTAGGGAGCCACTGGTCGCAGGAGCCATGCTTTTGGCGCTTTTGCAAGGGTATCTTTGCCTTGCGCATTTGAGGAATCATAATAAGGGCAGGCTTATGATCTTGTCTTTTCTTCATTTTTTCATCCTTCTGGCGCTGTTTTATCTCCTGCTGGATGGCATGTTCCACTTTGAAGAACCCGCTTATCCGCGGACTTGGCCGGCAGTGACGACAATGCTTTGTTCCCTGCCCGTGGCAGCAGTGGCCTGCTTTGAGTTTTTGTCCTTTGGGTACCTTCTTTGGGAATTTTACGTCTCCCGGCGTTTCCGGGAATCACACCTGACGCCGTGGTCCGTCAAGGAGACGCTGGACCTCCTTCCTGCGGGGGTTGCGTTTGCGCAGGAGGACGGGAACGTGGTGTTCTCGAACCTGACAATGAAGGAAATCGCGAATTCCCTGACGGGAAAGATCCTTACGAACCTGGAGCCGGTGATGGAAAGTGCAAGGACGCGTGCCCGCGAGACGACGGGGCAGGAAGAGGACCAAAGCACCGAAAAGCCCCAAAGGAAAGCCAGGGATCCGCAGGTGAATGCGGGAACGCTGCAGGTGGCCCTGCCGGATGGTTCTGGGGTTTGGATGCTGACGCCAGGCAAAATCACGGAAAGCGGGCAGTCGTATCTTCAGCTGACGGCGACGGACGTCACGGCGCAGGTGCGGATCAATGAGGAATTGCAGGGAAAAAACAAAAAGCTGCGGGAACTGCGAAGACGTTTGGAAATCTATAACCGTACGGCGGAGCAGATCATTATCTCCCAGGAACTCCTAAACGCGCGGATGCAGGTGCACAATGAGACGGGGCACGTCCTTCTGGCCAGCAGGCATTACATGGATCATCCCAGCGCCATCGACGAGGAAGCGCTGCTTCAAACCTTGAAGCTCACCAATGCGCACCTGCTAAAGGAATATGAAGAGGATGACACGGAGCGCGACGCACTTTCCGAAGCGATCGAGATGGCCGGGGAGATTGACGTGACGGTAAGACTGACGGGGATGATCCCGGAGGACGGAACGCCCAGGAGCATTCTTGCGGCGGCCGTCAGCGAATGTGCAACTAACACTAAGAAGCATGCCGACGGGGACCTTCTTGTAGTGAACGCGGAGGAGACGGAAGGACGATGGACGTTCCGGCTCTCGGGGAACGGAGAGCCGGCAGAAAAGCCAGTGTCGGAATCCGGTGGCCTGTCCTCACTCCGGACGCTGGTTGAGAACGTAAGCGGCACCATGGAAGTGGCAACGTTGCCTTCCTTTACCTTGATCATCAAGATCTGAGCGCAGCGTCGTCCTTAACGGCATTGGCGGTGAAAAAACATATCGGAAAAGATAAAAAAATGGTTCTTGCGGGTGATGAAAGTCACCCGCAATTTTTTTATAATGGGTACGGTGGGGAGAATAGAAACCATATAGGAGGGAAAGGCGTGAGAGGGAGTAGTGATAAGGTTTTCGTAAGGACGTTGGGCTTTCTTGTCATTTTGATTCTGGCAGTCTGTTTGATGAAAGAGACAGTAAAGGCGGACAGATTTAAGTGCAGCATTTGTGACAAATGGAAGGAAGACGGGACGGATCATTGTTTGTGGTGCAAAGGCTGTGAGGATTGCGTCACGCTCTGCGACCGTTGCGATGAATGGTGCATTAATTGTCACGCGGAAAATCCCGGAATAGAAGAAAATGCCCCCTGTCCTGACTGCGGCAGATGTAAGGAGGGCGTGGATTATTGCCTAAACTGCGGGAAATGCGCGGAATGCGCAGAAATATGCTCTCGTTGCGGTGAAGTATGTTTATTATGCCATGAAGAGAACCCTGGAACAGAGGAATATGAAGCTTGTCCAGATTGCGGCAGATGTAAGGAGGGCGTGTATTATTGCCATGAATGTGGAAGGTGCGCAGAGTGTGCGGAGATATGCAATATCTGTAATGAGGTCTGCAAGGAATGCGGCGAGCTAGTCATGGGTGACCCGGCGGACGAGAAAGCACCTTGTCCTGACTGTGGGGAGTGTAAAGCCGATGGACGTGCTTACTGCAGTGAATGCGGCTACTGCGAGAATTGCGTGACATTGTGTCCCATATGCGGTTTTTGTGAGGAATGCGCGGGGGGGATTGGTCTGCATTGCCCGGAATGTGGAAATTGTTATGAGGACGTGCCCCGCTGCGTGGATGGTGGAGACCATTGCGTTGAATGCTGTGAGACGTGCCCGGAATGCGGAAAATGCCTGATCGAAGCGGGACAGGATGCCTGCCCGTACTGTGATCTTTGCGAGGATTGCTGCGAGGAGAATCAGTGCAGACTTTGTGGAATCTGCGAGATGGATCCGGCATATGAGGAACACTTTTGTGCGGACTGTGGAAGGTGTTTTGGAGAAGTGGAACAGTGCGACGGTTGCATGCTTGCAGGCGAGCTTCGCTGTGAAGAGTGCTGTGAAGCGCTTGCAAAGCTCGATGGATGTAATTGTTCTTCCCCGATCTGCGTGAATGACGAATATTTTTATGAACACATGTCGTCGGTACACGGCGTTACGTTTGAGGGCCATTCGGCAACGGCAAGCAGCGCATGGTCTCTGGATGATACTTATCATTGGCATGACTGCCGTATTTGCGGGGAGAGTAATCATATTACGGGCAAGGCGAAGCATTCTTATAATGAGTATGGTGTTTGCAACGTCTGCGGTTACAGCACAAATGCGGAGATCGTGATCACTTCGCAGCCAAAGGATTGTCATGCCAAGGTACATTACCAAGGTTGGAGCTACGGCAGTTCCCTAGAACCCGTTCCCGACGAAGAGAATACGGTTAAATTTGCAGTAACGGCATATGGTAAAAATGCGAAAAAGGACCTTCACTATCAATGGTATTACAAATATGGGAAATGGGGGCCAATCCTTGTAAATGAGGGAACCGGATTATATTCTGAAGGTTTTTGCCGCGGGGCGCAGTCTCCCGTTTTGACCATCAGCGTTATTACGGATGCCTGCTATTTCACGGATTACGGGACGCCCTACGAGTTCTATTGCGTGATCACGGATGACAATGGAAATTCCGTCACGAGTGAAAGCGGAAGGATGCTGGTGAGACATGATCATCTTCTTTGGTTTAGCGAAAATCTAAAGAACGAACAGGGTCACGTTTTGAGCTGTGTTGGAGACGGATGCCCCAGCGTAAGCAGGCTTTTGCCTCATGAATATGGGGAATACAAATGGGTGCTAAAGGCAGATGGGACGCAGGATTACGCCTACCGCGAGTGCGCGGTCTGTGGCTACAGGGAAACCTTTGAGGCCCATGAGCACCAGTACGATATGGTGGCCTTACTCGAAGCGATCTACAACGATGAAGTGACAAGAGTTAAGGAAGATACGGTAAATAACATCTATATTTACGAGTATGAGCCTGACGGACATTGCATTCGCGGAGAGTTTACGCCAACCTATCATTCCATCACCTGCAGCGTGGCGGGTTGCCATTTTACGTTGAAGGAAAAGCATGACTGGTCTAACTGGTCCGTTGTAAGTATGTGTTCTAAGAAAGCGCCGGGAGCAATCTATCGCACCTGTTCCGTATGCGGAATGCAGGAGACGTGGAATAAGACGGGATATTGGTGGCATACGCATCCCATTAACGTAAGGAACGGACACGTGAAGGAGATGGACAGTGCGCTTCTGGAAGACGAATTGTTCCTGAGTCGTGGCATCAACGCGTTTCTGTTAAAAGCAGAAAAGCAGGAAGAATATGACATTGCGACGGAGGGAAGCGCCGTCTTGATCCTTGCAAGCCCAGTGGAGGGGAAGAAGGTTGTGGGCGTCAACGTATCCATAGACCTTAAAATAAAAGGATATGATGACGTATACACACAGTCCCTGGAGGTGAAGGAACTGAGGGATGGATATGCCTATGCCTTTACCGTGCCTGTTTCAGATGACACGTATGATTATCAGGCAAATTACATAGAAGTTGAATTTGTTTATGAGAATTGCACCCATTCCAAGAAAAAGACGAAGAATGCAGTCAGCGCAACCTGCACGGGGATCGGTTACAGCGGAGACAAGGTGTGCGCGTTCTGCGAGCATCTGATCGAAAAGGGACGGTATCTTGAGCCCACCGGACATGCAGAAGGCGTTCCTGCGACGGAAAACGTATATGCCATGAATGCAAAGGGTGAGGTTGCCACGGACAGGGACGGATATAAATTATATGCGATCCATATGGCGGAAACCTTTACCTGTGACGACGGTGAGCATCGCGGAAGTTATACCGGGGACTTGATCTGCCCGAAATGTAAAGAGGTTCTGGTAAAAGGAAGGTACGTGGAAAAAGAGCATTCTTATCAGCTGCTCAACCTTTTTGACCCGGAGACCAGGAAGAACCTGAAGCGGCATGGCCTGAGGGAGTTCGAAGCACCGCATGACGGTCAGGACGGTTACTCTGGTGATTTCTATTGCGACGTCTGTGACAAGATCAAATGGGGCCATGTCATTAAGAGCCAACAGTTTGCACCAGAGTTGAAGATCAACAGGAAATCCTTAACGCTCTATGATACCATTGCCATTGATTTCAAGATCGAGGAGGCGACACTGGAAGGAAAGTATGAAAATCCATATCTTGTAGTGACCCACAACGGCGTGGAGAGTCAGCTGACGACCTGTAAGGAGAGCCAGGACGGTAAGTATTACGTCTTTAGCGTCAGGGTAGCGCCGCATGAGTTGGGCGACGTGCTTACGGTTTTACCTTGCGCGTATAACGAATATGGCGAGGAGTTAAAGGGTACGCCCATAGATTACTCCGTGGCGGAATATTGTAAAAACTTGTTGAACAGTGAGAAGTATCAGGATGCTGCCTGGGCAACTTTCAGAAGACTTCTCGTGGACATCCTGCTTTACGGCGATGCTGCGCAGATTTATACGGGTTATAAGACGGACAGCCTTGTCAGCAATTTCCTTACGGATGCGCAGAGGAACATGGGCACCGACGTGAACGCCTCGATGAACTATCAATCCGTAAAAAAGAAGGAATATGCGACAGTGGACGAGGAGAATCGTCGCGCGAGTCTTGAGACGGCGGCACTTTTCCTGGAGGCTGCAGTCAACATTCAGTTTAAATATACTGCCAATGATCTTTCGGGACTTCGCATGGTGATCACAGACGATGAGAATGGAACGAACGTGATAGGTGATCTTAGGGCAGATGCAAATCAGATCGATGACAAGGGTCGATACTACGTTACGTTCGGAGGCTTAAACGCAGGCCAAATGCGCAAGACGGTTTATGCAACAATGATGAAGGGAAAGCAAAAGGTCAGCAACACGTATCGCTACAGCATTGAATCCTATGTTGCATCCATAAAGGGCAAGGGTTATCCGAATCTGGATCAACTGCTCGATGCGATGATGCGCTACGGCGATTCTGCCGCTGTATTTGCTTCTGGAAATTAAGCCTTACGGAGGGGAAGGAGACGGTATCATGAAAAGATTAATTGCAAGAATCATGGGATTTCTGGCGATGATCTGCGTTGCGGTCGCCTTGCTGCCCCAGACGGCGGCAAGGGTCTTGGCGGACGGCGCGACGCAGGTCAACGTGTACGACGAGGACGGAAATCTTCTCGGAAAGCTTGACTCGAAAACGAAATACGTACGGTACGGCCAACTGGTGAAAAACGCCGAGTTTGGTCTGGACGGCTGCACGGCGTATTTTGACGCCGGAACGGGGACCCTGTGGCTTGTGGATTACAGCGGCGGTCCCTTTGAAGTGCCAGATGATTCGGAGCACGAAACGCTCCATGACCTGACCATTGTGCTGGAGGGGTCGAGCGTGATCACGAACACTGGAAAGAATGACGACGTGTTATATGGAGTGAAATGTGATCCTGGCGTTCTTACCATCGATTCGACGGCAAATGGCAGCCTTGTGGTCAACGTAACCACTCAGACGGACGGCGTAAAAAAGGTAACTACCTATGGCATAGAGTCGGAAAAGTCAGAGCACGCAAATGGCGGATTTACGTTGAAGGGTAACGCGGACCTGACGATCAACCTGACGAATGAATCCGGCAGCAATAAGAGCAATGTTTACGGCGTTTATTCGGATGGCGTCCTCCAGATCCTGGATTCCGCGTCCATTAACGTGAAGACGGAAACGGATGGATTCTACAACAGGGTCATCGGACTTTATTCGGATTGCCTTAGTAACGTGAAGGAAGGTTTGATCATTGATACCGCGGGTAACGTTACCGTGGATCTTCGCAGCGTTGTTAATGCTACATCGGCGACTCCGGTCCAGTGGTATGGAGCATTTGTTGAAGAAAATTCGTTGGCGCTAAAGCGGGTCAATACCATGGTTTTGATCTGCCGGTCTTATGATGACGTGAAGCCGGGATTTACGTATGACGATAAGAAGATCGGAAAATGGACGGTAAAGGACGGCCCGAGGGTCTACACGATTTACAGGCACGCGGATTTCCCGGAGACCGACGTGGATATTTGGGGACATTACAGAACGTCAGTGACGGAGATCAATGCGGAAGTAGACCATGACAAATACTATATGTATGACATGGCCTACTGGCCCAAGTTTACCGTGGCGGAAGACGCCCTCTATGAATTTGATGCTGACAACGCAAAGTGGGAGCGCAAGGAAGGGGACAAGTGGGTCAGCGTAAAGATGCATGAAACTTTCCAAAAAGGAACGTACCGCTATACCGTTCCGGTGCGGATCAAGGATACCTCTGACTATCGCTTCCCGTTCTTTTACGAAACGCCTGACCGCCCCACCGTTATGGTTAACGGTGAGAAATGGCAGGTGCTTGACGTGAACGTCATGGGAACGTATCTGGATTGCTGGATCACCGTGCGCTCACCGGAGTACGTCATCGAGGATAAGCCCGTATCCAATATTTACGTTCAGGGAAAACTCCCCGCTTTGGAGGCGGGAGAACCGCTTCCGGCGACAAGCGAGATCACAACTAATGGCTCGGGATATGAGATTTTGGATGCTTACTGGATCCGGGAGAGAGATCAATCCGTTCACAGGGATGACGGCGCGACCGTGGCACGTAATGAGGACTATAAACTTGTGGTGATATTTATTCCAAAGACGGGCTACGTGTTTACTGAGACGGAGGATGGAATCACCTATTATGACGGAGACCATCATAAGATCTGTGCCGGTCCAATGACGACGTACTCGGGGACGCTCGGTTGGACGGACCGGGATCATTACGGTGAGACGCTTCCTCACATGTGCATTGATTACCACGTGGGGGGCTATAAGATCAAGCACGTAAGCATCGATTCCCTGACGCTTCCCTATGATAAAGAGTCTGGTTCGAATGCAAACGGCAAGGTATTCGTGGTGGATGAGAATCGTTATGAGATCCTAAGTCAGGGCTGGTATGCAAAGAGTAACGGCGAAAGCCCGGTTAATACTTTTGTCAGGGGAAAAACATATTATTACAGGGTGCATTTGCAGGCAAAGCATGGATATGAATTCCCCAGTGCTGCGGACTCGGAAAACTTGTCGGCGGAGGAATTGCCGGTATTTATCAATGGGGATTCCGAGTGCGTCACCGAGCGATACCGGGATGCGGACGGCACCTTATGGATCACCGGCGCGTTTAAGGCGGAAGGCTGGGTCATCGAATACTTTGGAGATTTGGAAATTTGTAACCTAAAGAAGCCTAAGGTTGGAGAAGTAGTCACTGCTGCGAGCGTTCCGGCAAACGTGAATTACGAACTCGCCGACGAAATGTGGGTAAAGTATTCGTTAGACGGCAAACCCCAAAGCATTTGCGATCCGGGAACGGAGTTTGAAGGTGGCTACTTGTATTATTACATAGGCTTCTTGCGATCGGTTTCTCCCTACGTACTTGTAACTGACGAGGAAATGTATAAGGGAAAGATCAGAGTCAACGGAGAGATCGCGCAGATGATTGACAGTGAGTATCTTGCTTCCATTTCCGGAGATAAAGAGAAGGAGCTGGAATATAATTGCGCCGCGTATCGTTACGAATGTATCCCCGTTGACGACGGGCAGATTATGATCAGCAGATGGTTTAAAACCAGAAACGTGATCCGTGATGACAGGCTTGTGATCGCAAAAAAATCCCTGACGTTATATGACACTATTGCAATAGATTTTAAGGTGCCGGCGGCAGTGGCGGAATGGTATGAGGATCCGTTCCTTTTGGTGACGATAAATGGCGCGGAGAGCGTGAATGAGGAGTATTCCGTTAGCAGTGACGGCGAACACTTGGTTTTCAGCATTAGGGTGGCGCCGCAAATGATGGGCGACGTGATCACGGTGGTGCCATGCGCCTATAACTCTGATCGTCAGTTGGTTGAGGGAGTGTCCACGGAGTATTCCATCGAGAAGTATTGTAAGAACATGCTTGGTAACAAAAAGTACCAAGGAGATGAGTGGGCAGCCTTCCGCAGATTGTTGGTAGACATTTTGCACTATGGCGACGCGGCCCAGGTCTATTCGAACTATAGGACAAACAGTCTTGTCAGCGCGTTCCTCTCGGATGAGCAAAGAAGCATGGGAACGAACGTAAATACGGACGTGAAGTGTAACAGCATAAGGAAAAAGAACTTCCAGAAGGTGAATGCGGAGAATGAGCTGGCAAGCATTGAAACAGCGGCACTGTACCTTGAGGCGGCAGTCAACGTCCAGTTTAAGATCATGACGAAAGATCCGACGGGGCTTCGCGTGATAATCACGGATGATGAGAATGGACAGAACGTGATCGGCGCATCCCCGATTAGGGTGAGCAACGTAGATGATAATGGACGTTACGTTGTAACCTTTGCCACTCTTAACGCAGGTCAAATGAGAAAGCCCATTTATGCGACCGTGATCAAGGGAACCAAGAAAGTCAGCAACACATACCGTTACAGCATCGAGTCCTACGTCGCATCCATGAGGGGCAGGGAATTTCCGAATCTCGACAACCTGCTTAACGCAATGATGCGTTATGGTGACAGCGCGGCAGTATTCGCTGGATCAACGCAATAAATCATGGCATATGGGTCAGTAGAACCGCCCCCGTGCCCCTTATTAAAAAATGGTTCTTGCGGGTGATGAAAATCACCCGCATTTTGTGTATAATGAGTGTGGAGGAGGTGGGAAAGTGGGCGAAAAGATCAAGGTGGTAATTGCGGATGATCAGTACGTGGCACGAGGCTTCTTTGAAATGTACGTTAAGATGTCCTCGGAGTATGAGCTTGCGGCGTCCCTTGCCACGGCGGAGCAGGCCGTGAATTACTGCAGGGGAAATCCGGTGGACCTTGTCATTATGGACGTCATGATGAAACGCGGGCTGGACGGACTTACGTGCGCTGAGACCATTAAGAATAATGATCCTAAAATCCGTGTCATACTAGCTACTTCGACCGCTGAGTACCAGTGGATCGAAAAGGCGAAGAAGGCGAAGATTGACAGTTTTTGGTTCAAGGAATATGATGAGAGTTCTCTTTTGGAGGTCATGGACCGCACCATGCGCGGCGAGTCCGTGTATCCTGGTGAGGCACCGGATCCGGAATTTGGCGACACGATGAAATCCGCCCTGACGGAACGGGAATTGGAAATCCTTAGGGAACTTACAACGAATCGTTCTAACGAGGAGATTGCTGAAAAGTATGGCATTTCCCTCAACACGGTCAAGAGGCACGTTCAAAACATGCTTAATAAAACAGGTTACGTGAACAGACTGGAGCTGGCGGTCAATGCGAAGGCTTTGGGACTTGTCGTGCACGAGGATGACAGAACGGACCGGAAATGTGACAAGACTTGAAAAACGATAAAAAAAACTTTACAAACTAAGCAAGCTATACTATAATAAAACCAGTTATAATCTTTTTATGAGTAAGGAGGTTCTATTGTGAACAAGAAAGTATTTGATGAAATTGCAGTAGAAGTTATCCGTTTTGAAGTTGAGGACGTTATTACTACCAGTAGCACTTCTTCTACTAATGGTATTCAGCTTCCGGATGATACAACACCAGACGAAGAAGAACCTTAATGTAAAAACATTAGTTAAGAATAAGCGCAAGCGTGGCTCGGGGAATTGCATCCGCGGGCCTTTTTGCGTTGGTGGAATATGAAAAAACCAGTCAAGAAAACGTTTCGTCACATGATCTTGTTTTTGCTGCTTCTCTTTTTGGGAGGCTTTTTTGACGTGCTGAACCGGAATACGCCCATGCAAACCTTGACGTCCGTATATTACGTCAGTCTTGCCGTCGCTTACGCGGGAAGACTGTCAAACCGGATTGCTGACGGTAGGATGCGCAGATTGCTCACGGCGGTCGCGTGGATGATCGTCATCTTTTTTTTGCTGCGGTGTCTAAAGTACTATGCCTTTCATGGAAACGACCTGGCGGGGAGGATGCTTTGGTATCTCTACTATTTCCCCATGCTCTTTTTACCGACGATATCCTTCTGGGCGGCTCTGGCCATGGACGCCGACGGAAAAAAGATTTTTGAGAGACTGCGCGCGCTCACGGGAATCGTTTCCGGGGGACTTTTGGCATGTGTGTTGACCAATGACCTTCATCAAATGGTTTTCCGTTTTTTGCCCGGACTTCAAAACTGGGATTCGAATTATCAGTATGGCCTTGTCTATTACGCGGTGGCGGCATGGACGATCCTGATATTTGCGGGATCCGTGGTTGTGCTGACAAAGAAATGTCATGTCTCCCTTGGGAAGCGCTTGTTCTGGGTGCCACTGATTCCCGTTGGATTGGGTTTTCTGTATTCTTTTCTTTATGTCCTCGGAATGCCGCCCAAATGGAACGGAATTAACGTGGTTGAGTTCCCGGAAGTCGCAAGCTTTGTCGTGGCGTGTTTCTGGGAATGTTGCATTTGCATTGGCCTGATCCCGTCGAACGAGGGCTATGACGAGCTGTTCAACAACAGTGACCTTGCCGTGCAGATCACGGACGCAGACGGAAACGTAAAATTTTCATCCGCAACGGCAGTCAGACTCACTAAGGAGCAAATGAACGCCGACGTGCAGCTTAATGAAAATACAGTGCTCCGGCGTGCGCCGATCCGCGGAGGCTTCGTCTATTGGCAGAGCGACGTCTCCAAGCTAAACGCACTGAATGAGGAATTGAAGGAATTGGAAGAGCGGCTGTCGGAGGAAACGGAATTGATCCGGTTAAAGAATGAGGATCAGATCAAAAGAGCCGCCATAGATGAGAAGAACCGGGTATATGACAAGATAGCGGAAGCAGTACGGACAAGGTCACAGAAGATAGCATCACTTGCGCAGATGGCGGAAGAGCAGATGGCGGAAAATGAGGGGTATCAGGAGAGCATGCGCTGGATTTGCTTTTACGGCACTTTCTTAAAGAGATTTGCCAATCTGATGCTTCTGGCGGAGGGACATGAAACGCTTCCAGTCGTGGAATTGAACCTTGCAACGTCCGAAACCCTGCACGCCCTTTCGGAGCTTGGCGTCAGCGTGTCCAAAAGGGATGAGTCGGAGGGCGAGATTGCATCACGGCTGGCCCTGAACGCTTATGAGACGTTGCAGAGAATGCTTGAGTGCATGGGCGAAAACCTGCGTGGCGTCTACGTGCGTCTTACAAAGGCTGAGTGCAAGGTGGTTCTGGAAGGAGAAAGAATTGATTTTCCGGAAGACTTGGCGGCGGCGGTTTCCCTGCAATGGGAGGACGACGCATGCTACGCAAGACTTTCCCTCTTGGAAGGGGGTGAAGTCCGGTGATCAATGGAAACGCGGAAACTCTTTGGCATTGGAACGGAATCGGTGCGGTAAGCATTTTCCTGTTCCTGCTGGGCATATGTAATCTGGTGCTTTCGCTGCGGCAAAAAAAGCGGTTATTCTTTATCATTTCCCTGTGCCTGGTCTGTGCCGGTACGGTGATCCTGAGCTTCGCCTATGCGGTGCTTAAGGGCTTCGAGACTTCGATAAGACCGTGGCAGCTTTGGCTGGCGTTCTTGCCCCTTTGGGGGATCGCAGTCTGGAATTCCTACGGGAATCTCCGCTGGAATCAAATGCACGTTACGCCTTTGTCCATTCAGGAGAGTTTTGAAAAACTGACGGAAGGAATTTGTTATTATCGCGAGGGCGGACAGTGCATTCTGGTGAACGGAAGCATGCAGGAGATCTGCAGGATGCTGACGGGAAGGGCCCTGCGCAACGGGGAAGAATTTGCCGGAGCGGTCTTGGGCAAGGATGAATCGAAGATCATCACCATGGGGAACGGCCGGACCAAAGGCTTTTCCAAACGCAGGGTATCGTTTGCGGGCGAGGAAGTATGGGAGATCCTGGCGGCTGACCTGACGGAGCTTTATGGGAAAACGAGGCAGCTTCAGGCAGAAAACGAAAGGCTACGGGAATTCCAAAAGCATTTGACGGAATATCATGCAGAACAGCGGGATACCGTTCGCAGGGAGGAGATCCTCTCTGCCAAAATGAGTATTCATGACGAGATGAACCGTCTCCTTTTGGCGACCAGAACTGCCATGGCCAGGGGTGACGTGGAGGAAGGAAAGAAGGCGCTTCTCGCCTGGAAAAACAATGCATTGCTCCTTTGCCGGGAAGCCCAAGGGACTTCGGATGCGGAAGCGCTTAGGGATCTTCACGTCATCGCGGCATCCATGGGAATCGAATTGTTGACGGATGGGGACCTTACAATGACGCAGGAAGCTTTGGCGCTCTTTGTGGCGGCGACGCGAGAGGCAATGGTCAATGCCGTAAAGCATGCCAAGGCGCAAAAACTCTTTGTCACGGCGAAGGCAGAGACTGACGGGACGAAGACTGTCACTTATAAAAATGACGGCATTCCCCCCGCGGAGCCCGTGCGGGCGGCCGGAGGACTTGTCAATCTTCGGCAACGGCTGGAAAGGGCCGGCGGAAGCATGGAGATCGCGTCGCAGCCGGAGTTTTGCCTCACGGTGCGGATACCGCGGGCGTAGATGAAAATGCCCACGCGGATGATCCGGTTGGGGGAAAACACAAGGTCGTCGGAGCGAATGAAATTGCTTGCGCGGATGAGTGAGGACGATGGGATTATATTGCGTACGGAGGATGAAAGATGGCGTATCGGGTGTTGATCGTGGAAGATCAGGAGATGCCAAGACAACTCTTTGAAATCTATATTCAATCGAGTGAAAATTATGAGCTTGCAGGCACGCTGACCAATGCTTCATTGGCAGTGGATCTTTGCAGGGCCGGCGGGATCGACCTGGTGTTGATGGACGTTTGCACGGCCCTTGGAAGCAATGGACTTGACGCTGCGGAAGAGATCAAGAGGGAATTCCCGCAGATCAAGGTGATCATCGTGACTTCCATGCCGGAATTTTCCTGGCTGGAAAGGGCGCGGCGGATTGGCGTGGATTCGTTTTGGTACAAGGAGGCGCAGAAGGACACGATCCTGAACGTCTGCGACCGTACCATGGCGGGAGAGAGTATCTATCCTGACGAGACGCCCTGCGTATCCATCGGAGCGGTGACAAATCATGACTTTACGGACCGCGAGCTGCAGATCCTGAAAGAACTGATCACGGGCGACAGCAACGCGGAGATCGGAGCGCGGCTTGGCATTTCCGCTGGAACCATCAAGCGCCACGTGGAGAACATGCTGAAAAAGACTGGCTTCCACACAAGGACTGAGCTCGTGGCCGAGGCCGGAAGACTCGGGATCGTGATGCGCTTCTAACGTGTGGGCGGTAGTTTGTTGGAGAATGGTAGTAAAGCGCGAGGATCGTACCGCCTGGAGGCGGAAAACGGAAGCCAGGCGGTAGTAAAGTGCGAGGATAGTACCGCCAGGAGGCGGAAAACGGAAGCCAGGCGGTAGTAAAGTGCGAGGATCGTACCGCCAGGAGGCGGAAAACGGAAGCCAGGCGGTAGTAAAGCGTGCGGATAGTACCGCCGGGAGGCGGAAAACGGAAGCCAGGCAAAAGGCTACGGGTGAAAAGGCGGAAATGATAATTAGGTTCAAATGACGGAAGCCAAGGATTTCTTTACAATTGAGGATGTTAAATATGAAAAAATGTGCCGATTGGCACATTTTTTTGTTGCGCGCATCGTGATAAAATAGTATGTGAGAAAGTGTTTTTGAGCAAGAATTAGGTATTTCAAAAACGGCAACGGGAGGAGAAAACATGTTGAAGAAGTTCAAAACAGTACTAACGATCGCGTGCATGGCGTTTGTGTTCCTGGTGATGAATGCAAAGGCCTTGGCGTATACGGGCACGGGTACGGAAGAGGATCCGTACGTGGTGTATACCTATGCGGAATTAGCTAGTTTAGTTAATTACAATGATGCCTGGGATTATGGTTCAAGTGAAAATCCGGTATGCTATAAATTAGGCCAAGACATTATATCGACAGATAACGTCAATGATGATTTGATGATGTTTGTTGGCAAGGATAATGGACCTAATTTCCTTCGCATAGATCTTGCCGGACACAAGATGTCCAGAAAGTCCACGTCAACAGACATTGCAATGTTCGTTATCCTAAGAGGGGCGTTAATTATTGACGATAGTATTGGGGGAGGCTCCATCTATTGTTCCATAAGCCATGGCTATAACGGATATGGCGATATTTTTCATATGAAACCCAAGTATACTAGTAGCGTACAGGGTGATCTGATCATTAATGGCGGAATCTTTGAGGTTACGGGAGCGTTGGGTAAGATCATTACTAGTGGTGCTTCGGGTGGAACCGTTACCATAAATGATGGTGTTTTTATTGGGGAAATTTGTGATAATCGCTATTTTTCCTCTGGATCGGTAACAAACTATTGTATTAATGGCGGTTTATTTACACAAATCACCATTGATGGGCAAGGAGATATTTCTTTAAATAACTGCACCGTCAAATTATTAAGAAGCTCTGGATATAATAAAATAAGCAGCTTTATAAAAGAGGGGTCAATAGTAACTGTTGATGGCAATGTAGTAAGCGACCTTAACGTTACGGAACTCAGCGGAAATATTGAGATCAGCGATCCAAATAGTCCCAAGATCACGCAGCAGTTGGAGTCTTACACCTTCCCTTACCTTGGCACAGAGCATGCTTATGCCATTACCGTGGAGAATGCGGAAAGCGGCACGTGGTACGTGGTGGACGATGAGAATAATCGATATACCAGCGACTACATTATGGAGCAGGGCTGGGCGGACATAGAATTTAAGAAAAGCGGAAACACGCATAAGATGGTATTTTCCAACGTGACGGCTGACCTTGACGGCATGAAGGTATACTGCAAGATCAAGGGCAATGGGTATACCATTAAGTCTTCCGAGGCCGAGATTCACGTGGCCAAAAAGGTGAAGGATATCTCTGCGGAAATCACGAACCTGAACAAGGCCGTGGCGGGAAGAAGCGCCAATGCCTTTACCGGCGTAAGACTGCGTGATTTCAGAGGACGCACGACAGAGTATCAGTCTGGATCCGTGCAGTGGCATACGGCGGACGGAACGCTTTTTGAGGGGAAGCTGGTTAAGGACGCGAACATGAAAATTCGGATCAGCATTGACCTGACCGACGGATATGAGTTCGCGGATGACGCTGGCTGCACGGTAAAGAACGTAAGCGGATCCGACGTGACGGCGACGAAGCTTGCTGACCAAAGCACGGCAACGCACGCAGTATTTGAGATTCCATACGTTGTTCAAGAGGCGGCAGACTGGAGCTTTAGCAGCTATGCGGTTAGAATTGAAAACGGATTGGGCCTCACCGTGGATGATCCCATGGAAAGGCCGGGCTTAAATGCGGAGTATTCCGACGTGATCAGGAACTGGAGGCCTGGAAAGTACGTTCTTCTGAGACCAAGCATCCCAGACGGGAAAGAGCTTGATTATTGGGCCGTTACGGTTCAATTTGCAATTCCCAAGAGTACGATTGGAGGTTTTGACGTTACCACGTATTCCTATGAGGACACGCTCTCTGAAACCTTCTTCAGTGAGATAGATCCGATGAAGCTGAGCGCGAGCGATCGGAAAACGGTGAACGCGGCCATTAAGGCGGGGCTTAACGTAGGTTGCGTGGTTAGGCTAACGCCCGTATTTAGGGATAAGCCCGTCACGTGCGTGGTTTCCTTTGACGCAAACGGCGGTGAGGGAACCATGGGGAACAAGCAGGTGCGGCAGTTTGAGAAATATCTGTTGCCCGCTTGCAAGTTCACCTGGACGGGACATGATTTCATCGGCTGGACCGTTGGAGATGGAACGGAAGTTTATCAGCCGGGCACCAGTATCGATATTACCGGGGACGTGACGCTCCACGCACAGTGGAAGCTTTCCGTCTGCTTGATCATGGTGGATCTGGGATCGACTTCGGAACGGAAGGGAGAAGTAAAATTTAACGGAAGCGTCCAAGCGGCGTACTTCTGCGACTACGGCAGCATTGTGACGCTGGAGGCAGTTCCCTTTTCGGGCTATGAATTTAAGCAGTGGGAAGAGAATGGGGCAGGAATCTATGGTCTGCCCAACTACACCTTTGCCGCGGAGGGGGACCGCGTCCTGACTCCCGTGTTTGAGACAAAGAAGGTGAGGATTCACTTTGAGGGAAATTACGGACAGGGCACCATGGCGGATCAGAGGGTAGAATATGATTCCCTTTACACGCTTCCCGAGTGTGGTTTTACCAATGAATACGCGACCTTCATCGGTTGGAAGGTAGGCTACGGTGACAGCGTGGATCCGACGATCTGCCAGCCTGGAAAGCAGTTCCGGTTTACGGATGACGTGACGGTGACCGCGCAGTGGGAATATACGGAGCTGCCGCTGGTGAAGGAGCTTATTCCGGATGATAAGTTCCGCGCGTATTTGAGAAGTGATGAAATTGACAAGGACGGTGACGGAAAATTAAGTCAAAGGGAATTAAGTCGGGCCAATAATCTTAAATGTAATGGCTTGGGAATTTCAAATCTGGAGGGCGTCCAATATTTTTATGAATTGAACTATTTACTTTGCGATGATAATAATCTTACCTCCATTGACGTTAGCAGGAATTCTAAGCTGCTAACCTTAAGCTGTAGAAACAATCAGTTGACAAAATTGAACGTAAGTCAAAACAGTGAGCTCACTTCGCTGTATATTACGGGAAATTCTATTTCTGACATAAACTTGAAGAATAATAAGAAATTATCGATTGTTGATTTAAGCGGAAATCCTTTGAAGACGCTTGACGTAAGTGATTTGAGTGAATTAACGCAGTTTTCAGCTTCAAATTGTCAACTAACAAGTCTGACTTTAGGGACGCATCCTGACCTGGAATACTTATGGTGTGATACGAATCCTGACCTGGCATTCTTGAATCTGAACGGCTGCCCGAATCTGCTGTATTTGCAATGTGATCAGACGAAGCTTACGGACCTTAATTTCAGTCTGCTTACAAAGCTCATCGAGTTGCACTATAGTGATGTTTCTTTATTGACGGAATTAGATTTGAGTGCCAATGCGTTATTAGAGCGCGTATACGTAGAAAACTGTAATCTTTCGAGCATTCATCTTTCTAATCTTTCAGAGCTTATAACTTTATCTGTCAAAGGGAATGCACTTACTCAGCTGGATGTTTCCGAGAACCCAATGCTGGATTATTTGAATTGCACGAATAATCAGTTATCGGTTCTTGACGTTAGCAATTGTGACAAGCTAAAGAAGGGCGGCGGCGGAAGGGTATACGTGGACAAAGGCGTCATTGTTTACGAGACGACGCCGGAACGCTATACCGTTACCGTGCAATGTGATACGGCGCTGGGCTCCGTTTCCATCGCGTCCAACACTTGGATCCAGGCGGACAAGGTAACGGTGACGGCGACGCCGAAGGATGGCTGCTTCTTCGTTGCGTGGAAGGAAAACGGCGAGGTTGTTTCCGAGGATGCAACGTACGTCTTTACGGCTGATAAGAACCGGAATCTGGTAGCAGAGTTTGTGGATGAGCTTATCCTCATGGATGATCACCTGAAGATTTCGAAGAAGTCTTTGACGCTTTACGATACCATCACGATCGACTTTAAGATATCGGCGTCGGCGCTGGAGGGATATCATGATCCTTATCTTGTCGTAACGCAAAATGGCGCAACGGATAGGATTACCAATTATGCGACGAGTGATGACGGAACGATATTGATCTTTACGTATAGGGTTGCGCCGCACAAAATGGGTGACAAGGTGACGGCAGTTCCGCACGCGCTGAATGCATATGGAGCAGACGTGACGGGCAAAAGCACGGAGTATTCCGTCGTGGATTATTGCATAAACATATTAGGCAACGTGAAATATCAGACTGACGATTATGCGGTTCTCAGAAGACTCTTGGTCGACATCCTGCTCTATGGCGACGCGGCGCAGGTTTTCATGAATTATAAGACGGATAAGCTGGCAAGCAAAATCCTGTCAGACGAGCAGCGCGCAATGGGAACGGACGTGAGTGCGGCGATGACGTATCGATCCGTCAGGAAAAAGGAGTATTTGAAGGTTGAAGAGGAAGATGCACTGGCTCACATTGATGCGGTTGCGCTTTACCTTGAGGCTGCGGTGAACGTACAATTTAAGTTCTCAACGAGCGATCCTTCGGGTCTCCGCGTGGTGATCACGGATAACGAGAATTGCACGCACGTGATCGCGGAGTATCCGGCTAACCGGGAAATCATTGACGACAATGGGCTTTATTACGTGAACGTTGATTGCCTGAATGCCGGCGAGATGAGAAAGACTATTTATGCGACCGTGATGCAGGGTGATAAAAAGGTCAGCAACACGTTCCGGTATAGCATCGAATCCTACGCGGCATCCATGACGAACAGGGAGGGCTACGAGAACCTTGGCCTGTTGCTTGACGCAATGATGCGCTACGGTGATTCTGCAGCATCCTTTGTGGAAGAGTTAAATAGATAAGCTTTTGAGTTGCACAAAAAGAGGCACGGGATCCTGCGGGAACCCGCGCTTCTTTTTTGTTTAGAGCGTGAATTTACGTGGTGGCAACGTCACGTCATTATGTTGCGATTTTGGGGAAAATCTGATATAATTTTTAAAACTTTAAGGAGGTGCGTCAATGAATATAAAGATACGTAAATCCTATTTTTTGGTGTTGACGGTTGCTTTGACGGTGTTCTTCACAAGCATGGAAGCGCAGGCCGCAGGCCCCAATCCTGCCGGGACTGGGACTACGGGCCTTTCAAGTTTTAAGGAGGGTTTTGAGGGTGGTGCCATTCCGGAAGGGTGGACGCTCGAAAGCGATGATTCCGGCTACCGATGGGAAGTTGGAACGGGAGATTATGAATCCGGCACGGGGGCGTACGTCGGAAATTACAATGCGCTGATCACTCATTGCGCTTCAAGGTGTCACGGATGGCTGATCACGCCTACGCTTGATCTGAGCGGCGTTACCCAAGTGCCCGTTCTGAGCTTTGCCTACGTGAACCGGAGATGGGGGAGCGGCACGGACGAATTTGGCGTGTATTGGCGCGTAAACGGTGGCTCTTGGCAGGAATTGTTTTATACGAATAAGGCACACGAAACGTGGACTGAGCAAACAATTTATTTGCCGGATACGGTAAAAAAGAAAAACGTGCAAATCGGCTTTGCGGCCGTGGACTGGTATGGACGCGGCGTAGCCCTGGATGCCGTGGAACTTCAGACCAAGGAACAATTTGCGATTACGGTTTCCAACACCACGACCAATGGTAAGGTAGTTGCAGACAGTGAATTTGCCGAGGCCGGAAGCATCGTGACCCTTACGATCATACCAGACGGCATCCGGCAGATGGAATCCTTGAGCGTAAAGCAAGGAAGCGAACGCATCACGGTGAAAAAGGTAAATGAAACACAATATGACTTTGTCATGCCGGAAGGCAACGTTACCATAGAAGCAAAGTTTGAGTTGCCTAAGGGACTTGTCTACTATGAAGATTTTGAAGGCGGTTCTAATCCGGCGGGCTGGTCTTTGGAGGACTGGGACGGCGACGGACAGTGCTGGTACGTATTGGCTAGCAGTCAAAAAGTGGATAAAAACGGTAACACGTATTATCACTCGGAATCCCGGGCATTGACTTCCGCTTCGTATTACACCGAACCGCTCACTCCGAATAACTGGGCCGTTAGTCCTGCAATATCGATCCCGCCCAAGGCGAAGCTGTCCTTCTGGATCAAGGCGGATGACCCGGATTATCCGAATGAGAAAATGGCCGTTTACGTTGGGACAACCAACAACGTGAAGGCCATGAGAAAGGTTGGCGGCGATTATACTGCAACGCCCACGTACGTGCGCTATGAGGTGGATCTTTCCTCGTATGCGGGACAATCGATCTATCTTGGATTCCGCCATTACGACTCGACCAACATGTACCGCCTGAATCTGGACGACGTGGCAGTGATGGCAGAGGTGAGTGAAGATCCTTTGTCGGATGGTAAACTGAAGATCTCAAGGAAATCTTTGACGCTGTATGACACGATTGCGATCGATTTTAAGGTGCCAACGTCGGCGATGGAAGCATATCACGATCCGTATCTCTTGGTGATCCAAAATGAGAATAAGGGAATGCTAACGGATTATAGAATCGACGGGGACCTCATGATCTTTACTTACCGCGTGTCGCCGGAAAAGATGGGTGACGCGGTGACGGCAGTGCCGCACGCATTGAATGCTTTTGACGAGGACGTAACGGGCGTTTCGTTAACGTATTCCGTGGCGGACTATTGCTATAACTTGCTTGGCAATGAAGAGTACCAGAAAGAGAAGTATGCATCCCTCCGAAGACTTTTGGTGGACATTTTGCTCTATGGCTCGGCAGCACAGCAGTACGTGAATTACAAGACAAACGCTCTGGTCAGTTCGCGGCTGACACCGGCTCAACTCGCCATGGGAACGGACGTAACCAAGGAGATGACCTATCAAAGCGTGAAGAAAAAGAATTTTGCAGTCGTGGACGAAGAAGATGCCTTGGCTAGCATTGATAGGGCGGCACTCTTCCTCGAAGCGGCGGTGAACGTGCAGTTTAAGTATACTGCGAGCGAATTTACGGGACTTCGGATGGTGATCACGAGCGACGAAGCAGGGCTGGACGTCATTGGCGAGTATGCGGCAGATCCGAACGTGATCGATAGCGAGGGAGTGAATTACATAACTTTTGGAGCCCTGAATGCAGGACAAATGAGAAAGACGATATATGCGACGATGATGCTGGGAAGAAAGAAAGTCAGCAATACCTATCGCTACAGCATCGAGTCGTACGTGAAATCCATAAGGAACGTGGACGAGGCCCTCGACAACCTTCTTGACGCAATGATGCGCTACGGTGATTCCGCGAAAGCCTTTGTGGAAGGAAAATAAAATTATCGTATTTGGGGAATGGGAAACCATTCCCCATTTTTTGTTTGAAAAACTGCCGAGATTGTTGTTGAAGGTTTGCGCTCTTTATGATAATATACTATAGGGTTATTATGGGCTTAAGGAAGGAAACCTTTATGAAACTCAAAGAAGGCGTGATCACAAATGAAATGGATGGTCAGGTAATGGCGGTTGATGCTGGTAACGGAACAAGCCGTTTTAATGGCCTGATCCGGATGAATCAATCGGCAGGTTTCGTGGCCGGACTGCTAAAACGCGAGACAACTCTTGACGCGATCGTGGATGAAATGACAAAGAAGTATGACGTCACGGCGGACGTGGCAAGAGAGAATGCCCGAAAGGTGATTGAGGCATTTGAGAGCGCGGGGCTATTGGAATGAATCACTTGACGTATGAAGAGTATCTTGAGAAAAATGGCAGTCTTACTTACCGCAACGTGGGCACGAGCATGCTTCCGCTTTTGAAACAGGGTCGTGACCTTTTTATTGTTGAGCGGAAAACGCAGGCGCGATGCAAAAAATACGACGTGATATTGTATCGACGCCCGCCGGGACAGTACGTGCTGCATCGCATCGTGCAGGTAAGGGATGCGGATTACGTGCTGTTAGGAGATAATTGCATCAATAAGGAATATGGCATAAAGGACGAGGACGTTCTCGGAGTCATGACCGGATACGTGAGAAAGGGAAAGCAAAGGAGCTGCAAATCCTTACCGTATTTGGTTTATTCGAGAGTATGGACTTGGGTGAGCCCATTGAGGATCCTAGGGGCAATCATTTGGCTCAAATCGCCGTGGCGAAGGGCAAAGGCAAAGTAAAAGGAGCACTGGTAAACAAAATGAACGTATTTTGCAAGGATTCCAGATTTTCCGGAATCGAATCATTTGAAGAAAAATTGTGGTTGGCATCTCCGACGATGCATGGGGAAGAACAAAAATGGATCAATGACGCTTTCCAGAAGAACTGGATCACGACGGCTGGCGAGAACATTGATTTTATTGAAGCCGAAATCGCGAAGAAGATCGGAAGAAAACATGCCGTAGCCCTTAGCTCCGGGACGGCAGCGCTCCATCTGGCAATGAGACTGGCGGCAGAGAAGATTTACGGGGTTCCCCAGGTCGGACACGGCGCCTTGGAAGGACGCAAGGTATTTGCAAGTGACATGACGTTTGATGCCACGGTAAACCCGGTTTCTTTTGAATCGGGAGAATTGATCTTCATAGACACGGAAACTGATTCTTGGAACATGGATCCCGTTGCATTGAGAAAAGCTTTTGAAATCTATCCGGACGTAAAGCTGATCGTGATCGCACACTTATACGGGACCCCCGGCAAGATGGACGAGATCAGGGAAATTGCTGACGCGCACGGCGCCCTTATCATTGAGGATGCAGCGGAAAGCTTTGGATCGACCTTCAACGGAATGCAGACGGGCCTGTTTGGCGATTACGGCGTTATTTCGTTTAACGGAAATAAGATCATTACGGGAAGCTCCGGAGGCATGTTCCTGTGCGATGACGAGGAAGATGCCAAGAAGATCAGAAAATGGTCTACGCAGAGCCGTGAGGATGCCCCTTGGTATCAGCACGAGGAGTTGGGATACAATTATCGGATGAGCAACCTGATCGCCGGAGTAGTGCGCGGGCAGCTTCCTTATCTGGAAGAACACGTAGCCCTGAAGAGGGCGATCTATGAGAGATATGCAGAGGGATTCAAAGACCTGCCCGTAAAAATGAATCCGTACCTGTCCGGCAGTAAGACAAATCACTGGCTTTCCTGCATTACGATCGATCCGGAAGCCATGTGTGAGACGAGACGAAGTGACAAGAGTGCGACGTACGTTTCGGAACCGGGCAAGAGCTGTCCCACGGAAATCTTGGACGCTCTCTGTGCATTTGGCGCGGAAGGCCGTCCAATCTGGAAGCCCATGCACATGCAACCCTTGTACAAGAACAATTCATTTGTCACCGTTTCCGGCAAAGACGTTGGAGCGGATATTTTTGCCAGGGGACTGTGTTTGCCCA
Source organism: uncultured Lachnospiraceae bacterium (assembly GCA_946414885.1). Taxonomy (GTDB): domain Bacteria; phylum Bacillota; class Clostridia; order Lachnospirales; family Lachnospiraceae; genus Acetatifactor. The sequence goes on from CAMKQH010000002.1 coordinate 75,327, forward strand.
GCGACGTAAAAATGACGGCAGCGCAGCAGGATAAAGTGATCGAGATCGTACGGAGATGTTTTGACCGGTAAGGAAATAAACGTAACGGTGGGAGCGGAAAGATGTTAATTCGCAAGCGAGGATTTTATGAAACATATGTTAAGAGAATATTGGACATCGCTTGCAGCTGTCTGGCTCTTGTGTGTTTTTCATGGCTGTATGTTCTTATTGCAATCATTGTAAGGATAAAGATGGGATCTCCCGTTATCTTTAAGCAACCGCGTCCTGGGATCGTTGATGCTAAGACGGGGAAAGAAACCATTTTTTTTATGTATAAATTTAGGACGATGACGGAAGAAAAAGATGAGAAGGGGAATCTTCTTCCAGATGAGAAACGTTTGCCTAAATTAGGTGAATGGCTTAGAAAAACCAGTTTAGATGAGTTGCCGGAAATAATTAACATCCTTAAGGGAGACATGAGTGTTATCGGGCCACGGCCCCAGCTTGTCAGGGATATGGTGTTCATGTCTGAAAAGCAGCGCATGCGGCATACGGCGAAGCCGGGGCTGAGCGGTCTGGCTCAAGTGAAAGGCCGCAACATGATTTCATGGGAAGAAAAGTTTAATTGGGATTTGAAGTACATTGAAAAAATCAGCTTCTGGCGTGACGTGCAGTTGGTGATTGAAACGATCTGGGTTGCCTTTGTGAAACAGGATGGCGTTACAGACGGAGAAAATGCGACGGCGCTTGATTACGGAGACATATTGTTAAGAGATGGAAAAGTAACGAAAGAACAATATGATGAACTCAAAAAACATGCCGAGAATCTACTAAGGGAAAAGGGAATGATCAGGTAATGAAATATAGCGTGTTGATGTCATTATATTGCAAAGAAAAACCGGAATATCTTGTGGCGGCATTGGATTCCATGATTCATCAGACGTTAAAACCGGACGAAATAGTTCTTGTTGAAGACGGACCGTTAACGGATGACTTGCGTCAAGTGGTTGAGGAGTATAAAGATCAGCTCAGCATTGTGGTGAATCCTCAAAATTTGGGATTGGGCCTCGCTCTTAATGAAGGACTAAAGGCGTGCAAAAATGATCTTGTGGCGCGAATGGACACGGATGACGTCAGCAAACCGGACCGATGCGAAAAACAGGTAAAGAAGTTTGAAATGAATCCCGGATTGGCGATTGTTGGAAGCCACATAGATGAATTTGTCGGGACGACGGATAACGTGATATCAAGCAGGAAAGTGCCGGTCACGCAAAAGGAAATCTATGAATTTGCAAAAAGAAGATCCGCATTTAACCACCCGACGGTAATGTATCGTAAAAGCGTCGTACTGGCTGAGGGCGGATACGCGGACATGAAAAGGAATCAAGACGTGGATTTGTTTGGACGCATGCTGTTTCATGGCTGCCAGGCAGAAAACATAGACGAGTCCTTGCTTTGGTTTAGAACCAGCAATGAATTGTCGGCCAGACGCAGGTCTTGGGAAAATACCAAGAGTTACGTAGCAACCATTCGCAGGTTTTGGAAGATGGGATATAGTTCTTTTGGAGATTATCTTAAAGTTTTAGTGGCGCAAATAGCGATTTACATAATGCCGGTAAGACTGCAGAATTGGGTTTACGGTAAATTCCTTAGAAAGTAGAAAGAATAATGATAATTGTAAAATTATGGGGAGGATTGGGAAACCAAATGTTTCAATACGCGTTTGGTTATTGCCTGGCTAAAGAAAAAAATGACGACTTGGCATTTGACGTTAAGTTTTATGAGAACCAACCCAAACACGTTGGAAAAAGATCTGTCCAAATAGAAGAGTATTTTAATCTGAGCCGGTTTAAAGTGATCAACAGACCTAAGGAAGTTGATTTTTATGAAAATAAATTGGTGAATAAGGCAATAAGGATTGTTCCAGGATTTCACGTGAAGGCGTCCTCGGAAGTGTTTTTTGTGAAAGAACGGAGCCGTAGGTATATGAAAACCATTCCGTATCGTGCGGGAATGATAAACTATTATGATGGTTATTGGTTAACTTCGTTGTATTTTAAGGATTATGAGGATGAAATACGAAAAGAGTTTTCTTTTCGTGAAGAAGTGACCCCCCTTTGTAATAACGCATACGCAAATATCCATGAAAGCAGTGTCGCAATTCACGTGAGACGGGGGGATTTTTTGGGAAAAAAGAACATGCCCGGGAGCTTTTCAGAGAAATCCATCACGGAATACTATCACAGGGCAATCCATTATTTTGAAACTTCCACGGAGCATCCGTGTTTTTATGTTTTCTCAGATGACATTCCCTGGTGTAAGTCACAGTTTGGCGATGATGACAATTTCGTTTACGTTGAAAACGATGGCAATCATGCGGCGATTTTGGACATGTATGGCATGCACCTTTGTAAATGCGGGATCATGTCGCCCAGTACGTTTGGGTGGTGGGGAAACTGGTTGCGTAAAGAGCAAGGTGTTGTAATCGCCCCTAAAGGAAATTATAACAATGATCACTTTCGGGAAAATAATTGGATGGAAATATAATTCTCACTTGAAAACACGTGAGGTATGCAGGGGGATATAATGCGTCTTGCCATTACGCTGATCATACTGTTATTAGGGTTGATCAAATATCAAAAATCAAGATCACTGCTTGCCATCGATACGATATTTCATCTTTATTGGGCCGTCATATGCTTTTTGTCTGTTATACGATTATATGGTTTACATGAGGCGGACATTCAAGTATATTATATCGTTTTGGTTGGCAACGTAGGTTTTTTCATGGGAACCATAGCACCGCAGTTTGTTTTGAAAAGAACAAAGACGGATCCGGAACAATCGACGGAACAGGATTTTATCCTGCGTTATGACATTGTGAAGATCGTGTTGACTATAGGGGCTTTGGTACTCATTATTCAGAAAATCATACTCATGATGCCCGCAATCTCCAGAGTTGGAGTGCAGGGAGCACGCGGACTGATGCAATTAGATGAATCACTCAACTTGCAAGGGTTTGAGGGAGTTTTGTTTACTTATTACGGGAGACCGTTTATTCGTGCTCTGTCCATCGTAATGCTTGTAAACATGATGAAGACTAAAATAGTTAAGGTAAAGGTTATTCTCGTTATATTTCTCAATCTGCTGATCTATTTTTCTGATGGTGGAAGATCTGCCATAGTCCTGTTATTTTGGGCATTGGTCTATTTGTTCTTTACGGGTGAAAAAAAGATTTCATTGAAAATGAAAAAGCAAATCATTTGGGCGGGCGCGCTAATGCTTGCCATCGGCATTTTGTCTACGATAGAGCGAAAGAGTGCGGTAATACGAGGCCTGTACATCTACTATGCTGCTCCTTTGGCATATTTGACGAAGCAATTGGTGAAACCCAGCGTGTTTGGCGAAAGGCTGTATGGTTTTGCTTCTTTCCAAGGAATACTGAATCCATTTTTTGGCGTGCTGAACTATTTGGGGATTAGCGATCCAGTCATGCTGAATAAGGCAAACCAGTTTATTTACGACATTCAGTTATCGAACCTACCCGTGGCGGACAATGATTACATGAACTATTTTGTAACGTGCTTTGGATATTTTTACCGTGATGGCGGTTTCCTTGGCGTACTTATCATCGGCGCCATAACAGGATATGTAGTTAAACACTTCATGATCAAATCGAAGAGATGCAATAATCTTAGGTATGTTTCGCTTGCCACGCTGTTCTTTCAGGGAATTATGTTTACAATGAGTAAGTATTTGTTCTCCGATTATAATTTTGTTATGACAATTGTGTTCATTTACGTCATAACAACGGATTTTATTGGCAGTTCAAAAAAGAAGAATGGCATTTAGGGATTTCTTGGATTGAGAAGGAGATCAACATGCTTACGATGATGAAAAAGCTTGGGCGATACTTGATAAGCGGTTATGTCTTTCAGAGAAACAGGCATATAAAATTATTAAATACGGATAATCAATATGTGCCATTGGAGTCGGAAGATCAGTGCGATCACCTAAAAATAGCCGTGTATTCCGTCTGTACCGGCAATTATGACACGATACGGAAGCAAGCGTATTACGATCCGCATTTTGATTATTACGTGGTGGCGGATGCCGGTGGCGTTGACAACAAAATAAAGATTTTACCCGTTCCCGAAAAGATTAAACAATGCGCGCCGTTGGTTCAGGCGCGATATATAAAAACGCATCCCGGCGAAATCTTGAAGGGTTATGACTATACAATTTTTATTGATGGCAATGTTTCCATTGAAACGGACGTGAGGCCGATCATTAATTCCATGATATTGAAAGGGAAAACGATTGGGATTCATTTACATCAAAGCCGGGATTGCGCATATGATGAGTCAAAGGTTGTTTATGCTCAAGGAAGAGCAAAATTCCGGGAAGTATTTAAGCAGATGAAGCATTATCGGAAAGAGGGTTTTCCTAAGCATTACGGTTTATTTGAAACGAATGTTTTAATTCGCAAGATGGATGATCAAAAGTTGAATCAAATTATGGATTCCTGGTGGGCTGAAATGGAGAAGTTCACTAAGAGAGACCAACTTAGTTTTACTTATGCGTTATGGAAGAATGGAGAAACGGCGGAATATGTTTATCCCATAGGCACCAATTCCAGGAAAAGCAAGTATTTTGAAGTGGGTCAACATAATTGATGGAAAGATGGAATATGCAGAGTGGCGTGGTTGAAAAAGCAAAAAGAAATCTTCTTTTTGGCGTAATTAATAAAAGCATATTGATGATTTGTCCTTTTGTGGAACGATTGGTGATCCAGATGGTTCTTGGATCACAGTATTTGGGCCTGGGAAGTCTGTATACCTCCATCTTAAACGTGTTGAGCCTGACGGAGCTGGGATTTGGCGCCGCCATGGTCTATAATATGTATAAGCCAGTCGCCGAGGGTGACGTGGAAAAGGTTAATGCGTTGCTTGGATATTATCGTAAAGTCTACCGTATCGTAGGGGCGGCCATACTGCTCTTTGGAACGATGGTCATTCCTTTTTTGCCGTATTTGATCGAGGGATCACATCCGGCGGACGTTAACCTAACGTATTTATATCTGATCTATTTATTTAATGCGTCGATTAGTTATTTTTTGTTTGCTTACGTGACGTCTTTGGTTGTCGTGAATCAGAGAGATGACATTCAAAGCGCCGTCAATTCCGTAATTAAGATTTTGTTAACCTCGTCTCAGGCGGTTGTCTTGCTTGTGACGAGTAATTATTATTTATTCGCCATACTATTGCCTGTATTTACCATTGCTAATAATCTGTGGTTGGCCTACAGGGTAAAAAAGTGTTTCCCGCAGTATAAACCGCAAGGGAGCATCTCCGAGAGTGACAAGAAAGGCCTTAGGAAATTAGTGTTTGGCACTTTTGTCAATCAGGCCTGCCTGGTGACCAGAAATGCATTAGACAGCATATGCGTGTCGGCATTTTTGGGGTTATCGTTCACGGCAATCTATAATAACTATTACATGGTTCTTTCAGGCGCTGCAACGTGTGTCGCCATAATCTGTAACGCCTTTATAGGCGGAGTCGGCATTCACGTGGCAACAAAGAGCGTCGCCGAGAATTTTGAGGAACTCAAGAAAATTGATTTCCTGTATTTAATTGTTGGCGGATGGTGCGCAACATTCATGCTGTGTCTTTATCAGCCGTTTATGCAGCTGTGGATGGGAGAGGACATGATGTTTCCCATGGAAGTGGTCATCATGCTGTGTGTGTATTTTTATCTGTTAAAGTTAGGCGACATGCGGTCCATGTATTCATCAGCGAAGGGGTTATGGTGGGAGCAACGGTATCGTGCGTTAACGGAAACATTGCTAAACCTCGTGCTGAACGTTGTCTTGGGTAAATTCTTTGGCGTGTACGGAATTATTGCGGCGACTATGATCTCATTGTTTTTATGTAATTACGTATGGTCAGTGGCGATTGTATTCCGCCTGTATTTCTCATTGGACAGACGGAAGGAGTATTATACGTATCAATTTAAGCAGTCTTTGGTAAACCTGTTTGTTGCGGCCGTTACTTACTTACTGGTGTCTAAGCTTACAATAGAAAATCTATACTTACGGTTGGGGATCCGGGTCGTGATCTGTACCGTGATTCCAGCGATCGTTTATTATTTGATCTATAGGAAAAATGAGAATTTCCAGTATTTGATTTCAAGGATACTTAAGAGAAATAAACGGAGACATCATGACGAAGGGTAAGAATTCTTCAATTCAGGCTTTGCGCGGCATAGGTTTTTTGCTTGTTTTCTTATATCACGCAGAAGTGATTCCCGCGGGAGGAATCATGGGCGTGGAGTTGTTTTTCGTAATGTCCGGCTTTTTGCTCAGTATAATTCATCCAGATCAGGAAATACCGCTGCGCTTAAAAGATTGTGCAGAATATTCCGTAAAAAAGATGCGGAAGCTTTATTTGTTGCATCTGCTCATGGCTTTTTGCGCGCTTCCTTTTCTGGTGTATCGGTTTTGGGGGAAGTCTCACGCGATTGCAAGCATCGTACTTAGGACGATGGCGAACGTTCTGCTGATACAAGCCTGGATACCCGTGGATGACGTAAAGTATTCGCTCAACAATTTGTCTTGGTTTTTAAGCTGCATGCTGTTTCTGTACTTTATTTTCCCTTTTGTGAAAGCACGCATGCGTAAGATAAATGATGAGAGGACGGTGCTTACGCGCATGGCAGCCATGTGCGTGTTAATCTCGGCAATTTCGATAGTCTTATGGTATGTTTGTGCATGCAGATGCGGAGACATAAATTTATTCAAGATGCTGACTTATAATTTTCCGGCATTTAGGGCGTTGGATTTTATCTTGGGATGTTATCTTGGGAAGTTTGTTTCCATGCATCCATTTTCAATTGAAAAGTATAAAGCTACCGTACTTGAAATTCTTGCATTGATCCTTGTCGCGGCGATCGCCTTGATTGACTGGAATGGCATGTTTGACGTGAAATATTGGGTTGGCTGTAATATTTTGCCAATCCTTCCGGCAGTCTGCATCATTATACTGTTTTATCAAAGGAAAGGCATCATTTCAGATTCCTTGGGTAAAGGAATTATGAAATCGTTAGGCGATATTAGCGGACAGACTTACCTGATTCATGAAATCGTATTGATCTATCTTGGGTATGCCCTAAATTATGCGTTAAAGAATATCAATTCCACATGGATTACCGTGATACGCACACTTCTTGGATTCGCAATAACGATGATGCTGGCCAAAGCATGGAATTACGTTGGTAAACGGCTGGAGAAGCAACATGAATAGAGTATTGGTGATTATGTCGACCTATAATGGGGAAAAATACGTCAGGGAACAAATCAACAGCATCTTAATGCAAAAAAACGTAGAAGTAAGCGTTTTGGTCCGGGATGATGGTTCTACTGACGGAACGCTTGAAGTGATCAATGGATTGCAGGATGACAGAATAACCGTCTTAAATGGTGAAAACATGGGCTGTGAGGCAAGCTTCTTTGAATTGCTAATGCATTGCAAAGGATATGAATACTATGCTTTTTCGGATCAAGACGATTATTGGGAGGAAGACAAGATTATTTCAGCAATCCAAGGAATTCAAACGGAAAACGGCCCTGCTCTTGCAGCATGTAATTTATGGGCTTGTGATGAAGCCTTAAATCCCCTGAGATTGACGTATGATGAAAAAAGCTTTGCGGATCTTGGCAAGCAAATGAAAAGGGACGTTTTACGCAACGTTCACGGTTGCGTCTTATTGTGGAACGATTCCCTAAATGACTTGCTGCGGCCGAATCTCCCGAAGAGTAAGGTTGCGCATGACGTATGGGTCAACGCCGTTGCCAATTTGCTGGGAGTAGTTTGGCTTGATCCTAAGCCGCACGTTAGATACAGATTACATGGAGATAACGTGTCGGGGTTAGCTACGTCCGCATGGCAACGATTAAAAAAAGGAATAAGGTTGTATTTGGGCAAAAACCATCGACAGATGGACTTGGTTGCAAGCGAATTGCTGGAATCGTTTGGAGAGCATGCGGATAAAGACTCGCAGGGATATCATAGTTTATGCGTGATCAGAGATTACAAAAAAAGCTTAAAAACGAGACTTGAGTTGATGAGACAGCCAATAATTTGTGATAGACCGTTATGGGATGCACTTTTTTGGAAACTATGTGTTTTTTTGAATAGATTTTGACCGGATTAGTAATCAGAAAAGCTTGTTAGGCATGGGGAATTTTTGCATGGACACATCGGAACGGTTGTTGGCATTAATGAAGAATGCCCTTAATGGAGACAAAACGCAATTAAGCATATCGGAAGACGATCAACGGGAATTATATTCGTTGGCTGAGCAGCATATGGTTTCAGCCTTAATCTCCCGTGCGTTAGAATCAATGGGGCAAAAAAATGAGTACACGCGCATGGCACTGGCTAAGGCAAGCCAGAAAAGTATGCTTCATGATTATGAAAAAAACAGGGTTTTTGAAGCCTTGGAAAAAGCGCACGTATGGCATGCTCCATTGAAAGGCATGGTATTAAAGGAGTACTATCCATCTCGGGAATTACGTGAAATGTCGGATTGTGACGTCTTGATCGATTTAACGAAAGCTGAAGAAGTAAAAACCATAATGCAAGAACTGGGATTCACTGTTGGTAGCTTTGGCGAGGATCACCATGACGTGTATTATAAAGCACCGATATCCTGTTTTGAGATGCATCGATATTTATTCAAAGAGTCGCATCCAATGTTTGAGTATTACGTAGACATTAAATCTAAGTTGGTTTTGGATGAAGGCAGCACTTGCAGATATCATTTTAAGCCAGAGGACTTCTATGTCTATGTCATTGCGCATGAGAATGTACATTGTGACGTCTATAACGGAACTGGAGTAAGATCACTTGCGGATGTTTATGTTTTTTTGAAAAAATATCAGGAAACCATGGATTGGGCGTATGTAAAACGGGAATGTCAGAAAATTGGGATATGGGAATTTGAAGAGAAAAACCGTAAGCTTGCCTTAAATTTATTTGGTCCCGGGGAGATGACGCCTGAGGAAAAAAAATGGCTTCGTTTTTTCGTTGAAGGCGGCGTATATGGGAGCAGTGCCAACGGAGTACATTATAAAGTCGACGCATATGGCGGAGGAATTAAGGGAAGAATCAAGTATGTTTTCAAACGGTTATTCCCTCCGCTTGGTTGGATAAAAACGAATTTTCCCTTTGTTTATAAGCACAAAGTTCTTTTGGTTTTTGTTCCGTTCCTTCGCCTGGGACAGGCGTTAACTACAAGACGGAAGGCCGCATTAAAGGAAATCAAGGCAGTAACGGAACGGGAAGAGGAACATTAATTCAAATCTGAGAATAGATCAATTTTCTGTTGTTATGTATCATTCCCAGATTCCGTAAAATGAGTTATCCTAAAGAAGTAAAAAAACGATTTACTTATTCGTTTGGAAGCATGGGGGTAACTGACATATGAAGCTGTTAAATTATACAAGACTTCCGCTGGAAGACGCGGTATACGCAAATCGCCTTGCATACAGCATGCATCTTGCGCTTCAGGATGCAGATGGTTCTTGGCGTGCCTTGAACCACAATTCCGGCGTGCTTTTTGTGAAGGCAACGGAAAATAAGGATGGATCATTAAATCCAAAGAGTTTAAAGAGCCCCTGGCTGTTTTCCTTAAAGGAAGGCGGCTATGGGGTTTTTGCGGTCCGGACGCTGGCTAACGGTGAAGAAGACACGGAGGATCTGGGCACGGCGGTCTTTTGGACCAGTAAGGATCTGGTCAGATATGAGGAGCGCGGTCTGGTAAAACTGGCGGACGGCGCGTTGCAGGAGGTTCGCTGCGAGTATGCTTCGGACGGGAAGTATCATTTGTACTGGAAGCAGTCAGACGGTACCTGGCATGAGGCGGGCCTTGCGTCAATCCATGATTTTAACGTAGGCGATTTCCGAAAGGGAATTCCGGGAATCGCAATTGGGGCAGAACCCGCACTGAGCCGTGGCGATATCCGGGGTTGCCGCGGCGGAGTTGGTGCGGCAGCCGCCGATAAGATGAATGCCACGGAGGTGCCTGGAATACAGGGCGCCGTGGCCGGCAACGTGATCGAGATCCCGGAGGAACTGGGCGAATATTTGAAGAAAAAGTTGATGCCTGCAATGCAGGTGGGCGTGATGGCACCGAAGGAGATCCGCATGGATGCTTTGGAAGTCAAGGAATTCCTTGCACGGAAAGGACTTGCGGATGCAGGTCAGGCTGAGAAGGCGAATGCCATCCTGGGCGGCGTGACGGTGGATGCCCTTTACAGTGACGGGGCGCAGGTTCCAAAGCACGTGGAGTGGGATGCAGCAAGTCTTTCGGATGTAAAGGTGACGGAGGCGGGCATTTATCCGCTAAAGGGCAAGCTTACGCAGCCGCATTTTGGATTCCCGATCTGCACGGACCGAGCAGACCCTTGCGTTTGCAAGTGGAACGGAAAATATTATTATATCGCAACCAACGACGCGGACGGCAACCACACGCTGTACATGCGCTGCGCGGACAGTCTGGAAGGCATCCGGGACGCTGAGGAGCATTTGATCTTGGACAGCACTACCTATGAAGGCATTGGCGGATTGTTGTGGGCGCCGGAATTCCACGTGATCGACGATAATCTGTATTTGTTCCACGCCTGCACGCCCGGGCCCTTCTTCTGTGAGGAGAGCCACGTGATGACGCTCCGGAAGGGCGGCGATCCGTTAAAGAAAGAGGATTGGTCAAGACCCATGAGGGTCGTAAAGCCTGACGGCAGCGACATATGTGAGGCCGGCAAGGAGATCACTTTGGACATGACGGAATTTGAGTGGCAGGGAGAATTATACGTCATCTGGTCACAGAGACAATTCCTTCCAAAGGATCTTGGCGCATGGCTCTATATCGCGAAATTAAACCGAGAGAAGCCGTGGATGCTTGCAAGTGATTCCGTTGTTCTTTCCAAGCCGGAATACGGCTGGGCAAACAATCACACCTTTGTGGACGAGGGACCTTTCGCATTGATCCGCGGGGACAAGCTCTACGTTACCTTCTCCTCTGCAGCCGTGGACAGCACTTACGTGGTGGGACTTCTGCAGATCGAGGCAGGAAAGGACCTTCTGGATCCCAAGAACTGGTACAAGAACAATTATCCCCTGTTCACTTCCAGAAGCTACGAAGGGGAATACGGTACCGGCCACAATGCCTACGTGATCGATGATGACGGCATCACCTGGAACACCTATCACGCGCGTCCGGGCGTTGACGGTCCGAGAAGCACGGGCATCCGCCGCGTTCACTTTGACGTCGACGGCGAGCCCATGCTCGACGTCATCGAGGAACTTGACCTGCGCGACGGCTGCCGCGATTTTGAAACCGTCCTCGTGATCGAGTGAACTAGTCACGGAGAACGGAGAGACTGACGTTAATGTTTCATTCTTAAAGAACGTAAATAGTGGGTAATAGTATTAATGAAGTGAATTAACTTCCCATACCGCGATTGCTCGGTTTGCTTTCACTGCGTAAGCGTCTGGCGGAGCCGTTCCATGAGAATGACTCCGTCGGACGCGGAACCTTGGGAAGGAAAAATATAATTATGGAGGGTGATAACATGTTGAGAGTTATAAAGACGGAAAATGGTTACGTGAAGGGTATCCCCGCAGCGGATCCCAGGTACACGGCGTTCAAGGGAATTCCTTTTGCAGCGCCTCCCGTAGGGGAAAACAGATGGCGTGCGCCCCAGCCGGCAGCAAACTGGGACGGAGTCCGCGAGTGTTATACGTTCGCGCCGATCTCCGTGCAGGATACGCCTGGTCTTGGCACTGACATCTATTGCCGTGAGTGGCATGTGGATCCCGAGATCCCCATGGATGAGGACTGCCTGTACTTAAACGTTTGGACTGGCGCAAAGTCTGCTGACGAAAAGCTTCCCGTAGTCGTATGGTTCTTTGGCGGCGGCTTCCAGTGGGGTTATCCCGCAGAGATGGAATTCGACGGCGAGAGAGTTGCAAGACGCGGCGTTGTCGTTGTTTCCGTAAACTATCGATTGAACGTATTTGGATTTATGGCACATCCCGAGCTGACTGCCAAGCAGTCTGACGCTCCTACCAACTTCGGCCTTCTGGATCAGCAGGCAGGCCTGAAGTGGGTACAGAGAAACATCGCGGCTTTCGGCGGCGATCCTGAGAAAGTGACCATTGCAGGTCAGTCCGCAGGCGGCGGCAGCGTAATGGCACAGGTAACCTGCCCGAACAACGTAGGTTTGTTCCGCGGCGCGATCGTACAATCCGGCCTGATCAGCAGCCCTTATGATGACGGCGGTTTCGGCAACGAGCCCCTGGCATCCGCAGAGAAGAACGGTGAAGAGTTCCTGAAGTTCCTTGGCGTATCTTCCATTGACGAGGCTAGAAAGATTGACGCGAAGACCCTGCTTGCAAAGTATGGCGAGTATGTTCCCGGAATCATGCTGGGCGCTACGGAAGGACCTCACAGAATGTTCCCCGTTGCAGACATGAAGTTCTGCTTTGGCAATTCCATGAAGCTCTTCATGGAGGGCAAGCACGTGCCCGTTGCATTGATGGCAGGAAACACCGGCGACGAGTTCCCGAGCGCTATCTTTGCAAAGTCTGAGGAAGAGTTTGTGGAGAAGGCGAAGGCATGGTTTGGCGATAAGGCAGATGAGTTCCTTGCATTCCCTGAGGCTAAGGTTAAAGGCGGCATGGGCGGCATGGGTTACGCTCCCATCAGCGGCATTGAGTGTGCCGTAAAGTCCGTTGCGTTAAAGGCACAGGAGAATGGAGACGGTCCCGTTTATTACTATCGCTTCGAGCCCGACATCCCCGGATGGGACAATCCCGGCACCTTCCATTCCGTAGAGCTTTGGTTCTTCTTTGAGACCCTGGCAAAGTGTTGGAGACCTTTCGTTGGCAGACATTATGACCTTGCCCGCCAGATGTGTGATTACTGGAGCAACTTCATTAAGTTCGGTAATCCCAATGGTCAGGGTTCCGACGGCAATGAGCTTCCCAAGTGGCTTCCTTACACCAAGGAAGGCCGCGACGGCATGAGCTTCCAGTCCTGTGGCGCTACGCCTCAGCACGGCGAGACCGAGTTCATGAGATTCCTGGTAGACAAGAAGATCGAAGCCACCATGAAATAGAATGTTGAAACAGTATTGAATGCAAGGACCGTAAGCTTTCCGCTTACGGTCCTTTTGAGTTTTTTGCTTGCCATCAAATAGGGGAAGTAATATAATATTTTTACAAGTTCACTAGTTTAGCGAAAGGAGTTTAGAAATATGTCAATTCAGTCAATAAACCCCATTATGCCGGGCTTTTATCCGGATCCTTCCATCTGCGCGGTGGGAGAGGATTATTATCTTGTAAACTCATCCTTTGCATATTTTCCGGGCCTGCCCTTGATGCACAGTAAGGATCTGGTGCATTTTGAGCAGATCGGCAACGTGTTGGACCGTCCCTCACAGCTGCCCTTGCCGAAGGCAGGCGTGTCCAGAGGACTTTTTGCACCGACCATTCGTTACTATAATGGCACGTTCTACGTGATTTGCACGAACGTAAGCTTTGGAGGCAACTTTGTTGTCACGGCCGCGAATCCTGAGGGACCCTGGTCTGAGCCGCATTACCTGGAAGGTGCGGATGGCATCGATCCGTCCCTGTTCTTTGACGAGGACGGCAAGTGCTATTACATCGGCACGCATCCCAATCCCGACGGTTGCCGCTATGACGGGGACTGGTTTATCTATATTCAGGAGTTGGACGTGCAGAACTGGAAGATGGTGGGCGAGAAGCACAATGTGTGGAACGGCGCCATGAGAGGCGTACATTGGCCGGAAGGTCCTCACCTGTATAAGATTGGCGAGTATTATTACATTCTTCACGCAGAAGGCGGTACCGGTCCTGAGCATGCCGTTTCCGTTGCAAGATCCAAGGACGTCTTCGGACCTTATGAGAATAATTTCTGCAATCCTATTTTAACGCACCGTCACATGGGACAGGCCTACCCCATCAAGTACGTGGGACATGCGGATTTGATCCAGACTCCAAAGGGCGAGTGGTATATGACCATGCTGGCAGTTCGCCCGAAGGAATGCTTCACCACCATGGGACGCGAGACCTTCCTTGCTAAGGTTACGTGGGAGAACGGCTGGCCAGTTGTGAATGCAGGCGTGGGTCTGTTGACGGATGTGGTTGACGTAAATTTACCTGAGTGGTTAATTGATGAAGATGCAAACTCTTATACAGTGAGAACAGGCCATAAGACCTGCGTTCCCGGCAGCAGCCGCACCTATGACTTTAGTGCCATGAAGGAGCTCGGCGACGAGTTTATGACGTTGCGTGCGCCCTTGGAAGACCGAGCAAAGCTGGTGGCAGGAGAGGGACTGGCGCTTGGATTTGACAAGGAGCCCCTGACGGGGAACGGCGTACCTTCTTACGTTTGCATTCGCCAGCAGCACCATCGCTTTACGGTGAGCGCAAGCTTGAAGACTGCATCCGTTACGGGAGAGAATGCGGCAGGACTGGTATTGTTCCAGAATGAATTTTATCATTTGAAGGTGGAATTGAAGGCAGGTAAGGCAATCTTCCTGCTCTGTGAGAATGGTCAGGATAAGGTCCTTGGAGAGATCGCCGTAAATGGCGCTGAGGTTACTTTGGGACTTACCGTTAAGGATCTAAACGCAGAGGGTTTTGTTGCGGACGATGCAGGCAAACGTGTTTTTGAGACGCAGGCAGACGTACGGAATCTCTCCACAGAAGTGGCGGGAGGCTTCGTGGGCTGCACGACAGGCGTCTATGCCTTAGGTGAGGGCGGAGCGGCAACGTTTACAAAGCTTTCCTACGAGGTTTAGGACGTGCGTACAGGAAAATTTCTTTCGGGATTACCTTCATGGAACAGGGGTAGTTTTGAAGAATGGAGAGGGCATGAGCGAGAGAGGTAACGCCCGGGAGACGGCATCTAAAAATTTGAAGAGGCAGTTTGGCGGAAAGCAGATTCTGGAGGTCTGCTTTTTGCTCGTGCTCGCAATTTACCCCATGCGCCACGTGAACGTGGGCGGTGATCTTTGCGACGTTGGATATAATTACGGCAATTTTGTCTTTTTCAGTGAGCAAAGTCTTGGAAAAACCTGGTTCTTTTCCACGTATCTTGCCAGCGCCGTCGGACATCTCTTGACGGCATTGCCCTTCGGACGGACGCTCATGGGAATTAACGTCTACACGGGCATGTTCGTGAGCATTTTGGCGGTCATGGGATACTTTTTTTGCACGAGGGTCCTTCGCCTTTCACCCATTGCTTCTTTTGCGGGAGAGTTCGTTGCGATCAGCATGTGTTGGTGTCCCACGTCATTATTGTATAACTATCTCACCTATGTATTGTTTCTTGCATGTCTGATCCTTCTATATCAGGGACTGACCAAGGGGAAAAGCTGGATGCTTGTGGCAGCGGGAGCTTGCCTCGCCGCGAACGTTTTCGTACGTTTCTCAAATTTGCCGGAAATGGGGCTGATTTTGGCTGTCTGGGGTTATGCCCTTTGGGAAGGCCGTGAGGACCATGCCGGAAAAGGCTGGTTTGGGCCTGCCATGGGAAAGCTTGTCCGGTACACGGCATGGTGTCTCCTTGGGTACGTTGGCATACTCATTCTTGGTTTTGCTTGGATTGGCATTCGTTACGGGCTTTCGGATTACGTTACGGGAATCAAGCTTTTGTTTTCCATGACGGAGAGCGCGGCGGATTATAAACCGGTCTCCATGATCAAGGGGCTGATCTGGCCTTTCTGGGAGGCAGTCTATTGGGTTATAAGACTGGCGTTTTTTATGGTGATCGCGCTGCTTGCGGGATTGACCGGAAGGTATTTGCCGCAAGCGCTGCCAAAAGAAAAACGGGATAAGGTAAAAGCGCCGTTGGCGATTTTGGGCCTCTGCGGTACGTGGCTCGCAAACGCAGCCATGGTTTTTTGGATCTTTTATCAGGGCAAAGGCGGCGGGCATTTGACGTCCTTTTGGTATACCAGCTATGATCCCATTTATTGGCCCTGTGCGCTGTTTTGGATGTTCGCCATGGGAATTGGCCTGATCGAGGCCGTACGGCCCGGAAATACAAAAGAAAACAGGTTCCTGGGGCTGGCATTGATCCTAATCGGAATGCTTACGTCTCTTGGCAGCAATAATGGCATTTATCCAAGTTTCAACAACCTATTCGCATTTGCACCTTACGTATTTGCGAAAACGGCGCAGTTCACGAGATATCTGTTCCGGAAGAAAAAGCTTTCCGTCCTGTTGCCCGTATGCATGACGACGTGGACCTTTTTGGTGGTCTGCGTTGTACAGATGATCCTGTTTGGATGGATGTTCGTCTTTTGTGAGAGTACGGGAATACAAAACGCGGATACGGTGATCAAGAATAACCGGGTGCTGCAGGACATCAAGATGAACGAAAGCAGGGCGATCGCATTAGAAGAACTGAGTGAGTTTGCAGGGCAGCAGGGTTTGGCTGGCAAGAAAGTCATCCTTCACGGAAACATTCCTTCAATCGCGTTTTACTTCGAGATGAAGCCGGCGCTTCATTCCTGGAATGACTTGAAATCCTTTAGCTATGAAGTTATGAAGGAGACAATGGATGAGTTAAGGGAGGAGCTTTTGTTGCAAGGCGAGAAACCTGTGGTGATCGCAGAAAAGAAATATGCCGGTTATGGACCGGTTGTTCCCGGGGAAACTGCAGTTGCCCTATATGATGAAAAGGAAGGAAAAGAAGACTTGAAGTGGGAGTTGATCCGAAGCTTTATGGGAGAGTACGGATATCGGAAATCCTTCGAGAATGATAAATTTGTCGTATGGCAGGCGCCATGATAAAAGGTTAGGATCGTGACAAAAATATAGGGACAGGAGAAACATTCTCCTGCCCCTTTTTAATTTACAGAAGTTGCAATCCTAGTTCCTTGGCCTGCTGCATTACGTCGTCGGGCCAGAGTGAACACTGTACCTCGCCAATGTGGGCCTTGCGCAGGAAGAACATACAGATTCTGGACTGGCCAATGCCGCCGCCGATGGTGTAGGGCAGCTCGCAGTTCAAAATGGCCTTGTGGAAAGGAAGCTCTGCACGCTCAGGGCAGCCAGCCTTTTCAAGCTGCGTCCTTAAGGAGTTCTCGTCCACGCGGATGCCCATGCTTGAAAGCTCCAATGCGATGTCCAATACGGGATAGTAAACCACGATGTCAGCATTCAAAGCCCAGTCATCATAGTCTGGAGCACGGCCGTCGTGAGGCTCGCCGTTCTCAAGCACGTCACCGATCTGCATGATGCAAACGGCGCCCTTTGCCTTGGCAATGTAGTATTCCCTCTCCTTGGGGGAGTAATCCGGGAACATTTCAGCCAGCTCGCTGGTGGTGATAAAGAAAATGTCATGAGGAAGAATCTCCTCAATGTAATCATAGTGAATGTACATGTATTTCTCGGTCTTGCGAAGCACCTTGTAAACCGTCTTTACGGTTTCCTTTAAGGTATCGAGGTTACGGTCTTCCTTTGCGATGATCTTTTCCCAGTCCCACTGATCCACGTAGATGGAATGAATGTTGTCGGGATCCTCGTCACGACGGATGGCGCTCATGTCGGTGTAGAGGCCTTCATTTACCGAAAACCCATATTTCTTTAGTGCATAGCGCTTCCATTTTGCCAAGGATTGAACGATCTCACCTTTCTTACCTGCTTCGCACTTGATGTCGAAGGATACGGGGCGCTCCACGCCATTCAGGTTGTCGTTCAGACCAGAGGCCGGATCTACAAAAAGAGGAGCAGACACGCGCAGGAGGTTTAATCTCTCTGCAAGGAGCGTCTGGAAGAAATCTTTTACGGTTTTGATTGCAATCTGGGTATCATACAGATTGAGTTCAGAGTGATATCCCTTGGGGAGTTTAAAGTTACTCATGCGTTTTTTCCCTTTCCGGCATCATAAGATACCATTACTATTTAACAGCTTTTTGCCTTGGAATGCAAGTATTTTCTAACTGAAATCAAAGATTTTTGGTGAATGCGGCACTTAAATTGTCGTCAGAGGTAAAATCAATGCATAAAGTTGACAATTTCAGAGGGATTATCGCGGATTCTTTGTGAATACTTGCGGTTTACGTTTTTTGGGGAATTGATTACAATAGACTAAAATTCGAAGTTGGTTGTTTCGTCTCGAAAGCAAGGAGGAATATTATGGTAAAGACAATTCGATTGACCCCGGATGGCGTTCAGAACTTTGTAAACGTAGCATCAAAATGTAACTTTGACATCGACGTAAGCTACAACCGTTACGTAGTTGACGGAAAATCGTTTCTTGGCGTGTATGCCTTAGATTTTAGCAGACCACTGAAGGTTGTTTATGACGGATATAATGCAGAATTTGAGGAGCTTTTGAACAAATTGACCGTTGCTTGTTAAAACCACGGTTACAAATGCGCGAAACGGATTTGACACCCCGTAGAAGATGGAGTACCATCTTCTATGGGGTGTCTTTTTTTAATAAACGGAAGGCGCGAAGCAACGTCGTCTGCAGAAGGCAGACGGGTTTTATGAATGTAGAAACGAAAGGGAGGACCCATGGGAGAACAATTACCGGTGAAAAAAGCGGCTGACAATGAGAATACGTACGTGGAAAAGCCGGTGGGTGAGCTCCGTGTTTCCGTAAGACGGCTTGTGGAGTTTCTGCTTCGGGAAGGAGACATTGACAACCGTCATCAGGCGGGGGCGGAAAATGCCATGCAGGAAGGCAGCAGGATCCATCGCATGCTCCAAAAGCGGATGGGGTCTGATTACCAGGCGGAGGTATCGCTGAAAGCGCAGTTTCCGGGCGAGGGATATAATATCGTGGTAGAGGGGCGTGCGGACGGCGTCCTGGACGTTCCGGAAAAGCTTATGATCGACGAAATCAAGGGCACTTATCGCGACTTAAATCACGTGAAACGCCCCGTCGCCGTTCACTTGGCCCAAGCGAAATGCTATGCCTATCTGTATACTCGCCAAAAGCCCCGTGACAGGGTTCAGGTGAGGCTGACCTACTGTAATATCGAAACCGAGGACATAAGATATTTTTATGAGGAATACGACTTGCAGGAGCTGGAAAAATGGTTTCTGGAGCTCTTAAAGGAGTATCGAAAGTGGTCGGATTTTACCTGGAAGTGGGGCGGGATACGCCAGGCGTCCCTGGAGGCAGTGCAATTTCCTTTCCCGTACAGGGATGGTCAGAAGGATTTGGTGTCCTACGTCTATCAGACCATTTATCACCGCAAAAAATTGTTTATAGAGGCGCCTACGGGCGTTGGAAAGACGATCTCAACCATTTTTCCCGCCATGAAGGCCATGAGCAAGGGCATGGGAGAGCGCATGTTTTATCTCACGGCCAAAACGATCGCCAGAACGGTGGCAGATGACACGATCGAGCTTCTGCGGAAGCAAGGCCTGCGCTTTAAGAGCATTATTTTGACGGCAAAGGAGAAGATTTGCTTCCAGGAGAAGATGGAATGTGTTCCGGACCGTTGCCCATACGCAAAGGGGCATTATGACAGGATCAATGATGCCATTTACGACCTGATCACGCACGAGGACCGGTTCAGCAGGGAAAAAATAGAGGAATATGCCATGAAGCATCAGGTCTGTCCCTTTGAGATGGCGCTGGACGTGAGTCTGTTTGCTGATGCCATAATCTGTGATTATAACTATTTGTTTGATCCCCACGTATATTTGAAGAGATTCTTCGAAAGCGGCGGAGGAGATTATTTGTTTTTGATCGATGAGGCGCATAATCTGTTGGAGAGAGGCAGGGAAATGTTTTCCGCGGAACTTGTCAAGGAAGATTTCCTGTCGTTGAAGCGAGTCGTGAAGGATGAGATCGCTACGGAGCTGGAAGGGGCAAAAACGGAAAAACGCAAAAAAAAGACGGATAAAATGGAGGAAAATACACAGCTGACTTTGGAATTGACGGGATTGTCGCCAATGGTGTCTTCAGCCGAAAAGCCTGAAAAACAAGGGAAAAAGCAGAAGGCAAAAAGTATTTTTGTCCGGGAAGGGTATGCTGATAAAATAACGTATCATCTTGAAAAGTGCAATAAAGAACTGCTGTTATTAAAACGGGATTGCGAGACGGCAATGGTCGTGGAAGAGATCGATGACTTTGTGAATGCGCTGCAAAGACTTTATGCCTGCACGTCAGACTATCTTTCCGAGCAGGAGGAAGAGACGGTCAGCTGCCGGGAGGAGTTGTTGGATTTCTTTTTTGAGATGGCGCACTTCCTGGAGATCTATGAACGGGTGGACGAGCATTACGTGAAATACGTGCAGATGCGTGAGGACGGTACCTTCCTTTTAAAATTGTTTTGCGTAAATCCGAAGGAAAACTTAAAGGAGTGCATGCTTCGCGGCAGGAGTTCCATCCTGTTTTCCGCAACGCTCCTGCCGATCCAGTATTACAAGGAGCTTTTAGGCGGCGATAAGGAAGACTATGAAGTCTATGCAAAATCAGTATTTGACAATGAAAAACGTGCGTTATTTATCGCGAATGACGTGACGACGAAGTTTACGCGAAGATCACCGGAGGAATTCTACAATATCGCGCGTTATATTAACTCCGTCGTTAGCAGCAGGGCGGGAAATTACATGGTCTTTTGTCCTTCTTATGCATTCATGCGCTCCGTATTTGAAACGTTCATGACGGAATTCCCTGATGACGACAGGGAGTGCATCATGCAACAGGAGATCATGAGCGAGGAGGAGAAGGAATTGTTCCTTGGTCGTTTTAAGGGGAATGAAGGATTGGACCTTGGCGCGCTGATCAACATGGAAATAGAAGAGGAGACGGAAAAACAAGCCGGCACTCTGGTGGGCTTTTGTGTTTTGGGTGGCGTCTTTAGCGAGGGGATCGATCTTCGGGAGGACTGCTTGATCGGTGCAGTCATTGTTGGAACGGGATTGCCTCAGGTAGGATATGAGAAGGAACTGCTGAAATCCTATTTTGATGAACGCGGAGAGAACGGATTTGACTATGCGTATCGTTTCCCGGGAATGAATAAAGTGCTTCAGGCTGCAGGCCGCGTGATCCGGACGCAGGAGGACGTGGGCGTGATCACGCTGCTGGACGAAAGGTTCTTGCAGGGATCTTACCGCAAGACGTTTCCCAGGGAATGGGAGCATTATGAAGTGGTGAACGTGGAACTGCTGGAAAGACGACTGGAAAGATTCTGGGATTCTTGGGGAAAATATGGAAACTGACTCTATTGCGTAAAACGATTTAGTATGTTAAAATAAAAACTGGTTTCCTAAGATGACACTTTAAAAAATATGTGAATGACACCCATGTCATTGTGGATAACTCTGTGGAATCTGTGGATTAACAAGGGCTTTCGATTTAAAAACGACAGCTATTCCAACCTATGATTTGTGGATAACTATTTGAGGTAAAAAAGTGTCCTTTGGAAACGAGAACTTGTAACCTCTTAAAATTGCAAACGTTACGGAGAGAAAAATGGGAGTTTTGGTTGACATTCGGGACGTAAGTAAGATTTACAATCCCGGAGAAAATGAAGTGAGGGCGTTAGATCACGTCACGGTCTCCATAGATGAGGGGGAGTACGTGGCGATCATCGGTCAGTCCGGAAGCGGGAAATCCACGCTGATGAACATCCTGGGCTGTCTGGACGTGCCGACGGAGGGAGAATACTATCTGCACGGGAAGGACGTCATGGAATTGGATGACGACGAACTTTCGGACATTAGGAATCAGGAGATCGGTTTTGTGTTTCAGGGATTTAATCTGATCGCGAATCTGACGGCGTTTGAGAACGTGGAATTACCGCTGATCTATCGCGGCGTGCGTAAGTCGAAACGGGAAGAACTGTCTGAGATCGCATTGGAAAAGGTTGGCCTTGGCAACCGAATGGACCACAAGCCGGCGGAAATGTCCGGAGGACAACAGCAGCGCGTGGCTATTGCGAGGGCAATCGCACAGGCACCGCCCGTCATCCTGGCGGATGAACCTACGGGAAACCTGGATTCGCATTCCACCGGGGAAATTATGGACATTTTGGAGGCATTGCATGGCGAGGGCAGGACGGTGATCCTGATCACGCATAACAATGAGATTGCCGCGAGGGCGGAACGAACCATCCAAATTAAGGACGGCAGGATCGTGAGCGATAGCAAGGGCACTGGCATGGAAGTCGAAACCGTGACCGATACAAACGAGGAAGTTGTAAACCTGGCAGATGAAATGAAGGCTGAAGACGGCAACAAGCGCTACGGAGGAGAAAATGAAGACGAAAACAAAGAAGAAGCGTAAAGGCAGGAAGCTCATTAAATGGATCATTATTGTTCTGGTTATCGTGGGAATCATTGTTGTGGTGACAAAGGTGAAAGGCGGCAAGGATAAAGTGACGATTCCCACCGTGGTCACGACAAAGGCAGTTCGCGGTGACTTGCAGGAGCAGGTCAGCGTTACGGGAATTGTGGCAGGCGAGGAAAACATAGCGGTATATGCCCCGGCATCCGGTACCGTATTGAACGTGATGCCTAAGATAGGAGACGAGGTGCAGGAGGGCGAATTGCTTCTTTCCTATGACCTTGAGGCCATGGATGAATCTCTGTATCAGGCGAAGCTTCAAAACGAGCGGACGCAGATCTCTTATGAGGTGACGCTGAACGGGAATGCGGAGGGAAAAGGAAAGATCAGCGAGGCAGATATAAACCTCCCCGTACTGAAACAGCAGATTGCCGATCATGAAAAGTATTTGGAAAACCTTCAGACGGCCCTGGCCGATTATCAGTCGAAGCAGAGCGATGATGCCATTCTTTTAAATCATCAGCTGACAAAGCAACGGGCGGAATTGATGGAAGCCTTGACGACGATGACCCCGGGGACGGAGGACTATGAAAAGACGCAACAGCAGCTGAATTCCGTGAACGCACGGTTAGAGCAGCTCACTTTGAATCAGAGCCTGTCTCAAAAACCGGCGGAATACGTAAAGGAGCTGCAGGAAAAGATCAAGCAGGAACAGGAGACTCTGGCTGACCTAAAGACCTATCAGGCAGAAATGGAACGCCAGAAGACCACGGGTGAGGCCACCGTCATGGATTCCTACCAGAAAAGGCAGTTGGAGATCGACATGGAGCTCACGCAACTAAATTATGACAAGCTCTTAAAGGGCAGGGAGGAAGCGGAAAAGGGCGTAGTTGCCCCGTATCACGGCGTGATCACCAGCGTTTCCGCGGCTCCCGGAAGCGGCGTTGCGGAAGGTACGCCTGTCTTTACCTTGGAAAGATTGGATAAATTAAAGGTGAATTCAACTGCGACGAAATACGTTCTCAACCGGCTGAAGGTTGGCCAGAGGGCGGAAATAGAGATCATGGGAGAGATGCACGAGGGAAGAGTCAGTCACATTTCGAGGGTGGCGCAGACAACGAATCTGTCTGCCGTCGTTGTCGGCTTCGAAGTGGAGATTTTAGGCTCCCTGGAGAACATTTATCTTGAGACGGACGTAAAGATGACGATCTATACAAACCACGCGGAAAACGCACTGCTCCTTCCCACGGAAGCGGTCAATGCCAATAAGGACGGGGATTTTGTCTACGTATTACAGGGTGATGCCATTTCGGTAAGGCCCGTTACCTGCGGCATCAGCTCCGAAGGACTGATTGAGATCCTAAGCGGGATCACCGAGGCGGACGAAATCGTGTCGGATTACGACGGAGAGCTTGAGGAAGGCGTCGTTGTTGAGCGAAGGTAGAGAGGTAGAAGAATGGGACAGATATTTGAATACGTGAAGATTGCCCTTATGAACATCAAGAGCAATAAAGGACGTTCCATCCTGACCATGCTTGGCATCATCATCGGCATTGCCTCCGTCATCCTGATCGTCACCATCGGTAATGGCGTCAAGAATTCCGTTAATTCCGGGATCAATGACATGATGGGCAATTCAGTATCCTTTTATCTCAATAACGAATCTGAGCTGGCGGAACAGATCCATATTACATTGGAGGACTTGGAAGACGTTAAAAAGAACGTACCGCACGTAAAGACGGTGTATGAATACTGGACGACCTATGGCGGAAGCGGCGTGACGAGCCGCAAGGGGGAATTTGATCTGGAGATCACGTTTGGAACGCCGGGTATGTACTATCTGAAAAAAGCGCCCATGCTCCGCGGGCGATATTTTGACGAGAATGATTATTATGCCCAAAGTAAGGTCTGCGTCATCGACGCGAAAAGTGCTAAGGCCATGTTTGGACATACGGACGTCGTGGGGATGACCATAGAGACCACGTTGGCAAGGCAGCCGGTTGAATTCAAGATCATTGGCGTGCGCGATAATGAAAAGCAGGCTGGAATCGTGGCGTATCTGGAGCAAATGTTTTCCTTTGGCACCCGTGCGGTTTCCATCGACGTGCCGGAATCCTTTGTGGGGACGCTGGTCGGATGGTATGGTACGGACATTGGCGGCTTTAACGTTGTCAGCGACAGTCCGGAGAACTTAGGACAGGTTGCCGAGGAGACCCTGGATTACCTGGAAAAAAAGTATCACTGCAAGCGTCAAAACGTGTTTGAGGTAATGAACTTTATGGATGACATGACGGAGGTCAACCAGGTCATGGACTACATTACCCTGTTTGTGGCTCTTGTGGCGGCGATCTCATTACTCGTGGGAGGCATTGGCGTTATGAACATCATGTTGGTGTCCGTCACTGAGAGAACCAGGGAGATAGGCATCCGTAAGGCGTTGGGGGCACGGACCTCCTCCATCATGCTGCAATTTCTGTCAGAATCCGCCATCATTACGCTGCTCGGCGGCCTTATCGGCATTGCGATCGGAGTTGGGGGGGCATACCTGATCTGCAGCTTTGTGGAGGTACAGGTAAAACTGAACGCCGTGGTCATTATCGGGGCAAGTGCCTTCTCCGCCGCGGTGGGCATTTTCTTTGGCCTGTATCCAGCGAAAAAGGCTGCAAAGCTTAGCCCCATTGAGGCGTTGCGGCATGAGTAATTTCTTGAGAATTTCGCAGGGTTTTCATTGCTAAAATCCACAAAAAATGGTATGCTAATCCTATAGAGTTCTTACGGAACCAAAGGACGGGACGTGCCATGCGTGATAATGATGATCGAAGATTTGAGATTCTGATCAATCCCAGCGCTTCTTCCGGCAGGGGAAAGCGGGTTTGGAAAAAAGTAAAGAGAGAATTGGACGCGAGGGGCGTGCCTTATCGGAAGCATGTATTAAAGGCTCCGGGTGAGGCTACGCTCCTTGTGCGCGATTTGACGAAGAGCCTGAAGGAGGATTGCCATCTTTTGGTGTTGGGCGGGGATGGAACGCTGAATGAAGTGCTGAATGGGATCGCCGATTTCAGGCACGTGATCCTGTCCTGCATCCGGACTGGCTCCGGCAATGATTTTGCCGGAAACGTCGACGTGGAGAAGGATGCGCTGAAGGCACTGGAACAGCTCTTGGATCGTCCCATGGAAATTAGCCTGGACTATGGTGAAATCTGCGCGGACGAGCATAAGCCAAGGCGGTTTCTGATCAGCTGCGGCATGGGATACGACGCGGACATTTGCGAGGAGGTTTCCCGCAGCAGGCTAAAAAAGATCTTGAACCGATTTGGGCTTGGAAAGCTGGTCTATCTTGTGATCGGCATCAAGCAGATCTTTACGAGGGACAACGCGAACGCCATCTTGTACGTGGATGATCAGAAACCGATCCACGTGCGGAACTTGTTCTTTCTCGTTGGCATGCAGCATCCGCGGGAGGGAGGCGGCGTTCCGTTTTGCCCGGAGGCAGATCCCACGGACGGAAAGCTGGACTTCTGTCTGGTTCGCGACATGCCAAAGTGGAAGCTGCTATTGGCCGTTGCGCTCGTTTACGGGAAAAAGCACTTGCTCTTCCGGAACATTACCACGTATCGCTGTAAGACCATGCGTCTCGTGGCGACAAAACCTCAGTGGGTGCACCTGGACGGCGAGACGCCCTATCAGGCAAAGGAAGTCCTTTGGGTATGCAAGGGCAGGATCCGGTTCCAAAAATAACCGCTGACGAAGCATAAGCGCCAGTCAGGAAAAAATATTGGATGAAAAGGAGGAATGTAGCATGAGTGAAGAGATGATGAAAAAGGTTGACGAAAAGAAAGAGAAAAAGAACAAGGGAACGCTTGTCAGACTGATCGTTATGGTCGTGATCCTTGGAATTCTGGTTGGAATCGGATTTCTTTCACAGGTATTCAGCTTTGATGACCTGGAGAACGTAAACTTTAGCTTTGCAACGCTTTGGAAGCTGCTGGTCATGATCGCGTGCGTGATCGCCGTTGAGACCTTGCTGGTGTTCCTTTTGGAACTCCCGAAGCCCAAGAATCACAGGGCGCGCTCCATCCTTTCCATCTTTTCCAGTTTGATGAAATACGTGGCGGCAATCGTGATCCTCTGCTGGGGTTTGTCCATCCTTGGAGTGAACGTTTCCACCATCGTGGCCAGCGTCGGGATCGTTGCCTTGATCGTCGGCTTCTCCGCTGAGAGCCTGATCGCAGACGTGGTGACGGGTGCTTTCATGATCTTTGAAAACCATTACAATGTCGGCGACATCATTGAGGTTGACGGCTTCCGCGGCACCGTGACGGACATCGGCATCCGCACGACCTGCATCACGGATCCGGGCGACAACGTGAAGATCGTAAACAATTCCTCCATGAAGAACATCCTGAACCGCTCCGACAGAACTTCCCGCAGCATCAGTGACATTGGCATCCCCTACGCCACGGATCTGGAGAAGCTCGAGAGCGAGATCCCGGGACTGATGAAGGAGATCTTTGAGAAACATAAGGACGTGATGAAGGAAGAGCCCAAATATCTGGGCGTGAATGAACTGGCGGACAGCGCCGTCATCCTGCGCTTTCTGGTATTCGTGGATGAGAAGGACATTTATTCCGGAGCAAGAATCTTAAACCATGACCTGCTCCTTGGCTTTAGAAAGCTTGGCGTGGAGGTACCCTTCCCTCAGGTGGACGTACATATGGACAAGTAAGCCTTTTTGCAAAAGCAGCGTAAAAACTTTTTTGCAAGGAGGTGAGCTTATATGGAATTTGAACGATTGCCGGATGAATTTGCCAGACCGCCCATGGAACCGGCCACGGCAATGGAACCCAAAGGCTTGCCGGAAGAAATTTTGTCTGCACCTGAGCCAAGACTTGACAGGCCGGGGGAGGAGTTCGAGGGAAAGAGCGGCGGCTGCGCCAGGGATGAGGAGAGTACCGGCCGACATACGCTTGTGAAAAAGCTCATGATGATGCCGGTTGCTACGACGATCGCCACGCTGACCATCGTTTTTGCCTCGTACGGCGTGGATCCCCTTGGGGATGATTTCTTAAACCATGAAGGCTATCATGACTACGTGGAGGAGCATGAGAAGGATCACGAAAGGTCCGGGGATCATGGGCACTCCTCCGGAAGGGAAAACGTAAGGGAGTATCCGGGAGATATTACGGATGCCTACGTTCACGTGACTTACGTGCCGACGGGAGAAGAATACTTTGCCGGCGGCACGGGTGAATATGCCTTAAATGATGCAAGAGAATGGGTGGCGGAACAAGGAGGAGATCCGGACAGCCTAACCTACGTGGATCATTACTTCTCGACGAGACTGTACGCGGACGGACCCATTGTCGGAGATCCGGACAATTTGGCGGGCGCTTATGATCCCTGGGGAAACATCCATGAGGAAGAGGTCGTCCATATCATGTATTACGCGTATGAAAGCGTAGATGACGTGCCGGCTGACGTAAGCTACGACCCGGAGAACGGACATGATGGTTTGGACGACTATGGCGAGCAGGATCAGTACGTTTTCCCGGAACTTAACAATTTGGAGCCGGATTTTGACGGGAACTATGCGGCTACCGCCCTGTATTATCCGCCGTTTATGGGATCGGAAGAGTACGTAAGAATGGGCTTCTCGGGAGATCATGAATATACGTATCTACATGCCGGCCAGTTCTGGAAGGATCAATATGGCGCGCAGGAGGTAAGACGCAGTGACGTTTCTTACGATGCCGAGAAAAACGTACTCACGCTTCACGACTGCGAGGCAGAGGTTCTCGACGTGAACCTGATGGGAAACGGATTTACCATTGAACTGATTGGCAATAACTACGTAAACCAAGTAGTAATATGGGGTTATCAGTATGGCGGAAGCGTTAGGTTTACCGGTTCCGGAAGTCTTGTGATCAATGATCATTATGCGACCCCGACCGGAGGCTTGCTTTTGAGGGCTGAAAACAGTGAGAGCTGCATTATGGTGGAGGATGACGTGATCCTGGAAATCTATGGATATCATGATGATCAGCTGATTCCCGCCGTTCGGGTGTTGGAATCCACCATGGATCCCGTGCTCTATCACTCTCCGGCAGTGGAGGTATATGCCAAGTCAACCATGACGGGGTCTTCGGGAGAAGGCATCATGGTTCGGGACGGAGACGGCTTTGTGATCACGGCGCCGGATGGTACCAGGGCGGATTACGTACATTTTGCACCAAAGGAATAAACTGACATGCATTACGCAAAAGAAAGCTTTAACTGGAAAGATTTTTTGATGAAGGTGGCAGTGATCGCCATACCGGTGGCACTGCAGAATCTGTTGACAACCACCGGTTCCATGGTGGATACCATGATGATCGCCTCGTTGGGGCAAACGGAAGTGGGCGCAGTGGGACTCTGCGCCCAGTTCTCGTCCTTAATGTTCAGCGGTTATTGGGGATTTGTGGGCGGTGGAATGCTGTTCATTTCCCAATACTGGGGGGCAAAGGATGAGGATGGCATCAACCGTTCCTACGGCCTGACGCTCACCTGCATGATGACTGTCGCCATATTGTTCTGCATTCTTGGAACGGTGTTTCCGGAGACTGTCATGAAATTATATACTGACAAGGAAGCCATCCAAAGGATCGGCGTGGAGTATTTGAGGATTGCCGCGTTTTCGTATCCGCTGATGGTCTTTTCCATGGCCATGGCGGTGATGCTCCGTTGTACGGAAAGAGTGCGCCTCCCGTTGTATGGATCCGTGGCTTCCGTGGCTGTTAACGTGGCATTAAACTGGGTGCTGATCTTTGGACACTTGGGCTTTCCGGCCATGGGCGTTCGCGGCGCGGCGCTTGCAACCGTGATTGCGCAGTGTGCGGGAATCCTGGTGATCATGACTCTGTCCAAGGTTGCAAGGCACCCGTATCTTTTTGCCGTGAAACGGCATTTCCAATGGGATGCGCAGCTCATCCGGGCGTATTTTAGAAAGTGCGCGCCCATCCTTGCAAACGAGATTTTGATCGGTGTTGGCAACATGATGATCAACGTTGTCCTGGGAAGGCAGCCGGAGGAGGCCATCGCCGCTCTCGCCGTGTTTAGAACGCTGGAAGGTTTGGTAATCGGATTCTTTGCCGGATTTTCCAATGCCTCCTCCATTCTGGTGGGCAAGGAGGTTGGCGCGGGGAACCTGCGAACGGCCTACGTAAGGGCGTGGAGACTGGTATACCTTTGTCAATTGTTTATTGGTCTCGTGGGCGTCACTCTGATCGCTTTGCATACGCCCATTTTGAGCCTTATGGGCATGAAGGGCGAAAGCTTCCGCATCGCCTTTGGCCTTGTCTGCATCTTTGCCGTGGCAGCGGTGATCCGCATGGGAAACTGGGTGCAGAATGATACGTATCGCGCGGCTGGAGATGCCGTGTACGGAACGGTTCTGGAAATCGTGTTTATGTGGGTAATGCTGATTCCGCTGGTATGGTTTTCCGGCATGGTCTGGCATCTGCCAACGCTGGTGGTATTTGCTTTCTGCTACTCAGATGAACCCATACGGTACGTTCTGATGCAGATCCACCTTTTCCGAGGCA
Organism: uncultured Lachnospiraceae bacterium; assembly: GCA_946414885.1. Lineage (GTDB taxonomy): Bacteria > Bacillota > Clostridia > Lachnospirales > Lachnospiraceae > Acetatifactor. The sequence continues at coordinate 105,233 of CAMKQH010000002.1, forward strand.
CTTGGATCAAACCCGTGACGGAGGAGGGAAAGCGGGCACTGGAGGAATTCAGACGGTCTGGAATGGGCAGACAACGTAAAGAATCAAATGGAAACTGACGATAAATGAAATAAGGCGTTATGCATTGCGTCTAATCCTAAGGCAACAAGGAGCAAAATATGATGTGGAATCTGAAAACCATTGTGGCGGGTGTGTGTATTTTTATTGGCGCCGGTTTTGTGGCGTACGTTGTTGAAGCCATTATTTTCCGGAATAACGGAACCATTGGACGATATGAATCTCTCTGGGCGTATTTCAGGAAGGTTGATCAAAAGAAAGGGAACGTGGCCGCACTCGTATGGGCGATCATTTGGATCATTTTACTGATCCTTACGGCGCTGTTTGTTTATCTGGCGGCATGACGGAGCGGAGAAACATGGACAATATCATTTTGATCGGCATGCCTGGGGCGGGCAAGAGCACGGTGGGCGTTGTGTTGGCAAAACGCCTCGGATATCGTTTCTTAGACTCTGACCTAGTGATCCAGGAGCATTACGGGAAACTTTTGCAGGAATTGATCCTGGAGCATGGCGTGGAAGGTTTTTGGGACATAGAAGATGAAGTGAATGCTTCCATAAAGTGCAGGCAAACGGTGATCGCCACGGGAGGAAGCGCCGTTTACGGCAAAAAAGCCATGAAGCATTTTCAGAAAACGGGGAAGATCATTTATCTGCGTCTTCCCTATGAGGAGATTGCTGAGCGCGTAGGAGACCTTGAGACAAGGGGTGTGACGGTGCGCCCGGGGCAGACCCTTCAAGAGCTTTATGACGAAAGACTTCCGATGTATGAAAGACTTGCAGACTTAACCGTTGACTGTGAGGGAAAAACGCTTCGGGAGATTGTGATCGAGATCTGCGACAGAATGGCGGAAGATTCAGAAAAAAAGAAAGCTGCGAAAAAGAGCAGGGCTGAGGGGAAGACGGAGGAAGCGTCACAAAAGGAAATCCTAAAGGACAAGGACATCAGGGAGCCCTTGTTTTCTTTTCTGGAAGAATATTACGGTAAGATGCGCATTATTGAAGAAAAGACCATGGGGCGTTCCCGCGCGGACGTGGTGATGGTGGTTCCAGACGCGCTTTACGGCATTGAGATTAAGAGCGACGCGGACACCTACGTGCGTCTGGCGGATCAGATCAGGGACTATGACCAGTATTTTGACTACAATATCGTCGTTGTGGGGACCAGTCACGGGGAACACGTGCCGGAGCACGTACCGCCGTATTGGGGGATCATCACCGTGGAGATCGTGGACGGCAGCTTCGATTTTTACGTGCTTCGAAAGCCACTGCCCAATCCAAAGGTAAAGTGGAAGCGCAAGCTTGAGCTCCTTTGGAGACCGGAGCTTGCACAGATCCAGGAATGGAATGACATGCCAAAATATAAAGCCCTTGGCAAGGCAAAGGTCAGTGAAAAGATCCTTGAGCGCGTACCGCAGCTGATACCGGACGAGCTCCTTCGGAACCAGGTCAGTGAGATCTTGTTTGAGCGTGATTATTCCAAGGTGAAAGAGGTGCTTGCGGAGTATCGGAAGGGAGAACTCCAAAAGCAGATGGAAAAGGAGACGGATCCCGAGAAGCTCAGGGAACTCAAAGAAAAAGAGAAAAGGGCAAAGGAAGCTGGCAAGAATTTACCTAAGAGGTTAAAACGCAGAAGACGAAGACGCCTTACCTAGAAAATAATTGGTCTGCGGGAGACATGCCGGAGGCACAAAAGCAAAAGCACAAAGCGCGGAAATACAAAGGGAGGAAGGGGGAGAGCAGTGCATACAAGCGTGTTTATCATTGATGATGAAGTGGAACTGACGGAATACACGGCGAAGTACTTTAACATGTCAGGCGTGAAGACGGACTATGCGTTTGACGCGCAGTCAGCCCTCGATTATCTTGAAGAGAATACGGTTAGCCTGATCCTTTTGGACATTAATTTGGGTGGAGACTCGGGCTTTGACCTTTGTCAAAAGCTCCGGAAGGAAACGGACGTGCCGATCCTGTTCATCAGCGCGAGATCCAGTGAGGACGACATGATGCTGGCCTTGAACATTGGCGGCGACGATTACGTTTGCAAGCCTTATTCGCTGGGGGTTTTGCTGGCGAAGGTCAGGGCGGTCCTAAAGCGTTACGAGAGCAGTCAGACGGCCAAGACGAATGTGGCGCTAGGCGGGACAAGGAGTGACGGAAGTAACGCGGCGCAAGGCGGAGAAAAGGGATCCGATGACGCCATGCAGCAGGGCATCGTGAAGTTTGGGGAAGTCACCGTGGACCTGCGAAGCGGCATCGTAAAAGGAAAGAACGGGGAAGAGCGCCTTAAGGCCATGGAGTATAAGATCCTCAGTTACCTTTTACAAAACAAAAACAGGATCATTTCGAAGGATGAGTTCTTTGAGAAGATCTGGGAGACGGAATTTGTGGGAGACGTAACGCTGAACGTTCACGTGCGTCACTTGCGGGAGAAGCTGGAAGAGAACCCCAAAGAACCAAAATATATCAAGACGGTTTGGGGAGTGGGTTTTATATTGGAATACCAGGAATAGGGGGACAAAATGGTGGAAGCAAAAACGTTGGCAGACGGCAGGGAGTTTTCTTTTTGGGAGAAGGAAACGGTTTACGAAAGGGAATTGTACGTGGCGCAGCAGGATCCGAATGCCTCGGATGAAAATGACGGCAGCAGACAGGCACCGTTCAAGACGATACAGGCAGCGGCAAGGATCGCAACGCCTGGTACGCACGTACTGATCGGTCCGGGCGTATATCGCGAGTTTGTATCTCCGGCCATGGGCGGTGACGGTCCGGACCGCATGATCTGTTATGAGGCGCTGGAGAAGGGAACCGTGGTCATCAAGGCATCGGAAGAGATCCATTCGTTCCAAAAGAGCGAGGGTTGGAGAACGATGGGCAGGGGAGCCTTTCTGCAGGGAGAAAGACCGGAAGGCATGAAGATCTGGGCGCACAGGCTGGATCCGGACACGTTCCGGGGATACAATCCTTTCTGCGCCGTGAACATTTTGCATGACAGATTGTTTATTGAATATGAGAAGACGGACATGACGCCTTATCTGAACAGGCGCGGCATGATCTTTTGTGACGGAAGGCCCTTAAAGCAAATGCCCCTCAGCGACATGCTTGGCGATGAGGACGGCACGTACTGGGTGGAGGCAAACGGACAGTGCATTCATTTTAGGCTTCCCGGGGATGCGGATCCCGCAGATCACTACATTGAGATCACCGTGAGGGAACAGTGCTTTGCGCCGATCGAGCCGTTCCTTAGCTATATCAAGGTCAAGGGCATTGTCTGCGCTCATGCCGCCATGGGAGCCCCGATCCCGCAGCGCGGCGCCATCTCGGCATACCGCGGTCACCACTGGGTCATTGAAGACTGTACCGTGGATTGGTCGAACGCGACGGGCATCGATATCGGAAATGAGTGCTGGCATCATGAGTTTGATCATGAGCAGGTGGTTGGCTTTAGCGTGATCAGAAGGTGTCATATTAAGGATGCGGGCGTATGCGGCATTGCGGGACTCTATGCGCAGGGCATGCTGATCGAGGATAATCTGATCGAGGGTACGGGTTGGCAGAAGATGGAGCTTTCCTGGGAGGCAGGCGGCATCAAGCTTCACAACAGCGTGAACGGACTGTTCCGGAGAAACGTATTCCGCAGAACCTACCGTGCGGATCATCTTTGGCTGGACTGCGGCAACGTCAATAACCGCATCACGCAGAATCTGTTTCTGGACGGCATTGAGCAGCGCGAGGCCATCTTTATCGAATGTACGAGGGAAGGCGTCAACCTGATCGACAATAACGTATTCTGGAACGTGGAAGGGCGATTTGATCCTGCCAAGATCCCCAACAGGCCAGGTTCCACCGGATGGTACCGCATGGTGGAGGATGATATCATCAATGGTTACGCGGTGTACGGCGAGGGGACGGATCGCATGCAGATCGTGAATAACCTGATCGGAAAGTGCAGGGCATACGCATATTACGCAAAGCCCGTGGCATTCCGCCTCATGCCTGGAGACCGCGGCGGCACGTCCAGGGACGCAAAGCTTTTGAACAATATCATTTATGACTGCGGTGAGGGTGCGATCTGCTTCCCGACGAAGGACAACGCATCCGAGGGCAATGCCTTCGTGAGACAGATGCGCGGAGGAGATCTTAGGATCATGTATCCCGCACCGGAAGTATGCCTTGACCTTAAGTCCTGGAGGGAATTCTACGGATTTGACTTAAACGGCGCGGAAGGCTGGTTTGACTTTGAAGTGGATACGGAGAAGCTTACGCTGAAGGTGACAAAGAGCAAGATGACGCCTCCCGGCTTTGGCCCGGTAGATCCGGCGCGCTTTGTCTACGCTCCGGAAGAAATGAAGAAGGTTGCGGCGGATCCCCGCATTACGCTGGATTTGACGGGAAAGGAAAGAACGGGCGAGACGGCGGTGCCCGGACCTTTCGCCGAATTAAATGCGGAAGTGGAGTATTCCATTGATCCCAGAAAGCAGTAATACATGAAGACAAAAGAGATTCTCATGCTGTCCGTCCTGTGTCTTTTGGCAGGAATGATCGGGGCAGTCATTCTTTTGAAAAGTTCATCGGATCAAGAGACGACAAGCGAATTTACCGTAAAGGTAAATCGGCTTGTCGTTTTCATGGAAAAGAATTGGGAGCGATTGGAACAGGGCGGCGCCACTGCGAAGGAAACCATGGCGGAAAGCATTGCGCAGGACTTTGATTACGTGCTCCTAAATGAGGATGGGGACGTTTTGTATCAAACAAGGGAAGGACTCTCGGTAAACATTTCCCAGGCAACGTCACGGTTTGACCTGATCCGCGACGTCACGGCGGATGGAAAGGCCATCGGAAAGGTTTTGATCCATAATGGGTGGCAGGATGCGGAAGCACGCAAGATGCAGGGAATCGCGGCGATCTTTTTCGGAATGTCCTTCATCCTCGCCCTGTGCATGTTGGGGTATTCGTTTTACCTAAAAAAGAAAGTGATCCAGCCGTTTGAGCGGATGAAGGGCTTTGCGCAGCAAGTTGCCATGGGGAATCTCGACGTGCCGCTGGAGATGGATCGTGCAAACGTGTTTGGTGCGTTCACCCAGAGCTTCGACTTAATGCGAGAGGAACTGAAGGCATCAAGACTTCGGGAGGAGGCTGCGCTGAACAGCCGGAAGGAGCTGATCGCACAGCTTTCCCATGACATTAAAACGCCGGTAGCTTCCATCAAGGCCATGGCAGACGTGATGGAGCTTTCGGCAACGGATGCAGAGCAAAAGCAGACCATTCAGGCGATCAATGCCAAGGCGGATCAGATTGACAGACTGGTGTCCAACTTGTTCCATGCCACGCTGGAGGAACTTGAGCACCTGGAGGTGAACGTGGAGGAGTTGTCCTCCGGTGAGATACAAAAAATGATCCGTGAGGCGGATCACCTGCGGCTGATCAATCAGTCAGAAATTCCAGAATGCGTGGTCATGGCCGATCCGCTGAGACTTAGCCAGGTGATTGGCAATGTAATCACTAATTCCTATAAATATGCGGGAACGGAAATCAACGTTAGGGGATTCTTTGAAAAAACCGGGGACAAGGATTTTCTGACGCTGGAGATCAGCGATCAGGGCGGCGGCGTGCCGGAGGAGGAACTCACGCAGATCCTTGAAAAGTTTAAGAGAGGCTCCAACAGCAACGGAAAGGATGGCGCGGGTCTTGGACTGTACATTTCCAGTTATTTGATGAACAAAATGGACGGAAGTCTTAGTTGTAAGAACCAAAATGGCGGTTTTACGATCGTATTAAATTTATTGCTCGCCTAACCAGATTTTTTTTTACTGAGTAAAAGCTCCAAGAAAAATCATTAACAAATAGGAGGTTGTAAAACAGTAAAATTTTTCAGGGAGGAAGTTATGAGCAGATCAAAGAAAAAGAGATGGTTGTTGAGAATTAGCGGCATTTTGCTTGCGTTGATGATGGTATTATCCAATTTTACCGGATTGTATCCTGCAATGAAGGCATTGGCGGTTTCATTCGTTGTGATCGACGCTCACGCGGCGGATCCGAGTACCGGCACCGTGTTGGGGGGAGGCTACGTGCTCCATGGTTCTGACGTGACGTTGGAAGCCTACCCAAATGAGGGTTACGTATTTTATGCTTGGTATGACGTATACGCAAAGGAAACATATTATGAAAATCCGCTTACAATTAACGCAACGGAATCAAAAGATATAAAAGCGTATTTTAGAGGACAAGGCGATCATGACATTTACGTGGTTTCTAATGATGGAGGTACGGTTTCCGTAGATCCCGCAAAAATAGGTTACGCTCCCGGCGACAAAGTTAACTTAAGCGCAATCCCCAATACGGACTACGTATTTGAGGCGTTCCTTCTTCGTGAAGAAGGACAGGTACAATATAGGGAAATTGGAAACTCCTTTTTTATGCCCAATAATGACGTATACGTGAAGGCGCGTTTTCGTTCTACCGTTTCTCATAACGTTACGATAGATCCTAACTTACAGCATGGAACCTTTACGCTTTTGGACGGAAAAACGTCTTACATGGAGGGAGAAACCGTAAGAATAGGCATTAGTCCTGAGGAAGGATATGAGTGTACGGAAGTCATAAACGTTCCGGCAGAATATACGGTCAGTTCTAACGTGATTTCTTTTAAGATGCCGGGACGTGACGTTATGATAACCGGTACTTTCGTAAAGAAAACAAAATTCAAAGCTACCGTCTACCTGACTCCCTCTGATAGCGGAACGGTTGGATGTGATGAGACGGATACGGGTTTTTTAACTGTGTGGGCTACGCCAAAGGATGGATATGTTTTTGTCGGGTATTATGATTATACGAATATGGAACAAGGCGCGTTACTCGGTACTGACACTAATTATTCAACACAACTGACGGCCGACGCGAAGATCCTTGCAGTATTTAAAAAACTGATTACGCATGTTGCGTATCCCGAAGGCACTGGCACAACGACTGACGAATACGATAGTGAAACGAAACAATTCACCGTGACGGCGACGCCCAATGAAGGATACGTATTCCAATATTGGGCTGAATTTCCTTCCCTTGAAATCATCAGCTCGGAACCGAAGTTTACCTTTGTGTCTGGAACCTATGAAACGATCGTGGCATTCTTTAAGATACCGGTCACTTCCAAACTGAATGAGCCTCTTTACGCTGAACACGGTACGATCAGCATTGTCAATTACAAAACGACTTATCTGGAAGGAGACGAAATTGAAGTCATCATAACACCTGATCCCGGATACGTTTTGGAAAACGCATATTATGGCGAATATGATTCTGTACATAACGTGCTTACCAATGCAAAAATAATTTCAGGGAACAAGTTTAGAATGCCCGGACATGACACTTGGATTGGCGCAGAGTTTGTTCGCGTATATAACGTGAATGCAACCGCTTCTTTGAGCGCAGGCGGCACCGTGACGGGCGGCGGTGAGTATAAGTCTGGTGAGACCGTAACACTCAAGGCAAAGGTCAATGAGGGATATGATTTTATTAACTGGACGGAAAACGGAGAGGAAGTTAGTACCGAGGCAACCTATCAGTTTACAGCGTCTGCGGATTGTGAACTGGTTGCGAATTTTAAGAAAAAAGTAGTAATTTATAAGAATTATTATTACGAAAATTTTGAGGATTGGAAGTCTTATGAATGGACTTTCGTAGATGCCGACGGCGATAAAAAAAATTGGAGACGTGAAGAGGAAATCGACTACGACGTTTCGGGTGGGTGGTCATTGGAATCTATCGCAAGGATGAGCTATAGAGAATATGATCCGGATAACTGGGCCATTACGCCAGCCATTATTGCTCCGGAAGATGCCAGACTTTCTTTCTGGATGTATCAGTACAGAACATTTCGTTATAAGGGGACGGATACTTTGGGAGTATACGTTGGTCTCAGCCCTGATCCAAACCAAATGATTAAGCTGAAAGATTTCACGATTGACACTAAGGCTGACCAATCGTGCCAAGTGGATCTTAGCGCTTATGCGGGACAAAAGATTTATATTGGATTCCGGCATTACGATTCGATTAACGGCATTACCCTGTACTTAGACAACGTGGAAGTAAGCGGTGCCGGAGCCGTACTGACGGATGAGAATCTGGCAATTGCCAAGAAATCCATAACGCTTTATGACACCATCTCCATTGACTTTAAGGTATCGAAATCTGCAGTTGCAAATTACCACGATCCTTATCTTTTGGTGATGCAGGGCGCAGATAAGAGCAAGATTACGGAGTATCGTGAAGACGGAGATCTTTTGATCTTTACCTACCGCGTGGCGCCGCAGATGATGGGTGAACCGGTGGTAGCCATACCGCATGCACTCAATGCAAACGGTGAAGACGTAATGGGCACGGCCCTCAAGTATTCCGTGGCAGAATACTGCTGCAACATGCTGAACAATGCGAAATACCAGACGGATGAATACGCAGTATTAAGAAGGCTTCTCGTGGACATCCTGCTCTACGGCGATGCGGCGCAGATTTACGCAGAGTACAAAACGAATGAGTTGGCAAGCGCAAAGCTTACGGACGCCCAGCGCGCGATGGGTACGGACGTAAACGCTGAGATGAACTACGCGTCAGTCAGGAAAAAGAACTGTGCGACGGTGGAAAACCCTCTTGCAACCATCGAAACGGCGGCGCTGTTCCTTGAGGCTGCGGTCGACGTGCAGTTTAAGTTTACGGCGAGCGATCTTGCGGGCCTACGCGTGGTGGTAACGGACGACGAGGCAGGTACAAACGTGCTCGGCGAGTACCCGGCGAAGGCAAGTCAAATTGACGAGAACGGACATTATTACGTAACCTTTGATTACCTGAACGCGGCCCAGATGAGAAAGACGGTCTACGCAACGGTGATGAAGGGCAGTGATAAGGTCAGCAACACCTTCCGCTACAGCATCGAATCCTATGCCTATTCCATGACGGACAGGGAGGGCTACGAGAACCTTGGCCTGTTGCTTGACGCCATGATGCGCTATGGCGATTCCGCCGCAGCATTTGCAGAATCAATTAAATAAAATATCATGGTTGGGTCATGGGAACGTGTCAGTAGACACGTCCCCGTGACTCATTTTTTTCAAGGATTTTTTCAAGGATCAAGTCTCTGTTCGCGTCGCTGAAGAGTTCCAGCACTTCCTCCTTGTCATAGGTGATCATCTCATCGAGGGTGATGCGCGCCTTTCGGTCGGAGCGGGCGTCAATTATGGGAAGATGGTCTTCGCCGGGCGAAGTGGCGATCGGGTAGGTGAAGGAAAATTCCCCGTCCGTTAAGACGGAATAACCGCCGGTACATTGCGCACAGCCCCAAGTCGTGGAATTGCCTATAAGGGTCGCGCCGGCGTAAGTCTGAAGATAGTAAGCAAGAACGTCGCCAGAGCTGCCGGTGTCACCATTGACCAAAACAATGAGGGGTAGTTCCTTCCAAGGACCGGTGCCATAAGTTTTTACGGGAAAGAGCGAGTGGTAGCTTCCATTCAAATAGTATCCCATGTCACTAGGCAGGGGCTGATCGGAAAAGAGGGCGACCACGGATCTGGTCAGAGAGCTGTAACCGCCGTGACCTGCAAGGAAGATGGGCTGGAAGATCCGTTCATTCTCCACGTAACTGAACGCATAACGGGCATCAATGCATTTTACGGCGGAGGCGGCCTCACCGGTGGGGATGCCGTCCCATTTCGTGATGACGGTGCCGTTCTGAATGCCAAGCTGACTTGCTTCGCATCCTTCTTCCACAAGGATGGCGAGGTATTCCCCCTCTTTATCGCGAAACAGGGAGAAGCCGTAATCATTTCCCGCAAGCTTCTGGATGCCTTCCTGGTTCGCTGAGGAGTTCGTCGTGCGAACCCTTACGTGACCGTCGTAGAGATCATAGCGCAGTTCATAAAGAGCCATGAGCATGGCAACCTTATCCTGATTCTTTTCAGCCTCCCGGACCATCGGGAGGTATTTTTCCTTTAGGGCTTCCAGGTCGAGTTCCTTCCAATCGCGGAGCACGTAGGCCGTGCCGAGGTCGTCTATGGTTTTTGCGAAGCTTTTCTCCCAACTGTCATGAGAGTGGTTGCCAACGTAGACGTAAGTGACGCAGACGGCAACAAAGATGATCCCCAAGATGATCCGGCCAATGGAAAATACGTACGTCAAAATGGAATAGGCTTTGTAGGAGCGCTTAAGGAAAATGACGATGCCCCACAGAAAAATGAGGAGGGACGCTACGCCAAGTGCCGCATAGCGCTGCAGGGTCAGTTCCGGCATCCCGATGATCCGGTTGTGATAATAGAAAACCAGAAACGTCAGCAGGGGAACCGCACAGAGGGCGCACCAGACCCTTTCCCATCTAGCCTTCATAAAGTGATGAAGTACGGTGAGTGCCATGAGAGATGACAGAATAAATACCGTTATGGCCTGAAAGGAAGATTCCATCATTCTAAATAATAGATAAATATATTTAATGATCAGCATGTTTTCCTCCTTTTGTGATAAAGCATCTGACGTTTAGGGTTATTAAAGTTTGCGATTTCATTTTATCCCGCCGGCATGAAAATGCTTTGTCAAATCTTTAATTGTTTTTTAATTTTGCCCTGGAATGCAGACGCAAAAAGAATTAAAGATTAGGCAAAGATTTCCTTTGCAAAATGGATTATGATAAATGCAAGCAAGAAAAGCGGCGTCACTTGGCCAAGCGCTGCAGAGTTGGTTGGAAGGGAGAAAAACGATGAGCGAAGTCGTTATCAAGACAGAGAAATTATCGAAGAGTTTTTCCATTGGAGGAAAACAACAACATATTTTGAAGAATCTGGATCTCGAGATCTATCAGGGAGATTTCACGGTGATCATGGGACCCTCCGGCGCAGGAAAGTCAACGCTCCTCTACGCGCTTTCGGGCATGGACAGGGCGAGCCTTGGGAGCATTTATTATTCGGGAGAAAATATCACGAAGTATTCTGACGACAAGTTGGCAGTCTTTCGGAGAAAGCATTGCGGCTTTGTCTTTCAGCAGATCCATCTCGTGGAGAACATGAGCATCATGGACAACGTGATCTCCGCAGGCATGCTGACGGGACAGAAGCAAAAGGATCTGAAGGATAAGGCCATGGCATTGTTTGAGCAGGTGGGCATTGGCGAGGAGCTGACGAAGAAATTTCCGGCGCAGCTCTCCGGAGGCGAGGCACAGCGCTCTGCAGTGGTCCGGGCGCTGATCAATGACCCGGACGTGGTCTTCGCGGATGAACCGACGGGCGCGTTAAACAGTGCCGGCGTGAATGCCGTGCTTGACGTGCTGACAAAGGTAAATCAAAGGGGACAGTCCATCGTGATGGTAACGCATGACGTGAAGTCCGCAAGGCGCGGGAACCGCATTCTGTACATCAGTGACGGTGGCATCGTCGGGGAATGCCATCCCGGCGCGTACGTCAGCGAAGACCAAAACCGGCATGAAGTCATCCGTCAGTTCTTAGAGAAACAAGGTTGGTAAGGTGGAGGAAGACTATGGGAAACCTTTGGAAATTGATCAAGGCGAATGCCCGCAAGGACAAGGGACAGCTCGCACTGTTTTTTATGATCCTCACGCTGGCTGCGCTGCTATTGCATGTGGCGCTGATCGTCAGCGACTACGGTAACGTCTATGACAGGCGTGCGGAAAAGAAAAACTTGGCTGATGCCGTCTTGTATGGCATTTATGACAGTGATGAGATCCATGCCTCCTTGAAGGCACAGGGGAAGATCCACTCGTATTGGATGGAGAAGATGATCCTGCCGGGAACTGTTACCGTAAGCGTTCCTTCCCACAGGACCGGGAAGAAGATAGATGATTTTGCCTTCTTTGAGAATCATCAGAGTGATTACGTTAAAACATTGGATTTTATCGAGCGAAGCGATGACGCCAGCGGAAGAAAGATTTACGTAAACCTTTATACGGCAAGGAATCTTGGCATCTCCGTCGGGGACGGCATGAAGATTGATTCGGAATATTTTGGAACGTATGAGTTTACCGTGGCAGGCATTTATGAAGACTTGATCTTGGGTAATAGCTTTTCGTACTACTCCGTTCTCGTGGAGCCGGAATGCTATGAGGAACTCAAAGAGACTTGCAGGCAGCTTGCGACGGAAAAAAACATGTATTTCGAGAGAGACTTTATTGGATGCTTTTTGAACGGCGAGGAACTGTCAAACGCGGAGTGGGAGAGACTTGGCATGTTGAACAACGGCCTTTTTGGGGGCTGGGCGGATCGGGAATCCTTTAAGGCCGGGTACGTATCGGTCGTGAACATTCTGGCGGCATTCATGGCGGCTTTTGCCGTGATCATTATTCTTGTGACGGTGACGACGATCGCCTTCACCATCAGAAATAACATTGACAAGGACATCCGCAATCTGGGTGCGCTGCGTGCCGTGGGATTCACGACGAACCAGCTCAGGCGGGCCATCATGGCAGAGTTTACGCTGATCGCTTTTGGGGCCACGCTGGCAGGGATCGGGATTTCCCTTGCAACCTATCCCATTTTGGAGAGGGCTTATATCCAGGAGCAGACGGGCATGAGATGGGAAATGGGCCTGCAGGCTTCCCACGTGCTGCTTTTGCTGGCGTTTGTGCTTGGATCCGTCGTGCTGATCACATTCATTAGCACGCGTAAGATCAAGCATCTTTCGCCTGCGACGGCGCTGCGCTTTGGACTTTCGTCGAACAGCTTCCGGAAAAATTATCTGCCTCTTGCGGAAACAAAGGGGGACTTGAACGGGCTACTGGCGCTGAAAGCCTGTTTTCAGGCGAAGAGCCAAAACCTTACGGTATTTTTTGCCATGCTGTTGGTGTCTTTTGTGGCAACGTTTGCGGCGCAGCTGTTTTACAACACCCAGGTTGACGTGACGAGGTTCCAGCATTTGATCCAGGGCGACGTTCCGGATGCGCACGTTTATTTCGAGGGGCGTGATCAAGAGGAGCTTTCGGAGATCCGCGAAAAGCTTTTTGAAATCCCGGGCGTTAAGCAGGTTTACGGTTTGGGAAGCACCTCGGGACACGTGGAAGAGGAAGCGGCATCCATCCTGTATTCGGATTCCTGTAAAGACGTGTACTGCGGATTGTATCAGGGGACCATGGCCATGGAGGACAATGAGGCCGTTGTCGCCGGAAGTCTTGCGGAAAAACTGGGGGTGACCGTCGGCGATGAGATCGAGATCTGTTACGGGGAAGAGAAGGAGAAGTATCTCATCACGGGATTGCAGCAGGCGGTTTACGGCATGGGCATGAGAATCTATTTGACGGACGGCGGCGCGCGGCGCCTTGGCATTCCGGCGGAGTTTTCTTATTTTCGCATCCGGCTGGATAAGCCCAGCGCGGCTGAGGTGGACCGCGTGTTGGAGCAGGCGCGGGAAGTGCTTGGAGAGAAGTGTACGGAGGTTGAAAACTATTATCGCTATCAGCGCAGCATGGACAACATGCCCGTCATGGCAGTCTCCTTTATCGTATTGCTCTTGGTGCTTTTGTCCTGCGTGATCGCCATGTTGGTGATCGGGCTTATTATCAAGAACGTCTTTGTAAAGAGGGAGAAAGAGTTTGGGATCAAGAAGGCGCTAGGCTTTACCAGTTCCCAACTGCGGCTTCAGCTTGCCCTCTCCCTGGCCTTGATCGTATTTGCCGCGGCAACGCTTGGAGGAGTGCTCGGATATGGTTTGACGAATCCTTTGATCACGATCATCTTCTGGGGGTACGGGATCAAAAAGGCAGAACTGTTCGTGAACGGACTGGTTGCCTTGATCGCGGCCTGCGCCGTCGTATTGTTTACGGCGCTGATCTCCTATTTCGCTGCAAGAAAAATGAAAAAGGTGTCCGCGTATGAGCTGATCCGGGAGTAGATCTTGCCTTTTTTACTTGCGATTCCTGAAGGGATAAGGTAAAATGTAGCTAGGAGGATTGGCATGGAGATTCTATTGATCTTGATCGTAATTGCAATCTTTGTCAGCGTGCTGACGGGGAACCTAGGTTACGTCCTTTTCGGCATGTCTGGTTTCTTATTGCTTACGGCAGGATTGATGGTCTTGATCTTTTTGGTCTGCAACGTGCTGCTTCTTACGTCCAAATGGAAAGAGGCGAAGTTCGTGGGAATGGATTATCCCACGGAAAAGTCAAAGTTCTTGGTGGCGTTTTATCTGGTGGACGGAGAGGAAATTCCCTGTCTTTTCCCGGAGGAGGGAGTCTTTCGGGACAGACTGTACCGGGAGGACAAGACGTATCACGTTCTGTTGAACCGGAAGCTTGGAAGGGTGTTTGACAGATTCTCCGTGGCAACCTGTATTTTGGGATTGTTTTTTGGAATCTTACTTGGCGGCGTGATGATCGCCATGTATTATTAGCGGGAGAAGTTGCTGGATCTGTTGCGTGTTATGCGGGGAAGCCGCGGGAGTTGTAGCGTGTTTTGCGGGGAGGCTGCGGGATTTTGTGAACTTCCGGGAAGGAGGACAGGCGTATGAAGAAGCAGGAAAGAATCATTGGCATCGTCATGGCGATCATTATGTCCATTGCGATGGGGATTGTGGCATCCATTTTTATCTATTTGGATCCAAAGACGCAAACGCCTGCCTTTCCCTTGTTTTGTCTGATCAACGTGGTGGAATCCATTGTTGTCGGACTGATCGTAGCGTTAGTGATACCGCTTGGAAAGCTGGGATATGGGCTGGCCGCGAAGGCAAAGGCAGCGCCGCCCTCCCTAAAGTTTAACCTGTTGAATTCCATTCCCATGTCGCTGGGAAATTCCTTGATCGTCAGTGCCGTTGTCAGCTTTGTCAACGTGGCGCAGGCCCATGCCAAGATCCCGGAGCAGGCTGCGCCGCCGCTCATGGCCATGTGGTTTGGGAGCTGGGCACCGCTTTTGCTCCCTTCCATTGTGATCAGCTACTTGTTGGCAGTTTTAATTTCGCCGCTGGTGGTCAAGATGGTCATGAAGGGGAAGAAGCCGGGCATGACCGCAACCGGGGAAAATATGAAATGAGTCAAGACAAATAGATGGAAAGCGTGGTTTGTGATGAGTGCGAAACGATTGGAAAAGAAAATAAAGTTGGGGGCGCTGGCATTGTCGCTGGCGCTTCTTTGCGTTGGTTGTTCAGGAGCGGAGTCTTCGGTAACGCCGGCTCCTACGGATTCTTCGGAGCCTGTGGCGACGATGGAGCCAACGGATTCACCAGAGCCGACGGATTCACCAGAGTCCACGGGTTCGCCGGAGCCCACGGCAACGCCGGCTCCTACGCCGAGTGAGGAAGAGATTTATGCCGACGTGATCAGCAGGTCTCTTACGTATGCGGGAAATAACTTCAGATTAAAGAAAGTGATCGAAAAGCTTCGCGCGGGTGAGCAGGTCAGTGTGGCGATCCTTGGCGGTTCCATCACGGAGGGAGCCGGTGCGGGAACAAATGACAAGGGATATGCCTTTCAGTTTGTGCAGGCGCTGGGAGATACGTATGCGGCGAATGGCATGGAGCAGTTGAATTACGTGATTCCCGGACTTTCGGGAACGCCTTCGGTGCTGGGACTTATGCGGTATCAACAGGACGTCGTCAAACCGCTGGGGGAGGCGCCGGATCTTTTGATCATTGAGTTTGCGGTGAATGACTGGCAGGAGGCGACAAACGGCAGGGCTTACGAGAGTATGGTTTATGAAGCTTTATCCGCAAAGGAGGATTGCGCAGTGATCGCGCTGTGTTCCGTTGCAAAGACGGGATGGAACGCGCAGGATACGTATCTTCCCATCGTTAAGCACTATCAGATCCCGCTGGTAAGCTTAAAGGATGCCGTGTTTATTTCCGGGACGAAGACAAGGATCGCAGCGACGAAATACTTTATGGATGATTATCATCCAAAGTTCTACGGGCATCAGCTGATGAAGGATTGTCTGATGAATCTGTTGGCGCAGGCGGACGAGGCAGAGACGGACGAGGCAGTCGCCATTCCCGAGAACGCGGTCAAGGGGCGTGACTTTGCGGGACTTGTGCAGGTGGATTCCAATAACCAGGGGAAGGGACTGAAGGTTGGTTCCTTTGGGGAGACGGATGAGAAAGTCGTTCAAATGTTTTTCACCAAGGCAGCAGCCTTTCCCCATAATTTCCATCACGCGGCTGGGGCAAAGAATGATCCCCTGAAGCTGACGGTGAACTGCAGCAAGATTTTGATCAATTATAAGACGGCCAATGATAAGAATTTTGGCAAGGCAGAAATTTACGTGGACGGCGCGCTTGTTGCTACGGCGGACGGATATAGTGGCGGCGGCTGGAATAATTGCAACGTGCTGCTTGTCTTGGATGAGGCGCAGGCCGCAAAGCATACGCTGGAAGTGAAGATGGCGCAGGACGACGCAGACAAGGCATTTACCATCTTCTCCATAAGCTACGCGGAGTGACGCTGGACCTAGAGTAAAAATTGGATCAAAGATATGCAATACGTTATGGCTGGAAGAGTGAGTCTCTTCCAGTCTTTTTTGTTTGGCAATCGAAGGAAATTATGAATCATGGGTATGGGGGTAAAAACGGCGTGCAGAAGTCGTGCTACCCACAAATAAAAAAAGTTAAAATGGGTATTGACAAACAATATTATACGATATATAGTATAGACAACGAACAATAGTATATGCCGTATAATATTACGAGAGAAATATGAATTTAGGGAATAAGGGGTGAGAAGATGGTTTTTAATACGGGAGCGGCGCTACTGGACGCGATCGTGCTGGCGGTAGTGAGCAGGGAGCCGGACGGGACCTATGGATATAAGATCACGCAGGAGGTCCGGCAGGTGATCGACTTGTCAGAATCCACGCTGTATCCGGTTCTGAGAAGACTTCAGAAGGATGAATGCCTGGAAGTCTATGACATGGAATGTTCGGGACGGAACAGAAGATATTATAAGGTGACCAGTCAGGGCTGGGCACAGCTTCATCTCTATGAGAGTGAGTGGAGACAGTACGCGGACAAGATCACGAGCTTGTTTGAAGGAAAGTCGCTTGTCGCGGACGGGGCGTAGGATGACGGGCAAGAGACTGGCAGACAGGAATGCCATAGGGCATGGAATCGGCGGGATTTAGAGACAATCGCAGGTTAAGGAGAAAAGGGAATGAATAAAGAAGGATTTATGAGCCAGCTGGAGAGTTTGCTGGCAGAGATCCCGGCAACGGAAAGAGAAGAGGCGCTGCAATATTATAACGATTATTTTGAAGATGCAGGCTGGGAAAATGAAGCGTCCGTGATTAAGTCGCTGGGAAGTCCGCAGAAGGTTGCGGAGAACATCAAGGCTGAGCTTCGGGGAGAGGTGTTGCCTACGACGGCGAATGCGGGAGACCACGCCGTGACCAAGTATGGACAGATTGTTCCGGCAGGGGAAGTGAAGGATCTTGGCGGGGAAGGCAAGGCAGAGAAAAAAGATGATGGAAGAGACGGCGCAAGCGGGTTTGGTGCACGTGGCGGGTTCGGCGGAGCCGGAGGTTTTGGGGCCTTTGGAGGCGCAGGCGGAGCAGGTGGTTATGGTGGAGCCGGCGGTTATGGAGCAGCCGGAGCGGCGGGCGCAGCAGGCAGAACCCTGTTTAACGCTGAGGGAAACGGATTTCTCCAACGCTATGGGATCATTGCACTGATCCTTTTGATCATCCTGGCTCCCACGCTGATTGGCCTGCTCTTCTCGGCAATCGGAGTGATCTTTGGATTTATTGTGGCACTTCTGGCAATCATATTTGCACCGGCGATCGCGGGGGTTGCACTGATGATCGCATGCATAGGGATCGTGGCGGTATCCTTTTCCGCGATTCCGGGAAGCATGGGCGGCTTTTGTATCTTTGCAGGCGCGGGATTGCTTGTGGGCAGCGTGGGAATGCTTTTGCTCTCGCTGTCAGGACTTTTGGTGAATCTTTTGCCGTCTTGCGTTAAGCTGATCAAGACGATCGCAAAATACTGTGTTGAAGGCGTTAAAAAATTTATTGACAATATTCATTGAACCCAAATGGGAGTTAGGAGAGTGATCACGTGAAGTCTTTTGTTAAAAGTTGTGCAATCGCGGCATTATTTTTATTTGGAATTGGAATGACCCTGGTCATTGCGGGCTGTGCGCTCGACGGAGTTGATGAGGCGAATAAGATCGTCCAGGAGGTTAAGGATAAAATTCCGACGGACGTAAAGGAAAAAGTACAGGGAATCTTGGACAGCAAGATTTACAGCATTGATGATTTCGGCGGTGCCTTTAAGGACGGTGAGGAGACGCTGAAGGGCGACGTGGAGAAGTTCGCCCTGAAGGCGGACGGCGTAGAGAAGGTTAAGCTTGACATCGGAGGATGTGAAGTGACGATCTTAGATTCCGAGGACGATGATTTCTGGGTGGAAGCAAAGAACGTGCAGAAATTCCAGGCTTACATAGATGGGGATACGATTCACGTTGTGAATACCAGCACGGAGAAGACCATCAGCGGCCTGAACATCAAGAACGTCAAGATCAATCTTTACGTGCCTGAGGGATTCGTGTTTGACAAGGCGGAGATCGAGCTTGGCGCCGGCATCATTCATGCGGATGCTTTCGCGGCGAAGAAGGCTGAGATCAAGATTGGTGCAGGTGATCTACAGTTGAAAACCATGGACAGTGACGACGTAAAGATCCAGATCGGCGCAGGAAACGTGGAAATCGGGGATGCAAGCATTGACAAGCTGGAATGTAAGGTAGGCGCCGGTAATTTCACGCTGAAAGGAGAACTCCATAACGACGTGGAAGTGGAGTGCTCCATGGGTAATATCAGCCTGGATCTGAAGAATTCATATAAGGATTTTGATTATGAGGTGAAATGCTCAGCGGGCAATATCGATCTGAATGGAAAGAAGTATACGGGCCTTTCCAAGGAAGAGAAGATCGACAATGACGCAGAGCATGAGATGAAGCTGGAATGCTCCGTCGGTAACGTCGACGTTAGCTTTAAATAAAAAAATGGATCAGGGGGACGTGCCAATAAACACGTTCCCCTGACCCATTTTAAATCTGTGCTTTAGGCTTCTTCGTCCGGGGTAACCTGGAGGAAGAGACCTGATTTTTTGAGTGCGGGGCGCAGGGCCAGGTAGAAGATGGATGCGCACGTGACGGCCACGATCGCGTTGACAAAGGTCGTGAGTGCTGCCATCTTGGCGAAGACGGAAGCAAGATCCTGAGGAATGCCAAGCAGGTAGATCTTGTAGAAATATCCCACGGTGGGATCTGCCACCACGTTGAATGCCATGCCGCAGATGCTGGCAAGGATCGTTACGGAAGTAACGTATTTTGCTGCATGCGCGCGGCTGAGCTTAAAGATCTTATGGGCCACAAGACCAACGATAAGACCGATCATAAGCTTTAAGATAAAGGTTTTCGGAGCACTGGTGACGTAAGAGGTGGTCAGGTCGCCGATGGTCATGCCGATGGCGCCAGCAAGGCCGCCAAGGTATCCGCCGAGGAACAGTGCCGCAAGAACGCAGAAAACGTTGCCGAGATGGAATGCCGTCTTGTCAGTGCCTACGGGAATGTCGATCTTAAAGAATGCAAATCCGACATAGCAGAGCGCTGCCATGAGACCGGCCATGGCGATCTTCTTGGCATCCATTTGCCCCGCGGGATGCACGCCGATCACTGCGTTATAGAGTCCCTTCAAAAGCAGTGCAAACGCAAGGAAAAGTGCGGTCATGCCAAAGGAGTAGGGCCGCTCCAACCGGAGCTTTTCATCCTGCAGGGAGGATAAGTTATGCTTTAGGGAATCCAGATCGCCGTCCTTCGTTCCGGCCTCAACTTCGCTGATCTGTGCCTTAACCGCACTGATCTCAGTGCCGATGACCTTGGACTGCTGATAGGACTTGCCATGGGCGCTGATGGAGAAGATAAGGCTCCCAATGACAAGGACGGCGCTGACGGCGAGGAGACGCCATCCGCGCACGCGCGCAGTGTTTTTTTCGTTACTCTTTTCCGCTGATTTTTTTTGTTCCGTACTCATGATTCTGCCTTCTTTCTTTATGTAAGATTTTTTGACGTAAGATTTTTTGATTTATTTCTTTTCAAATTTCTCTTTGTTGTTACTGATCTCTTGGATGAGCCAGGGGAGTTCTGCCTCGAAGTTGACGGCGTAGTTTACGCGATCTGGATCTTCGTAGGTGTTTTGGATGCAGGCCCTCACGTAATCAGCTGCAAGCTTTAGGGCATCATACGTGGATGCACCGCGGGTCAGGGCACCGGTAAAGGTGCTTGCGAAAATGTCGCCCGTGCCGTGGGAGCGGAAGGGAATCTGCGGCTGGCCGTAGGAAAAGAATTCGCCGCTCTTTACGTCCAAACCCATGAATCCAAAGGTTCCGTCCTCCAAGGTCACGCCTGTGATCACGACGATGCCGCCGCAAAGCTTAGCCAGGCCCTTGAGGAGCTTTTTGGTTTCCGAAGGAGCGGCATCCTCGCCGGGATAGGGAGCCCCCAGCAGTAATGCGGCCTCTGAGAGGTTTGGCAGGATAACGTCGGCGAGGGAACAAAGCTTTGCCATCTTTTCGGGGAAATTCTCGTCAAACCCGGAATATAGTTTTCCGTTGTCTGCCATGACGGGATCTATGATAACCTTTGTGTCTTCTTCCTTAAATTCCTTTACGTAATCCCGTACGATCTCAATCTGTCTTTCGCTTCCCAGGTAACCGGTATAGATGGCCTGGAAGCGGAAGCCTTCTTTTTTCCAGTGTTCTTTGATGGGATCCATGTCATCCGTGAGGTCACGGAAGGTCATGCCCTTGAACTGTGTGTGGGTGGACAGGATCGCGGTTGGAACGATGGCGGTCTCAATCCCCAAGGCAGAGATGATGGGAAGCGCCACGGTCAGCGAACATTTGCCAATACAGGATATGTCTTGAATGGTCATGATGCGTTTCATGTTGTTATCCTCGCTTGCCTTTGTTTTTCTTATGGTTGCAAGTATACGCCTGTTGTGGTATTATTGATAATGCCATTTTAAGAAAATTGAATAAGACCAGATAGGGGGGCGGAAAGAAACCTAAATGGCAAAAGAGGTGGAAAAGTGGAACTGATCTATGATCTTGAAAAGCGAGGAAAACATCCGATCTATGAGTATTTGTACCTGTGTATCCGCGAGGACGTGCTAAGCGGAACGCTAAAGCCCGGAGAAAAGCTTCCTTCAAAGCGGGAGATGGCCAGAAGCCACGACGTGGCATTGATCACGGTGGAGAATGCCTACGCGCAGCTGATCATTGAAGGGTACGTGACGGCAAGGGAAAAAAGCGGATACTACGTGAATCCTGGGATGGCAGAAGTCCAGACTCGCCCTGCAGGTGCGCAACAGGAAGGAATAATGCGTGATGGCGCCAGGTACGAAGGAGCGATGCGTGACGGCGCCAGGTACGGTGAGATGATGCGTGACGGCGCCAGGTACGGTGAGACGACGCATGACGGCACCGGCCGGGGGGATGCAACGCAGGAGGGCATGGGACGTGAGGCGGCAACCGCGAGCCTCGGTGCAGGTGCGGCTAAGAGTAGTGGCACGCATGCCGGAAGGCAGCTTGTGGATTTCACCTCGGGAGAATTAAAAAGAGACGCCTTTCCTTTTTCCGTGTGGGCAAAGCTCATGCGGCGCGTGATGAATGACCGGGAGGAAGCCTTTCTGACGAAGCCGGAAAACCGGGGCGTTCCGGAGCTTCGCGAGGCCATCCGGGAATATCTAAAAAAAGCAAAAGGCCTCTCCGTACTTTCGGAGCAGATCATTGTTGGGCCGGGGACGGAGTATCTGCATCATATTTTGCTGCAGCTCTTAGGGCGCAGCAGAATCGTTGCCGTGGAGGATCCGGGATACAAAAAGGTTGGGCAGATTTATGAAGGAAACGGGCTTAAGTGCCTTCACGTGCCGGTGGACCAAAATGGCATGATGGTCGAGCGCCTCAAAGGGAGCAATGCGACGCTGGTTCACATTTCGCCCTCGCATCACTTCCCGACGGGATGCGTGATGCCCATTGCCAGGCGAAGGGAGCTTCTTTCGTGGGCAAGAGAGAGCGGGGCCTACGTAATCGAGGATGATTATGACAGTGAATTCCGTTTTGACGGACGCCCAATTCCAACGCTGGTCAGTTTGGACGGTGACAGAGTGATTTATATGAATACGTTTACGAAGACGCTTGCACCGTCCATACGCATTGCGTATGCGGTATTGCCGGTGGAACTCATGGAGAGATATGAGAAAAAACTCTCGTATTATTCCGGGGCAGTGTCCTCTTTTGAACAATATACGCTTGCAGCTTTCATCGGAGAGGGGTATTATGAAAGACACGTAGCACGAATGCGGAATTATTACCGGCAGCAGCGCTCGAAGATATTGACTGCGCTTGCACAGTCGCCGCTTGCAAAGCGCGCCTCCGTGGAAGAACATGCGGCAGGACTGCATTTTATTCTGAGAATTCACGGGATCAAGGATGAGGAAAAGTGGCTGACTAAGCTGGAAGAAAAAGGGATCCGGCTGCTGCCGGTGTCGGCATTTTGCTATGAGAGGAAAGAGAATTACAGGCACAGGTTCGTGGTTTATTATTCGGACATTGACCCGGAAAATCTGAAAGAAGCGTTTGAGATCATGGCGAAAGAGAAGTAGCTAAGAAAATTTGAAAAATAATTTTGGAATAAAAATGAAATCTATAAGAACCTTTCTGAATGGAAAGCGTCTATATGGACAAAGCGGGAAACGTCGATTGTCATTACGATGCTGTTGGAAAATGGCAAACGTCTTACGTTAGAAAGAGGGAGAAGATCACATGAAAAAGAAGATATTATTGTTACTTTGTGCATGCATGATGCTGGGGGGATGTTCGGATGCCGGAACCGGAAAACCGTCAGAGACGGAAAAGCCTTCCGTGCAGGAGACGCAAGGCTCGCAGGAGACGCCGGTGCTCGGGGAAGGAGAAGAGCAGGAAATCCAGCAGGTGGAACTGACGGACGCTTATCAAAAAGCAGCTTATTTTGCGGACCAGATATATAAGGAGAAGCATGGTAACGTGCTTGTCAGCCCGCTTTCCTTGAACGTGGCGCTTGGCATGGCGACGGAGGGCGCTTCCGGTGAGACGGCGAAGGAGCTGTACCGCTATCTGGGCAGGGAGGATTATGCTGACTGGGTAGATGAATACATGACTTATGCCGAGAGCCTGAAGACCGGGAGCGGGAAAAAGTCCGGATATACGTTTAACTACAAGCTGGCCAATTCCATCTGGGTAAAGAAGGAGGCAAAGCTTCTCAAGGATTATCAAAAGCTTGTGGAGAAGAAGTTCAGGGCCGAGGCGGAGAACGTGGACTTTGTGGGAGATGCGGACAGAACGGTAAAGAAGATTAATTCCTGGTGTGACAAGCATACGGAAGGGCTGATCAAGGAAGTTGTTAAGCCGAACATGTTTACTGCTGATCTGATGGCGATCCTGACCAATTCCGTTTATTTTGAATCTCCATGGGTGGAGGCATGGAACCTTAGAACGCATGAGTTCACGGACCTTCAGGGAAATAAGAAGGAACAGGAAATGCTGTCCGATACGCTTGGAGCATATTATGAAAACGAGCATGCCACGGCATTTTCCAAGAATTATTATAACGGATTTCAATTTATCGGCATTTTGCCGAAGGCAGAGGGAGATTTCGAGCTGGGTGACCTTGACCTGAAGAGCCTTTTGGAATCGAAGACGAACGAATATGACGTCAGAGCACTTATGCCGCAACTGAATTATGAGACGGAGTCGGAGAACGTGATTGATGTGCTGAAAGCCCAGGGAGTTTACAGGGCATTTGATGAGGAACGCGCAGAGTTTTACCGAATGATCGAGGATGAGCCGCTCTATATCAGCAAGATCATTCAGAAGTGTAAGATTGAGCTCGACAAGGACGGAACCCGCGCGGCTGCAGTCACGGCGATCTTTATGACAAAGGAATCGGCGGCGATAAGACCGAAGGAAAAGGAAGTGAAAGAGGTGTACCTGGACAGACCGTTTGCGTTCCTGATCTATGACAGCCAGAAGGACCAGATCGTGTTTGTGGGGAAGGTTGTTGAATAACAAAATCTGAGAAACAAAATAATACAAAAAAAAGAGGGAAATGGCAGAAAAATACATTGAAACTTTTGCCATTTCCCTTTAATATTGTATTATGAGACGTGTGCGGTCACGTCTGGTAATAGTGCAAGAAACAGTAAAATGCAGGAGGTTACAAACATGCAATACGGTTATTTTGACGAGGTGAAGAAAGAGTACGTCATCACTAAGCCCAATACGCCGGCGCCTTGGGCGAATTACCTGGGATCCCCGGCATACGGTGCCATCATTTCGAACAATGCGGGCGGCTACAGCTTTGTTAAGAGCGGCGCGAACGGAAGAATCATCCGCTATCATTTTAACAGTGACGATACGCCTGGCAGATACGTTTATCTGCGCGACGATGACACGAAGGATTTCTGGTCCGCAACCTGGCAGCCTGTTGGCAAGGACCTGAACGATTACAAGAGTGAGTGTCATCACGGAACCGCTTATTCCAACATGATCGCGGAATACGCAGGGATCCATTCCGAGGTTCTGTATTACGTTCCCCTGAACAAGACCTATGAGGTATGGGCTGCAAAGGTGACGAACAAGTCTGCAAAGCCCAGGACTATTTCCGTATTTGGCTACGCGGAGTTCACGAACGACAGCAATTACGAGCAGGATCAGGTGAACCTGCAGTACACGCAGTTCATTACCGCAACCCATTTTGAGAACAATAAGATTTATCAGAAGATCAATCCGAACTTTGGCAAGGATCAGACCGGCTCCAACCACAAGGAGCGTTTCTTCGGCATGGCCGGCCAGACCGTTGTTTCCTACAATGGTGACAAGCAGGCATTCCTTGGCAACTACCATTCCTACGGCAATCCCATTGCGGTTGAGAACGGTGCGTGCGACAACGTGCTGAATTATAACTCCAACGGATGCGGCGCGCTGCATACCCAGATCACGTTAGAGCCCGGAGAAACGAAGGAGGTTGCATTCCTTCTTGGACAGGCTGAGCCTTGGGTGGCTGATGAGATCCTGGCTGCATACAAGGATCTTTCCATTGTGGAAAAGGAGAAGCAGGAACTCATTACTTACTGGCATTCAAAACTCATGAACTTCCAGGTGAACACCCCGGATCCCGCGTTCAACAGCATGATCAATACTTGGAACGCATATCAGTGCTTCATCACCTTTACCTGGTCCCGTGCGGCTTCCTTCAGCTACTGCGGACAGCGTAACGGTTACGGATATCGTGACACCGTTCAGGACATCCAGGGAATCATCCATCTGGATCCCGCCATGGCAGAAAAGCAGCTGACCTTCATGCTTTCCGCGCAGGTTGACAATGGCGGCGGACTGCCTTTGGTAAAATATGACCATAATCCCGGACACGAGGATACGCCGGATGACGAATCCTACGTTCGTTCCACGGGTCATCCCGCATACCGTGCGGACGATGCACTGTGGCTCTTCCCGACGGTTTGGAAGTATGTTTCCGAGACCGGCGACAAGGATTACGTAAAGAAGGTGATCCCTTATGCGAATAAGGACGAGGGCACCGTTTACGATCACTTAAAGAGAGCGATCAATTTCTCCATGGAGAGACTTGGCGATCACAAGATGCCCGCAGGACTTCACGCAGACTGGAATGACTGCTTAAGACTCGGCAAGAAGGGTGAGTCCACGTTCGTGGCACTGCAGCTCTACTATGCATTCACGGTAATGAAGGGCTTTGCGAAGGATCTGAATGATACGGAGTATCTTGGATATCTTGAGGCAACCCAGAAGGAGCTTGGCGAGATCATCAACAAGGAATGCTGGGAGGACGACAGATTTGTCCGCGGCATCAAGGAGGATGGCCAGGTCATCGGTTCCAAGAACGATCCCGAGGCAAGCATGTGGCTGAATCCCCAGTCCTGGGCAGTTATCAGCGGACTGGCAACAAAGGATCAGGCTGAGAAGGCTTTGGAGAGCGTTCACCGCGAGCTGAACACAAAGTATGGCGTTCGCGTAATGGCACCTTCCTACGTGGATCATGCGTTTGACGGCGCACTGGCACTGCTCTTTAACCCCTCCACGAAGGAGAACGGCGGTATCTTCTCACAGCCTCAGGGCTGGATCATTCTCGCTGAATCCCTGATGGGACACGGCAACAGGGCATTCGAGTACTTCACTGAGAGCTCCCCTGCATCCCAGAACAATGATGCAGACGTAAGACGCCTGGAGCCCTACGTACACGGCCAGTTTACTGAGGCTGACGAATCTCCTTTCCACGGCAGAAGCCACGTGCATTGGCTGACCGGTACCGCATCCACCTGTATGGTAGGTTGCGTGGAAGGTATCTGCGGCATGAGACCTGACCTGAACGGCCTTTGGGTTTGCCCGACCATTCCTTCGGCTTGGAAGGAAATGACCATGGACAAGAATTTCCGCGGCAAGAAGCTTCATATCACCGTTCGCAACGAGAGCGGCGCTGAGAGCGGATTCAAGGAGTTCTACCTGAACGGGGTGAAACTCGACCAGCCTTACGTTCCCGCAGCTGACATGAAGGACGAGAATGAAGTGGTTGTGATCATGTAAAAGAATATTTTTAGGGGAGCCTAAACTCCCCTAAAAAAATAGTTCAATGATAAAACGATTTACTTTGATAAATTAAAAAATGGGAGGTTACAAAATGGCAGAAACAGCAAAAATCACAGTACATCCGTCTTTTAAGATCGGAGAGATCTCACCGAGGCTCTTTAGTACGTTCTTAGAGCCCATCGGAACCATGGTGAACGGCACCATGTACAATCCCAAGCATCCCACCGCGGACGAGCAGGGATTCCGTACGGACTTTATCAACGGGTTGAAGGGGACGGGCATGCCGGCATGTCGTCTGCCCGGCGGAAACTTTGTATCCGCATGGCGGTGGAAGGATTCCATCGGCCCCAAGGACCAGAGGAAGGTTCACCTGGATCCCGCATGGTATCAGTTTATCCCAAATGACGTGGGACACGACGAGTATCTGCAGTGGGCGGAGAAGGTTGGAACGGAGCCTTTGTACACGATCAATCTTGGCACCGGCACGTTTCAGGACGCCATGGACATCGTGGAGTACACGAACTTTGAGGGCGGCTCCTACTGGTCTGACCTGCGTAAGCAGTATGGACATGAGAAGCCTTACGGCGTAAAGACCTGGTATCTTGGAAATGAGATGGACGGTCCCTGGCAGCTTGGTTCCTGGGACAAGGATCCGAGAGGTTACGGCGTTCGTTGTAACGAGGTTTCCAAGGCCATGAAGTGGATCGACGCCTCCATCGAGACGGCAGTATGCGCAAGCTCCGCATTGTTCATGGACCACTATCCCACTTGGGAGGAGACCGTATTGCAGGAGTGCTATGAGACCGTGGATCTTCTTTCCATGCATCACTATCACAGCGCACCTCCCGGAGACTGGAAGGCCCTGCTCGGCGGTTCCGCATATTACGAGGACTTCATCAATACCGAGATCGCAATGTGTGACCTCGTCGGGGCAAAGTGCCGTTCGCCGAAGAAGATCATGCTTTCCTTTGATGAGTATGGCTGCATGGTTCGCCCGAACAGCCCGCTTCATCCCGGATATGGCTATCACAACATGGCGAGATCGCATTATCGCTTTGATCCGAAGAGACCTTATATCCGCCATGATCCCGACAACATGCCGGACAGACAGTTCCCCGGCGGCGACATGCTTCACGCACTTTCCATGCTGTCCATCCAGCTGGCGTTCCTGCGTCACGCAGACCGCGTGAAGATCGGATGCATGACGGGCGGTCTCGGAGCACTTTGCAGCTCCAACCATGATCACGTATGGAAGTCTGCTTCCCACTACGCATTCATGGACATGATCAATTACGCAAAGGGAACCTCCATGCGCACGGACGTACAGAGCGAAACTTATGACATTCCCGGCTATGCGATCGATGACACTTCACAGTACTACGACAAGGAAGGCCTTACTTACGTTGACAGCGCTTCCGCCTGGGATGAAAAGGAGGAAACCCTGACGATTTTTGTCATCAACAGAAATGAAGAGACGGAATATCCGATTAGGGTAGACGTGCGCGGATTTGAGGAGTATACTTTTGATAAGCATATCGAATTATGCTCAGATGATCTGGACGCTAAAAACAGTTTCGAGGAGCCGGAGCGCATCATGCCTGCCCTGAAGTCTGGGGGGACTTTTGAAGACGGCATTTATGCGGGACACGTAAGACCTCTTTCCTGGAACGTTCTTCGTTTCAAGAAGAACTAAATGGGTCTCCGCTCCTTGAGTGATATGGTATCTTTTGGAGTTGGGGAATGAAGAAAAAAATAGCGGTATTTGCAAACGGCTGGAGTAACGAGGCACTCTCTAACGCCGTTAAGGGAATTAAAAAATATGCGGCACAGGAAGACTTTGACGTATTTGTCTTCCTGTGCTTTGCTAACGTTAGCGCGCAGACGGAATTGATGCAGGGCGAACTGAACGTATACGGCCTGTGTAACATGGCGGACTATGACGGCATCATTATCTTTTCCAACATGCTGAATTCGGATGAAACCGTGATCTCTCTTTGCGAAAGGGCAAGGGATCAGGGAGTCCCGGTGGTCAGCATTGGCATGGAGGTGGACGACGTGCCCTGCGTGAGCGTGGACGGAAATACGGGCATGCGCGATCTTGTAGCGCATCTGGTGGAAAAGCACGGCGTGCGGGACGTGGTTTACGTGGGCGGCGTGCCCGGTCATGCGGAGAGCGACGCGAGGCTTGAGACTGTCAGAAAGGTATTAAAAGAGCACGGACACTCCTTAAAGCATGAGAACGTGGTTTACGGCGGCTGGTCAAACCGTCGGACCATCGAGGCGATCCATTCCGTTTTGAAGACTCGCAAGGGTAAGCTTCCGGATGCCTTTATCTGCGCGAATGACATTATGGCGTTATCAACGGCTACGGAGCTTGGAAACATGGGCTATACGCTCCCGAAGGACGTCATCGTGACGGGGTTTGATTACGCCAAGGACGGTCAGATCTTTTTCCCGGCACTTACGACCGTGCAACAGAACTATGACGAAGTGGGGTATCAGTGTTGCAAGATCCTTTTCGAAAACATGAAGCGGGGAAAGTTTAGGGCGCGTTATCTGGTTTCCACCTGCTTGCATCTGGGGGAAAGCTGCGGCTGTAGCAACACCATGGATGGATGGAAGCTGAGAACGGACTTCTGCAAACACTTTTACCAGAAGTCAACGGATGCGGCTTTTATGGAGCAGACGGAGCGCTCCATGAGACAGAAGATCTCAGAGGTGAGCAGCTACGCGGACCTAAAGCTTAGCCTTCGCGAACATTTCCATGAAAATCACAGATTTGAAGGCGAGAACCTTCACATCGTGGTCAATGCCGAGTACTTCCAGAACGTTATGGCCAGCGAGCAGGAGATCTGGGACAAGAAAACCCGGAAAAAGCTTGAAGTGGTGGTATCGTTAAAGGACGGCGAGATCCAGGAAGTGGAACGGATGGATCGTCGGCAGCTGATCCCGGGATATGAGAAGACGGACGGGGTCCAACACGTGTATTATATCCTTCCGCTCCATTTTATGCAGTATAATTACGGTTACGTGGTATTTGCGGATGAACCCTATATCCTGACGGAGGAGCTTTTGTATTCCTACATGGAAAAGCTCCAGCAAGCGTTAAAGCTTCTTCGCACGAACCTTCGCCTGGACGCGCTGAACAAGAATCTGACGAGGTTATACGACAAGGATCCCATGACGGACTTGTTCAATCGTTTTGGCTATGAAAATAAGGCCATTCCGCTGTATCAGGACAGCGTCCGCAAGCATGAAAGCATGATGGTCATGTTCGTTGACATCAACTTTATGAAGCGCATCAACGACCAGCACGGGCACATTCACGGGGATGCAGCGATCCGGACCGTTGCGGAAGCCATCAAGGAGAACATTGATGGAAATTGGATCGCCGTCCGGTTTGGAGGCGACGAGTTCCTGATCATTGCGCCGGATTGTGACGACGCGGAAGCTGAGGACGTGAAGAAAAACATCCTGGAGTATTTGGAGGGGAAGAATAACGACGGGTCGAGACCCTATCACATTTCCGCGAGCTGCGGCTACGTGATCACGGACCCGGAGAGCGGATATCCCCTGCAGGAATACATCCGCGAGGCAGACCGTCTGATGTACGAGATCAAGCGGGAAGTGCACGCAAAGGATGAAGAGGAGCAAAAGAAGTTAAAGAAACAAAAAGCATAGCGCCAAAAAGATTGGGAAGACGATCACTCGTCTTCCCAAAATAATTCATCCAAAGTTTTTCCGAGAACCTTGCAGATGCTTCTGCAAAGGTTGATGGTGGGGTTATAGTCCCCTTTCTCAATGGCATTGATGGTTTGTCTTGAAACGCCGACCTTGTCTGCCAGGTCCTGCTGGGAGAGATCCAAAGCAGCCCTGGCGGATTTTAATTTTAAATTCTTCATGAGAAATCCTCCAATTCTTTAGACTGCTTTTTATTCATCTTCCTCATCTTCTTCCGCGATCAGCGCATTCTTTTTTGCAATGTCCCGCCTTTTGAAAAGAACCGTGATGAATAAGGACAGGAACATTAAGGTACAGAACAGGTTTAGGACGCTGTAGCCAAACTGACCGTCCCGGTAGAGCGAACCATCAATGACGGAGAAGAGGACCAGTACGAAATTGAATAACGTAATAAAACCGAAGACCGCCATGACGGATGACATTTTTTGATTTAGGGCGAAATAGGCTTCATGCCAAATGCAATAGTTTACGTGTACGGAAATGCCGAGGAAAAGGCCGATGACGTATAAGACGGCATAATCCATTTCGGGGAAGAGACCGCCCATGTCAAAAGCGAACGTGATTCCAGTGAAGATCAGCATGACGTAAAAGGTAAGTTTAAACCCGCGCCCGCGTTCCAATTCCTGACGCTCGTCATACTTGGGACTCTCCATGATCTTTTTGCTTGTGCTCATTGCGGCAAGCATCAGGACGGCGATGCAAGTACCGATCAGCAGTCCGAAAATCACGCCGTAGAATTGTCCGGATTGGAAAGCATCCACGGAAGTAAGGCGGAATTCCTGCTGCATGTTCCACGTGCCGTCGGTCTTTAGGGAAGCAAACGTGGGGGCAAGCTCCTTTGCAAGCTGGGGCGCCTGATATGCACCGCAGAGATAATTAACTGCCAGCTTTTCGAATTGCTCCGGTTTGGTGACGTAAACGTATTCGGCGCGGTAATTACCGGCAGAGAGCTCCATGACGGGATCCGCACTGAGAACGCCGTCGCAGGTTGCATAGATTTCTTCCTCCTTGTCATTAAACAGGATCAGCATGGTGAGAAATCCGAGGTCTGTGGAGGGATAGGAAGAAAAATCCTTGCTTTTTACGCCTTCCGGAGCCCAGCTAAAGTACGTGCGATACTGACCGCTCTTTTCTACGGTGAATTCAAAGGTGCTTTTTTCATGATCGGGAGTACCCTGTGTGACTTGAACTTCCGTTTTCCGGATGGAGCTGATCTTGTTGTCATTTTTTGATTCCACGTGGAAGGTGAATGCGCACAGGCCGATCAGAATCAGCATGCAAATAATGGCGATGGTGCAAACGGTTGATTTTTTCACGGAAACCTCCTTTATGCCCTAAGGAAAACCGGCAGATAACTGATCAGGAACAAACCCAAGGTTCCCAGAAGGAATACTAACATAAATTTGCTGGAAAACATTGCCTTGAGTGCTTCACCTCTTGTGGCTTCTCCCTCGAATCTCCTCAGACGGAAACGTTTTTTTGCCATAAAGACAATCAGCAGGATCACGCCGATAAGGGCAATCAGGAATAGGATCACGTTCCAAATGGCATATAGGGCGACGTATAGTCCGGCCACGCCGGAGGTGGTTAAGAATTCTTGCATGGCAGCAACGTCAGTAGTGGTGGGAGCGTATTCAGCATATTTGGAATACAGGAATGCCGTGATGACGGACGTTGTCATGTTGATGGCCATGTGCAGGCCGATGGTGTAACGGATCCTGCCGGTGCGGGCATATACAAAGGCAAATAATAAACCAAGCGCAAATGCGAAGAAGAACTGCTGGAAGTTGCCGTGGAACAGGCCAAACATAAGTCCCGAGGTGAAAATCGCAATGAATTCGCCGTACTTGATCAGACGGTCCACAATGAGTTTACGGAAGACGAGTTCCTCGAAAATGGGAGCACCAATGCCGACGGCCAGGATACGCCAGAACGTGCCGGAATTCGCCATGATCTGGGAGATGGCTGTTTCAGCACCGCCAAAGGGCGCCGTGATCATATTGTGGACGATGCTTCCCACTAAGGCGCCGGGAAGCACGATGCCAAAGCTCATGAGCACGAACAGAAGGAACGTGCCAGCGCCCATCTTCTTCTCTGGAATGGGCTGGGTGGGAACGCCCTTGCATGCCAGGTAAGCCAAAGGAAAGCCGATCACGTCCACGGAAAGGATGGTGAGAATCAGGCTCATGGTAATGGAGTTCTTGCTGGCAAAATCGGCCAGGAAGTTGATGAGAATGACGTTAACGATCATTTGCGTCAATATTACGGCTGCCAAAAAGATGGAGTGGCTGTTGCCAATCTCGTCAAAGCGTTCTTTTAAGGTTGCGTCAGCTTTGTGTTCCTTGGAAAGGCAAAGGAACAGGCAGATCAGGATCAGGGCCCCTGCGGCAAGCGCTGCCAGCTGAAACATAAAGGGCGCGGGGACGAGTTGATTTACGGTAATAATGGCATGCATGGTACGGTCGCCGTCAGCAGGAGGAGTGGAGAAATCGTACTGGCTGATCATGTTATCCAGGCCTTCACCATCCTCGTAATGATAATAATTTTTTGCAAATTCGCGCATGGCATTCTCGTCATCAAGGAAAAAGAGCTCCAACGTCGTTTCACCGGCATTCGCCTGGACCTGACAGGGCAGCTCCTTTGTCTGATAAGCGGTAAGGGCGGAATTCACATTGCCGGCGGAATCCGTGGATGCAAATGCGGTAATGAAGCCGGGTTCCTCTATGTCCCAGGTCAGGGAATAGAAATACTTGCCGTCCGCCGGAAGCGAAACCTTGAAAGCGTGGGAATCGGGAGTAGCCTGGCCGTTCTCCACGTGTATGGTAAAGGTCTGGTCGATGGTCGTGATCTCACCGCCTACGCGGTTGGACATTAAGATAAAGAAGATGATCATCAGGAAGAACGGGATGATCAAAATTAAGGAAATAAGGCACAGAACGTTCTTTTTTGTTTTCATGGGTAACTCCTTTACGTAAATAATGAATGGGTCATTGGGATTCTATGATTCCGATTCTTTTTTGCGGCGAACGCACCAAAAAGTCATGCAGAAGGCGATCGCCAACGCGCAAACGCCGCAGATGCGGACCCAGGCGTCGCTCAGGGTAAATAAAAAACCTCCTTTTGGGGTGATGGATTTTCTTTGTCCTGAAGTCATCATAACACCCTCACGACAAAATGTCAACTATATTTTACAAAAAGTCAAACCGAAAGAGAAGAAAAGATCGAAAGAAATGATTGAAACAAAACGGAATACCATGTATAATATTGAGTGCTGACTGAATAAAATGACGTTGGGATCAAAAAGTATTGTTAGTCCGGCGTTATAAAATGATCAGTATTCAGGGATAAAAAGGACGCAAGGGAGAGAAAACATGAGAAGAGTTGGTACGGTTTCAAGAGGAATTCGCGGTCCCATCATCCGTGAGGGGGACAATCTGGTGGAGATCACCGTTGACAGCGTGTTGGAGGCAGCCAAGGAAGAGGGCTTTGAGCTCCGCGACAGGGACGTCATCGCAGTGACGGAGTCCATTGTGGCCAGGGCACAGGGAAACTACGTGACGGTGCAGGACATCGCACAGGACGTTCGTGAAAAGCTTGGCGGCGGCACCGTGGGCGTGATCTTCCCGATCCTTTCCAGAAACCGTTTTGCCATTAATCTAAAGGGTATCGCCATGGGATGTAAGAAGGTGGTTTTGATGCTGAGCTACCCCTCTGACGAGGTGGGCAACGCGCTGATCACTTATGACCAGCTGGACGAGGCAGGGATCAACCCTTATTCCGACGTGCTGACCCTTGATAGATACCGCGAGCTCTTTGGCGAGAACAAGCATGAGTTCACTGGCGTGGATTACGTTCAATACTATTCCGACATTATCACCGAGGCCGGCGCAGAAGTGGAAGTGATCTTTGCAAATCAGGCGAAGACCATCTTAAAATACACGGATTGTGTCCTGACCTGTGACATTCACACGAGAAAGCGCACCAAGAGAATCTTAAGGGAAGCTGGCGCAAGGATTGTTTGTGGACTTGATGATATCTGCACGGCGCCCATCGGCGGGAGCGGATACAATTCCAGCTATGGCCTGCTCGGTTCCAATAAATCTACGGAGAGCAAGATCAAGCTCTTCCCCCAGGACTGCAAGCAGCTTGTTTTGGACATTCAGGAGCAGATCCTGAAGGCGACCGGCAAGCACGTGGAGGTCATGGTCTACGGCGACGGCGCGTTCAAGGATCCCCAGGGTAAGATCTGGGAGCTGGCGGATCCCGTGGTATCCCCGGCATTTACGGACGGACTGATCGGCACGCCGAACGAATTGAAGTTAAAATATCTGGCAGACAATGATTATGCGAACTTAAGCGGCGAAGCGCTCCGACAGGCGATTTCTGACAGCATCAGGGCAAAGAGCGGTAACCTGAAGGGCAACATGGCGTCCCAGGGCACGACGCCGAGACAGCTGACCGACCTGATCGGATCCCTTTGTGACCTGACTTCCGGTTCCGGAGACAAGGGAACGCCCATCATCCTGATCCAGGGATATTTCGACAATTACACGAACGAATAAGGCATGAGGCCAAGTGATAAAAAACCGTCTGCAACTGCAGGCGGTTTTTGCATGCCCGGCGGACCTGCAAAGTGGTCTGGGGTATCGTTTTATCGGAAAAACGGGGAGTTTGCAATAATACACAAAAAGCTGAAAAAAGATTGCATTTATCATTTTAGAAAAATTGAGAATTTGGAAGAAAAAAAGTGGACATTTTTGCGAAAATGGAGTATCATTGTATAAAATAGACAAAAACTTACAGGCAAAAATGGAAAAACAGGAAAAAGTCTAAAAAATTTAACGTTTTTGTTGACTCTGACCTTGTGGCATTGTATTATTAGTGTAAACAAAGTAAAACGATTTACGGGAGGCGATTAAAATGCAGCGCACTTCACTAACAAAAAAGCAGATCAGGGGTTACCGGGAGTTCTTATACGTACTGCCCTTCCTAATTCTCGTGCTGATTTTTTCCTATTATCCATTGTACGGCTGGGTATACGCATTCTTTGATTACAAACCGCCAAAGCCTTTATCCGAGAGTACGTTTGTAGGATTAAAATGGTTCAAATCCATGGTGGAAAACGAAGTCAAGAGAAAACAGCTCGTAAGCGTGCTTCGTAATACCTTCGCCATGAGTGGAATCAGTCTGTTCTTCTCCTGGTTCCCCATGATTTTTGCAATATTCCTGAATGAAATTAAGTGCAAGCCCTACAAGAAGTTCGTGCAGACCGTTACGACCCTGCCTAACTTCGTCAGCTGGGTGCTTGTATACGCAGTTGCATACAACGTATTCAGTAACAGTGGTGCACTGAACTCCCTGTTAAAAGAGTGGGGAATGATAACGAAGCCCATCGATTACCTGGAGAGCACGAGTCACATCTGGTTCAAGATGTGGTTGTGGCTTACCTGGAAGAACGCAGGTTGGGCATCCATCATGTACCTGGCAGCCATCAGCGGCATTGACGAAGAGTACGTGGAGGCGGCAAAGGTGGATGGCGCGTCCCGAATGAAGATCATTTGGCACATCACCATTCCCGGCATCCTGCCGACTTACTTCGTTCTGGTTATGCTGAACCTGGCAAGCTTCCTCTCCAACGGCATGGAGCAGTACTACGTGTTCCAGAACGCATTCAACAAGGAATACGTTCAGGTGTTGGATCTGTACGTGTACAACCTGGCAATGGGTTCCGGCGGTTACCCGCTTTCAACGGCCTTCAGTATTTTGAAGAGCTTAGTCAGCGTGCTCCTCTTGTTCCTCACGAACTTTGCTTCTAAGAAGATCAGAGGCGAGAGTATTATTTAAGCATAAACGTGAGAGATGTTGAAACCGTAAAACGGCTGGAAAGGAAGAATGAAAATGGCTATGAACTTTAAACGTAAGCGGTTTGACGACTTTATGCCGAAGAAAACCGTATATCGCGCAAGCGTGGCAGATCGCATTATCAGCGTAGTTATTTATTTGGTGTATGCCATCTTTGCTTTTGTGTGCGCATATCCATTCTATTACATATTTATCAATACCATCAGTAACAATGACATGAGTGCAAGGGGAAAGGTTATTTTCCTGCCTCACGAGATTCACTTTAACAACTATGCACAGGTGCTGAAAATCGAGGGTATCGGACAGGCGCTGAAGATTTCCCTTGAAAGAACGGTCATTGGTACGTTGCTGACTCTTTTGGTTGCGGCTTTTCTCGGCTTTATGTTCACCAGAGAATCCCTGTGGCACAGAAAGCTTTGGTTTAGAATTGTTGCTGCAACCATGTACTTTAACGCAGGTATCATTCCTACGTACATTACCATGATGAACCTGGGACTGCTGAATAACTTCTGGGTATATATCTTCCCGTTGGCAGTACAGCCCTTCTACATCATACTATGTAAGACGTACGTGGAGAGCGTGCCGAAGGAATTGCTGGACGCAGCGGAAATCGACGGCGCGGGAACCTTGCTCCTGTTCTTTAAGATCATCATTCCCGTCATCAAGCCCATTCTTGCAACGATCGCAATCTTCGCGGCAGTTGCACAGTGGAACTCCTTCCAGGATACGCTGCTCTACGTTACGGACAAGAACTTGTACCCATTGCAGTACTTATTGTACACTTACATGAATTCCGCAAGCTCTTTGAAGGCATTGGTAAGTAGTACGGCTTCCGCTGCATCGCTGGCTGCTTCGCTTGCACATGCACAGACGGCTACGTCCATCAGAATGACGGTTACCATGGTGGTGGTTGTACCTATTATGTTGGTATATCCGTTCTTCCAGAGATATTTCACAAAGGGTATCATGATTGGTGCCGTAAAGGGTTGATTGGGTTTTTCTAAAGGGGTAACTAAACAGCCTAAGCTGTTTTGTTATATGTTTTAATTGCGCTATGCGCAGGAAAGGGAGGATACAAAATATGAAAGCAAAAAAGATTATTTCGCTTCTTTGCGTAGTAGCAATGTCTGCTGGCTTACTCGCAGGATGCGGAAAGACGACTGATGGCGGAGATGGCGGCAGTGGCGGCGGCGCCAGCGGAAAGTCTGGCGGAACTCTTACCCTGGAATTCTTCGACGTTGCTGCTAACTATCAGGGAACTCAGCCCGGATGGTTCGCAAAGGTTGTAAAGGACAGGTTTGATCTTGAACTGAACATCATCGCTCCTCAGGTTGGCGGCGACGCTCTGTATCAGACCAGATCCGCAACCGGTAACCTTGGTGACGTCCTGATCCTTGAGGCAGGACAGTTCCAAGAGTGCGTTGAGCAGGGTCTTGTTAAGGACATTACCGCAGATATTTACAACTATGACAGCTTCAAGACCTTCAAGCAGCAGATCGATGCTCTGAACAATGGTCTCCCTAACAACGATGGTAAGATCTATGGTATTCCTACTGAGATGATGAATACCTCACCTACCTCTTACTCTCAGGACGTTATCTATTCCAGCCCTCAGCTTCGCTGGAATCTGTACAAAGAGATCGGCAGCCCTGAAATCAAGGACCTGAACGGACTTCTTGACGCATTGGCAGCAATGCAGGAGAAGCATCCTCAGACCGAGAGCGGTGATCCCATTTACGGCGCATCCCTGTGGCCCGACTGGGACGGCGGCGACGACATGATCGGTATTGCAAACGTTGTTCAGCTGACCACTTGGTACGGCGAGAAGATTAAGCAGTCCCTGATCCTGAAGCCCGACGGAACTTTCATTCCTCTGACGGATAAGAAGGGCTCTTACTACAAGATCCTGAAGTTCTGGAATGACGCTTACAATCGTGGCCTGGTTGATCCCGATTCCTTCTCTCAGGGTTGGAACGAGGCATGTGCTAAGATGCAGAACGGTCAGGTTCTGTTGTTCTGGTACAGCTGGCAGCAGGGCTTCTGGAATTCCAATGACAGACTGAAGGATGGCAGCGCGTTCATCTTCGTTCCCGTTAAGGATCAGAAGTACTATGCAGATGCAGACTCCTTCTTCGGAAGCGGCCGCGTATGGGCTATCGGTTCCAAGGTTGACGATGAGAAGTATAAGAGAATCATGGACTTCCTTTCTTGGTATGCAAGTCCTGAAGGCGCTATGTTCCAGCATGACGGTATAGAAGGCTTCAACTATGAGAAGGGTGCTGACGGCAGACTGTATCAGAAGAACGACAACGCTCTGATGGATAACCTTCCCGTTCCCGCTGAGTACGGCGGAGGCGGTTACCAGGATGGTAACAACGCGATCAACCAGTGGATCGTAAGTGCAAACTCCACGAACCCTCTGACCAACGAGCCTTATGCTCAGTCATATTGGTCCACCTACAAGGAACTGATGATGACCGACATGAAGAAGGAATGGCAGCAGAAGTTTGGTGCAGATGAACCCGCTGAGTACATGAAGAAGAACAACGTTCTCGTTATCAGCCCTAACGTATCCGTTGCACTGCCCGTTGATACCAACGACATCGCAGTGATCCGTAACCAGTGTAAGGTTGCCGTAAACGACTGGTCTTGGAGAATGATCAAGGCTGCTGACGATGCAGAGTTCGATTCCATGTGGGATAAGATGACCACCGAGCTGGATGGTCTTGGATTCCAGGATCTGATGAAGTTCGATAAGGATAAGTACACCATCGAGCTGAATGCAAAGAATGCAGTAAAATAATAACTTGCGTCTTTTATTTCTCGAACATATGAAGGCATAAGAACAAGCGAGAAGGGGTTTGTGAAAGAAATTTCGCAAACCCCTTTTTTAAGGCAGAGGCCCTATTTGACAAACTTGTGATGGCATAAGGAGAAGAAAACCAGTGGAACTATTTGCAGAAATGAAACTTCAAGGAGACGGATACGCAGGCGGTTTTTCCTGTGGCATGACCATGCACGGCAGCCAGACCATGGAACGCTTTGCGTTGACGGATGGAAACGGTGAACTGGCAGAAGGAAAAATGACGTACGAGACGCCGGAAGGACTTCGGCTTATCGTTGATAAGGTCATGGACGGTGATGCCTTGCGGATCCGGACCAGCGTTCATAACGGGACGAAGGAAGAAATCACTCTGGAAGCGCTCACCAGCATGGGCCTTAAAAACATTCCCGTGGATAAGGTACACAGGCTGCAATCCTTTTGGAGCGCTGAGGGAAAGCTTCGCACGGAAACCATAGAGGAACTACATCTGGAGCCCTCCTGGAATCGATGCGGCCTTCGATGTGAGAAGTTTGGCAACGTGGGTTCTATGCCCGTAAGAAAGTATTTTCCTTTTGTGGCATTGGAGGACGGGAAGACTGGCAGTTTTGTGGGAGCGCAGCTGTATCTTGCCTCCAGTTGGCAGATGGAGCTTCTCTGCAGGGAGGATGACTCCTTGACGCTTACCGCGGGATTGGCGGACCGGGATTTTGGGCAGTGGATGAAGAAGCTCATGCCGGGCGAGACCTTTGAGGCACCGGAAGCCGTGATAGCCACGGGCACGTCGCTCCTGGACGTCTGTGACCGCCTGGTAAAGGCACAGCATCCCTTGATCTCCAAAGAGGATCAGGAGATGGCGATTCTGTTTAACGAGTATTGTACAACCTGGGGAAATCCCTCTTTTGAGAACGTGAAAAAGATCTGTGACAAGATCGCAGACAAGGGAATCAAGTTTTTGGTGATCGATTCCGGATGGTATGGAAGTGAGAGATGGTGGGAATGCGTCGGTGACTGGGAAGTGAATGAAAACAGGTTCCCGGGCGGCATGAAGCCCATCGCGGACTACGTAAGGTCTAAGGGGATGATCCCCGGACTTTGGTATGAAATGGAGGCAGTTTCTGCCGGAAGCAAGCATTATAATGACGCGCAGCACCTGGTAAAAAAGGATGGCGTTCCACTTACCGTAGGCGGACGACGCTTTTGGGACATGGAAGATCCCTGGGTCGTGGATTACTTAAGTGAAAAGGTGATCGGAATCTTAAAGGATGCCGGATTCGGGTATCTGAAGGTGGATTACAATGATACCCTCGGAATGGGGTGTGACGGCGCGGAAAGCATGGGAGAAGGACTTCGGAGAAAAATAGTAGCCTCCCAGAAATTCTTTGAGAAAATAAGAGAGGAGATTCCGGGGATCGTGATCGAAAACTGTTCGAGCGGCGGTCACAGACTGGAACCCTCCATGATGCAAATATGCAGTCAGGCAAGCTTTTCGGATGCCCATGAGATCAAGTCGATCCCGCTGATCGCAGCGAACGTGCAACGCGTGATCCGGCCACAGCAGAGCCAGATCTGGGCAGTTCTTCGAGCAAAGGACTCTAAGGAGAGAATCGAGTATTCCCTGATTGCAACCTTGTTTGGCAGAATGTGTCTGTCGGGTGACATTTATGACTTGTCGGAAGAGCAATGGGAATTGGTGAGACAGGGCATGGAGTTTTACAGGCAGGCGGCCGACGTGATCCGCTACGGAAAAACAATTCTTCATGAATATGAGGAGACGGGATATAATCATCCCCAGGGACAGCAGTTGTCCGTTCGCGAATGGAATGGAAAAGGACTTGCAATCCTTCATCGTTTTGAGAATTCCAAAAAGTTGATGCCAGACTTTCCGGAGGGCAGCAGGATTTTGGCGGAGTATGGTTCCGGAGACGGCGATTTTAGCGCAAAGGCATGGCTTTATGACAAAGGAGAGAAAGAGCTATGATCACTGTAAAAGAGATTGCAAAAATGTGCAACGTATCCCCTAGCACGGTTTCCAACATTTTGAATGGGAAACCTAACGTGAGTGACAAAACCAGGGAGCGCGTATGGCAGGCCGTAAAGGAGACGGGATACCAGCCGAATTACTATGCGGCCAACATGAGAAAGCAGAGCACCAGGACCATCAGCATCATCGCAGAGGATCTTGGGCAGTTTAGCACGACTCCCATTTTGGAATCTGCCATGGCTTGCTGTGAGGAGCATGAATATAGAACCGTCATCATGAACCTTCGCCTCTATGACAAGTGGCGTGACACCTGGTATAATGACGAGGTGAAGCTTCAAAGCGTGCTCAGTCCCGTTCTGAATGAACTGAAATCCATCAAGGTGGACGGGCTTCTTTACGTAGCGGGACACGGAAGGGCCATCAAATGCCTGCCGGATGACTTTAGTCTTCCGACCGTTGTGGCTTATGCAACTTCTGAGAATCACAGATTTCTGTCCATCGTGTTAAATGACGAAAAGGGCGGTTATGACATGATCAAGTACCTGACGAGCATGGGACATCGGAGGATCGGCATCATTGCGGGAACGCCTGACAACGTGCACACCAGGGACAGACTTCTTGGTTGTCAGAGAGCCCTCTTTGAGGAGTCGATCCCTTATAATCCGGAGTGGACGACGTACGGAGACTGGGAGAAGCAATCAGGCTATGAATGTGCCAAGAAGCTTGCGAGCCAGAACCTTACGGCCATTTGGTGCATGAATGACCTTATGGCGGGCGGCGCTTATGATTACGCGCATGAGAAGGGCATTGTGATCGGCAGGGATCTGTCCATTGTCGGATATGATAACCGTCAGGTTTCTGAGTATCTGTTCCCCGGACTGACTACCAACCAGCTCCCGCTGAAAGAGGTTGGATATGCGTCTGCGGAGAAGCTGATCCGCATGCTGGAGAATCCGGAGGAAGAGGCGGATTCCTGTGAGACGATCAAAATTGACGGCTCCATGGTAATCCGGAATTCCGTTGCAAGATTATCGTAAGTATGCTATGATCTGCATGCGAAGCAAACGGCATGTCTGGAAAAGGGTAGGTGCTGATGAAGAAGCAAACGAAAAAGTGGTTTGTTGCATTTATCTGGATACTTATGACATTGGCCCTCGGCAGTTGTTCTGACGAGGGCAACGTTCGTTATGCGGATGATGCATTTATCAG
Source organism: uncultured Lachnospiraceae bacterium (assembly GCA_946414885.1). Lineage (GTDB taxonomy): Bacteria > Bacillota > Clostridia > Lachnospirales > Lachnospiraceae > Acetatifactor. The sequence goes on from CAMKQH010000002.1 coordinate 147,522, forward strand.
AGAGTTTTGCGGCTTGCCTCCTGCCACGGAAGAAAACACCATGGAACCGACGGAGCCGGAGGAGCCGGTCGAAGCGACGCAGGAGACGGCCGAAAGCACTGATGAAGCGCAGGAGTCGATGGAAAGCACTGCTGAAACGGAGGTTCCGTCCGAGAGCACGGTGGAAATTACGGAACCTACCGAAAGCACCTCTGAAACGGAAGAAACCTCGGAGAGTACTTCCCAGGAAACAGTGACGGTTCCTGAGATTGAGAAGGCGCCCGGTGATTTGGAGCTAAAGAATCGGATCATTGGTTCCTGGCGAAGCGAACCCATTTCCGTGGAGGCCATGGTAAAAGAGGCAGTACAAGGCGAGAGCTGGCTTGTGCCGTATCTGACGTTTGATCCGGAAAAGCTGACGGTACGCGTGACCATGGATTTTTCCGATGATGGTAAGGCGATCTTAAACGTGGAGGAAAAGAGCTATCAGGATCTGATGGCATATATTAAAGAGGCCGTTAGTGACGGCGTGCTTAAGTATTTTGAAAGTTACGTAAAGGCTTTGGGCTTGAAACTTAGCGTAAAGCAGTACCTAAAGATGGCAGGTATTTCCATCGACAGCTACGTGGCGAACGTGATCGAGAAATCAGCTGGTGATCTCAGCATAGAGTCCATGCGGTATCAATGTCTTTTTGACGTACTAGACGGCAAGCTTTGCGTGAGTGAAAGTGCGATGGGCATCTACTTAAGGGAGTGTTATTTTGAGATGGAGCTCTCGGATTCACAGCTCGAGTTGCTTCAATACTTTGAAAACGGTAAAGAGGGGAATCGTCCGTTAGGTTTGGACGTAAAGCTCCCCATTTTGTTACATAAGGTTCCAACCTGGAAAGGGAATAACTGATAGAAACACGGAATGGTGACGTTGGAAATGCCAGGCGGAGGCCGGCAAGGGAGGAGAAAAAGATGAAAAAGAAAAGTTACCTGTGGTTGTTGATCGCATTACTCGCGATGGCGCTTTGCTTTGGCGGCTGTTCGGACAATGCATCGTCTGATGACGAGGAAACGCGTAAGGAACAGCGGGACAAGAAAGAGGATGACGAAGACGACAAGAAGGATGACGATAAGTCGGAATCGGATGATAAGTCTGAAGTTGATGCAAAGACCGAGGAGTCTTCCGGGTCCGCGGAAAAGAAATCGGAGGAGCCTTCCGAATCCGTGGAAAAGAAATCCGAAGAGCCTTCTGAGTCAATAGAGAAGAAGTCCGAAGAGCCTTCCGGGTCTGTAGAGAAGAAGACGGAAGAGTCTTCGGAACCCGCAGAGTCTACGGAAGTGACTGAGACGCCAGAGCAGAAACCTAACGGCGGCATTACCGTCTCGGATCAGTCCATCGTTGGTAAGTGGGTAAGCGAACCCATCGACAGTTTAACGGATAAGCTTTTAGACGAACTAGGCGGTTTCGACGAGATGAAGGACTACGTAAACTTCGACCGCAAAAAGATCAAGTTCTGCATTTATTTCGAGTTTACGGCAGACGGCAGGATGATTTACGGCATGGATGAGGAAAGTCTTGGAGAAACCATGGATTACATCGCTACCAGCCTGATCGACGGAGTAAAAGTTTATATTGAAAAAATGTTTGAGGAATCGGGCATGGAAATGAGCTTCGCGGACTACCTGAAAGCCACGGGAATGTCTGAGGAAGAGTTTGAGAGTGAACTGCGAGATGAACTTTATCAATACGTTGATCAGGATGACATGAAGGAAGAAGGCCTTTACGTTGTTAAGAATGGCCGCCTGTATGCTGCTGAAGCAAGTGAAGGAACGGTTGACGTCAATCATTGTGAGTCGCTGTCCTATACGATCTCTGGAAACAAGTTGACGCTCCTGGCTTATTTTGATGAAGACGGACAGAGCCAAAACGTTGACGTTATGGACGATCTTCTCAAACTGCCGATAACGCTTACCCGCAAGTAATTTGATTTTGCAATTTATTGCGTCGTAGATCAGGGGAGAAGAACAATGGCATTTGGGACTGTTGAATCCGTGTGGTTTGGCGTGTTGGCGATTGCTATCTTAATAGGCGGTTTGGGCATGGTTATTGGACTTGAAATGAGAGCCAAACGATGCATGACGTATGGCATAGACTATGGTGCCATAAAGCGACGGATGCTGGAATGCCTGGGCGAAGAAAGCGAACCATATTACGTTTTGGCGGGATGGCGCAGATTAGCCTTTAGGAGCCGGTTGGAGGATACGAGCTATCATCAGTGTATTTGCATGGCGGTCATGCAAGACAAAATTGCCGTTTTTACGCTATGGAAAACAAACGGATCATTACAGATCAAGCAGATTCACGTTGAGCGCAAGGATTATTTGCAATACGTTCTTCGGAAAAACAAAATGGAGCTATTCTTTCACGTGCCGGGTATGAAAGGCGAATTAATCGTTTGCGTGGAACCAAAGTTCTTCAGTCAAGAGGACTGGCATGCGCACAATGCCATTGGAATCAGCCAACAGCTGGCATTTGACCGGCTCACGGAGGAATTGAAGGCGAGTAAGGCACTACGTGCCCAGACGTCGGAATGGGTGAATGGAAAGCTTTCGGGAACCAATCTGTTTATTAGTGGCTGCGGAATCCTTTTTTTCGTTATAGGCGCGTTCCTTTTCCGGATGTTTTGGCCCTTCGCCGCGGAAGAGAGAAAAGCACCCGTCCCATTGACGACGTTTATGATGGATGCGGGTGATTACTCGAACGGAACGCGAGTGATCGTGGATACGGGATCGGTTTTGACGCTGATTTATGAAAAGCCTGAAACATACAATTATTTTGCCAAATCTGGTCCCAAAAAGAATCCGCGAAAGTTGTACTATCTCATGACCGTGGGAAGTGGGGAGGATACCCGTTACGTGCTTCTTTCTTCAGGGGAGGAGCTTCTGCTTCAAAATGGTTCCAAAATTGCGAAGCAGGAAACCGGATCCATTCAGCCCATATTTGATTCCAACGCGAAAAAGAATTACCGTGAGTGGATCGACAAAGCTCAACGTGGACTGGACGGAATGAGTGAAAAAACAGTGCAGGGATGGGATCATCAGGTGACCATTTCCCAACTGACGGTACAGGACGAAACGACGTCGTTTGTCGTTGCATGTGTCGTTTGGATGGTTGCCGGCGCTGCATGGTTTATTCTCGGCTTTGACAGAAAATTGAGTTAAAAAGCTTGACTTTTTGAAAGGCAGGCATTATATTTTTCACTATAAGAAATATCCAAGAGTAAAGGCCGTGAGGAAGAAGAGTACGCTAGAGACCGCCTGACAGAGAAGATGCCTGCCTTCTAAGACCTAACCGGGGAGATTTATCCAAGGGGAGAGGAATGAAGGCGCTGTGAGGGCATTTGAGGAAAGGAAAGCGGAAGGTAGCTTCGGAGCCGGAGAGCTGAACAAGCCGGGATGCGCTGAATGCCAGCGCTGTGGATTCAGTAGGCTTTCACGAGTGATTCCCGTTACAGGATCAGACTTTGAACTGAGCATTCAGGAGAAGTCATGGAGAGGATGGTCGTGAGGCCTTCCGAAAACAAAGGTGGTACCGCGTGAATAACGCCCTTTGCAAACCAATCGTTTGCAGAGGGCGTGTTTTTTTACGATCTTTTGCAGACTTAATGCGGATTGAAGCGACGGCCAATGGGGACGGAGCCAATGAAGCAAAAATATCGCGAAGCGATTCAGACAGGAGGAGTAAAATGAGTAAGGAACTGGCAAAAACCTATGATCCTCAAGGCATTGAGGACAAACTCTACCAGAAATGGCTCGACAAGAAGTATTTTCACGCGGAGGTGGATCATTCAAAGACTCCCTTCACCATCGTGATCCCGCCCCCAAACATTACGGGACAGCTCCACATGGGGCATGCGCTTGACAATACCATGCAGGACATCCTGATCCGTTTTAAGAGAATGCAGGGATATAATGCCCTTTGGCAGCCCGGCACCGATCATGCTTCCATCGCGACGGAGGTCAAGATCATTGAGAAACTGAAAGAGCAGGGCATCGATAAGCATGATCTCGGCAGAGAGAAGTTTCTTGAGCGTGCATGGGAGTGGAAGAAAGAGTACGGCGGACGCATCATTTCCCAGCTGAAGAAGATGGGTTCTTCCTGCGACTGGGACAGAGAGCGCTTCACCATGGACGAGGGCTGCAATAAGGCCGTGACCGAAGTGTTCGTTAAGATGCATGAAAAAGGCTATATCTATAAGGGTTCCAGGATCATCAACTGGTGTCCCGTTTGTAATACCTCTATCTCTGACGCGGAGGTTGTTTATGAGGAGCAGGCCGGACATTTCTGGCACATCAAGTACCCCATCATGAACGAGGACGGTACGCCCTCCACGACGGAGTTCCTGACCTTTGCGACCACCCGTCCTGAGACCATGCTCGGCGATACTGCAGTAGCCATCCATCCCGAGGATGAGAGGTACCAGCACCTGATCGGCAAGAAGGTGATGCTTCCTCTCATGAACCGCGTGATCCCCGTTGTTACGGATTCCTACGTAGACAGGGAGTTTGGTACCGGCGTCGTAAAGATCACGCCCGCACATGACCCGAACGACTTTGAGGTTGGCAAGCGTCATAACCTGCCCGTGATCAACGTGATGAATGATGATGCGACCATCAACCAGAACGGCGGAAAGTTCGCCGGCATGGATCGTTACGAAGCAAGAGCCGCCATCGTGAAGGAATTGGATGAGATGGGACTTCTCGTAAAGATCGAGGATCACGTTCACAACGTAGGCACCCATGACAGATGTAAGACCACCATCGAGCCCATGGTAAAAGAGCAGTGGTTCGTAAAGATGGACGAGCTGATCAAGCCTGCCGTTGAAGCAGTAAAGACCGGCGACATCAAGCTCATACCTGAGCGCATGGAGAAGACTTATTATAACTGGACCGACAACATCCGCGACTGGTGTATCAGCCGTCAGCTTTGGTGGGGTCACAGAATTCCCGCATATTACTGCGACAAGTGCGGCGAGATCGTTGTTGCCGCTGAGGAGCCGAAGGTTTGTCCCAAGTGTGGCTGCGAGCACTTCACGCAGGATCCTGATACGCTGGATACTTGGTTCTCCTCTGCACTCTGGCCATTTGAGACGCTGGGCTGGCCTGAGAAGACGGAGGATCTGAAGTACTTCTATCCCACGGACGTGCTGGTAACCGGTTATGACATCATCTTCTTCTGGGTTATCCGCATGATCTTCTCCGGATTCGAGCAGATGGGCGAGAAGCCTTTCAAGACCGTATTGTTCCATGGTTTGGTTCGTGACAGCCAGGGCCGCAAGATGAGTAAGTCCCTTGGCAACGGCATTGATCCTCTCGAGATCATCGAGAAGTACGGCGCTGACGCGCTTCGCCTTACCCTGATCACCGGCAACGCGCCCGGAAATGACATGAGATTCTATTACGAGAGAGTGGAAAACTCCCGTAACTTTGCAAATAAGGTATGGAACGCTTCCCGTTTCATCATGATGAACATGGACGGAAAGACCGTGACCACTCCTGCGGAAAGCGAATTGCAACCCGTTGACAAGTGGATCCTGTCCAAGCTCAATACCTTGGTGAAGGACGTTACCGACAACATGGAGAGCTTCGAGCTTGGCATTGCGGTTCAGAAGGTTTATGACTTCATTTGGGATGAGTTCTGTGACTGGTACATTGAGATGGTAAAGCCCCGTCTTTACAACACGGATGATGCCGTTAGCCAGAACGCGGCGCTTTGGACCTTGAAGACCGTTCTGATCGACGCGCTGAAGCTTCTTCATCCTTACATGCCGTTCATTACGGAAGAAATCTTCTGCACGCTGCAGAGCGAGGAAGAGTCCATCATGATCAGCAAGTGGCCCGTTTACGACGAGGCAAGAAATTACGCGAAGGAAGAGAAGGCCATCGAGATCATTAAGGAAGCCGTTCGCGGCATCCGTAACGTTCGCAGCGAGATGAACGTGGCACCTTCCAGAAAGGCGAGCGTTCACCTGGTGAGTGAGGACGCTGAGATCCGTCAGGTATTCACGGAAGGCAAGTTGTTCTTTGCTTCCCTCGCATATGCGAATGAAGTATTTATTCAGGAAGACAAGACCGGCATCGCGGACGACGCCGTTTCCGTGGTGATCGCAGGTGCTACGCTTTACATTCCTTTTGCGGAGCTGGTTGACATTTCCGCGGAGATCGAGAGACTCGAGAAGGAGCAAAAGCGTCTCGAGGGTGAGCTCGCCAGAGTTAACGGAATGCTTTCCAACGAGAGATTCATCTCCAAGGCACCTGAAGCCAAGATCGCTGAAGAGAAGGAAAAACTTACAAAGTACACCAACATGATGGAGCAGGTGAAGACGAGACTTTCCCAGCTGCGGTAAAGCATGAATTGGTACTGGATGACAGGTATAAAAATGATTAGGCAAGAGATCAAGACATATGAGGAGGCCGTGGAATATTTGTTGAATATTCCACGGTTCACGAAGAAAAACAGCATGGAGGATACCAAGGCGTTCCTGGGACGCCTTGGGAATCCGGATCGGGATCTGAAGATCCTGCACGTGGCAGGCACAAACGGCAAGGGAAGCGTTTGTGCCTACTTGCGGTATATGCTGGAGGAGGCGGGATATGCCGTTTGCTCCTTTACGTCGCCGCATCTGGTGGACGTGAGGGAGAGGTTTCTCATCCGCGGGGAAATGGTGGGCAAGGAAGATTTCCTGAAAGCCTTTCTCGCGATCTATGATCTGATTCCGTGGGAGATCCTTGCAAAGGAGGACGTCTTTAACGAGGAGGGGAAGCTTCCGGAAGGATTCTACCATCCCACTTTTTTTGAGTATTTGTTCTTTATGGCAATGCTTCTTTTCCGAGAGGCAAAGCCAGATTACTGCATTTTGGAGACGGGACTGGGCGGACGATTGGATGCCACGAATTCCGTTGGGAAAAAGGAGCTTTCCATCATCACGAGGATCAGTTTGGATCACATGGAATACCTTGGTGACACGGTGGAAAAAATCGCCGGGGAGAAGGCAGGGATCATCGCTGCCGGAACTCCCGTGATCTATTTGGACGACGAAAAAAACGTAAGCGCGGTATTTGTCGAAAGGGCGAAAGAACTTGGCGCCAAGGCTTGTCCTGCGTCGAAAAATGACTATGCGTTAATAAAATTTCAGAATAAAAACATTGATTTTTCTTTACGTACTCGTTATTATAAAGATATTAGCGTGACTCTGCACACGGCGGCTCTGTATCAGATGGAGAACGCCGCTTTGGCCGTGCGCGCACTTGAGGAGCTCGACAAGGGACGCACCGTAAGGGCGGAGCACGTGATCGCCGGATTGGCAAAATGCTTCTGGCCTGGCAGGATGGAGGAGATTGCGAAGGACGTGTTCGTGGACGGTGCGCACAATGAAGATGGCGTGCGGGCATTCCTCGAATCCGTAAGGGCGGACGGCTGGCAGGGAGAGAGAATCCTGCTGTTTTCTGCCGTAAAGGATAAGCAGTTTGAAAAAATGTTGGGAAAGATCATATCTTCCCGATTGTTTACAAAGGTATTCCTCACGCACGTAGACTCGGGACGCGCTACGAAGACGGAAGTCTTGGAGGAAGTAACGGCCCGCCTTCTCAAGGAGAGTTATGCGGGTGAAGAGGAGAAGCGTTTGGAGACGGGAACCTATGAGAACGTCCTGCAGGCGCTGGGGGACTTACTGGAGAAGAAGCAGGCGCTGCAAAGGATCTATATTGCCGGCAGTCTTTATCTCGTAGGTGAAGTGAAAGCAAGTTTAGGAGTTTTGAAAGATGATCAATTTCGAAGAAGAACTGAAGAAGTTCCATCCGAGCACTGAGGTGGAAGAAATTCAAGATGACATATATAACCGGAGCGCGACGGACATTGCGGGCGTGTTTGAGCAGATGTTCGTGCGGAAGGAAGAAGTGCAGCAACAGGAGCAGATGATAGGAGGTTGAGCATGGTTTGTTACCAGTGCGGTTGCCAACTGTCTGAGCAGGATTACTGTACCTCTTGCGGTGCGGACGTGTCCTTGTACAAAAAGATCATATGCCTGTCCAACCATTATTACAACGAGGGCTTGGAGAAGGCCAAGGTCAGGGATCTGACCGGTGCCATAGACAGTTTGGAACACAGCTTAAAATATTATAGCAGAAACGTAGAAGCCAGAAACCTTTTGGGTCTGGTATATTATGAGATTGGGGAAAGCACGGAGGCCATGAGCGAATGGATCCTCAGCATGAACGTGGAACCCAAGAAAAACATTGCGTCGGATTACATTCAGCGGATTCAGAACAATCCTTCCAGATATGACGTAATCCGGCAGACCATGAAGAAGTTTAATCAGGCACTTTCCTATTGCCAGCAGGGCAGTAAGGATCTCGCCGTGATCCAGCTTAAGAAGGTTCTTTCCCTGAGTCCCAGATTTATCAAGGCGCACTTGCTTCTCGCCTTGTTACATATTGACAACGAGGATTGGGAAAAGGCCAGACGCGAGTTGAACAAGACGCTCGCCATCGACCGCGGAAATACCCAGGCGCTTCTCTACATGCAGGAAGTGGACAAGATGCTGGCGCCTGACGACATTGAAAAGAATGACAAGAAGCGCAAGAAGGAAGAGACGGTCCGCTATCAGAGCGATAATGAAGTCATCATCCAGCCTGCCAATCTTGCGGAAGGGACCAGGGGCGGTTTGGCCACGATCCTGAACGTGTTTATTGGCCTGGTGCTCGGCGCTGCCGCAATGTATTTCCTTGTGCTTCCGGCGAACCGTAAGGCAGCGCAGGACGAAGCCCAGGAACGGGTGGAATCTATTGCGGGACAGCTGGATTCCAAGACGAACCAGATCCAGCAGTTGGAAAACCAGGTGAAGGCATTGGAAGCCGCAAAGGCCCAGTTGGAAGAGGACCTGGACGTTTATGAGGGAAATGAAGGCAAGCTCAAGGAAATGGATCAGCTCTTTGTGGCGGCATCCACGTATCTCTCCACAAAGGACGTAAGCCAGACGGCTGAGCGTTTGGATCACGTGCGTGAAACGATCAAGATTGAGGACACCTCAGAGGAATTCCAAAGTCTGTATAATTCGCTGCTGGCGCTGATCGGACCAGAGCTCGCGCAGACCTATCGCGATTCCGGATACGTATCCTTCAGAAACAAGGATTACGGTTCGGCCATCGAGAGTTATTCCAAGGCCGTTTATTATGATCCCAACAATGCTGACGCGCTTTTGGAACTGGGAGACGCTTACCGCATGAATGAGGATTCGGTGAATGCGGTGACAATCTACAATCGCGTGATCGAACTGTTCCCGGAATCGGATACGGCAAGACGCGCAAAGCAGTGGCTTCATGACTATAGTGAAGGCGACACGGAATAACGCATGCCGTGCATGGCGCGAAAGTACAAAAGAAATCAAATACCTTACGAAAGAAGAAAGCTGACGGGAGATTCCCGCCGGCTTTCTTGTGCGTTCGGGAGAATTTTTTGCATTCCGGAATAGTTTAGCGATAAAGTAAGGAGGAATCTTGGCGTGGAAGAGTTTCAAGTCATCGATCATTGTCTGATGGTGAAGCTTCCAAAGGAGGTGGACCATCATCAGGCAGGGTATTATTGTCAAAAGGCAGACGCGTTCTTGTTTCAGCCGGAGGTCAATCACGTGGTCTTCGATTTTGAGGACACGGAATTTATGGATTCTTCAGGCATCGGGATCATCATGGGGCGGTACAAAAAGATCGCGCCCCTGGGGGGAAAGGTCTATGCAATCAACGTGGGAAAACAGGTCAAACGAATCCTGGACCTGTCGGGAATGAGTAAGCTTTTGGAGGTACTGTGAAGTGAACGGAAAGATGGAAAACGAAATGGAACTGCTGTTTGACGCGATATCTTATAACGAGGGGCTGGCGCGCGTTGCGGTGGCGGCATTTGTATCGAATCTGAATCCGACGCTGGAGGAACTGGCGGACGTGAAGACTGCCGTATCGGAAGCCGTGACGAATGCCATCATCCATGGTTACGGGAACGTGGAGGGATATGCGGGAAAGGGACGACCGGTTCAGAAACCGGCAGACGGAAAAAAACCGGGTAAGGTCAGGATGCTTTGCAAGCTGGAACGAGGCGTACTTAAGGTATTGATCGAAGACCGCGGGAAGGGGATCGTAAACGTGGGAAAGGCCATGGAGCCACTGTTTACCACGCGGCCGGACCTGGAGCGCTCCGGCATGGGTTTCGCGTTCATGGAAGCCTTCATGGATGATCTTCAGGTGGAGAGCGCGCCAGGCGTTGGGACCATCGTGCGAATGCAAAAGAAGATGACAAATGATCCCTGGATCGAGGTTGCGCAGTAGCCATGGAAGACAGGTCAGTACGGAATCAGGATGCACTGAATGAGGAAAGAAAAGCGAGGGAAGTACTGATCGAAAACAATTTGGGGCTTGTCCGGCACGTGGCAAAGCGCTTTGCCGGGAGGGGGACGGAGCTGGAGGATTTGATTCAGATCGGAACGATTGGGCTGATCAAGGCCGTAGACCGTTTTGACGGAGATCTGGGGCTTGCGTTTTCCACGCATGCCGTGCCATGGATCATGGGGGAAATAAGGCAGTTCCTTCGGGATGACGGGCCGGTCAAGATCGCAAGGTCCATCCGGGAAAATGCCGCGGCGCTAAAAAGAATCCGCGACCGGGAGTATGCGAAGCATGGCAGGGAGCCGGGACTTTTGGAGCTTGCAAGGGAAGCAGGGATGCGCAGGGAGGACGTAATCCTTGCCCTGGAGGCAACGGGTGCCGTGCTCTCCCTAGAGGGTACGGCGGTTGGCGCGGATGGGGAAATGACGCCATTGGCAGACCGGATCACGGAATATGGCGGAGGAAACGTTGGGTTGGCGGAAGGGAAAATTGGTCCTCTGGATCCGGAAAAGGAGCGGCTGATCGACCATATTACGCTAAAACAGCTTTGGGGATGTCTGGAACCGGAAGAAAAAAGACTTCTTTTTTATCGCTTTTACCGGGACGCTTCACAGGCGGAAACCGCAAAAATACTGGGCGTAAGCCAGGTACAGGTGAGCAGGAGGGAGCAAAAAATACTGAAAAAACTGCGAGAGATGATAAAATCTTAAAGCTAGGACTATCTTTTTTTGGAAAAATGAAGTAAAATAGAATAGCATGTGATTATCATCGCTAGAAAGAGGAGTCTATGAAACGCACGAAAGAAAAGAAAAACTACGATGAAGTGGAATTAGAAGTAGTCGACGAAGAACAAGACGGCGTGGATGGGGAAGAACTGGAAGAATATGAAGGGGAACCCTCCGACGAAGAGTATTCTGACGAAGATTACGTGGAAGAAGAATACGAGGAATACGACGAGGGCTTTGACGAGGAAGATGGCGGCGAGGAATACGTGGAATACGCGGACGAGCCTGAGAAAAAGAATCCTTACAGCGGTCCCCTGACAATCCTTGGAATGCTTCTGCTGCTTGCAGTCGTTGCCTTGATCGGGGCGCATATGTACTTTAAGTACTGGAGTCCGGAGGCAAGAGAGGCTGCGTCCGGCGGGAAAGTGGACGAAGAGGCACTCCAGGCGGCCGTAAACGAGGCAGTCCTGGCGAAGGAACAGGAAATGCAGGGGAGGTTGCTTGAGGAGTATGCACAGGGACTCAGCGTTGGTGAGCAGCAGGTGCTCGACATGTTCCGTCAGAATCTGGAGGATGGCAAGAGTCTTGTGGATACGCTTCGCAAGATGTATGCGGATAAGCTGGTGGTTGCGAGCGGCGGACAGTATCACTTTGTTCCGATCAACGACAAGCTGGCGAAAAACGATTACGCCATGGAGAACCTGGTTGTCACGGGAGATGGCGAGATTCAGTACGTCCAGGGCGGTAACGTGGTTTCCTATAAGGGAATTGACGTATCGAAGTTCCAGGGTACCATTGACTGGCCGAAGGTTGCTGCTGACGGAGTGACGTTTGCCTATATCCGCGTGGGATATCGAGGCTACGGCGAGGCCGGGAAGCTTGTGGAGGATCCCTCCGCGAAGGATAACCTTAAGGGTGCCAATGATGCAGGGATCAAGACGGGAGTATACTTCTACACCCAGGCCATCACTGAGGCAGAGGCGAAGGAAGAAGTCAACATGCTCCTGGGAATCATTAAGCCCTACCGGATCGATTGTCCCGTCGTTATTGACGTGGAGAGGGTTGCCAATTCCAGCGCGAGAATGAACAAGCTCGACAAGAAGACCAGGACCAAGATCGTAAAGGCGTTTTGCGAAGCGGTCAAGACGGGTGGTTATCGTCCCATGATCTATTGCAATCTGGAGATGGCTGCGGTAATGCTTGACATTGCCGAACTCGAAGAGTATGACAAGTGGTTTGCTTTCTATACTCCTGAGTTTTATTATCCCTATGCATACAGGGTTTGGCAGTATTCTGACAAGGGCAAGGTTCAGGGAATTGCCGGCGACGTTGACATGAACGTTGCATTTGAGCCACTTTGGAAATAAAATATGCATAAAATGAAGGCATTCAGGAAATGCTGAGGGAAAACCAAGGCTGCGAGGAATGCTTTCATGAATCAAGTAAACGTATATCTAAAATGTCTGCGAAGCGCAAAGGTTTCGTCAGCGGACGTCTATCTGAAGGATGTCTGCAGCCTGCGCTGCGCAGACGTTTTTGTTTCTGCAAAACTCCGGGCGATCAAAATCTGGCACTTTGGAAAAAAGGATCCAAAGCGCCACGTGGTGAGTGCGTTGAGACTGATCGAACTGATGGAGGAGACGTGTCCCCAGATCAGCGTGGAGGTCATCGGGGAGACGGACGTGCTGATCGAGAGGGATGGCGGGAAAAAGCCTGCGGCGCCGTTTCAGTTTTTGAAGATTGCCGCGGTCTGTCTGATCAGCTTTATGGGAACCGCCTTTACCATCATGGCTTATCACAATGACATTGGGATCAACGCCATCTTCACGATGGGCTACCGGATGCTGCTCGGCGAGGAGCCACACGGCATCAATGCCATGGAGGTGGCCTATTCCGTGGGCGTTGCGCTGGGCATGCTTCTCTTTTTTAATCATGCGGGAGGCGGCACCATCACGGAGGATCCGACGCCGATCCAGGTGGCCATGCGTAATTATGAAAAGGACGTGGACAGTGCCCTGGTGGAGACGGCGGGAAGAGAATCGCTGGAGGAAGAGAATCAAAAATGAGAAAACTTTTCCTGGTTTTTGTGGGGAGCACCTATGGCTTCCTGTCGGCAGCAGGCGTGTTTACCGTGCTTGCCGCGGTGGGGCTGGTACCACGTTTTGCGGGCAGAACGCATACGGCAGACCGCGTATGGATCTATGAGGAGATGGTGATCTGGGGGACGGTGTTTGGATGCCTTGTCAGCGTGTTTGAGGAACGGTGCGGTCTGTATGCGTGGCTTATGGGACGCATGCCGGAATATGCTTACGTATGGCATCTTGGCGGAAGTTTTCTCTTGATCGTTGCCGGTCTTTTTGCGGGTACGTTCGTCGGGTGTCTGGCCCTTGCCATAGCGGAGATGCTGGACAGCATTCCCATTCTGGCAAGGCGCCTCTCTTTTCATGGATATGTATTCTGGGTGGTCTTTTCCATGGCGCTGGGGAAGCTGGCAGGCTCCCTGTTTTACTTTTGGACGGAATTTCACAGGACGGCGGATTGACCATGGGAGGAACAGGCAGAGGACGAGAAGAAGGGGGGAAATGGAGACGGAGAAGGAAAGAAGAAATGGAGACGGAAAAGGAGAGAAGAATGGAGACGGAGAAAGAGAAACGGGATTATCAGGAATACGTTGGTAAAATGACGCCGAAGGTCAACGCGGGACTGCAGATGGCGAAGGCGTTTGTCCTCGGGGGAGCGATCTGCTGCCTGGGGCAGTGGATCATAAATATGGGCATGGGGAACTTTGGACTGGACAGGCAGGAGGCGGGGAGCTGGTGTTCCCTGATCCTGATCGCTGCCGCGGTACTGCTGACGGGATGGAACGTGTATCCAAGCCTTGTAAAATGGGGCGGCGCGGGGGCGCTGGTGCCCATCACGGGATTTGCGAACTCCGTAGCCGCGCCTGCCATCGAGTATCAGGCGGAGGGGCAGGTGTTTGGCGTGGGCTGCAAGATCTTTACCATTGCGGGACCTGTTTTGCTCTATGGCATTCTGGCAAGCTTTCTGCTGGGACTGGGTCAGTTTTTGCTTGGATGGTAGGAGCAAAGCCCTTTATTGACAAAAAATAGGGCGTACTAAACAAGAAAAAAATAGAAAGTCCTTTCTCATAAATGCTATAATTTTCTTATGAATCACAGAAAAAACGGCGGACGTCGCCGGGAAACGTGGGATTGCAAATTTTGTCCTGAAAGGAGATTTTATGAGAAAGGCATTGTTTATTGGGGGAACGGGAACGATCAGTATGGCCATCACGAAGCTTTTGGCCGAAGGCGATGAGTGGGAGCTGTATCTGCTCAACCGCGGCAATCGCAGGGAAGAGCTTCCGGAGGGCGTGAAGGTACTCTGCGCTGACGTGAATGACGAGGCGAAGGTGCTGGAGGTGATGGGGGACCTGCAGTTTGACTTTGTATGTGATTTTATAGGATTTGTCCCGGAACAGTTGGAACGTGACTATCGCCTGTTTAAGGGAAGGACGAAACGGTTTGGATATATCAGCTCAGCATCGGCTTACCAGAAGCCCGTCGGGGATTACCGGATCACGGAGGGAACGCCGTTAGCAAATCCCTATTGGGAGTATTCGCGTAATAAGATTGCCTGCGAGGAGCTTTTGATGAAATGGTATCGCGAGGACGGATTCCCCGTGACCATCATTCGTCCGAGCCACACCTATGACGAACGCAACGTCCCCATGGGAGTGCATGGAGACAAGGGAAGCTATCAGGTGTTAAAGCGCATGATGGAGGGGAAGCCCGTGATCGTACACGGCGACGGGACCAGCCTTTGGACCATGACGCACAACAGTGATTTCGCAAAGGGCTTTGTGGGCCTGATGGGCAACGTGCATGCCATCGGCGAGTGTTATCAGATCACGAACGACGAGACCCTGACCTGGAATCAGATCTACCAGGCCATCGCAGACGCGCTGGGCGTGGAATACAAGCCCTATTACGTGTCGTCGGATTTCCTGGATGCTGCAGGAAAGTATGATTTCCGCGGCGGTCTCATCGGCGATAAGTCGAACTGCGTCGTTTTTGACAATGCCAAGTTAAAGAGAGCAGTTCCGGGGCTTTGCATGAACGTCCGCTTTGAACAGGGCGTGAGAAAGACCATCGAATACGTGCTGTCTCATCCGGAGTGCCAGGTGGAGGATCCGGAGTTTGACGCATGGTGTGACAAGGTGATCGGGGAGCTCGAAGCGGCGAAGAAGCGGATCCTGCAAGGCTGAACATAAAAAAGGAGTAGAAAAACATGGTTGACGTAAGAGGAAAATGGGTGCTGATCACGGGCGCCAGCAGGGGAATCGGAAGATTGGCGGCGCTGTTCATGGCGGAGCGGGGATGTAATCTTATTTTGCACGGCAGGACGAAGGCGCATTGCGAGAAAGTGCTCGAGGAAGTGAAGGCGAAGGGCGTAGAGGCCTATGCGGTGGAAGCGGAGCTGACGGATCTGGATGCCGTGGCAAAAATGCTTGCGGAGATCGACGAGAAGACGCCGGTGGTTGACGTGGTGCTAAATAACGCGGGATTGCAGATCGCATACCGCGTGGATTATTACGGGACGCCCGTGAACGATTATCTGGAAAGCTATAAGATCAATACGGTGGCCCCCGCGATGATCTGCTATCACTTCCTGCCGAAGATGATCGAAAGAGGTTTTGGCAGGATCGTGAACACCACCAGTGGCATCCGCTTAGAGCCCGAGCAGGCGGGATATTCCGCGAGTAAGGCTGCGCTGGACAAGATCACGATCGATCTGGGCTCAAAGCTTCAGGGAACGGACGTGATGATCAATCTGACGGATCCCGGGTGGTGCAGGACGGATCTGGGCGGACCCCATGCACCGAATGCACCGGAGAGTGCGATCCCCGGCGTGGTGGTTGGTGCCTTCGTGGATGACAAGAAATCCGGGCGGTGCCTTGCTGCCGGCCATTTCCACGGCATGACCCTGGAGGAGGCCGTTGCAAAGGCGGAGAGAGAATTTGCAAGTCCGTATTAAGCTTTGAATGAACCGGAAATCATAGGCAGGCAAAGGTCAAAAATATTTGAAAAAATTTAGGGAATAGGGGTTGCATTTCTCAAAAATGCGAGTATAATGTTAGATAGCTAACAAAGATGTTAGTTATCTAACATTTTTTATATTCTAGAAAGGAGCGTGTCATGGCAGAGGAGCAAAAGCGTGCAATTGGTTTTGAATTGGGTATGATCAATAATCTGATTCGAAGGACCCTGAATCAGAGGTTTTCCGAGAATGGCTTAGAAGATCTTGGCGGCGTTCAGGGACCGGTGATCGGTTACGTTTATCAGAATAGCCAGAAGCAGGACGTGTTTCAGAAGGACATCGAGAAATGGTTTAAGATCCGGCGTTCCACGGCGACGGTGATGCTTCAGAACATGGAGCAAAAGGACCTGATCGTCAGGGTGCCCGTGCCGAACGACGGGAGACTGAAGAAAATCGTTCTGACGGAAAAGGCGAAGGAACGGCACATGCGGGTGAAGGATCAGATCGAGCGGTTCCACAAGGAACTGGAGGAAGGCATTTCTCCGGCAGAGAAAAAGCAATTCCTGGAGATTCTGGACCGCATACGCGCGAACCTGGAGTCTGGGAAATAAGACTGGTTCTAAAAGACGAATGGTAATGCAATCAAAGTGAAATACAAGAAAGGGTAACAAGATGGTAAAGACGTTATTAAAGCAAGTCAAGGAATTCAAAAAAGATTCCATCCTGACTCCATGTTTTATGATACTGGAGGTCTTGATGGAGACGCTGATCCCCTTGCTCATGGGTTCCATCATCAACGACGGAATTGAGGCGGGGAACATGACGCACATTTATCTCATGGGCGGCGCGATGCTGGTTGCGGCAGTGGTAGGACTGTATGCCGGCGCCATGGGCGGTAAGTACGGCGCGAGGGCGTCAACCGGGTTTGCGAAAAACTTGAGGGAAGCGATGTTTACGAGAATCCAGACCTTCTCCTTCGCAAACATTGATAAGTTCTCCACGGCAGGTCTCGTGACGAGGCTTACCACGGACGTAAGCAATTTGCAGAACGCTTATCAGATGATCCTTCGCATGTGCATCAGGGCACCGTTTTCCCTGGTGATCGCCATGACGGCAGCGTTCTTTGTAAGCCCCAGGATCGCAAGCATTTATCTTGTGGCAGTGGTGATCCTTGGAATCATCCTTGGCATTATCATGAAATGTGCCATGAAGTACTTTTCTCACTTGTTTGAGAAGTACGACGCGCTGAACGAGAGTACGCAGGAAAACGTCAATGCGGCGAGAGTGGTCAAGGCTTACGTGCGTGAGGATTATGAGATCGAAAAGTTTAAGAAGGCCAGCGGCGACGTGTATGACCTCGGCGTGAAGGCGGAGAAGATGATCATCTTAAACAGCCCCTTCATGCAGGCAACGGTTTATACCTGTATCCTTCTCATCAGCTGGATCGGCGCGCACATGATCGTTTCCAGTGAACTGAGACTTGGCGATCTGTCAACGCTTCTTGCATACTGCATGAACATTCTGATGAACCTGATGATGCTCTCCATGGTATTCGTAATGATCACCATGAGCATGGCCAGCGCAAAGCGTGTCAGCGAAGTGCTGAATGAAGAGCCGACCATCACGAATCCTGAGAACCCGGTCATGAACGTGGCTGACGGCAGCATTGTGTTTGACCACGTGACGTTCCGTTATAATGAGCATTCCGAGACGCCCGTGCTCGACGACGTAAACCTGAAGATCGCTTCGGGTGAGACCATCGGCATCATTGGCGGTACCGGCAGTTCCAAGACGAGCCTTGTGAACCTGGTCAGCAGACTGTACGACGTCTCCAAGGGCACCGTCCGCGTTGGCGGTCAGGACGTAAGGTCCTATGATCTGGAGGCTCTTAGAAATCAGGTTTCCGTAGTGCTTCAAAAGAACGAACTCTTCTACGGAACGATCCTGGATAACCTCCGCTGGGGCGATGAAAATGCAACCGACGAGGAGTGTAAGAGGGCTTGCCGCATGGCATGTGCGGACGAATTTATCGAGAGAATGCCTCAGAAGTATGAGACCATCATTGAGCAGGGCGGCGCGAACGTATCCGGCGGACAGAAGCAAAGGCTTTGTATTGCAAGGGCGCTGTTAAAGAAGCCAAAGGTTTTGATCCTGGATGACAGCACGAGCGCATGCGATACGGCAACGGATGCAAAGATCAGAAAGGCATTTGCGGAGGAAATCCCGAATACCACGAAGCTGATCATTGCCCAGAGAATTGCCAGCGTGGAGCATGCTGACCGCATCATCGTCATGAATGACGGTAAGGTGGATGGCATTGGCACCCATGAGGAATTGCTTGCAAATAACGCAATCTACCGCGAGGTCTACGAAGCACAGACAGGCGGTAACAGAGACTTTGATGAGAATGGAGGTGAGCACTAATGGCAGTTAAGAGACCAGAACCTATGATGAAAATGGGCGGCGGCCGCGGCCCGGGAAGCAGACCCCCCAGAGGCGTAAAGGGAGCCAAGGTAGAGAATGCCGGAAAGATCTTTAAGCGATTAGTGGCTTACGTAGGAAAGTATTACTGGTTCCATTGGATCGTGGTGGCTGTCTGCATTGTTGGAAGCGTATTGGCGAACCTGCAGGGTACCATGTTTACGCAAAGCTTGATTGACGATCACATTAAACCCTTATATGCGGCGGCTCAAAATGGCGCCGATCCGGATTATGCGGGACTGCTTCACGCGATGATGCGCGTCGTGATCTTTTACGCACTCGGCATTGCATGTACTTACACGCAGGCGCGCGTTCTTTTGGTCGTGACCCAGGGTACCATGAAGCGCCTTCGTAACGAAATGTTTGAGCACATGGAAAAGCTCCCCATCAAGTATTTTGACACGCACGCTCACGGCGACGTAATGTCACTTTACACCAATGACGTGGACACCATGCGCCAGATGATCAGCCAGAGTATGCCGCAGATGTTCAACTCGATCATCACCGTGGTCGGCACCTTTATCGCCATGATCGCGCTGAGCGTTCCCCTGACGGGACTCACCATTTTGATGGTGCTCGTAATGCTCTTTACCTCCGGTAAGATTGCGGGACTTTCCGGCAAGAATTTCATTGCGCAGCAAAGAAATCTCGGCATCGTGAACGGTTACATCGAAGAGATGATGAGCGGCCAGAAGGTAATCAAGGTTTTCTGTCACGAAGATCGTGCCCTTCAGGATTTCAAGGAGTTGAACAATGACCTCTTTGACAGTGCCTACAAGGCAAACAAGTTTGCGAACATCATGATGCCCATCAACGCACAGCTCGGCACTGTTTCCTACGTACTCTGTGCCTGCGTCGGCGGCGTCCTGGCGATCAGCGTCGGTGAAACGGGATTCTTTGGTCTGTCCGTCGGCAGTCTGGTGGCCTTCCTGACGTTGAACAGAAGCTTTAACATGCCCATCAATCAGGTGAGCATGCAAATGAACTCCATCGTTATGGCAATGGCCGGAGCGAAGAGAGTGTTTGACCTCTTAGATGAAAAGCCTGAGGTTGACGAGGGTTACGTAACCCTTGTCAGCGTTAAGAAGACGAATACGGATCAGATCGCAGAGGTCTTGGAAGAGACCAACGAGCGTACCGGACTTTGGGCTTGGAAGCATACGCATCAGGCAGACGGGAGCGTCACCTACGTGCCGCTTCAGGGTGAGGTGGTATTTGACGGCGTGGACTTCGGTTACAACGATGACAAGATGGTTCTTCATGACATTAAGCTCTTTGCAAAGCCCGGACAGAAAATCGCGTTTGTAGGTTCCACCGGCGCCGGCAAGACGACCATCATGAATCTGATCAACCGGTTTTATGACATTCAGGACGGTAAGATCCGCTACGACGGCATCAATGTCAACAAGATCAAGAAGGCGGATCTCAGAAGGTCGCTGGGCATTGTTTTGCAGGAGACAAATCTGTTCACTGCCAGCGTTAAGGAAAACATCCGTTTTGGCAAGCTGGACGCGACGGACGAGGAAGTCATTGCGGCTGCAAAGCTGGCAAATGCGGATACGTTTATCAGACAGTTGCCTGACGGTTACGACACCGTGTTGACCGGCAACGGCGCAAACTTAAGCCAAGGCCAGAGGCAGCTCCTTGCCATCGCCCGTGCGGCGATCGCGGATCCTCCGGTACTGATTCTGGATGAGGCAACCTCCTCCATCGATACCAGAACGGAGAGGATCGTGCAGGACGGCATGGATAAGCTGATGCACGGCAGAACGACCTTTGTCATCGCACACAGACTCTCGACGATCCAGAACAGCGACTGCATCATGGTCATGGAGCAGGGACGCATTATCGAAAGAGGTAATCACGAGGAGCTACTGGCGGAAAAAGGAAAATATTATCAGTTATATACCGGAAAAGCGGTTTCGGCATAAGCAAGCATCTAAGGACTGTGATGATCATTCACAGTCCTTTTTTGGCGGAGAGGACTTTTGTTTTCTGTTTACGTTTATGCGGTTTCGAGGTAAAATGAAATCATGGTGAGAGCCTTTTAGGGCTCTGCGAAGAAAGATTAGGGAAAGCGAGGAAAGGTGATGGAGAAAATATCGCCAGTGGAGCGCTTTTTGCGCTACGTGAAGATTGACACGCAGTCAGATGACAATTCGGGGACAAGCCCCAGTACGGCAAAGCAGCATGACTTGGCGAAAATTTTGGCGGCGGAACTCAAGGAGATGGGAGCAAAGGAGATCACGTATGATAAGAAGCATTGTTACGTGTATGCAACAATTCCGGCAACGCCTGGGTATGAGAAGTCGCCAACGCTTGGATTTATCGCCCACGTGGATACGTCCCCTGCAGTGACGGGAGCAGGCGTGAAGCCGCGACTGATCAAAAAATATGATGGAAAAGACATTGTGTTGAATAAGAAAAAGCAAGTTGTCATGAAAGTGGAGGAATTCCCGGAACTGGCAGAGTTAAAAGGGGAATCCCTGATCGTGACGGACGGCACGACGCTCCTAGGAGCGGATGATAAGGCGGGCGTGGCCGAGATCATGGCCATGGCGGATTTCCTGATCAGATATCCGGAAATCGGGCACGGAAAGATCCGGATCGGATTTACCCCGGATGAAGAGATTGGAAGAGGCCCGGATCACTTTGACGTAAAGCTTTTTGGCGCAGATTACGCTTACACCGTGGACGGAGGTGCCCTGGGAGAGCTGGAGTACGAAAACTTTAACGCGGCGGGGGCAAAGCTCATTGTTAACGGCAGAAGCACCCATCCGGGAAGCGCAAAGGGAAAGATGATCAATTCTATTTTGATCGCCCAGGAATTTCAGGGCATGCTTCCGACTTTTGAGAATCCCATCTACACGGAAGGGTATGAAGGCTTTTATCATTTGGACGGGATAAACGGCAACGTGGAGCAGACAATCTGTGAGTATATCATCCGTGATCACGACAAAAAGCTCTTTGAAAGAAAGAAACAGTTCTTTGCGGAATGCGCGGCGTTCTTGAACAAAAAATACGGAGAGGGCGTCGTCTGCGCGGAGATCAAGGATTCGTATTATAACATGCGGGAGGTTGTAGAACCTAATTTGCACCTTGTGGAAACGGCTAAGGCGTCGATGGAGGAACTGGGGATTGTCCCGAAGGTCGTGCCGATCCGCGGCGGCACGGATGGCGCAAGATTGTCCTTCCTTGGACTCCCCTGCCCGAACCTTTGCACGGGTGGTGCAAACTATCACGGCAGATTTGAGTACGTGCACGTGCAGGGCATGGAGCGCACGGCGCAATTGCTCGTAAGGATCGTGGAAGCCTACGCAAAGCGGGAGAAGTCATGATAACCACAAATGTGACTATGTGCTTGTTATTTGCGTAAAGACGTGTTAAAATGATCATGGATTCGTGCGTTGAATTCATGATCATTTTTTACGTGCCGGAGTGGCGGCGGAAAGGAAGGTAAGTGAAGTTATGAAAAAATTAGTGGCAGAATTTATCGGTACTTGCGTCCTTGTGGTGTGTGGTTGCGGAACGGCGATGTTGGTTGGGTGTGATGCGGCAAACGGCGGCGGATATATCTTGACGGCGCTGGCATTTGGTCTTACCATCGTGGCAATGGCTTACAGCATTGGCAATATTTCCGGATGTCATATTAACCCTGCGGTTTCTCTTGGCGTGTTGATGACGGGCGGCATGAAGGTTGATGAATTTATTAAGTACGTGGTTGCACAGTGCCTTGGCGCATTGGCGGGCAGTGGAATTCTGGCAGCGATCTTTGGACTTGGCGGCGTCACCGACGCAACCGGCGGATTTGGTTCCAATGGACTTGGCGGCGTGAGCGGAAGCGCAGTTGCAGGACTTTTGGTTGAGGTTGTGCTGACCTTTGTCTTTGTAATTGCAATCCTTGGCGTAACTTCAAAGAAGGCAAATCACGGTTCCTTTGCGGGCCTGGTGATCGGTCTGTCCTTGGTACTGGTACACATTCTTGGCATTGGCCTGACCGGCACGTCCGTGAATCCCGCGAGAAGCCTTGGCCCGGCCATCGTGGCAGCAATCACTGGCAATACGGCACCCATCGCGTGCGTATGGGTATTTATTGTTGGACCTTTTGCAGGTGCTGCTCTTGCGGCAGTGACTTATAAGTTTCTTGCAGAAGAAAAATAGAACGTTATAAAAATTTATATATATGACGGAGGGAAATGACAAATGATAGTATGTCCTAAATGTGGAAAAGAGCTTCCGGACGGAACGAAGTTCTGTAGCAAGTGTGGAGCAAACCTGGCTGAGTTAGCGGCTCAGGCAGCGCCTCAGGATGCAGCGCCCCAGGCAGCAGCACCTCAGGATGCAGCGCCTCAGGCAGCACCTCAGCAGGCAGCGCCCCAGGCGACACCTCAGCAGGCAGCACCTCAGCAGGCAGCAACACCTCAGGCAGTGCCTCAACAGGCTGCGGCTCAGGACGGTGCGGCTCAGGAAGGCATGAATGAGAAGAAAAAGAAGATCGTGAAGTTTGCAGCCATTGGCGTGGCAGCATTTGTTTTCCTTTTCCTTGTCATCAGCCTGTTTTCCGGAAATAAGGGTGGCAAGCATTATGCGATCTATCTGAAGGATAAGGAGCTTACCTATTCTAACTTGAAGGCAAAGGGTTCCTGGCAGATTTCGGAAAAGCTTGCCAAGGACAGTGACATCGGTACTTCTTCCCTGATTGGTGAGAGTGATATTTATGAGTGCGTTCTGTCCAAGGACGGCAAGACCATTTTCTTCCCGGACAAGAAGGAAAGATCTGACAGCGGTACCAATCTGTTCTACAGAAAGGTAAAGAGCAAAAAGGATCCAGTAAAGGTTGATTCCTCCATCGCCGTTTATTACGTAAACGATGCATGCAATCTGGTAACTTACCAGAAGACGTCCTCCGATCTTTACCAGTATAAGGTAAAGAAGGAAGAGAAGGAAAAGATTGCTTCCGAAGTATCTGATTTCAGGGTTTCCGATGACGGCAAGAGGGTTGTATACCGCAAGTCTACTGGAGAAGTTTACGTTTGGAACGGTAAGGAAAGCGAAAAGATTGACAGTGACTCCTCCCGCGTTAATTCCGTAAACGGCAACGTTGTTTACTATACGAAGGATAACTCCCTTTACAAGAAGAGTGGTTCCAAGGATAAGGAAAAGATCCTTTCCGACGTAAGCCGCATTCTGTATATCTATGACAGCGGTGAAATTTACTACGTAAAGGCTGACGACAGCGAGAAGAATCTTTACTACTACAATGGTAAGGAATCTGAGAAGATCGCTGAGAATTATGCAAGCGTGTCTGGCATTTGCTACAAGACTCCCGTCATTGCGTTTAAGGCAAAGGAATCTGAGAGCAGCAGTAAGGCTACCGCATACGTTGCAGTAAAGAAGAACGTAGCGGAGTTCGAATTCGAAGACGCATCCGATATCCAGTTCTCTGAGAATGGCAAGACCATCTTCTTTATGGCTGATCTGTCCAAGGATGGAGACGAGGGCGTGCTTTACAGTGCATCCGTTTCTTCCAAGGGTCTTGGAAAGGCTAACAAGATTGACGAGGACGTATTTACCGGCTTCTACGGCGTTACGAACAAGAATAAGGCATATTATTTCAAAGAGTGCAATAAAAAGGGTACTGGCGATTTCTTCTATGACAAGAAGCAGATCGATACGGACGTTTACGCATATGGCGTACAGTACTGCGATGATGCAAAGAGGTTTTACTTCCTGACCGATTACAACACCAATAATGGCTCCGGAACCTTGAAGACCAGCACCGGCGGCAAGGCCAAGAAGATTGCGGATGACGCATTCATGCCCGTGGCTCTTCCGAATGGATACGTTCTTTATCTGTCTGATTACAGCACCAAATCCTATAAGGGTGACCTCTACTTCAGCAAGGGTGGAAAGCCCACGAAACTTGATGAGGACGTAAACGTAATACTGAGCTTTGAATAATTTGGTGACGTACAACAGAGGAGGGAGAGAAAAGCATGTTTTGTACAAACTGTGGAACGCGTTTGGACGATGACGCGTTGTTCTGTCCTAATTGTGGCACGAGGCTAAAAACCGTCGAGGAGAAGCCTGAAGAGAAGCCTGAGGAAGCAAAGGCGGAAGAAAAGCCCGCGGAAGAAAAGGCGGAGGAGAAGGCGGAAGAAAAGCCCGCCGAGAAGCCTGAAGAAAAGAAGCCTGAGGAAGTAAAGGCAGAGGAGAAGGCGGAAGAAAAGCCCGCCGAGAAGCCTGAGGAAAAGAAGCCTGAGGAAGCAAAGGCAGAAGAGAAGCCCGAGGAAGTAAAGTCCGAGGAGAAGCCGGCACCGGTGCCTCCCGTAATGCCTGCAGCTCCCGTGGCACCGGCGCCTCCCGAGATCCCTTCGGATGGGAAGACGGATAAAAAGGCAGAGAAAAAGGCGAAGAAGGCAGGACTTCATCCCAAGCCTTCCGGAGGCAAGAAATTCCTTTCCGTTCTGCTTTGCATCGTGATTTTTGCGGCAACGGTGACGGCTGGTCTGGTTCTGGCACTGCGGATGAGCTGTTCGGGAGCAAATCTGAGAAAAACCTTGGAAAATTTAGACGTGGCTTCCATCACCATGCCTGACCTGAAAACGAAGGAAGCAGTATCCTTAATGGATTTCCTCGAAAGCACCAGCGGATTTAATTTTGAAAAGACGGCAGGCATCAAAAAAGCCGATCTCGAGAAGTTCCTGGCAAAGCCGTACGTGGTGGAGCTGTTTACGGATACGGTTGTGGGATACGCCAATTATTTTATGGACGGAAAGACACCGGATGCATTTACGAAGAAGGATGCGCTTAAGTTCATTGAAAAGCACAATGATGATCTCTATTCCCTTACGGGATTCTCTTTCGTGTATCAGGATCCTTCCACCGGAAAGAGCATGGTGTATGACGTGGACGTGAATAATGCCTTTAAGGATTTGGGCACGGATGAAGTGACGCCCGAATTTTTGGAGAAGCAGCTCGGCCTTTCCTTTGCACCGTTCAAGTTCGCGCTTTCCTTGATCGGCGTGATCGTATTTGTGGCAGTGGCAGTATTGTTTAGCATTTTGGTTCTGCTTCTTCACAAGAAGACCAAACACAGCGGATATTCGTTTGTGGGAATGACGATCATCTTGTCCGGCATCGTAATTGCAGGTCTGGCAGGAGCAGGTAAGCTGATCCTTGGCAAATGGAACAGCACGTTCCTGAACGCTCTGCTTTCGCCGCTTACGACCAACGCGTTGACCATCGGAGGCTGCATTTTTGCACTTGGTTTCCTGATTTTTGTGATCGGTAGGGGAATCTGCACGGCAAAGGCGAAAAAGAGATTAAAGCAGGCTGAAGCATAAGCGGATTGGCTTGCGGGAGAGATATGTTATGAATCACAAAGGTCCCATGAAACTTCCTATAAGGGAGTTTTATGGGACTTTTTTTGCGCTAAGATAATCTCAAGCAAAGCAAAGGAAATAAAGTTGGCAATAGAAGTGCAAAGGAGGATTAGCGCATGGAAAAGAGAAAGGCATCCGTAATGGGAAGAGTGTTGCTGGTGGTGTTGGGAGTGGCGTTCCTGATCCTTTGTTTGGGAGTGACGGCCTCCGCCAGAGGCAGGAAGCTGGCGCGGGAGGAGAGACAAAAGCAATATCTGGAAAGTAAGGAGACGGTAGTCCGGGAGATCCGGGAATACCTGGGAAAGAAAGGCTATCCTAGCAGCGGCGTGACGCTGACCAAGAGGGAGTTTGGGGAGGATGAGGAAGAATACAGGCTCACGGTACACCATGGGAGAATGGAGCATTTGAGCCAGGAGGAGCGCGACGCGCTGACCGAGGAATTGTCGGGCTTTGCCAGCGGTTTCGGGCAGGATGCGGTCATGCTTGTGACAATCAGATAAAACGAGGATTTGTAAAAGAACTACGTGACATTTGCCGTCAAATGGGGTATACTATCTGAAAGGGCGTTTTGCCGCGCTGCTTAAGGAGGAAAAGGCAATGTCATATGTTCCAAGACCCCAAGAGATTTATAAACATTTCAAAGGAAACCTATATCAGATCATTACGGTGGCAGAGCATTCCGAAACCGGGGAAAAGCTGGTAATCTACCAGGCCCTGTACGGAGATTTTAAGATTTATGCAAGGGAGCTCGGCATGTTTACCAGTAAGGTGGACAGGAGTAAGTATCCTAACGCCGCGCAGGAATATCGTTTTGAACTGCAGAACGTGCAGGCGAGCCAACCTGCTCCGCAGAGCGTGCAGAACGTGCAGGCGAACCGGCAGGCTCCGCAGGCCGCTCAGGCAAATCAGTGGAGCGTGCAGAACGCACAGACGGAGCGGCAGGCTACACAGGCCGCGCGGGCAAGTCAGCCGGCTTCGGCGTCCGTCATGAATGAAGTGACGGAGGCGGAAGCGAATCTGGATCCCCTGATCCTGGAATTTCTGGATGCAGATGATTACGAGGCTAAGCTCAATGTTCTGGCCGCATTGCATCACCGCATCACGGATGACATGATCACGATCATGGCCGTGGCCAGTGACGTGGAAGTAGAGGAGGGCGATCTGGAAGACCGTTACACTCAGTTGCGAAACTGCCTGCTGACCTTGGAAAAATATGAAAGCAGCCGCGTGAGATGACGTAGGGTTCCTGAAGGTGAAGAGCCGGAAAGGAGCTGGAAGCATGGCAAAGTCATTGACGGATAAGATGGTGATCGGAGTATCCTCCAGGGCGCTGTTTGACCTGAGCGCGGAGAATCACATTTTTGAGACGGAAGGGACGGAGAGCTATTGCCGGTATCAGGTTGAGCATGAAAATGACGTGCTGAAGCCGGGACCGGGGTTTGAACTGATCCGCTCATTGCTCACGCTGAACCAGGTAAAGCCTGGCAGGGAGCTTGTGGAAGTGATCGTTATGTCGAGAAACAGTCCGGATACTTCCCTGCGCGTGTTTAATGCCATACGGCATTACGGGCTCCCCATCACGAGGGCCGTTCTTGCCAGCGGGGCTTCCCTTGCGCCTTATCTCAACGCATTTCATACGGATCTGTTTTTGTCCGCCTGCGAGGATGACGTGCAGTCGGCCGTGGACAGCGGGATCGCGGGCGGCATCATCTGCACGGAGCACGTGATGAAGGTGAAGGCCTTTCCCGACGCGCAAAGAGAGCCGGCGAGGATCCGCATCGCGTTTGACGGGGATGCCGTGCTTTTTACGGACGAGTCGGAGCAGATCTTTCAGGAAAAAGGCTTGAAGGCCTTTGAAGAAAATGAGAGTAACTTGGCGAAGACGCCGCTTCAGGAGGGGCCTTTTGCAAATTTCCTGAGAAAGCTGTCAGACCTGCAGCGGGAGCTTGGCGTGGAGGATTGCCCGATCCGCACGGCGCTTGTTACCGCAAGGAGCGCGCCGGCGCATGAGAGAGTGATACGGACCCTGAGGGCATGGAACGTCAGGGTGGATGAGGCGTTCTTCCTGGGAGGCCTGGAGAAAAAAGAGATCCTGCGGGCTTTTGGAGCCCAGATCTTCTTTGACGACCAATCCATTCACACCATGAGCGCGTCGCAGGCAGTACCAGCAGCAAGGGTGCCTTATCGAAACAGAAAGAGACCACTTACGTCGAATGAAGAAACAAACGTCAAAACAGGATGAGATTTTAGAAAATCTTAAGGAAGAATTTAGCTTAGAAGCGTTAAAATGCATTCCCAAGTCGCTACTGAAATGGTATGATGGTAACAGACGGATTTTGCCGTGGCGGGAAGAACCGACGCCTTATCGGGTCTGGGTTTCGGAGATCATGCTCCAACAGACCAGGGTGGAGGCGGTGAAGCCTTATTATGAAAGGTTTATGCGTGCGTTGCCAGAGGTGGCGGCGCTCTCGGAAGCACCGGAGGAAACCTTGCTAAAGCTTTGGGAAGGGCTTGGATATTATAATCGCGTCAGAAATCTGCAAAAGGCTGCCCGCGTGGTGATGGAACGCCACGGCGGGAAGATGCCTGCGGACTATGACGCGCTTTTGGCGCTTCCGGGGATTGGAAATTATACGGCCGGCGCCATAGCGTCCATTGCCTTTGGGATTCCGAAGCCGGCGGTGGACGGAAACGTGCTCCGGGTTCTTGCAAGGGTGCGCGCGGACGGCCGGTGTATTTCGGAGGAGAAGGTCCGCAGGGCCGTGGAGGCAGAGCTGGAGAAGGCAATGCCCAAGGACCGTCCCGGTGATTTTAATCAGGCGATGATGGAGATTGGCGCCTGCGTATGCGTGCCAAATGGGCAACCTCATTGTGAGCAGTGCCCGCTTGCCGTGATCTGTAAGGCGCGCGAGGAAGGAACCGTTCTTAGCTATCCGCGAAAAGAGGCCAAGAAGGCGCGAACGGCGGAGGAAAAGACGGTGCTTGTGATCAGGGATGAAGGGAGAGTGGCGCTGCGTAAGCGTCCGGCCAAGGGCTTGCTCGCGGGGATGTACGAGTTTCCCTGCCTTCCCGGAAAGATCTCTGAACGAGAAGTGATAAAATACCTGTCGGAAAATGGCATGAAGGTGCTGAGGATCCTTCCCATGGGTGAGACGAAACATGTCTTTACGCATAAGGAGTGGCACATGCAGGGCTTTCAGATCAGAGTGGACGAATTGGAGAAAAACGCGTCAGGCGGTTCGGGAGACTGGATCTATGTTGAACCTTGGGAGACAAGGGAGAATTATCCGATCCCATCCGCATATGAGTTTTACGCGAAGGCCCTGTCCATGATCCGCGGGAAAAATAGATTTTTGGAGGACAAATGAAATGAAGCTTTTATCTATTGCCATCCCTTGTTATAATTCGGAAGGGTACATGGCAAAGTGCATTGAATCCCTGCTTGTGGGAGGGGAGGAGGTGGAGATCCTGATCGTGGACGATGGTTCCGCGAAGGACCGGACGGCACAGATCGCAGATGAATATGCCGCAAAATATCCTTCCATCATCAAGGCAATCCACAAGGAAAACGGAGGCCACGGTTCCGCGGTCAACTCGGGGATCGATCACGCAACGGGATTGTATTTTAAGGTGGTTGACAGCGATGACTGGGTGAAAAAGGATGCCTACCTGAAAATATTGGAAAAGCTTCACGAGTTTTCCGGGGAGCAGGAACCCCTGGACATGATGATCAGTAACTTTGTCTATGACAAGGAAGGCGCAAAAAAGAAGAAGGTCATGCAGTATCGCAAGATCCTTCCGGAAGGCCAGGTGTTCACCTGGAATGATTGTCATCATTTCTCAAAGGGTCATTACATTCTGATGCATTCCGTGATCTTTAGGACGCAGCTTTTGAAGGATTGCGGCATCCGTTTGCCGGAGCATACGTTTTACGTAGATAATCTTTACGTGTTTGAACCGCTGCCGTACGTAAAGAGAATGTATTACCTGAACGTGAATTTTTACCGCTATTACATAGGACGCGCAGACCAGTCGGTGAATGAGTCCGTCATGATCTCGAGAGTGGACCAGCAGGTGCGCGTCAACAAAATCATGATCGATTACATGGTTGCCCACAGGCAGGAGATCATGCCCAACAAGAGGCTGTATCAGTACATGAGAAGCTACCTGGAGATCATCATGGCGGTTTCCTCCATTATTCTGATCCGGTCGGAAACGGATGAGAATCTGGAAAAGAAGAAAGAATTGTGGAGATATTTCAAGGAGAAGGATAAGAACGGAAAGCTTTATCATTATATCCGCAGCGGATTCCTTGGCATCTTGCTTCACCTTCCGGGAAAGCCGGGTAGGAAATTCTGCGTGGGATTCTATCATATCGTGCAGAAGATCTTTAAGTTTAACTAAGGAAAAGAATAAAGAAAGACCAGTGCCTGGGTTCCCGGGCGCTGGTCTTTTTTGATCGAAAACTATTTATGATATGCCAACAATTCTCTCTTGTAGATTAGTACGTACATTACGGCGGCCAGACCAAGTGCGGTCAACACGTCAAAGAAGGAATGCTGCTTGATGAACATGGTGGAAAGGATGATGGACAATGCCAACGTAAGGGAGGCGTTTTTCAGCAGCTTGTGATTCTCAAATGCCTTGCTCTTGGCGATGGCGAAATGTGCGCCTAAGGAATTGTACACGTGGATGCTGGGCCAAAGGTTTGTGGGCGTGTCCGACTGCCACAGGGCGGCGATCATTCTCGTGAACACGTTGTCCCTGGGCATGACCGCAGGCCGCAGCTGGTGGCCGTTGGGCATGATCGTGGAGATCAATAGGAACAGCGTCATGCCGGTAAAGAGGAAGGCCAGGCACCGGTAATAATCTCTCTTCGTCTCGTCCTTGAAAAACAAGGCCAATACCGTAACGGATACGTAGGCAAACCAGGCGAGATAGGGGATGATGAAGATCTCCAGGAAGGGGATGCGGTCATCAATTCCCATGTGGATCACGCGGAACTGCGTGGTCACGGTGTCCTCTAAGTGACTCCACCAGGTCATGTAAAATAACATGTATGCAAATAGAGGAAGCAAGTGCCTGTACTGTTGCCAAAACTTTTGGCGGTTTGTCTTCTCGTGGATCAATTGTATAATCTTTTCTTTCATGCTTATTCTCACTCCAAATCTAGCGATTAGTATATCACTTGTTAATTTATTGTCAATATCTTTAAGAAAAAGTTAAGATTTAAAAAAACGTGGCATTCCGGACGCGAACGTGATATACTTTATTCGCGCGTGTTTTTGAAGCGAAACGGTGAAAATGACCATGCGCGTTTGCAGTAAAAATGGGAGGTTGCGCCATGTCTTCAGACGTATTGAATTTTTATCTTCCGGACTTTTATACGAACGTAAATCTTTTCTGTTTCTTTCACGACATGCAACAGAGCGCGCCGTCCTGTTTTTATGACGACGTAAAGATCACTTCGGCATACGGCAGCTTTCCGAACTGTATCTGGAATGGCGGAAGGGTGATCCTGGACCGCGTTTCCAAGGACATGATCGAAGCCGTTCTGAAGCAGTATCGCGACAGGGGGATCAAGGTCCGCTTTACCTTTACGAATCCTTTGATCGAAGAGAAACATTTGGCGGATCATTTCTGTAACATGGTCATGGAGCTTGCAGACCATGCCGGAAATGAGGTGCTGGTCAATGCCCCCGTTTTGGAACAATACATCCGTGAAAAGTATCCGGATTACGCGCTGATCTCGTCCACGACGAAGTGCTTAAATGACTTTGAACGCATCAAGGAAGAGCTTGAAAAGGATTATTCCCTGGTGGTGCTGGATTCAGCCCTGAACAACACGCCGGAGATCTTTGCCATGGATCACAGGGACCGCGTGGAACTGATCGTCAATCACTATTGCGCGGACAACTGTCCCAGAAGAAAAATGCATTATAACGTCATTGGAAAGGCACAGCTGGAGTATTCCAACACGCCGCCTGACTGGCAGTGCAACAACGTAAACCGTGAATTCTTCCGGGTGATGGAGAACCGCTCCTTTATTTCGACAGAGTTAATTTTTGGCAAGTACCGTGAGGCGGGATTCCGTCATTTCAAATTGGACGGAAGAGGCTTCCCGGCCCACAGGCTGATCGCGGCGATGCTCTATTATTTCGTAAAGCCGCAATGGCATGATCAGTTTTGGCAGATTATTCTTCGTGAGATTTATAAGATTTAGATTCGGAATCTCCGGTGGGAGAGTTTGAATAGAAGACTACAGAATTGAATGGAAAGCAGGAGGAAAAAACATGTATTCTTTGGATGAAGTGAGAAACGTGGATCCCGAGATCGCGCAGGCCATCGTGGACGAGCAGGCTCGTCAGAACAGCCACATTGAGCTGATTGCGTCGGAGAACTGGGTATCCAAGGCCGTTATGGCAGCAATGGGCAGCCCTTTGACCAACAAGTACGCGGAAGGTTATCCCGGAAAGAGATACTACGGCGGATGCGAGTGCGTTGACGTGGTTGAGAATCTGGCTATCGAGAGGGCAAAGGAGCTGTTCGGCTGTGATTACGCGAACGTTCAGCCTCATTCCGGCGCACAGGCAAACATGGCAGTACAGTTTGCGGTATGCCAGCCTGGCGATACCATCATGGGCATGAACCTTGCTCACGGAGGACATCTGACCCACGGCTCACCGGTAAACATGTCCGGTAAGTATTTCAACGTCGTTCCTTACGGCGTGAATGACGAGGGCTTTATCGATTATGACGAGCTTCGCAGAATCGCCCTGGAAGCTAAGCCGAAGCTGATCATCGCAGGTGCGTCCGCATATGCGAGAACCATCGACTTCAAGAAATTCCGCGAGGTTGCTGACGAGGTTGGCGCCGTTCTCATGGTAGACATGGCTCACATTGCCGGCCTGATCGCTGCTGGACTTCATCCCTCACCCATTCCTTACGCAGACGTGGTTACCACCACGACGCACAAGACCCTGCGCGGTCCCAGAGGCGGTCTGATCCTCTGCAACAAGGAAGCGGCAGATAAATTTAACTTCAACAAGGCAATCTTCCCCGGCATTCAGGGCGGCCCTCTGATGCACGTGATCGCAGCAAAGGCAGTTTGCTTCAAGGAAGCTCTGTCTGATGACTTCAAGACTTATCAGAAGAACATTGTTGACAATGCACAGGCACTTTGCAAGGGCCTTATGAGCCGCGGCATCAAGATCGTTTCCGGCGGCACCGACAATCATCTGATGCTGGTTGACCTGACCAACTTTGGTCTCACCGGCAAGGCTGTTGAGAAGCTTCTTGACCAGGCACACATTACCTGCAACAAGAATACCATTCCCAATGATCCTCAGTCTCCTTTCGTAACCAGCGGCATCCGTCTTGGCACGCCTGCAGTTACCAGCAGGGGTATGAATACGGAGGACATGGACAAGATCGCAGAGGCCATTGCCCTCGTGATCAAGGGCGGCGAGGAGAAGGTTCCCGAGGCAAGAGCCATCGTTCAGACCCTCACCGACAAGTATCCTTTGATCTAATCCCCCAAAAACGACAAAACTCCGACTGCCATTGAGGCGGCCGGAGTTTTTTTGTACAGATTAACGAAAGGAATTCCCCTAAAAATGAAAGCGCTTTCAGCAACACGCACAAAAAATACCTTAAAAAACACAGGTGTTATTGTTGAAAAACACAAAAGAAGTAAAAAAGATGCTTATTGAGGTAAAAGAATTCCATTTACTTCAAAATTGTGCTGAATTATACTTGAAAGCAAGGTAAGGGTTTCTTATGGGGTATTTTGTATAATTTAGGAAGAAGAAGATGAAAAGAAATCGATTAATTACCTTAGGATGCTTGATTATCTGCCTAATGATTCTTGCGTGCGGTTGTGAGAAGGAACCGGATCACAAGAAAACAGGCGAGAGTTGGGCTTACGTACATGAACCGGCAGCAGAGATTCTTTGGCTTGGGGAAAATGGAAAGGCAACGTTCAAGGGAGAGGATTATGACTTCGTCAAGGATGACTCGTTCATCACTTTGACGGACAAAAACCAGAAGGCCTTGAAGATGCATTATTCCATGAACAAAGATCAGATGTTGTTATACGAGATCAATGAGTACCATTTTGTCGCGACGGATGGCTCGGGGGAGCCGGATGGCCTTGTGGGGACTTGGAAGGGCGGCGAAGAGGACAGAAGTTCTTTCCAGTTTACGGAGGAAGGCATCTTCATGGAGGATGAATTTTTCCCGGGGCACTATACCGTAGACGAAAAGAACGGAACGGTCAAGTTAATGTACGAGGATCATTTTGCTGACACCGTCTTTTATTTTCATTTGGATGGGGAAAAGCTGACGATCGAATATCCTTGGCCCATGGTTAAAACGGATTTTGAAAAGAAAGATTCTGCTAAGGAATGATGAAAGTCATCCGGACGCCCGGGAGGGCACTAATTTTGGTCATTAGGCAATAAAGCCTGTGATATAGTTACTATAATGGGGCATTCCCCATTACACGTATTCAAAAAGGAGGAGAAAGTATTATGAAACTGAAAAAAGTTGCAGCAACTCTGCTTGCAAGCGTAATGGTTCTTTCCATGGCAGCATGTGGCACTGGCTCTGACAAGGGCGGTGACGGCAAGGGCGGCGCAGCTCAGCTGAGCAAGGACGACAAGATCACCCTGAGCATGTGGTGTATCGCTACCGAGAGCGATTCCAACCGTAATTCTTACGAGCTGGCTATCGACGAGATGAAGAAAGAGTATCCCAACATCACCCTGAATTGGGAAGCTTTTGAGAACCAGTCTTACAAGACCAAGATTAAGGCAGCAGTTGCAGCTGACGAGCTTCCTGACATCTTCTTTACCTGGTCTTGCGCATTCCTTGGCGATTTCGTAAAGTCCGGTAAGGTTTACTGCCTGGATGAGGCTTACAAGAGCTATGCAAGCGAGCTTCCTGAAGTTATGATGGGCAACTCCACTTACGACGGAAAGCACTACGGCGTGCCTCTGACCATGAACATCGTTGGTCTGTTCGCTAACATGGACCTTCTGAAGGAAGCTGGATACAACGAGATCCCTGGCACCTATGATGATTTCATTAAGTGCTGTGACGCTCTGAAGGCTAAGGGAATCATGCCTTTCGGATGTGCTGGTTCTGAGACCTGGTGCGTAACCGAGTACCTTGAGTCCGTAATCGAGAAGTCCATCGGTGCTGACGCGCTGAACGACATCTTCCTTGGCAGAGCTACTTGGAACAATCCTGACGTTGCTAGCGCAGTTGATACCTTCCAGAAGATGGTTAACGACGGCTACTTTGATCCCAACGGCATCTCCCTGACCAACGACGAAGTTAAGGCTAACTTCATGAAGGGTCAGTATGCATTCTACATGAACGGTACTTGGAACTGCGCAGACTTCGCAGGCGATGCAAACTTCTTCCCTAAGGTAAAGGTTGCTGAGTTCCCTGTTATCAACGCAGACAAGGCTAAGCTTGGTCAGCTTATCGGCGGTCCTTCCGATACCCTCGCAGTTGCAGCTTCTTCCAAGAACGCAGCAGCAGCAGCTACCTACACCTTTGAGCTTGGTAAGAGAATCTGCCACTATGGATATCTTGATGGTTGTGGACTTCCTGCTTGGACGCCTTACGGTGACACCAGCAAGGTTAACGGCCTGACCCAGGCAGTAGCTGAGATTTGTAACAAAGCTAACGGTTACGTTCTGTTCGGTGATACCGCTATGAACGCTGACGAAGCTAATACCTATCTTGATTACGTAGCACAGGTTTACGGATGCAAGGTTGACGGCGCTGGCTTCATCAAGGGCCTTTCCAAGGACATCAGATAATTGATTTCCTTAATGGAACAGTAATTAAATAATGATTTGCGGTCTTTCCCAATCCTCCGTAAGGGGAACCGGAAAGACCGCATTTTTAATTCACCGGAAGGTAACGATTGGAATGAAAGAGAAAACTTTTAAGAAAATAAGCATATTTTTGTTCTTATTACCTGCATTACTCTTATTCATCGGCGTGCTGATCTACCCGATCATCATGTCCGTTTGTTACAGCTTCTATGATCTGAGAAGCGTTTCTACGACTGGAATGCAATGGTGTGGCCTGGATAACTATAAAGAACTTTTCACCAGCGGCTCCATAAGTTTCTGGCGGGCACTTGGAAATTCATTACTCTTGGCTGCACTTTCCGTATTTATACAGTTACCCCTGGCTTTGGGACTGGCGCTCATGTTGGGTAAGGGAATCAAGGGAGAGAGAGCTTATCTTTCCATTTACTTCCTGCCCGTATTGATCTCCACGGTAGTAATCGGTCAGTTGTGGCGTAAGATCTACAACCCTGACTACGGTATTCTGAACGCGGTATTATCCTTGCTTGGAATCACCAACGTGATGCCGAACGGCGGCTGGCTCGGAAATGAAGCCTCCGCGCTTTGGTGCGTATTTATTCCCACGCTGTGGCAATACGTTGGTTATCACATGCTTCTGATGTACGCAGGCGTTCGAAGCGTTTCCCCTGAGCTTCGCGAAGCAGCAAAGCTTGACGGCGCAACCGATGCTCAGGTTGACTGGTACGTCGTGATTCCCGTCATCAAACCCATCATTAAGGTAAGCGTAATCTTCGCAGTAACCGGTTCCTTGAAATCCTTCGACTTGATCTACGTCCTGACGAATGGCGGACCTTATCATGCGACGGAAGTGCCGAGTACCTTGATGATCAACATGCTGTTCCTGCGTAACCGCTACGGTATGGGCAGTACGATCGCGGTTATGCTGATCTTGTTGTGTTTTGCCTTTGCATTACTGATTAACTGGGCATTTAAGGAGAAGGATATCTATGGAAAAAAAGAGCATGTTGAATAGTAGCGTAGATCTGGATCAATTTCAGGTCCAGAAGACGAATAAGTTTGTAAAAGTATTGATTTACATTGGCTTGGTGATTTGGGCCTTGATCGACCTGTTCCCCATTTACTGGATGTTCACGTTCTCTTTGAAGAATAACGAAGAAGTGTACGGCATGAACGTTATGGGCTTGCCCAAGCAGTGGCTCTGGTCCAACTACGAAAGAGCCATGACCACCGGTAACATGCCGCTCTACTTCATGAACAGTATCATTGTTACGGTATGTGCGATTGCATTGTGTCTGATCGCTGCATTGATGGCAACCTATGCGATCACGAGAATCATTTGGAAGGGAAGCCAGCTGATGAACAGCTTCTTTATGCTGGGTATCACGATTCCCGTACATGCATCCGTCGTTCCGATCTTTATCACGCTGAGCAGAGCTCACATGGTGAATTCCCGTATAGCGCTGATCGTTCCTTACGCGGCATTCTCGCTTGCCATGGCTATCCTGATCTGTACCGGTTTCATGAACGACATCCCGAAGGATCTGGATGAGGCAGCTTACATCGACGGATGTAACGTTTGGAAGACTTTCGTCATGATCATTTGTCCGCTGATGAAACCCGCGCTTGCAACCATCACGATCTACACGTTCCTGCAGTGCTGGAACGAGCTGATGTTCGCAAACGTATTTATCAGCAAGAACGCACTGAAGACGCTTCCCGTTGGTATCCAGGCATTGTCCGGACAGCATACCACGGACTGGGGTCCCATCGGTGCGGCACTGGTTATCGCAACGTTCCCTACTTTGCTCGCATACGTATTCATGAGCAAATCCATTCAGGAGAGCTTCATTGCGGGTGCAGTTAAGGGTTAACGTAATAATTGAATCATCCTAAGAGAAAATAACGGAAGAGGGCAGACGAAAACGTCTGCTCTTTTTCGTTTGCCAGTTTTCAAAAAAAGTGCTAGAATATAAAAAGTGGCAACATAGGCTCTTGTGGATGGGAGAACGTCATGGAAGAAACGCCGGTGGAAGGAAAAGTTAATCAGGAAAAGAAAAAACATTGGTCGTTGTCGGCGAAGCTTCGAATGGTCGTGTTTCTCATTATTTTTATCATTATCACGGCTTTTTTGATCTCCATGTTTTATTTTTCCTTGAGGGAGCGCATAGATAATGCGGAGCGCGAGGCGGACAGCCTCCTCAACACGATCTCCAACAGTATCGTCTCCGACGTTGACGGATACAAGGAACTGTCCCGTCTGATCATGATGGACTCTACGGTGGTTACCTTTCTTCGCTCCAGCACGAAGAACGTGACTGACAAAATGAAAAATCAGGCGAGGAACGGTATTTTTAACATTTTGAACGTTACGGAAGACGTGCACGCCGTATTCGTATTTCGCGAAGACGGGGATTACGTGAGCACAAACCGGAATGCGTATTATTTCGACGTGGAGCGAATGGAAGTAGGAAGGTGGAAGTCAGACATTTTAGCCAGTCTGGGACGCGCCGTCATTTCCATCAACAGCAACAACA
This sequence comes from uncultured Lachnospiraceae bacterium, assembly GCA_946414885.1. Lineage (GTDB taxonomy): Bacteria > Bacillota > Clostridia > Lachnospirales > Lachnospiraceae > Acetatifactor. Next base: position 185,939 of record CAMKQH010000002.1, read on the forward strand.
CGATTTTCAAGACGCGCGGAGGCGCCGTTCTTACCATAGGCCGTGCCATTTATGACATCTATACGCAGGAAAGAACGGGAATGCTTTTGATGAATCTCTCGGATTCCGTATTGGAGAAAGAGATCCATGCCACCAAGAATGATAACGTGTGCATCACGGACTTGAAGGGGAGTTATCTTGCAGGGGATGAAAATCTCGTAAAGTATTATAGCGTGGATTTCGCCAATCCCAAGGTGATACACAAGGAAGTGCGCGCCACGACGGGAAGGAGATTGATTTCCGGATGCCGTATTCCGGAAATGCCTTTGATTATCATTACTTCCGCGAATCTTAACTCTGGCCGCATCCCGTATGAGACGGGTTATATTTTGATCTTTCTGCTGATCACCGTCATTATTGCCGCGTTCAGCGCAGGAACCTTTATTACCAGAAACATCACGACTCCCGTGTTCGAACTGACCAGGGCCATGGAAAAAAACAGGGAAGAGGGGAAGCTGGAACGGGTTAACGTCGTGTCTGTTGACAATGAGATCGGCATGTTGGAGGAAGGCTATAACAACATGATCGATCACGTAAATGATCTGATCAAAAGGCTGATCGAAAACGAGAAGATCCTGCAGAAATCGGAAATGCGCGTGCTTCACGAGCAGATCAAGCCCCATTTCCTGTATAATTCACTGGAGACCATAGGTTTTCTTGCCATGGACGCAGGTGCGGAGGAGGTACATGCCGCACTGGAGACCCTGGGAAGCTTTTACCGGAATTTCTTGAGCAAGGGTGACAGGGAGATTCCACTAAAGCGCGAGATCTGCATCGTGCAGGATTACTTGTCCCTGCAAAAGCTTAGATACGGAGACATTCTGCAGGATGAATATGACATTGCGAAGGATACGGAGGATTTTGTCATTCCGAAGCTGATCCTGCAGCCCCTGGTGGAGAACAGCATTTATCACGGCATCCGTTTAAAAGGCGAAGAAGGCGTTATTAAGATTACAAGCTGGATGGAGGAGGGCGTGCTGCACATTTCGGTGCGGGATAGCGGCGTTGGCATGACCCAGGAACAGATCGAGCATGTTCTTAGAAAGCGAAATGAAAGTGAGATGGAGATTTCCTCTGATCCTTCCGAGAGCTTTGGCCTGTGGGGGACCATCGAAAGGATCCGGTGCTTCTGTGATGAAGACGACGTAGTAAAGATCCGAAGCGAAGAGGGCGAATACACGGAGGTGGAATTCGTCATACCGCCTAGGAGAATGGAGAGGGATAACGGAAACGATGAGAAAGTACAGAGTGATGCTCATTGACGATGAGCAATCAGCGAGGAAATTAATGCGGGCCTCCATTGGGTGGGAGAGCCTGAACATGGAGGTCGTGGGAGAGGCCGCCAGCGGGATCGAGGCGATCAACGTCATTGATGAGATGAAGCCGGACATTGCCTTTGTGGACATTTCCATGCCATTTATGAACGGGATTGAGTTTACGGAGGTCGCGACGACGCGCTACCCCAATTTGATCATCATTATCATGACGGCGCTGGACCAGTTTGAATACGCAAGGAGATGCGTGAGCCTGCCGGTATTTGAATACATGCTGAAGCCCCTGGTAAGGGCTGAGGTGACGGCGGTCTTAACCAACGTGAAAAAGAAGCTGGATGCGACGATTGACCTGGAAAGTGAGAGCGCGGCGGAGAACGCGCCCGGACCGGAGATCGAACCCAACACCATTGAGCAGATCAAGAAATTCATTGAGACGGGTTATACGGATTCGAAGATCAATCTTGCGTCCGTGGCAGAGCAGTTTGGCTTTAGCGCCAGCTATCTGTCCCGTAAGTTCAAGCAGGAGACGGGGAAAAACTTTGTGGAGTATCTGACGGAATGTCGCATGGAGAAGGCAATGAAACTCGCGGAGGCTGGAAAGAAGATGTTTCTGGCATCGGCGGAGGTTGGCATCCCGGATCCCAATTACTTTGGACGGTGCTTTAAGAAATATGCCGGGATGAGCTATTCGGAGTACATGGCATCCCATGCAAAATAGGAAAGAAGGACTCAAGGCTGCAAAAGTCGTGATTCTTCGTCAAAATAACGAAGACCCATGGGAGGGTCTTCGTTTTTTTGTGGGTTTTCCCCTCTTGCGTTTTTGGGGATGCCATGATAGAATATCTTTCGTTAGCATACAATTGTCTTTCCCAGAAAAACATTTACGGTGTTTCGGGAGTCGCTTTCGCCGGGAAGTCAGGCGGGAGAAAACGGGGGATGGAAATATGCCAGCGAATGAAGCAGGTTATTACGTAGTGCGGAAGAAGGCCGTTCCGGAGGTGCTCTTAAAGGTTGTGGAGGCGAAACGCCTGATAGAGTCGGAAAAGGTGGCGACGATCCAGGAGGCCACGGATGCCGTTGGGATCAGCAGAAGCTCGTTTTACAAGTACAAGGATGACATTTTTGAATTTCATGAGAATGCCAAGGGAACAACGGTGACGCTTTTGTTCCAAATGGAGGATAAGCCGGGGATCCTGTCGGACGTGCTTAAGCTTGTGGCGCAATACGGCGCGAACATCCTGACGATCCACCAGAGTATTCCCATCGGGGGAATGGCATCCCTGACGCTCAGCATTCAGATCCTGGAGACGACGCAGGACATTTCAGGAATGCTTGAACTCATGGAAGGATTAAATGGAGTGCATCGGGTGAAGGTGCTGTCCAAGGAGTAAGACATAGAAGATAAAAGACAAAGAAGATAGAAGACAAAGAAGATAGAAGACAAAGAAGATAGAAGACAGAGAGGACGTTAGTATGGTTAAGGTTGCAGTGTTTGGGTATGGCACCGTGGGAAGCGGCGTCGTGGAAGTGATCGAGAAGAATAAGGAGCAGGTGAGCAAGAAGGCCGGCGAGGAGATCGAGGTTGCATACATCCTGGATCTCAGAGAGTTCCCCGGGGACCCTTATGAGGCGAAGGTCGTGCATGACGTGAACGTGATCCTGGAGGATCCCGAGGTGAAGATCGTATGCGAGACCATGGGAGGCACGACGTTTGCATATAATTACACAAAGGCTGCATTGGAGAAGGGCAAGAGCGTTTGTACCTCCAATAAGGAGATGGTGGCTAAGTTTGGCCCCGAGATGCTGAAGCTGGCGAGAGAGCATGGCTGCAATTATCTCTTTGAGGCCAGCGTAGGCGGCGGCATTCCCATTATCCGTCCTCTGAATGATTGTCTGACGGCTGAGAAGGTGGAGGCCATCACGGGCATTCTGAACGGCACGACGAACTACATCCTGACGAAGATGGAGCGCGAGGGCGCTGACTTTGACAAGGTGCTTGCAAGAGCGCAGGAGAAAGGTTACGCAGAGCGCAATCCCGAGGCGGACGTGGAAGGCTACGATGCCTGCAGAAAGATCGCGATCCTGTCCTCCCTCATGATGGGCAAGAACGTGGATTTCGAGAAGATCCCCACCGAAGGCATTACCAAGATCGTTCCCGAAGACTTTGATTACGCTAAGGCAGCAGGCAGGACCATCAAGCTCCTTGCCCGCGCAAAGGTGATCGACGATAACACGCTGGAGGCTATGGTAAGCCCCGTGATGCTGGATAAAGAGAATCCCCTGGCTATGGTCAGTATGGTGTTCAACGCCATTTTGGTCAAGGGTAACATGCTTGGCGAGGCCATGTTCTACGGCAAGGGCGCCGGAAAGCTTGCGACCGCAAGTGCCGTTGTCGGAGACGTGATCGACTGCGTGCGTCACCTTGGCAAGGAGATCCCTTGCTTCTGGGATGCTGAGGAAGCAACGATCCTGGATGCGGGAAAGCATTCCTATGCATATTATATCCGTGCAAAGAAGAGCGCAAAGGAAGTGCTGGGCGCAGTTCTTCCCGGCGGCGAGATCATGGAGCTTCCCGGCCGCGATGAGGATCTGGCATATTTCACGCAGCCCATGAAGCAGGATGCGTTTGAGAAGGTTCTCGAGGGCCTTGGAGACCTGGTGCTTGGCACCATCCGCCTGGGTTAAGCTGATAAAAACGCGGCTGGATCCGTGCCTTGCGACGGTGAGGCTACGCGAATATAGAAAAGTGATTTTAAGGAGAAGAGGAAGAGATGTCTAAGGTAGTGAAGTTTGGCGGGAGTTCCCTCGCCAGCGCAGAGCAGTTCAAGAAGGTAGGTAAGATCATTCGGGCAGATAAGGACCGCAGGTTCGTGGTTCCCTCCGCACCCGGAAAGAGAGATAAAAAGGATACCAAGGTAACCGACATGCTGTACGCATGCTATGATCTTGCAGAGAACGGCAAGAGCTTTTCCAAGGAGCTTGCGGCGATCAAGGCAAGATATCAGGAGATCATCGACGGATTGGAGCTTACGCTCTCCCTGGATGCTGAGTTCAAGGAAATCGAGAAGCAGTTTAAGGCAAAGGCCGGCAAGGATTACGCTGCATCCCGCGGCGAGTTCTTAAACGGCATCGTGATGGCGAATTACCTTGGCTATGAGTTTATTGACGCAGCGACGGTGATCTTCTTTGACGAAGAGGGCAATTTTGACGCAGAGAAGACCAACGAGATCCTTTCCAAGAGACTTACGGGTCTTAAGAATGCAGTTATCCCTGGCTTTTACGGTGCAATGCCTGACGGTAAGGTGAAGACCTTCTCCCGCGGCGGTTCCGACGTGACGGGTTCCATCGTAGCAAAGGCTGCAAAGGTTGACGTCTATGAGAATTGGACCGACGTGTCAGGCTTCCTCATCGCGGATCCCCGCATCATTGACAAGCCCGTAGGCATTGACACCATCACCTACCGCGAGCTTCGCGAGCTTTCCTACATGGGTGCCGGCGTACTTCACGAGGATGCGATCTTCCCCGTTCGCCAGCAGGGCATCCCCATCAACATCAGAAACACCAATTCCCCTGAGGACAATGGCACCTGGATCGTAGGCAGCACCTGCCAGAAGTCCAAGTACGTGATCACGGGTATCGCAGGCAAGAAGGGCTTCTGCGCGATCAACATTGAGAAGGACATGATGAACTCCGAGATCGGATTCGGCAGAAAGGTTCTGCAGGCATTTGAGGAGAATGGCATTTCCTTCGAGCACGTTCCTTCCGGCATTGACACGCTGACCGTGTTTGTTCACCAGGACGAGTTCATGCACAAGGAGCAGAAGGTGGTTGCAGGCATCAATCGTCTTGCAAAGCCTGACATGATCGACATTGAGGCAGACCTGGCGCTGATCGCAGTCGTTGGACGCGGCATGAAGTCCACGAGAGGTACTGCAGGCAGGATCTTCTCCGCACTGGCACACGCCAATGTCAACGTGCGCATGATCGACCAGGGATCTTCCGAGCTCAACATCATCATCGGAGTTGCCAACGAAGACTTTGAGGCTGCCATCAAGGCAATCTACGACATCTTCGTACTTACCAAACTATAAGACCAAAAAAGCGCGGCATTGGCCGCGCTTTTTTACGCTATGGCAGATTTGGGCCGCGAATCAGACGGCTCCCGGCCTTTGCGGAACGGCACGGACTGCACTAAGCGCATCGATCATCCTCATGGCGTGGCAGAATTATCGACAAACTCGGAGCTAAAGCTCCTCAGACACGTCCCCGGGACTCTACCGTGACACAAACCGTGACTTTAAAAGGGTCGAAATGTGTGATAATTTGTCGAAAAATGGAAAAGTAATAGAAAATAATAAAAAATATTGAAAAATGTGTTGACAAATGTTGTGGAATGGTGTAACATAAAATCATCAAAAGAGAAAAGAACAAGAGATACCAAAGATAAGGTATTAGGAGAAACGAAAAGGGGATTCCAGTCCAAGAAAATTTAACCTTTAATCAGATGGAAAAGGAAGGAATTTGAGGTACGAAGGAACCAAAGGTACACGAGTCTAAGTGTACGTGAATGGAAAATAAAAAAAGAGTGTTTCGGAGGTATCGAGGATTCCGGATGTTAAAGAAAGGTGGATAGAGGAGATAACATTCCATCGTAGAAAACTGAATATCGAAAAACAGACTTAGGCAAAGGAGGAACGGACCATTGGATAGCATAGTCTAAAAGGGCGTGTCGACGGAAATCTCGTTGATGCGCTCTTTTCTATTGCTCAATTCTAAATTTTTTTTGAAAATTTACACTTTTCTATGGCATCTAAAAGGTTTTTCATGTATGATAAGAGATGGCGGAGAATGCGGTTTTGCGAGAAACTGCGGCATGGCTGCCGATTAAATGGGAGTGATAAGGCAACGGCACTATTTGTTGCGTGAGGGATACATGAGCGAAGATAACAAGAAACTGGAAGAGTTACAACAAAAGCGAGAGGCCAGAAGAAAACGGCGTCAGAGAAATCAGATCCTGGCATATTCCGCGGTGATCGCAGTGATCGTCGCATTTGCGCTGGGAGTTTTGGGAATCATTCACGTGATTTCAAATCCGAAGGAACCGGAAGGCGAAGTGAGACTTCCCGGTCTGCCTTCAGAATTTAGCGAGGCACCCGTGGTTGAGCCGGAGGAGACGGAGCCTCCAGTTGAGACCGTTGAGGCTACTCCGGAACCGGAGGAGACGGAGCCTCCCGTCGTTGAGCTGACGCGCGAGCAAAAGCTGGATGAGATCGTAAATGCGGCTATTGAAGTGATGCCGCTGGAAGATAAGGTGGCAGGTCTTTTCATGGTGACGCCTGAACTCCTGACCGGCGTGAAGCCCGTTACCAAGGCCGGAGACAGCACCAAGACGGCTCTTGGGAAATATGCCGTTGGCGGAATCCTGTATCGTACCCAGAACGTCAAGAATAAGGATTCCTTCAAGACGATGATCGACAATACGATACAATACAGCAGATATCCCGTGTTCCTTGCCGTGGAGGAGGAAGGCGGCAACGCTACGCAGATCGTTAAGGCAAACCTTGGGACGAAAACGGACGGTGCGAAGACCATTGCCGCAACAGGTGATCCCCAGAATGCTTATCAGGCAGGCGTGACCATCGGCTCCTACTTAAAGGAACTTGGGATCACGATGGATCTGGCTCCCGTGGCGGATCTTGCCAACGTAGAGCAGAGCCTGATGGAAGAACGAAGCTTCGGCGACGATCCCCAGCAGGTTATCCATTACGTAAAGAATGCAATGAAGGGTCTTCAGGAGCAGGGTATTACGCCTTGCGTAAAGCACTTCCCCGGCATGGGAAGCGTTACGACTGATACGGAAAAAGGCGTTGCCGTTTCCGAACGTGCGGAAGCAGATTTTTGGGCAAGCGAGATGGATCTATTCCACAAGCTTGTGGAGGACGGCGTGCCCGTGATCATGGTGAGCAACATGGCGGCACCTTCCCTGACTGGCGACAATACGCCCTGTTCTTTGTCAGACAAGGTTGTGACGGAGATCTTGAGAAAGCAGCTCAGCTATGATGGCCTGATCATTACGGATGCATTAAACGAAAAGGCCGTGGCAGATTATCATTCTTCCGAAGAGGCTGCCATTCTGGCGCTGAAGGCGGGATGTGACATGATCCTTTGTCCTGAGAATTTCGAGGAAGCCTATAACGGCGTGCTGAAGGCCGTGCAGGACGGAACGATCTCCCAACAGCGCGTGGACGATGCCTTGCGCCGCATATACCGGATCAAATTTGCAGACCGGTTGGAAGAATAATTTTTAAAACCTATACTTTTGGATGTAGTCAAAAGGATAAAAAATCAGTATAATGGACGCATAATGGATAATTGGCGGTCCGTTATGCTGATTTTTTTATCTAAGGAGGCTGGTTGATGAAGAGGAAATTGTGGCTGGGATTATTTGCGATGCTCATGGTGGTGGCAATCACGTTATCACGCGGCACCGTAAGTAATGCCGAATGGGATGAGGATTGGGACGACAATGAAAGTTGCAAGTGCTTTTATTGCGAAGATACCCTGCGGGATTCAGACGATTATTGCCAATGTGATATGGGAGCCCCGCACTGTAGCGAGTCCCATAACAGTGGTTGTTGGGAGTCATTGCACTGCGCAAATTTTGACGAATGCGGACAAACCATAGAAGACTCATCCATATGCGAAGATTGCGGACTATGTAAGGATTGTCAGGAAAAAGAGGGCGTCGGAACCCATTGCAGTGAGTGCGGAAATTGCGGTTCACCTATTTGTGATGAATGTTCTGATGACGACCATCTCATCTGCAAGGACTGTGCCGAGATGCAGGGTTATCATTGCATTGGATGCGGAGGTTGCTTCCAGTCCATTGAAGTCTGCGAAAAAAGCGCGGATGAGGACACTGAACGGGCAATGTGCAAGGATTGCTGTGAAGCGGCAGGAAATCACTGTACCGAATGTCACGAACACGTTGGGGATGTCACGGACGTGTTCTGGTGCTTTTGTGACAGCGGCCCCGGGGATCACTGCGGCTACTGCGGCATGGAAGACAATAACGGAAAGCACTGTGAAGGTTGTGACAAGTATTTCTGCGTGTTTAACGGCGATGATCTCAGTAAGTTTTGCGATGAATGCGACATGTGTTTCGATTGCTGTTTTGAGCAGGTAAAGCACTGCCCGATCTGTGAGAATGAAGTCTCTGAACGATGTGAGTCGGACGGGGAACACTGCACGGACTGCTGCGATCTCTGCGAACAGTGCGAAAGGTGCCTGCTTGCTGAGGACATTGAGCGTTGCGAACATTGTGATCTTTGCCTGGAATGTTGCCGCGAAAATGCGGAAGAGGCCGGCTGTGGCTGCGGAGAGTATTGCAAGGAGGAGTCAGGCTTTGAAGAGCACCTTTGCGAGGAATGCGGCATATGTTTTGGAGTGAATCCGAAGTGCGAATACTGCGGATTTTGTGAAATCTGTTGCCTTGAAAAATCGGAGGAGGCAGGTTGCTCTGAGGGAATGTGCGTGGAGGATCCTGACTTTGAGGATCACTTCTGCAGCGAATGCCAGGAATGCTTCCACTCCGTAGACCGTTGCGGGACCTGCGAGGCGGCGAACGTAAACGTTTGCGAGAACTGCTGCGCATCCATAAGTTCGGACCTTGGCTGCGGACACGGCATCTGCCCGAACTCCGATTACTGGAATTGTCATTTTGATTCCGAGACGAGCGAATGCTACGTGAACGAAGATGAGTATGGCGAGGATCAGCATGATTTTAGGAATTCCACGACCTGCTATGTCTGCGGTGCCCAGAGGGACGGCAGACCCCATATCCTTGTTCAGCCAAAGAACAGAACGGTCAAGGTTGGCAAGGATGCGGCTTCCGCGGAGAAGGCGGTCTTTAGCGTAACCGCTCAAGGCTCGAATCTGACCTACCAGTGGTATGACGGGCTTGGCTCCAAGATTACGGATACCGATTTTTATAAAGGCACTACGTCCAGCCAGCTGACGGTGGCAGTAAACATTTGTAATGCTGACATAGATGCTGCCATCGCGGAGGCAGAGGCAAAAAACGATACGCGGCTTGTAAACACGTTAAATCAAATCAAAAAGTTATATAGCTACTATTGCGTTGTGACTAATTCGGAAAGCGGTCTCAGCGTCAAGTCAGATACGGCTGTGCTGACTACCAAGCATAACGTGTCCGAATTTAGGGCGGATAAGGGTAAGTACCATTCGGCCCAATACAAGATTCAGAACGGCGATGAGGTGAAAGTTGAATGGACAACCTCTGACAGTCACTGCAAGACGTGCGTTGGAGGCTGGTACAACGCTTCTGACGAAGACGCTATTATCTTAAAAATGGTGTCTACTTGTGACTTGCATGAGGCTTCCGAGCCTCACGTTTGGACAAGTTGGAATTACAATACGGAGTATCCTGCTTATAAGGGACAGAACGGTTATGCAAGCAGAAGCTGCATGGTCTGCAAGACCGTGGAGTACAAGGCTTATGAGTATGTTGAACCTCATGAACACGTATGGGCGAACAAGCCGGAGCTGTTCATGACGACTATAAAGCAGAAGGATGGCAGCGGTAAAGTCACGGAGGTTCCTTATGACGGTTACCATGCAAGAAGATGTACCGTGGAGGGCTGTCCGGAGTATTCCGAAAAGGAAGAGCATATCTGGAGTGAATATGAGATAACGATTGCCGCCACGGATCATTCTCAGGGCGAACGGGTGCGTCACTGTCTTGTTTGCGACTACGTGCAGACGGAAACAATCTCGCCCCTGTATCACAAGCATGATTTCCCCGTAAAGAACCCGCTCACGGGGTGGTACGACAGTGACGACATGCCCTACGTATATCACTCAAACCGTACGCATTACGTTACCTGTAAGGGCGTTGTCTATAACGAAAAGACTGGGGCGTACGAGCCCTGCCCGGCAAAGGCCAATTATGAGCAACACTCCCTGACGATGGAGTATATTGACGGTGATAACTACCCGACCCATTGGGCGAAATTCAGGTTTACCTGCCACTGTGGCTTTTCGAAAGTTTATAAGACTGACGACACCCCCAATATTAACTACGACCACGAGAGTATCGGCGTATATAGATTGTTTTCCACGTTCCCGAACTTCAAGTGGACGTTTAATGGGCAGACTCATTACTCTTCCGATACTGGTAATCCGGCGAAAATCCCTAATGGGGCGGAGGTTACCATTTACAATGAAACGGGCTACCGTCTGAACCGCGGTACCTGGCAGGATTGTATTTATACCGTAGACGACATATATATCAGGATTAAGGATTCACAATTCTATGAAGTTACGTTTATAATGCCGATGCGGGACGTCTTTGTAGACTTTCAGCTACTTGACCCAGAAACGCTTACGGAGTGGGAATGTCCCCACAGTACTACCTATTATGATCAGGCCACGGCGATCGAGACTACCTGTACCAAGTCTGGTAAGGATCCCGACCTGAAATGCAGCGAATGTCACGTTACCCTGGAGGTTGGCGTAACACATGCTGCCCTTGGACACAATTTTGTTCTTGACAAGAGCACCATCGTCTATTCCACCTGTACCGCGAAGGGATATACCGGAGACAGCATTTGTGCCAACTGCGGCAAGAAGCAAAAGGGCATTGAAACCCCTGCGGAAGGTCATGATACAAAGGACTGTTATTATTGGGATGATAATAAGCACTGGCCGTATTGCGGAGTATGCGAAAAGGAATTTAAGGCGCAGGCGGATAAGCATCGCTTTGACGTGACCGTCGTTTCCCAGGGCGTGACTTATGAAATGTGCTCCATCTGTAAGTTTTACAGGGTGAAGGAAGGCATTGCAACGGGCAGAAATTACACTCATGACGTGTACGTGAATGATGATTCGGACAACGTGAACTTGACGGTCAGATTCTATCCCACCACCGTATCTGATGAGGATATCATTAAGGATCTGGAAAAGAAAACTTCCGAACTTGGCACGGAGTACGGATATCTGGTGACAGATAATTACAAGACGAGCATTTACCCAGGTTATACCAGATGTATTCAGTATGACGTGTTAAACGCACCCGAATATCAAAGCAATACGTACTACAAAATCGCCATAACGCTTGGAAAGGATTACGTTCCCTATATCAAAGAACGAAATAACTTTAATATGAATGGTTACCTCCGGCTGAAGGAGTATGCAGTCAGCTTCCAGGCAAATGGCGGCAGCGGCAGCATGGAGAGCGTTACGGTGAAGAGCGGAGCAACGTATACGCTTCCCGCATGTGCGTTTACTGCTCCTGAGGGCATGGTATTTGACGGTTGGAAGATTGGCGGCACGAATTATCAGGTTGGCGCCAAGATCACGGTTTCGGGGACGACGAACGTGACGGCAACCTGGAAGGCAGTACATGACAAGACGGACGCGAATCTGAAGATTGCCAAGAAATCCATAACGCTTTATGACACCATTACCATTGAATTTAAGGTACCTGAAACGGCAGTAGCGGGATATCGTAATCCCTACCTTGTGGTGACCCAGAACGGCATCACGGAGAAACTCACGGAGTATAAGGTAAAGGATGGACTGCTGATCTTTACTTTCCGCGTGGCACCTCACTGGATGAGGGAAGAGGCGACGGCAGTGCCCTACGGAATCAATGCGGACGGCGAGATTGTCATGGGCAAAGCGCTTACGTATTCCGTAGCGCAGTACTGCTACAACATGCTTGGCAGTGAGACCTATCAGGATGCGAAGTACGCAACCTTCAGAAGACTTCTCGTGGACATTCTGCGCTACGGTGACGCAGCCCAGCTTTACGCGGGCTATAAAACGTCGGAGCTGGCAGGAAAGGACCTGACGGCAGCCCAGATTGCCATGGGAACGGACGTGAGCTTGCCCATGAATTACAATTCCGTAAGGAAGAAGAAGTTCGCGACCGTGGACGCGAAGGATGAGCTGGCGAGCATTGAAACGGCAGCCCTGTTCCTCGAGGCGGCCGTAAACATCCAATTTAAGTACGAGGCGAACGACCTTACGGGACTTCGCGTGGTGATCACCGGCGACGCGGCCGGGACGGAAGTGCTTGGCGAGTATGAGGCGGATGCAAATCAGATTGACGACAACGGCCGTTATTACGTAAGCCTTAAAAACCTGAATGCGGCACAGATGAAGAAGACGGTTTATGCGACGGTTATGAAGGGCGATAAGAAGGTCAGCAACACTTACTGCTATAGCATTGAGTCTTACGTGGCGGCTGTGAAGGGTAAATACTCAGCTCAACTTGACAACCTGCTGGATTCCATGATGCGTTACGGTAATACCGCGGCGGATTACATGGCTGGCAGATAACGTTTATGATCTTAAAAGATCTCAGGCAAGCATGATGCAAGCCTGGGATCTTTTATTGTCATGAAAAACGGTTGCCGCGGAGGGACGTAAGGAGTGGTTTTTACTTGAAAAACGATGGGCGTTCGTATAGAATAAATATAATAAGATTTAGTAAAGAGGTTTTGGAAAAGGAGGGAAGCGGTCATGGCAGAATCGGATGAAGTGATTTATGGCCGTTTCATGGCGGAGAAGAATGAGAACGACCTGCGCATTCTTTTGGAACGTCACAGGGAAAGCCTGATCCTTTTTCTGAACGGTTACGTACACAACTTAAAGGATGCGGAAGAACTGATGCTGGATGCTTATGCGGAGGCCGTCGCGGAGAGGGCTTCCTTTGGAGGGAAGAGCTCGTTTAAGACTTGGCTGTTCTCGATTGGAAAGAAGCTGGCATTGACGCATCTGAGAAAGAACAGGCAATTTTCCTTGCTGAGCGAGGATCAGACGGCAGCGGTCACGCCCGCGCCGGAGCTTAGCATTCTGCAGGAAGAGCGATATGGCCAACTCTATCAGGCGCTGTCCAAGTTAAAAAGTGAATACAGGGAAGTGTTGATCCTCCTGTATTTTGAAGAAATGTCTTTTGAAGAATTGGGGAGCGTTTTGCGGAAGAACCGGAGGCAGACCTATAATCTGGCAGAGCGGGGCAGAAAGGCCCTGAAGGAAGAACTGGAAAGGATGGGATTTGACTATGCGCAGTATGGATGAGCAAGTGAATGAAATACTCAGTCGCAGGGAAGTTGTAAGGGAAAAGCGGGTCAACAGGAGAATTCTTGCAGCGAATGCGATCGCCTCTTGCGTCTGCGTTATTCTGATCATTGCGTCGAGCTTCTGTCTTCCGAAGCTGGCGGTCACGCAAAGTGAAAACGGCGCGTCACAATACGGCAGTCTGCTTTTGGCGGCACCCTACGTGGGATACGTGATCATTGGCGTTCTCGCTTTTGCGCTGGGAATCTGCGTGACGCTGTTCTGTTGTTCTTGGAAAAAGTTTAGGGAGCAGGAGTAAGAATGCATTCGGAGCAAATCATAAATTTGATCATGGCGTGCGTGTTTTTTCTTGTGCTCATACATGCAATCAAATTGTTACAATCTAAGAAACATTTTCTGACCGTTGTTTTTTTTGTATTTGCCATTTCCTGTGGACTCCTTAGCACTTTGTACTGGGGAGTTTACGATTTTTTGCGCCCGGAGGACAGAATGCCCTTTGCAGCCAACGAGCTTTGTGAGTGTGCGGTGTTTCTTTTGTACGCATCATCCCTCCGCGCGGTTTTCCCCAAAAGTGCCTCCTTTGAAAAGAAGATCATACCCGTGGCCCTGTTTGCGGCCGCAAACGTCGTGCTTTGGATCGCATGGTCGGGAGAATGGGTGCAGGATATTCTGACGGGACTTTCCTTGGGATGGTTTTTGTGCGTGATTACGTCGTGCCTTTGTCTGACGGGCGCTCTGTCCGCCGCTGAATGGGTGGGAGCAGGTACGATTTCCTTCCTGTTGATCCTGGGACAGTCCCTCACGTTCTTTACGCCGGAGCTGATTTCAGGCGCATTGGACAAGGGATGCTCCGCTCTTTTGCTGGCGGGCATGCTTTGGCTCGTTCTGAAAGCGGTATGGGCTTTGAAAAAAGAGAAACAGGTACAAAAAGGCCTGTGTCTTTCCTACGCCTCTTCTGCATGGGGAGCGGTTTTCATGTACATGAGCGGCGGGATTGCTTATTTGATAGCGTTCACGCTGGCGGTTTCGTGTTATTTTTTGATGCTTTGGGCGATCAAAGAGGAGGTGGCGGAAGGATGACCATATTCGCTGAGAATATCTTTTTGTGCATAGCGGTTCCCATGGTGGTCTCCCTCTTTTTTACCCACGGAGACGTAAGACGCTACGTAGCCGCTTTTTTCCTTGGGATGGGCGTTTGCCTGATCGCAGCCTACGTCAGTGGTTTTTTGGGGATGGTTGCCGGCATGGAAGCCAATGACACGTCGATCTTTATTTCTCCCATGGTGGAAGAGATGCTGAAGTTTTTGACCCTTTTGTTTTTTATGGTGCTGTTCATGCCGGGGGATCAGGTGCTTACAATGCTTGCCGTATCCATTGGAACGGGCTTCGCTACTTTTGAAAACAGTTGTCACATCTTAACGACGGGTGCGGGGAGTCTGCCTTACATCCTCATCCGGGGATTTTCCGTGGGTATCATGCACGTGGTCAGCATGCTTGCCCTGGCAATCTGGCTGATCATTGCAAAGCGCCTAAAGGCATTTACCTTCTCGGCCGTGGTTGGCGGCCTGTCACTGGCAATGATCTTTCATGCATTATATAATCTATTGGTGTCGGAGCCAGGCATCACCATGCAGATTGGTTATCTGATGCCTTCCCTCGCGGCCGTGCTGCTGTATCTTCTCCATCGGAAGTTGCCGTCGCTCCTAGAAAATTAATGGAATCAAATCGGTTTGCCCTTTCCGCTGTCCTTATCGGACAGCGGTTTTTTTGTACAAAAAAATGGCATGTAAATTTGTGCAAAATGCCAAACTGAAAAAAGATCAGAAAATTATTGAGTAATTTTTGGAAAAGCTGCAACTAAGGGGTAAATAGCGAACACAGAGTGAAACGATCCGGGAGGTGAGAGATATGGAGTACACGACGGAACAGGCGCTGGAAGAGATCGTCCGGCGAAGAAAGCAAGTCAGAAAAAGGCGCAACCGTAAGCGTTGCATTGCATTTGCCAGCCTGAGCTGTTTTTTGATGGCTGCGCTGATGGTGGTGATCAACGTGATTCCGGCCGGATCCGATGCATATTCCCTGGGAACGACGTATGGATCTTTTCTTCTTTCTCCACAGGCAGGAGGATACGTCTTCACGGCGGTCCTTGCATTCGGAGCAGGCGTCAGCATTGCAGTTTACGCATTGCGGCGGAGGGGACGGTACGGGCCGGAGACGGAGCAGAACGAGAATGACGTAAAAGGGAATGACGCAAAAGGGAATGACGCAAAAGGGAATGACGCAAAAGGAAATGACGTAAAAGGGAATGACGTAAACGAGAAGATCGTAAAAGATAACGACAAAAAGGAGGGAGAAACGTGAAACGACTAAAAATTGGAGTGATCGCCCTTGCGCTGGCAATTCTTTCTCCTTTTGGAGCGAAGGTGGATTCCCGGGAGGAAGCGGCAATCATAAGCGTGAAAAATCCTGAGGAGCAATCTGACGGCGCTGCCTCGCAAGAGCCAGTAATGGCATCGGATAAAGAGTTGTCGAAAGAAAAAAGAGAGTTTGTGCAAGGTCCGCAGGAGACGACAGGCAAAATTCGTTTCACGGAGGATCCCCAGGCGATGGAGCAGGCAGCAGGCAGCGTCGTGATGCTGGAGGTCTTTGACGGGCAGGGGAAGAAGCTTCGGACGGGAAGCGGATTTTGCGCGTTTGAGCCAGGCCTTCTGGTGACGGCAGCCCACGTGATAACCAACATGGATTATGCGATCGCCACCTGTGACAATGGGGATACCTTTCGCGTGGATCATGCGATCAGCGCTGACGAAGAGAGCGACGTAGCGGTCTGCGCCATTCCGGAGGACGTCAGGATGACGCCCCTGGAGGCAGCGACGGAGGAACCCCTGAGAGGGGAAAAGGTGGCGGCCACAGGCAGCCAGTTTGGCGTCGTAAATCTGATTACCCTGGGTAACGTCTGTGGAAGCTTTGAAATGACGGATGCGACGTGGATTCTGTTTACCGCGCCGGTATCTTCCGGCAACAGCGGAGGGCCGATCCTAAACGATGAGGGAAAGGTCATTGGGATTACGGCCGGTACTTATGACAAAGGTCAGAACATGAATCTGGCGGCCCCAATTTCGGCTGTGAAAAAGCTTATCCTTGAAATCAATTCGGAGGTTGAATAATTATGAAAAAGAAACCGATTCTTCGTGCCATTGCGATCATGCTTATCATGATCCAGCTGACAGACCTTTTGGCAGGCTGCAGTTTTCAGAAAAAGCCAACGCCGGAAACCCTTGCTTCGGCTGAAACTGAGACGGGAGCCCGGCAGATACTTGACGGGGATTCTAATTATTTCGAGGTAACGTTTGATTATCCTGCAGGAACGTCAGAGGAAGACGCCAAGGCGATCACTCTGCCTCAAAAAATGATGCTCACGGAGGGAACGCTCCTCTATGCCATTCCCCAGCCGGATAAGGCAGATTGCGTATTTACGGGATGGTACTATGACGCCGCGCTGACCCGCCCTGCCTCCGGCAATGATGCCGTAGAGAAAAACATGACCCTGTATCCGAACTTTGCTTCGGCACAGAATTTGGATGACGAGTTCCAGATCAACTATATTTCCACCCTGGACGTGGAACCGGACTTCGAAATCCGCGTTGCGGCAAAGGGCCTAACCGCATCTCAGGTGAAGGACCTTGTGCGCGTTTGGGATCTGAACAAGGTGGACAAGGCAGAGGAATTTGTTGTTGAGCCCGTATCTGACTCGAGTGCTTTGGACGAGGAGACAAGTAAGGATGCTGCTACAGCCAGAGACATTCTTGCCCGCGTTAAGGCGGCGGGAATGGATGCCAGGGCGATCAAGACGTCGGAGCTGTTCTCCGTGCTTTTACCAGAGGAGCAGAAGTCGCTTGGAATTTCCGGCGGGGCAAAAGTGGATTTAAAGAATCTTTCTGACGGCGGCGATCAGGTCATCAATCTGGAGCTGCTCTTAAATCCCGTGATCGAAGGACTGCCAACGGAGTATTACGTCGTAAGGCCCGTGGGCGGTAAGTGGCGTCGCGGCGACATGCATCAGGTGGAAATTCTGGACACCGCGTCCCTTCGCTTTTTTAGAAACGGCGAGGAGACGGGAAAATACGTTGTTTATTATAACATTACGGTTCATCAGGATGATTTTAACAATATAAAGTTAAACAGCGAGCTCGTTTTCCTGCCGGCAAAAGAGGTGGACGGAGTGGCGCTGGACGGCGGTCTGTTTAAAGCGGACGCCAACACGGACGGCGACATTACGGTAACCAAAAACAATGACAAGGGCGTGCTGACCTATCGCGGAAGCGAAAAGATCAGCGCCGGCATGACCGTGGCCGTTTATGACGGTACGCTAAACTCCGACAATACGGTGGACGGTTCCGTTGGATATTTTAAGATTACGAAGGCGATGGGCCAGAATCAGTATGCTTACGAAGGCGCTGATTTCACCGACGTGGTGTTTGTTCCCGACGTGATTCCCGTGCGCGATGACGGAAGCTTTCAGGACGGGGAGATCCTGATCTCCGCCGACCAGCTAAAGTTTTCGGGAAAAGTCTTTCAGGACATGGGACTCGACAGTCATACCGTGGTGGAGCCGGGCGATTTCCTGGCTGTTTATACGGGTAATCTGAACAATGAAAGTTCTTTGAATCTAACTGGATACGGATGCATTACTTCCGTGACGAAGGAGGGGAGCGGACTTCGCGTTCGCTATGACGTGGCCAGCGAAGAAACCCTGAGACAATCCTCTGACGCCTACGTGCATTATGACAACGTACCCATACCTTTGACGGAGGAAGAACTGCGACAGCTGGGCCGTCAGATGGAGCAGGATGTTGAAGAGAGCGGATTCCTTGAGGATTCCGCTGAGTACGTAAAAGCCCTGATCACGGAGGATGAGGAGGCGATCCTGCCGGATTCCAAGTATTCTGCTGCCCTGAAGGAGATTGTTTTCCAGAGGGATGACGGAAGTGACATAACCCTTGAAGAGGTGCGCCAGCTTGCCGGCGGCAGTAAGGTGGAGGTGGAATGGCCGCCGAAACTGAGCTTCCTGCTAGGGCTTAAGCTGCAACACTTTGACGGCACCGGCATTCGTGCCGAGGCGGCCGCCGAAATGACCATCACGATCCACATGACCGACAACGCTGACATCGAGATCAAAGTCGTTGCCTTGATCGAGATGGAAGTTGCCCTCGGACTTCACTGCAAATGGGAAGTGGAATGGCGCAAGGCCTGGATCTTCCCTTATATCTATGACATTGGAGGAACCGTCGGCCTTCACGCGGGCATCTACGTTGGCGCAGGCATTACCGTCACCGTAGTCACGAAGATGAAGGAAAATGACGTGTCGCCTGACGAAGTTTTGGGAGAGGAGCATAAAGAGCTTCTCAAGAATCAGAAGGGAGACGAGTCCGATAAACAGAAGAATGCATTCAAGAATCTCAGCAAAGTGAGCGGAAAGATCAGTGAGCTGGCGAAGCTTGGCAAGAGCGGAGGGGACGGATTACATATCTCGGATCTTCCAGGATTGAAGGGAAAAGCAAAGGACGACAAAGGAAATCAGAAAAAACCGGACGTGGAAACGGAGGAGATGCACAATACGGTTGGAGGCAGCTTTGAGGAGAAGTATGCAGCCTTTCTTCAAGACAGTGACGCGGAGTACGTTCCGCTTCTAAACAAAGAGCTGATCACTCTCAGCCTGCCTACCGACCCGATGCACCTTTTGGCGGTGAGTCTTGGCATCAACTTTGTGGTGAAATTTAAACTGAACGTTATGCTGGGTGTCTCCATCACCTATGGAAACGCAAAGCAGATCACGGCAAACTTTACGATTTTCCATCCCAACAGTTCAAGTGAGGTAGGAGATCTGGAGACACCGAATTTCCAGGTAGATTTCTACATTTTCGGCATGGTCGGCATCCGCGTGGGCATCGAGTTTGACCTGCGCATTGGCGCGATCAGCACCAGGATCGCTTCCATCGGCGTCACGGCGGAGGTCGGCGTTTACATTGAATTCTTTGGATATTTTTACGTCGGGTATAAATGGACCAGCGGTAAGGGGTCGAGTACGGAAATGTTTGGTTCCATGCTAGCCCAACTCGGTCTGTACCTGGACATTAATTTCAAAGCGCAGATGGGTAACGGAAAACTGCAAAAGTCCATTGACCTTTATGACGTAAGATGGCCGCTGCTTTCCCTGGGGGATGAATTCTGCGCCCTGGATTTTGAGATCGGGGAGGACGATGACGGTCTGGATATTGACATTAAGGAAGGCGCCACGGCCAAGGTTCCGGACAATCTGTTTAACATTAATTTCCTTGCGCTGGACACCGGCGAGATGGATACGGATGACATGGACAGAGCCTATCTTGTTGACAATGGCAGCCCTTCCTTCACCAGCATGGGCGTGAATTATACCCAGTATGATGAAGCTAACTTCCACGTGACTTACAAGCCGCTTGGAAAGAATTTTGGAGCGCCGACCGACAAGGATCCCAAAGGAAGGTTCCAGTATGATCCCGTTACCAACGTGATCACTGCAAGACCTGAGACGCTGGATGATGACGAATTGTGGGGAGAACTTACCTTTACCTGGTATCAGGGAACTTCGCCCAAGACGAAGTCATTACTAAATTATGGCGCAGGCTTTGGGCTGAATACCCGCGTCATCAGTCGTACCATCCGGGTTCACTGGAAGGGCGTTCCCGTTTCCGGAACGGCAGACGTATACCTTTGCAAATCCAGGGAACTGGGATTTGTGGGTGAAACCATAGATCTGACGAATCTGGAGAATCGTTTCGAATTGAAAGAGACGATTGAATTTGACGGTCTTGACGGAGTGACCTATTTCATGGATCTGGAGGGCCTGAAAGACCGCTATCCGGGTTATATGCTGAAGTATACAAAGGAAACCTATGACAAAGCAGCCTTATATGAATATTTTGCGCGGATAGAGAATTATAACGCAATGATAGAGTTTTTACGCGGCTTGCTTTACGGCGGAGGAGATGAAAACAACCGCGGATGGTGGATGGTAATGCCGGGCGACCGCTTTGTGTTCTTTAAGATGCATAAGCCGGAAACCAAAGCGAAATTATACTTTGATTTCCATGATGCCGAGTCCGACTGGCACGTACTGGATGAAAAGGCAAACAGCTCAAAGCCGCTGGCTTCGGCCTATGAGTTAAAGATGCCTTCAGGCGTATCGGCGCTGGAGTCCATGCCGGATGCCGTAAAGAGCAAGATCGACTTAACGAAATATGATTATGAGTGGTACATGTACTCTGCAAAGGGGAGTGAGTACGTTAACGCGCGCGACAGTAAGACGAAAGAGGTTGGACACGGTGAGAGCTCATTTGATCCGGCGATCCAGCAGGCCAGATTTTTGGATAGTAACGGTTCACCGAATCTGACCAACATGCCGGCATTTTCGGAATTTATTGGTGACAGGAAGAAGTGGGTCAAGGTGACGGAGCAGACGACGATTCCCGTGGAGGAGACCGTGTTCTTTGCCATCCGCACGCCAAAGAGCTTCAACGTGACGTGGAAGTATGAAGAGGGCGATCAGACGACGCAGGTAAAATATGGCGAAAAGCTGACCGCGCCCGTGACGCCGGCGAAGAGCGGCTTTACGTTCCAGGGATGGTTTGACGAAAACGGTAAGAAGTATGAAACCATGCCGGATCGCGACTTAATCCTTTATCCTAAGATGACGGGCGGAAACCGCACCATTACCTGGATTTTGGACGGGCAGACGAAGACCTCCTCCGTCAAGGCGGGTGAGAATCCGATCAGCAGTTGTCCCTTCAGATCCTCCGGAAACGTTGGATACAACTGGATGACGGTGAAGGGCGACGTGATGAGCGTCGTGACGGATGAGTATCAGGTACCGGATGAGGACGTTACCCTGTACGGCGTTTACGTTTACCAGTGTGACTGGCTGCTTTATGATTCCGGAAACGGACAGTACGTATCGCTGACCAGCACTTACAGGCAGCAGGAGACCCTTTCCGGGCAGAAGGTCATGAGCGAACTGCCGGAAGAAGTGAAGAATCGCATGACGGACAACCGATATGAGTATAGCTTGTATCGCTATAATGGCACCGGAACCGACAAGGTAAAGGCCGGACAGAGCCAGTGGAAGGAAATAAAGGATGATACGACGTTTGAAGCAGGAAACGCCAGCTACGTTCTGCGCCGTTCGCCGATCATGATCAAGGTGACCTGGAAGTATGATGACGGCGACGTGGTAAATACGAATTGGGTTGGCAGAAAGCTGACGGCGCCGAAGGAGATTTCCCGCGCGGGAAGCACTTTCCTTGGCTGGACGGATTCGGAAGGACGTTCCTATGATTATCCTCCGCGTCATGAGGTTACCTTGTATCCTCAGTTCTCCGGACACGAACACGTTTGGGACGAGGGAACCGTTACCAAGGAAGCAACCTGTAACGCGAAGGGAGAGATGACCTATCAATGTAAGGAATGCGGCCGGACCAAGACGGAAGAGATCCCCGTGGACCTTACGAAGCATGTCTTAAAGACGGAAAAGAGAAATGAGAAGGCTCCTGAATGTACGGTAGCCGGAAGCTATGACAACGTTACGTTCTGTGAGGTTTGCGGTGACGTCATCAGCTCCGAGAAAAAGAGCGTTCCCTCCATCGGACATGAGTGGGGCGCCGCAAGCTATGAGTGGTCAAGTGACAATAAGACCGTGAAGGCTACAAGGGTTTGCCAGCATAACGCAAAGCACGTGGAGACGGAGACGGTGAATGCCACCGCTACGGAAGTCCTTGCGGCCACCTGTGAGACAAAGGGCAAGACGAAGTACGTGGCAAGCTTTAGCAACAGCGCCTTTAAGCAACAGACAAAGACCGTGGAGGATATCGCGGCCCTTGGACATGAATGGGGTGCGCCGACCTATGAGTGGTCTGGCAACAACAAGACCGTAAAGGCCACGAGAGTTTGTCAGCACAATGCAAAGCACGTGGAGACGGAGACGGTGAATACCACCGGTACGGAAGCACTTGCGCCCACCTGTGAGACTAAGGGCAAGACAAAGTACGTGGCAAGCTTTAGCAACAGCGCCTTCAA
Source organism: uncultured Lachnospiraceae bacterium (assembly GCA_946414885.1). Taxonomy (GTDB): domain Bacteria; phylum Bacillota; class Clostridia; order Lachnospirales; family Lachnospiraceae; genus Acetatifactor. The sequence continues at coordinate 208,465 of CAMKQH010000002.1, forward strand.
GCAGCAGACCAAGACTGTGGAAGACATTGCGGCCCTTGGGCATGACTGGAGCGCCGTAAGCTACGAATGGTCCAGTGACAACAAGACCGTGAAGGCAACCAGAACGTGTCAGCGCAATGCAAAGCACGTGGAGACGGAGACGGTGAATACGGAAGTGACGGTGGAGCAGCCGACCTGTGAGGCAAAGGGCAAGACGAAGTACGTGGCAACCTTTAGCAACAAGGCATTCGAGCAGAAGACAAAGACTTTGGAAAACATTGCTGCCCTTGGACATGACTGGGGTGAGGCAAAGTGGGATTGGAGCGGCTACGCAAGCGCAACGGCTACTTTCACCTGTAAGAGAAACGAAGGTCATAAGGTAGTTGTGAACGCAACCATTACAAGCGTGCGCACGGAGCCTACTCTAACCGCGGCTGGATCCGTCGTTTATACCGCAAAGGTTAATTTCAACGGCAAGACATATCAGAATCAACAGACCGAAATCCTGCCGAAGATCAGCAACGTGAAGCTGGGCAGTGAGCAATCGACGGAGACCGGCGCCCCTGCACTTGTCATTGACCTGCTGATGCTAAAGCTCGAGGATTACGGAGATAGTATAAGCATGGGCGACCTTAATCCGGGAGAAGAACTGTGGCTATGGGCATACGTCGGAGAGAGCATCATGGATGAGAATGGCCATGACATTGACGCGACGCTTGTCTGGGCAGAGAATTATGACAACGTCAAAGTAAAGGACGTTAAGGTCGGGGATACCTACAAGATCCGCATCATTCCCGAAGATACGACAACGTACAATGAAACCATAGCAATTTTGACGATCATAGAAGGAGAACCGGAAGGGTTCGATATTATCGGCTAATGGGAGAGACTAGAGAGGTTTAAAAAAAGGCGTTAGGCGAAAGCTTAACGCTTTTTTCACGGACCTGGAAATCACCTTGCAAGTAAAATGAAAACAATGTATGATCAAAAAAGAACTTATAACGTGGTGGGTTTAAGTTTTATTTTTGGAAAGGCGGATCTTTCGAAAAGCAAATGCAGACAATCACAAAACAGCAAGCCAGATGCTTTATTTTGGCCAAACAGGGGCTAATTGGCTCCTATCGGTTTATTGGCAAATCAGGTGCGTACGATTTCGTTCGTCAGGCAGGATGCATTCAATTTGATCCTGTTGACGTATGTGGGAAAAACGCGGAACTCACGCTTCAGTCAAGAGTCAAGGGGTTCTCAAAATCAATGCTTCAGGAACTCTTATACGAAGACCGGAAGTTAGTCGATTATGCAGACAAGGAACTCTCCATATGGCCGTCGGAAGACTGGCCGTATTTCTCGTCCTACAGGGAACGAAGCGTGGAGCTGGGCAAGACATTTAAGGGCCTAAAGGAGTTGGAGAAAAAGGCGCTTTTCTACGTAAAGGAAAATGGTCCCGTTTCCAGCGATACGCTTCCTGTTGAAGGAGAGATCTTCTGGCATTCCTCGATGCATTGGAGTGGTAACTGGCATAAGAAATCCCAGGCGGCTCGTTCCGTGTTGGAACAACTTTATACAGATGGGGTTTTAATCATCCATCACAAAAAGGGGAGCAGGAAATATTACGACCTTGCAGAGAAATATATACCGAAATCGATTCTCAATGCGGAAAATCCGTGCAAGAACGAGGAAGAGTTTACGGCTTGGCGCGTGCTCCGCAGGATTGGTGCGGTTGGACTTCTTTGGGACAAGAATAGTACGGCGTTTCTTGGAATAGACTTAAACGCGGAAAAACGTAAAAAGATTCTTGAAAGTTTGACGATGCAGGGGAAGATCTGCCCCGTGACTGTTCAGGGAATAAAGCAGACGTTTTACTATCGCTCCGAAGATGATCCGCTGATGAAGGCGATAGTTGACGAGAGTGCTGACCTGAAGCCGCGGATGTCGTTCCTTGCACCGTTGGACCCGCTTATGTGGGATAAATCGCTGATCAGTGCACTGTGGGATTACCAATATTCCTGGGAGATATACACGCCTGCCGATAAGCGTAAATATGGTTACTATACGCTTCCGATTCTCTATGGGGATCATTTTGTCGGACGGATCGAGGCCGTGCCAGATCGCAAGAAAAGAATTCTCGCAGTAAAAGGCCTCTGGTGGGAAGTGGGAGTGAGGCAGACGGGAAAGCTTCAAAAAGCCTTGGAGCGGACGCTCATTCGTTTCGCAAAGTTCAATGACTGTGACGGAGTTTCCGCAAGCCAATTGTCAGAGCAATTTGATTTTCGAATCATAAAGCAAGAGGAGGCGGATGAGGCTGCAGAGATAGAACGCATCTGCTTTCCGCCGCAGGAGGCATGCACTCCGCAGCGTATGAGGGCACGCATTGGCGTGGCGGCGGATCTTTTTTTGGTGGCAATTGACCGAAAAAACGGAAAGATGGCTGGCTTTGTAAATGGGATCGCCACGGATGAGTCAAAGCTTCGGGATGAATTTTTTATGGATGAGAGATGGCATGATCCAAAGGGAAAAAACGTCATGATACTGGGAGTTGACGTACTGCCCCAGTACAGGGGACGGGGACTAGCGAGGGAACTGGTGTCTAGGTATTGTGCGCGGGAGTGGGCGCGGAGCAGGGAAAAGCTGGTTCTGACATGCCTTTCCGATAAGGTGGCGATGTACGAGAAATTTGGATTTCGAGATCTTGGGGAATCCATGTCACACTGGGGAGGAGAAAAGTGGCATGAGATGGTGAAAGCAAATAAAACCCTTGTTGATGGTTTATGAAGCAAGCTCCCAGTAGCTACGCGGTGCCCAACCGCGAGGTCGCTCTTCTCTGGATCGTCTCGCAAAAAAGCGCGAGACGGCGCACGACGTCCGGGGGACGTCGGCATTGCGCGGACCGGAGCGAAGCGGAGGCTTAAACGAGCGGGTCGGAGAAGTCGCTCTTCTCTGGATCGTCTCGCAAAAAAGCGCGAGACGGCGCACGACGTCCAGGGGACGTCGGAATGCGCGGACCGGAGCGAAGCGGAGGCTTAAACGAGCGGGTCGGAGAAGTCGCCAAGGAATGCGACTTCTCCGACTGTCGCGCTGTCGCGCTATAAGTCTGCACTCGAACATGTCTGCCCGTGAGCAAGCTCCCGGCAGCCAATTCGGTGCATCCTTGCACCGCTCGTAGAAACGCGCAAATCGAACTTCGAGGCACGGATGTGCCTCGAAAAAAAAGAAGACATGCATTTTGCATGTCTTCTTTTTTTCTGAGAGCGCGAGACGGGAATCGAACCCGCGACCCCCTCCTTGGCAAGGAGGTGCTCCACCGCTGAGCCACTCGCGCATGTGTTGTGTCGTAACTGACAAAAAGTAATATACTATACTTTTCGGGAAATGTCAACAGCTAAATTTTACTTCTTTTTATTGAATTGTGCATACAATTCAAAAGATTATGAAAAAAGAGATGCAATTAGAGGCAAAAGCACGTGAGAATACGGAATAAAACTAGACGGGAAGGCGCAAAAGGGGTATAATCATATAAAAGAAAGATTCGCGAGGAGGTTAATGCATGAGGCTTGAATTTATTGGCGCGGACCATGAAGTGACCGGAAGTTGTCATTATCTTGAAGTTGCAGGTAAGAACATTTTAGTGGATTATGGCATGGAGCAGGGAGCCAACGTGTTTGACAATGTATCGCTCCCGGTAGAGGAAGCAATGATCGACTACGTGTTCCTGACGCATGCGCACGTAGATCATTCGGGAATGTTACCGCTTCTGTACGCCAAGGGATTTCGCGGGCAGGTTTACATGACGGATGCTACGGCGGATCTCTGCAGCATCATGCTTCGCGACTGTGCCCACATTCAGATGATGGAGGCAGAGTGGAAGAATCGTAAGGCTAAGAGAAGTGATTCCGTTGAGGCGGCTGAGCCCATCTATACCATGGAGGACGCTCAGGGGCTGATCAAAAGGATCGTGCCCTGTCATTATGATACGGTGATCACGATCTGCGACGAGGTAAAGATCCGTTTTACCGACATTGGACATTTGCTTGGTTCCGCCAGCATTGAGGTTTGGCTGACGGAAGAGGGAAAGACGAAGAAGATTGTCTTTTCCGGAGACATAGGAAATAAGAACCAGCCCTTGATCCGCAATCCCATTTACACGACGTCCGCGGATTACGTGGTGATGGAGTCCACCTATGGTGACAGGACCCATCCCGTGGACCGGGTGGATTATAAGGGCGAATTGACAAAGATTTTGAAGGATACGTTTGATCGCGGCGGCAACGTGGTGATCCCCTCCTTTGCCGTTGGCCGTACGCAGGAGCTTTTGTTCTTCCTCAGGAAGATCAAGGTGGAAAGGCTTGTGGAAGGGCATGAGGATTTCCAGGTGTTTGTGGATTCTCCGCTGGCCGTGGAGGCGACGGGGATTTTCCAGGAAAACCGCATGGATTGCTTTGACGGAGAGGCATTGGAGCTTGTGAAGGAAGGGATCAACCCCATTGCGTTTGCGGGCTTAAAGCTCTCCATCACGAGTGAAGAATCCAAGTCCATCAACTTTGACGAGAAGCCCAAGGTTATCATCTCCGCATCTGGCATGTGTGAGGCTGGTCGTATCCGCCATCACTTAAAGCATAATCTGTGGCGCCCGGAGTGTACCATCCTGTTCGTTGGATATCAGGCCATCGGAACCCTGGGACGCAGCATCATTGAAGGCGCAAAAGAGGTAAAACTTTTCGGCGAACCCATTCAGGTTAAGGCCCGCATCATGCAGCTTGCAGGTCTTAGCGGACACGCGGACAAGAATGGTTTGATCGAGTGGATTTCCGCATTTGAGGAGAAGCCCAAAAAGGTATTCATCGTTCACGGTGAGGATCAGACCAGCATGAATTTTGTGGAGTGCCTGAAGATCGAATACGGCCAGCGTGCATACGCGCCTTACAGCGGTACGGTATTCAATCTTCTGACGAATCAGTTTGAATATGAGGCTGCTCCCATGCCTGCCAAGAAGAAGCAGAAGGTTGCCAGCGGCGTATTTGCAAGATTGCTTGCCTCCGCACAGCGGTTGCTTGCACTTGTGCAAAAGAGCGACGGCATGGCAAACAAGGACATGGCGAAGTTTGCGGATCAGATCAATTCGCTCTGCGATAAGTGGGAGTAGTCGGAGATTTACGACGTAAATCTCCGATCCGAAGCGAAGCGGAGGACGTGCGTTAGCACGCTGGCGGGCGATAATTTTTTACTCTACTAGTGGTTGAGAAAAAGTCAAATTTGCGCCGATTGCGCGCAGCGAGTCATATGAGTTATGCTGATCACGTAGGAAATCTCCTTGCAAGGGAAACTAAGAAAATGGGATTTGCGGAGACGCCGCGAAACCGGTGATGCGGCGAAGAAGCAATCCGAAATGAGGAAAACGTGGAGGAGAATAAGATGAGCGTGATCAGCGAAAACATTAAGAAGCTGCGCAAGGCAAAGGGTTTGACGCAGGAGGAACTGGCGGAGAAGACGAACGTGTCTTATCAGGCCGTGAGCAAGTGGGAGAACGGCGGATCGCCGGACATTGAGATGCTGCCAATCCTGGCAAATACCTTTGGCGTGACCATCGACGAACTGATGGGATTTAAGCTAAATAGCTATACCAACAAGGAGAAATTCATCCGGCTGATGGCGGATGCGGGCGTGTTAAAGCGCGGACACTTTGACCTGCACGGGTTTGACGCGGATTACTACGTGGACTCGGAGCACTTTACCACGAACATCCATCTGGCGAAGCTGGGTGAATTCTTTGCGGATTTGATCATGGAGGAGCACTTGGAATTTGATTGCATCGTGGGTATGGCGTACCACGGCATCAGCTTCTCGGCAGCCACGGCCATGGCACTGGCAAGCAAGTATGGGGTGACGGTGAATTACTGTCATGACAGACAGGTGCCGGATTCGAGGGGACGGATCCTTTGCGGTCACACGCCGGAGGACGGTGAGCGCATCGTGGTCGTAGATGACCTGATCAACAGCGGCAAGACCGTCATCGAGCGGATCGAAAGGCTGCGTGAGGTCGCGAAGGTGCAAGTGGTTGCAGTGGTTGCCATCGTGGACCGCTATGAGAAGGACATGAAGGCGCATCATGAAAGCGGCGCCAAGCTGCTGGAAGAGAAGTACGGCGCAAAGGTTCTGACGGTTGTCTCAGGCGATGACATCACCAGGGCCATCCGGCAGGGGATCGTGTAAAGCACGCCGGACAAAGTTTCATACCGCCTGGGAAGGGGAAATGGCCTACAGGCGGTAGTGAGAAGGCAAGTTGGTACGGCCTGGGAAGGG
>CAMKQH010000003.1 GCA_946414885.1 uncultured Lachnospiraceae bacterium
GAACGGCGAAAAATTGAAAATTCAATGAAATCGCCGTCCGCAAGAAGCCAAAGTATGTCAGGGAACGGCGAAAAATTGAAAATTCAATGAAATCGCCGTCCGCAAGAAGCCAAAGTATGTCAGGGAACGGCGAAAAGCTGGAAATTCAATGAAATCGCCGTCCCGAAGAAACCAAAGGATGTCAGGGAACGGCGAAAACCAGAATAATAAGCAAAGGCATTGTTACAAATGAATTATATTGTGTAGGAGGAAGAAGATGAAAAAAACAACCACATTTTTGAAACCAACGAACTTGTATGATGAGGCGATCAGAAGATATCAAGAGCTTTTACAATTGAAACAAGTAAAAGAAAACGCAATAGCGAAAGCTCCGCCTGGAAAGATACGCATTAGTCATAACAAGAAGCATGAGCAATTCTACTTGAGGGAGAAAAAAGATGAAAAATCTGGAGAATACATATCTAAATCAGATGTTTTAAAGCTAAAGAGTTATTTGCAAAAATCATATGATGAAAAGGCGTTAAAGCTTATCAATCAAGAAATCGCCGTATTGGAAACATTTTTGAAAGAATCTAATTGTTTCGATGAAGGTAAGACAAAAATCCCCAAAAGGCATTTCGTTGATAATTCACCGCAAACCCAGTCAAATCATTTCGCCGAAAGTCCAACGCAACTCCAGGCGAATCATTTCACCGAAAACCCAACAAAAACCCAAGCAAATCATGGTGCCGAGAATCCGCAACTCCAGGCAAACCATATCAACGAAGTTAAAAAGTCGATTAATCTAAGTCATCCCGTCGCAAGAATTCAACAAATCTACTCAAGTTATCCCGAAGAAGCAAAAAAGTATATTAATCCCATCGATATGTCTGATGAAGATTACGTAAAACAGTGGCTAGACATTCCATACAACGGAAAAGAGATCTCTGAGTACATGACCTGCTATGAGACAAACAGAAAAGAAAAAGTAAGATCAAAATCAGAGCTTAACATCGCGAATGCGCTGGCGGTAAAAGGAATCCCTTATAAATATGAGTGTCCGTTGCTATTGAAGAATGGATTCACGATCTATCCGGACTTTACGGTTCTCAACGTAAAAGAGAGAAGGGTAAAGTATTGGGAGCACAGAGGGATGATGGATGATAAAGACTATGCAAAAAACGCAGTTTCAAGAATCAAAACTTATGTGAACAATGGATATTATCTAGGAATCGACCTGATCATAACCGAAGAAACTTCGTCAAGTCCATTGGGAACGGATGAAATTGATGCAGTTATTAAAAAGTACTTTTAAGGCTGCGAAAAAGTAAGGAGAAGGGAACGTGAGAAATAAGCAAAGGGAAAGGGAATATAAGGGAAAGGGATAGCAAGGGGAATGCGGGGTAAGGGGAAAGCCAAGGTAAGGGGAGTGCGTTGACGAATGCCAAAGGGATGGTTATTATAATAATATATTATGAGATTAGGATTCTGGCAGAGACGAAGAAGACAGGATTCTTTCCAAATCGTCAACTAGTAAATGTCACAGATAATAAGCAGGTAAGCTTGAGCAGGAGGCCGCGACGTGTTAAAAAAGGTTAGTAAAACATTTGAATTTACGATATTGGTAAGGTGGCTGCTCCTTGCAGAAATCTTGTATTTGATCGTGATGAGCCTCATCAAGCTTGACAATCAGGCGTTTACCAAGTATCAGGGTTTCGTGGATGAAGACGTACACGTGGTTCGGGTTTCTGACGTTCAATATGACCAGAACAGATACAAACCACGCTATTTATTGTTAACGTGCAAAACGGAGCTTGGCGGTAAGGAATACAGTTTTGCCGTAAATCCAGTGGAATTTAGCCAGGAACTTGATGAAAAGTCGCTTCGCAAAATGGCGGAAGATAGGGCGAAACTGCATGGATATCTGTATAGCACGCAAGACAGAAAATATATGTTTTTTTCCCGAAGCTTCTATCACGAACGTGAATTTTTATTCAAAAAATATTTGGAGGAGATCTATACTCTCTCAAGATCTGCGTTATTGGTCAAGATAATTTGTTACGTTATTTTTGGATTCTATGCATACTTAAAACTTAAGACTCCGTCCAAGCGGGAATGGAAATTCTATAGGAATGAGACCAAAGCCCATCCTACGGGCGACCAGTATACGAACCGGGCGATCAAAAATAATCCGGAATACAGCTATCAGGCGAAGGAGATCTTTGCGCAGAATTACCCGCGGGAGATCGTGACAGTCGCAAAAGCACTGCGCTCCGGCGCCGCAAAAGTCTCGGCGCAGCAAACGAAGGCCCTTAAGGAAACGGGAGAATACGTGCCCGAGGAGGAAGAGTGGGTATATGGAAGATCCGTGATGACGGAGCTTTCCACCACCAGTCCTGCGGATGCGATCTACCGAGTTTATCGGGAGGGGCATATAGACGAGGAATTTGAAGAACCTGAAGAAAAAGTGCCATTGGAGAGAGAGCTGGAAGGCCCGATCACTAGCGATTATGCCGTGGCCAGGGAAGCGGTATTGCTCAAGACAGAACCGAAAAAGTTATTCCAGAAAAAGAGAAAAGTTCTTTTGGTTGAACGCACGAGGGAAAGTGATTACGCGTTGCATCAACTCGAGCCGGATTATTTTGTGGCGCGGGAAATACCGGGAAATTACGTGTTGTTCATCAAGGATAAGGACGTCGTTGGAGTATATGAAAACGCTTTGAAAAATAAAGATAATCCGATCATGCTTGAGTATGATGATCGCATAAAGAAAATCCGAAGTAACGAGAAGCATTACCATTACGTACAGCACTCCTGGATTTTTGGTTCTTTGATTCTTTTGGTACTCGCGTGGCGTTTTACCTGGACGTGGTTCGCGCCCGCCGCTTTTGGGATTTATATGATAGCCGTGCACACCTTTAAGAGATTTGCCCTTTCGGTTGCGAAAGATCATGAGAAAAAGAATGGAAAGTTCATCTTCGACAGTATGTTCCGCGTTAGATGGGGCATTCCCTATACGATCTTAAAGGTCATCGCCGTGATCTTGTTAATCGTGAGATGCATATGCGTTGGAATCGCGTAAAGGAATGGCGTAAAGAAATGGCATAAAGGAATGGCGTAAAGAAATGGCATAAAGGAAAAGCGCAGTAGCCTGTTATTAGGCCAGCTGCGCTTTCTGCATGTTATAATAGATTCCCTTTTTCTCCATCAGTTCCGCATGGGTGCCGCGTTCCGCGATCTCGCCGTCATGGATGACAAGAATGAGGTCCGCATTCATGATGGTGGAGAGGCGATGCGCGATGGCAATGATCGTGCGCTTTCCTGCGAGCTCTCCGATGGCTTTCTGGATCTGCTGCTCCGTTGCAACGTCAACGGATGCGGTAGCTTCATCTAATACGATAATGGGACTGTTCCTTAGAATGGCGCGGGCGATGGCAACGCGCTGTTTTTGTCCTCCGGAGAGGCGAAGCCCGCGCTCACCGACCTGCGTCTCGTATTTGTCCGGCATGTGCAGGATGTCCTCGTGAATGTGAGCGGCCTTTGCGGCGGCCTCGATCTCGTCCTGCGTGGCATCCGGACGTGCGTAACCAATGTTTTCCGCGATGGTTCCGTTAAACAGGAAGGTGTCCTGCAATACGGGAGAAATGTTATGACGAAGGCTTTCCAAAGTAACGTGTTTAATATCCTGACCGTCGATCAGGATCCTGCCTTCGATGGGATCGTAAAACCTTGAGATCAGCTGGGTTGCCGTGGTTTTTCCAACGCCCGTGGGCCCCACCAGTGCCACCATCATGCCGGGATCGCAGGAGAAGGACACGTGCTTCAGCACGGGAATCTGATTCTCATAGTGGAAGGTCACGTCATCAAATTGGAGGGCCCCCTTGACGTTCTCCAGAGGCTTTGCGTCCTTTGCATTTTGGATCGCCGAAGGCGTATCAAGGATCAGGGTTACGCGCTCCGCGCCGGCAAGGGATTGCTGCAGGCTTTCGAGAAGGTTCGCAAGACCTGAAACGGGTGCGTAGAAGAGCCCAAGGTATAAGACAAAGGCAACGATGTCTGCGACGCTGATCTGGCCTTGATAGGCAAGGTAACCGCCAAAGAAAACCACAAGCACCGTACCGAGGGAGGAGAGCAGTTCCACGCAGGGATGGAAGATGGCGCTGGCGCGAAGCGCGCGGAGCATGGCCACCACTTGCTCAAAGCTCTTCTTGCGGACGCGCTCGCCCTCGTATTCCTCCTGGCCAAAGGCCTGAATCTCATGCAGTCCGGAGAGACTGTCCTGGAGCTGTGCGTTCAACTCGCCCATGACCTTTTGCGATGCCTTAAAATACGGTCTCACAATCTTTGCAAAGATCACGCCGGAGATGAGGATCAGCGGAATCGGGCAGCAGGTGATCAGCGCCAGCTTCCAGTTGATGGTCAGCAGGATCACGAGCACGCCGACAAAGGTGACAAGATTCGTGATGATGTCGGGGATCATATGGGCGTACAGAAGCTCGAAATCCCTAGTATCATTGACGACGCGGCTCATCAAGTCGCCGGTCTGCTTATCGTGGAAGAAGCTTAAGTCCAAACACTGGAGCTTGTCGTACAGTCTGCTTCGCAAATCGCCCACGAGATACCAGGCAGCCCTGTGTGCGAGATAATTGCTCAGGAACCGGAACAGTACCCGAAGCAAATATAATGCAAGCAAGACATATGCCAGATGCATGATGGAATTCAGTGCGCTTTCATCAACGCCCTTCTCCACGATTCCCGTCATGGCGGACAGAACCTTTGGCGCGGACAGATTGACCAACGTAAGGCCAAGCGTGGAAAGAATGGCGATCACGTACAGACCCTTATAGCGTGCTGCTTCTTTTGTCAGTTTCCATAGTGTTTTCACGTGAACTCTCCCTTATTTTGCCATGGATGCCATGGCCGATAATTGACGTTTCCCAAATATAGTGTAAAGGATGCCGGGCTTTATGAAAATGGAGAATATTGTTTTTTAGACATGCGAAATTGCAAAATGCGGCTCGACTGTGATGACAAGACGATGGTGCAGCCCGACGTCATCATTTTGTGCGATCAAAGTAAGATCCGGAAATGAATGCTTACGTATTGCTGGAAAGATGAGTATACGCCCCGCGTATATCCTTTAGAGGGAAGCATTCCCGTGGAATTATGTGACGGGGAGCCGATGATCGATCTGGAAAGCCTTGCGGCGTTGATCAAGGACTATCCGGAATGAATGAAACGCAAGAACGGCGAAGAACGCGACAAAAATCACGGCTTGCCATAAGAAGAAATTGCCTGTATAATTAATTTTACGGCAGGAAGCCGTATGGCCATGCAGAAGCATTGCGAAGAAAGGGATCAACTTAAAAGGTCTCGTGAAAACATTGTTTGTTCATGTTTGTAAACGTAAATAAGCGAAATCGTATGTCAGAAGGCGCACGAATCCGCAGAAGGCGGGAGGAGTGCGCCTTTCTTTTATGGGGAGACGAAAACGTGAATTTAAAAGAGTTTTTCTTGGAAAATCCCAGAGTTGCCGTTGCTTTTTCGGGGGGAGTGGACTCATCCTATCTATTATGGGCGGCGCTGCAATATGCGAAGGAAGTCAGGGCGTATTATGTAGCTGCGGAGTTCCAGCCACGGTTTGAATATGAGGACGCCATGAGGCTTGCCGGCGAAATTGGCGCTGACGTCAGGGTGTTGAAGATCAGTGCCCTGAACGTGCCTGGCGTAAAGGAGAATCCTGCAAACCGCTGTTATTTTTGCAAGCAGGGAATTTTTGGAGCTATATGGAACGCGGCGAGGGAGGATGGATTTCAGGTATTGCTGGATGGGACAAATGCCTCTGATGACGCGGGGGACAGACCCGGAATGAAAGCGCTGAAGGAGTTGTCCGTCAGGTCGCCGCTACGGGAATGCAATCTTACGAAATCGCAGATCCGTCAGCTTTCGAAGGAGGCAGGACTCTTTACCTGGGACAAACCGGCTTATGCCTGTCTTGCGACCAGAATCCCCACGGGAGAGGTCATCACCAAGGAAAAACTTGCTGCCACGGAAGCTGCGGAAGGGTACTTATTCTCCCTGGGATTTACGGATTTCCGGGTCCGTTCGCGTGAGGGGCACGCCAGGATCCAATTGCCGGAAGCACAGTGGGAGAAATTGGCAAAGCACAGGGCGGAGATTTTAAACGAGTTGAAGAAATACTACGTAACAGTTTCACTGGATCTGGAAGTCAGATGACGCAAGATTCGGATGGAAGAGGCAGAAACGTGGGAGGCAGAGGTGAACGTATGGACGAGGATATTCGCGGATTATTAGAGGGAATCAAGGATGGTACCGTTTCCGTAGAGGAAGCGCTCTTGGAATTAAAGAAAAAGCCCTTTGAAGACATCGGCTATGCGAAGGTGGATATGCACAGAAAGCTCCGCCAGGGTGCGGCTGAGGTGATCTATGGAGCAGGGAAAACACCGCAGCAGATCACCGGCATAGCGGACGTGATGCGCAGGAACGGACAAAATACAATCCTGATCACGAGATTATCGAAGGAAAGTGCCGAGATCGTGACAAAGACGCATCCGATGCAATATTTTGAAGAGGCGCGTTGCGGCGTGATCGGTGAAATCCCCAAGGCAAGTGGCCTTGGAAGGATTGTTGTTGCCACCGGCGGGACCAGTGACGTTCCGGTAGCAGAGGAGGCGGCGGTCACGGCGACGGTCCTGGGAAATGAAGTGGTCCGCCTGTACGACGTCGGAGTGGCGGGATTACACCGCACGCTGGCGCATTTGGATGACATTATGAATGCCAACGTGATCATTGCCATTGCGGGGATGGAAGGTGCGCTTGCCAGCGTGATCGGTGGTCTTGCGGATTGTCCCGTGATCGCAGTGCCGACCAGCGTTGGATATGGCGCATCCTTCCATGGACTTTCCGCGCTTTTATCCATGCTGAATTCCTGTGCGAGCGGTGTTTCCGTGGTTAATATTGATAATGGATTCGGTGCGGGATATCTTGCAAGCATGATCAACCATCCGAAATGTTAAGTGAATTAGTCCGGGGCGATTCGCCCGGGACCTGATCCGCCCGTAGCTGCGGACAAGGTCAATTGTACCGCCCGGAAGGCAGATAATACCGCCCGGAAAATCAAATGGAAGCTCAGGCTGTAGTGAGGAGCAAGAATAGTACCGCCCGAAAGGTCAAAAGGAGTATCAGGCGGTAGTAAGGAGCAGAAAAGGAGGACGCATATGAAAGCTTTGTACGTGGACTGTGGTATGGGAGCAGCCGGTGACATGTTGACGGCTGCATTACTGGAGCTGTTACCGGATCCGGATGGATTCTTGGAAGAGCTAAATGCGCTTGGAATTCCTGGCGTCAAGTATCAGAAGGAAGCTTCCGTAAAATGTGGGATTACGGGTACGCATATGCGCGTCACCATCCATGGTGAGGAAGAGGAGAGTCACGACCATGATCACGACCATGACCATCACCATGATCACGACCATGATCACGATTATGACCATCACCACGATCACGACCACGACCACGATCATGATCATCATCACGGTCATCACCATGCGTCCATGGGCGACATAGAGCATATTGTAAGAGATCATCTGCATTTGCCGCAGAAAGTGCAGGATGACGTGATGGCGGTTTACGGGCTGATCGCGGCAGCGGAAAGCCAGGTGCATGGCAAGCCCGTTACGGAGATTCACTTTCATGAAGTAGGCACCATGGATGCCATTGCAGACGTTGTGGCGGTATGCCTTTTGATAGATAAGCTCGCGCCCAGTGAGATTATTGTCTCGCCCATCCACGTGGGAAGTGGCCAGGTGCATTGCGCGCATGGCATTCTCCCCGTACCTGCGCCTGCGACGGCTCTGATCCTGAAGGACGTGCCGATCTATGGCGGAAGCATTCGCGGAGAGCTTTGCACGCCTACGGGAGCGGCACTTCTAAAGCATTTTGCCACGAAGTTCGGCAGCATGCCGGCCATGCGCGTCAATGCCATCGGCTACGGCATGGGAAAAAAGGATTTTGAGGCGGCAAATTGTGTCAGGGCCATATTGGGTGAAACTGAGGTTACCGCGGGAGGACAAGGCGAAGAAGCCTGCAGGAAGCAGGTTGACCGCGAAGACATTTTTGAGCTTAGCTGCAACGTGGATGACATGACGGGTGAGGAGATCGGATTTGCCATGGAGCGCTTGTTTGAGGCGGGAGCAAGGGACGTATATACCGTTCCCATCGGCATGAAAAAAAATCGCCCCGGTATCCTGATTCGTACGTTATGTACGGAAGAGAAAAAGGAAGGGATCGTGGAAACCATATTCAAACACACGACCACGATCGGCATCCGTGAATGTGCCATGAAGCGTTACGTGCTAAGCAGAAGCGTTGAAACCGTGGAGACGCCGGGAGGAACCATTCACAGAAAGATTTCCGAAGGCTATGGCACGAAGCGGGAAAAAGCAGAGTTTGAGGATCTTGCCAGAATTGCAAGGGAACAAGGCATCAGTCTCTGGGAGGCAAGGGAGAATTTGAACGCCTGAAGGCGTATGGGGAGGCTACAAGGCCAGAAGGCCAAAGATAAGGGAAATGGACTGTTTTTGGCAGCTTGATCAGAAGAGCCTGCTGTCGGAGACGAACTTGACGGATTGGAAAACACCGCGCGCGGATGACCGTGACCAGAAGGGAGCAAAGTCCTTGCGAGGTGCAGACCCAAGGTGAACTATCATGCTCACGCAAGAACAAATTAATGAGACGTGGAACATTCGGGCCGACAATTACAACAAATACGTAAGAGAAGAATTGCTTACGGATCGGCCCGCCAAGTGGCTTGAACGGATCAAGGCAAATGCCCCGGCAGGGAACCCTTTGCGCATTCTGGATGCAGGATGTGGCCCAGGGTTCTTTTGCGTGCTTTTTTCGAAGGAAGGGCATGACGTGACGGGAATCGACGGATCGGAACGCATGCTGGGACATGCGCGCGAAAATGCGCTTTTGCAAGGCGTAAGCCCTCAGCTGATCAAAGGAGACTTCGGAAAACTGCCCTTTGGGGACAATACCTTTGATCTGGTCATTTCGCGCAACGTGACCCACACGATCCGGGAACACCTAAAGGTGTACGGTGAATGGAACCGCGTGCTAAAGCCTGGCGGCGTACTGCTGATCTTTGATGCAAACTGGCATCTGCCCTATCAGCCGGGACCCGTCCGGGAGGAAGCCATCCGCAGGGAAAGACAATGTCTGGAGCAATATGCAAAAGGCTTTACCTATGACGGATCCTATGAATATATTGACAGCGAATTGGATCCGCCGGAGTATCAGGTCTTTGGAAGCGCGATTCGTCCTGACTTTGACTGCGGCATTCTCCGCCAGCTTCCGTTTGAGGAAATCTCTTTTGAAAGGGACGTGACGGAGGAATTATGGAGTGAAAAAGAGAAGGTGGCGTACGGAGCCACGCCGCTCTACATGCTTCGCGCCGTGAAAAAACAGGCATAAACCGACGAGCCGCATGGGAGCAGTCATGAACGGATTCGTGGGCGCCGGTGGGGAGAGCATCAGCGGGATCATACGGAAATAAAGAAGGCGGAAAATGAAAATGAAAAAGATAATGAAATTTAGTAAATTGTTGTTAATACTGTGCCTTTTGTTTGCAATGACGGCATGCAGCAAGGCTTCTGAGGAATCTTCCGCGCAAGGGCAGGGAGGACAGAGTCAGAGCGGACAGGGCGCGCAGGGAGTTCAGGGTGCCAATGCGGAGCCGAAGCTGATCAGGCTTGCCGAGAGCTTCTGCTATACCAGTTTGGACGTACACAAGGATTATTACGGATGGTATACCTCCATTTACGGAGTGTCAGAGACCTTATTCCGCGTGTCAGACGACATGTCGATCATACCGCTTCTGGCAAAGGACTATTCCGTGAGTGAGGATGGTAAGACTTGGACGTTCCAGATTGCAGACGCGACGTTTTCCAACAAAACGCCCGTGACTGCCGACATGGTGAGCCGCAATCTCCGGCGCGCAGCGAAGGAGAATGAGAGATTTGCCTATCTGGCTAGCTTCGCGTATGCGACGGAGGGCGAGAAAACCTTAAAGATCACGACGCCGGACGTTTATCCGACGATGCTCAGCGACCTTACCGCGCCGGAGCTTGGCATCATGGATCTTGACAACACGACGGATTTTGACAACGCTCCCGTCTGCACAGGACCCTTTGTGATCAAATCCTTTGAGCCGGAAGGTACTGTGGTCGTAGAGAAAAACGCGGCTTATTGGAATGGCGAAGTAAAGCTAGACGGCGCTACGTTTTACTACATGCAGGATGACGAGACGAAGTTAAATGCAATGCAGGCCGGTGACATTGACGGATATACCAGCGTTACTGCAGCTGCAAAACAGATCTTGGCAGCGGATCCCGCATCTTACGTGCTCACGGAGATCCCGGCAACGCGACTTCAGTTTTACGTATTGAACAAAAACCGTTTGGATGATAAAGTAAGACAGGCAGTCAATCTGACGGTGGACGTAAATTCCATCGCAGATTTCCTTGGCGGAACGGTTTCGCCTGCAGTAGGACCTTTTAGTGCGGCAGCTCCTTATGGAAAGGTAACGAAGCCGGCCGTAGATACTGCAAAGGCAAAGAGCCTGCTGGAGGAAGACGGTTACGTGATGGGATCTGACGGCTATTATGCAAAGAACGGTGAGACGCTGACCCTGAGCATTGGCTATTATGCAGCCCGTTCACTGGATTCCATCGCCGTTTTGATGCAGGATCAGTTTAAGAACGTCGGCATCAAGGCTGTTTTGAACGTACAGGAAGATCCTGACAGCACTTACGTAGCAACCGGAGAGTATGACGTAGCGCTATATTGCATGATCGCAGATAAGTCAGGCGACCCTTATTACTGTTGCGACGCATTGTTCAGAAAAGGCAGCAAGTGGGCGCTGGCAGGTTTTGCAAACCAGAAGTGTGAGGATCTGATCGATCAGTTACAGTATGAAACTGACGTTAATCAGCGTGCGAAGCTCGCAAACCAGATCGTTCAGATGAGCATAGACGACAATGCCTTTGGTTACGTTGGCCTATTCAACAAGACGACGGTTACGGCTAAGGGAGTTACCGGCATTGCGGAGAATTGTCCCTTTGACTTTTACGGAGTCAGCGCGGATACGGACGTAAACAAGTAAAGAGCGCAAAAAAAATCTGGCAGGAGAAAGGAGAGGAAGCTAATGATTAAGTACGTAGGAAAGCGCCTGTTTCATTTGGCGTGGATCATGTTAGCGGTCAGCTTTCTCACCTTTCTTTTAATGTATCTGACGCCGGGAGACGCGGCTTCGAAAAAGCTTTCCGCACAAGGCGTGGCGGTCTCGGAAGAAGTGCTGATGCAGACAAGGGAGAACATGGGATTGCTCCGGCCGTTTTTCATTCAGTACGGCGACTGGATGCTCCATGCGATGCGCTTTGATCTCGGCGTTTCCTTTAAGGACGGCTTTCCGGTTGCGGAAAAGCTATGGAAGGGTCTAAAGAATACGGCAATCCTGATGGTCGTAAGTATTTTGCTGTCCCTGCTGGCTGCGGTGCCACTGGCATTTCTGGCGGCGCTGAAAAAGGATTCCGTATTTGATCACGGGATCCGGCTGATCAGTTTTGTTGGAAATTCCATTCCCAACTTTTTGATTTCCGTGCTTTTGATTTATTTTATATGTGTCAGGGCAAAGCTGCTTCCCGTGGTGGCGGATAAGAGCGTGCGCGGGCTGATTCTGCCTTGTCTTGCGCTGTCCATACCAATCATCAGCAGGTTTGTAAGGCAGTTTCGCGCGGAATTCCTTGAACAGCTGGGTAAACCGTTTGTAGCGGGTGCAAGGGCAAGAGGCGTCAAGGAGTTTTACGTGTTAAGGGACGTTTTTCACAATGCGTCCATCAATATTTTGACAATCGTTGGATTATCCGTCGGAACGCTTCTTGGCGGAAGCGTCGTGATCGAAACGATTTTCCGCTGGCCGGGGCTTGGGAAGCTCGCGATGGATGCCATTACCAACCGGGATTATCCGGTGATCCAGGGATTTGTGCTCCTGACCTGTGCCATTTACGTGACCGTAAATCTGATCACGGATATCAGCTATCATTTTATCGATCCAAGATTGCGGGAAAGGTAGGAAACGGACTTGAAAAAGAGAAAAATACCTTTATCGCACTTGAAAACAAAGCTCTGGATCTTCCTGGCACTTGCGGGCTTCCTGATCATTTTAAGTCTGCTCGCGCCGCTTTTGTGCCCCAATGATCCTTTCGCAACGTCAGCCAAAGTCATGAATCAGGCGCCATGCAAGGAGTTTCCCATGGGAACGGACCGCTATGGGAGGTGTATTTGCTCCCGCGTTCTTATGGGGGCCAGAACATCCATATTTTCTGCCGTTTCGCTGGTGATGATCACGTTTGTCGCAGGAACGGTTTTGGGACTAATCGCCGGATGGTTTGAGGGCGTGGCAGACAGTCTGATCATGCGTCTGGCAGACGTCATGCTGGCATTCCCGCAGATGGTGATCGCCATTGCCGTCGCAGGCATTTTGGGCGGAGGAATGGGGAATGCCATGCTGGCAATGGGAATCACGGGATGGACAATCTATGCGCGTCTTGCAAGGGCGCAGGTTCTTTCGCTCAAAAAAGAGCCCTACGTACAGGCGGCAAAGCTTTCGGGATGTAATGCCGTTACAATCATGGTAAAGACGCTGTTGCCAAACATGCTTGGACCCCTGATCGTAAATGCGACAACTCAGATCGGAGTGATGATGATCGGCATTGCAGGTCTTTCGTTTCTTGGCATTGGCGTAACGGAACCGCAGGCAGAATGGGGCAGCATGATCAATTTGTCGAGATCCTACGTGCAGCTTGCGCCATGGGCCGTATTTGCGCCTGCAGCGGCCACGGTTTTGACGGTCATGATCTTTAATTATCTTGGTGATTGCCTCAGGGACTATCTGGAAGTGGGAGGGAAAGAATGAAGAAGGAAACAGTCTTGGAAATCCTTTCCCTGACCGCCGGGTACGGAGAGAAAAACATCATAGAGGATTTATCCTTTACGTTGGAGCGCGGTGAGATTTTTTGTCTTGCAGGAGAAAGCGGAAGCGGGAAAAGTACGGTGTTAAAGGCGCTGATCTCATCACCGGAGATTCAATTGAAGTCGGGAGAGATCCGGTTAGAGGGAACAGAATTGTCATCTCTCTCTCTCAAGAAGCGTCATAAGCTTTGCACCAGAAAAATGGGCATGGTGTTTCAAAGTCCCGGTGCGGCCTTCAACCCAATCCGCCCATACAGAAAGCAGTTTATTGAAACGCTAAAGAGCCACGGGATCTATGAGAAGGCTTCTTTTATACGGCAGGTAAGGGATGCGTTTGAAAAAGTGGATCTGAAGGATGCGGAGAAATTACTGAGCGAGTGCCCGTACATGCTCAGCGGCGGAATGAATCAGCGCATGGCACTTGCGTTGGCCATGCTGTCAGGTCAGGAAATCCTGCTTTGCGATGAGCCTACCAGTGCCCTGGATGCTACCATCCAGCTTCAGGTGGCACAGGAATTAAAGAAGCTTCGGGACGAGAGCGGCATTTCTCAGATCATAGTGACGCACAATCTTGCAATGGCGGGTTTTCTGGCTGACCGTATTGGGATAATGCATCAGGGCAGGCTTATCGAACTGGGGACGGCAGATGAGATATTAAATCATCCTCGGCATGATTACGTAAAGAGCCTGATCGCGGCAATTCCTAAGCTTGGAGGAACGCTATGATTCTAGAAATAAAGAATCTTTCAAAAACATATGGCGACAAACAGGCAGTAAATCAGGCGCTGAAGGGCGTTAGTTTTTCTCTAAAAAAAGGTGAGATCCTGGGAATTGTCGGAGAGAGCGGGAGCGGAAAGACGACGCTCCTTAAGCTTGTCAGCGGACTCGAAAAGCCGGATGCGGGAGATATTCTTCTTGACGGGAAGCCCTTGTCCGCCAAGCGCACAAAGGATGATTACCGCAGGATGCAGATGATCTTTCAGGATGCAGTGGCTTCCTTTCATCCGAGAAGAACCATTGCGGATTCCATCCGGGAGACGACAAACAGTCTTCTGGGAAGGGCGGAAAAACCAGACTTAAATGAGCTTTCTGAGCGCGTAGGACTGTCAATAGAGCTCATGGAGCGCAGGCCCGGAAATCTTAGCGGCGGACAGTGCCAACGATTTGCGATCGCCAGGGCGCTTTCGGTTCATCCCGAGATCCTGCTCTGCGATGAGATCACAAGTGCGCTCGACGTATCCAATCAGGCGCAGATTCTGCGGCTTCTTTCCGGAATCTGCAGGGACACGGGAACCTCCGCCTTGTTTGTGTCGCATGATCTTGCGGTGGTAAGTAATCTGTGCGACCGGATCCTTGTCATGAAGGACGGCGTTATCGTGGAAGAGGGTGACGCGCGGCAGATCATCCATGAACCCAAGGAAGCCTATACCCAAAAGCTGATCGAATCGGTGATGGAAGTGAAGGACGTAAGAGAGCGCGTTCAGAAATATTGGACGATCCGGACAAAAGATTTTAATGCCATCCGACTGAATGAGCTACATGATGAGATCAGCGACCGCTGGAGCGCTGAATTAAATGCGAGAATTCCCTGTGGCAAAGCGCTGGACATATTGGATGCGGGAACGGGAACGGGTTATTTTGCCGTACTGCTTGGCAGGGAGGGCCACCGAGTGACGGGGATTGACCTGACGGCATCCATGCTGGAGGAAGCACGGAAAACAGCTGAACTGTTTAAGGTCGATGCAGGCTTTCTGCAAATGGACGTTCAGGAGACAGACTTTGCAGAGGAAAGCTTCGACGTGATCGTAACGAGGAACGTGACCTGGACGCTTCCTGATCCCGGGAAAGCATACAATGAATGGTACAGGCTCTTAAGGCCCGGAGGGATTCTTCTAAATTTCGACGCGAATTATGCAGACAACGTCCGCAATCATAATCAGAAGGAATCTTGGGTGAAGCCGAAGGACGTGTATGGGCATATCGGGATCACAAAGGAACTGAGTGAAGAAAATGCCGGGATCACGCTGGCCATGCCTGCCAGCAGGCACCACAGACCGCAGTGGGACGGAATTCTTGCCAAGGAGGCAGGCTTTTCGGAGTGGGGGGCGGATGAAGAGGTCGGTAAGAGGGTTTTGCGGGAGCATGACCTGAGTGATGCTCCGTTATTTTTGTTTTGGGCAAGAAAATAAGCGCAGTGCGGTGCGTGCAATGCGCTTATTTTTTGTGCAGATGCATGGCCTAAGGCGTGGCCTGCTTCAAAATAAAGTCTGCAATCTCATCCGTTAGTTCTTCCGGAAATTCAGCCAACTGATAGTAATTTGAGGTCTTTGCATCAATTTTATATCCTACGTGACTCTGATCATCAAAGACGCGGATTTTCACGAAATCATCTTTGCCAAACGAATCCTGCCACAGATCACGGTCAGCCTCATAAATCTGGCGATCCAGGAGACTATTGAGGATCAGCGTGGGTACGTGGGCGTTTCTGATGGATTTCAGGGTCGTCAGCTTATTGTAGGAAGCCCAATAGTAGTCGGGGCAGGAGAAGTAGTTCGTTCCCTTCGCCGAAGCTTCCGTAACGGCCGCCGCATTTTCAGCCATTCCGCGGTACATGGAAGCAACGGCAGGAGCCTGCTCGGCATATTGGTCAGCGGCGACGTCTGCAAGATGTCTTGCCGTTCCGTTCCAAAGGATCAATCCCTTTGCAGGGTGGCGGCCTATGAGCTCTGCGGCAATATTGACGCCGAGACTGTGTCCCAAGTACCAGAGTTCACTGGAAGGACGTTCGCTTTCCAACCAGGAGATCGCGGAATTCAAATCCGTAAAGTATTCTTCTTCCAGAGTGTCCGTATTCTTACATTCTGAGGCAAAATGAAAGGTTCTCTTTTCGATCCGAAGGGAAGAGATGCCTTTTTCTGCAAGCCCCCGCGACAGGTCCTGGAAGGTGGGAAGGATACCAATGGTCTCATTGTAATCAGACGGTCCGGAGCCAGGGATGAGAAGCGCCGTCGGCGCATTTTCCTGCGTAGCCTTGACATATACGGCGTTCAGAGTAAAATCTCCGCTCTGCAGCGGGAAATAATGCTCCGTAACGCCATTGTCCAACGTGACGTCAAAAGGCTTTTCAATGCGCAGGTCATAATAATATCCGGAAATCTGAAGGTGATCCAAGGCAAGCTGAAAATCTGCCTTCGCATTTTCAAACACCAGAGTCCCACAATAGCTGCCGTTGTTTTCTTTTCCTAAAAGCCGTTCATTCTCTACGCCCTTGATCTCTCCAAACACTTGGAAATTCCCGCAGAACATATATTGGAATGCTTCTTCGTCAAACATGGATTTGAGGACGCTGGAAGAATAGTCGTACAGGCTGGTCACGTCTCCCTTTTTCCACTCTTGCATGAAGAGAGCATAGAGCTCTGCATTCGTGGTGGGAGCCGAAGTGATCTCTGCCTTTGTTTCCTCAGTTGAAGCATCCTCAGAGCTTTGCGACTGTGTAGCGCTTTCGTCGCTTGCGGACGAGGCAGGGGCGGACTCTGCGTTGGAAGAGGACCCGGCGGATTCAGAAGCTGCGGGGCTGCCACCACTGGGTTCGGTTGCATTACCGTTGCTGCAGGCGGTTAACAGACAGATCATAGCGATAAATATTAGTTTTTTCATGTTGTCAATTCTCCATTATGTTTACGACGTGATGATTTGCACGAGATTCGAGTTTCCGTAATCTTTGGAATTACGTAAGCATAGTGTATGACAACGGCGAAGAAATGTCAAAAGAAAAATACTTGACAAATGTGGGACTATAGTTATAGATTAAAAATGGTCTATGATTATAGTCCTTTTTCGACAAACGAATTAAAGAATTGGAAGAAAAAGGATTGAAAAAGAAAGGACTGGCAGAACGTCATGGAATACGCAAAGCTTTGTGACAGCGATTATCGCTTTATGTGTATCGTATGGGAGAACGCGCCGGTGAATTCCGGTGAGCTTGTGAAATTATGTCAGGAAAGATTGGGTTGGAAAAAGTCCACGACCTATACGGAAATCAAGAAGCTCTGTGAAAAGGGCTTTATCAAAAATGATGATGCCGTGGTCAGCGTGTTGATTCCAAAGAAGGAAGCGCAGGAAAAGGAAACGGAGTATTTTCTGGAGCGTACCTTCGATAACTCTTTTCTAAGCTTTTTTACTGCTTTTCTTGGCGGAAGGAAATTGACAAAGAAGGAAGTAAAAGAACTAAAGAAACTGATCGAAGAGCACCGCGAGAAATAGGCTGATAGTATTTGGACCTTTGGGAGGCAGGGATCATGACGGAAAAGAATAAGTCTAATGATAAAAAGCCAATCTTTTGGATTATGGCGGCGGGAATACTCTTGCTCGCGGTAGTTGGCATTGTTTGTTTGGCGAAGGCACTTAAGAATCAAGGAGAGGATCCGGGAAAAGGTGAAAAAGATCCAACCGTGACAGCGGAAGGAGAAGGCCGGAAATCAGACGCAGACGGCCAGGGACCGGACGGCACCGGGAATGGTGCGGGGTCTGGCGCGGCATTTGGGGAGAGGACGCAGACCATAAATGCAGATCTGGATGGAGACGGAACCCCCGAAACGGTAAGCATTCAGGATGAGCCTTCCGGAAAAACCATAGTCCAGGCGGACCTGCAAGGCGCTTCCACGCCGGAAATAACGCTGCAATCCGTCGAACTGATCTCAACACAGGCTAAGGCCGCGGACGTGGATGAAGACGGAAAAGAGGAACTGATCCTATTGCAGAGCAGCCCTCTGGGAAGTACCTATAACTGGCCGGGAAAACTGACCATGTTACGGCTTCAGGATGGAAAATGGGAACCATTAAGTGACCAGTTGATCTATGGAAGCTACCCGTCGGTTCAATATGAGGAAGCATATCCGAAGAGTCTTTCTGAGGGTGCCTTTCTTTCCGTCAAGGTAGAAAAGGTACTTGGCACCGTGGAGGTACGCTTTACCAGGCCCATTTTTGCAACGGACGGACAGGAGAGATTTGTCTGTCTGGACTGCCATTATGAGAGCGTGGATGGCGGCAGGTGGGTCGTAGACCGCATAAACAACATTCAGCCGCCTTTGGGGACGGGTATATCCAATCTTTCGTTTGGGATTACGGTGGGAAACTGGCCAGAGGCAAAAGACATGGGAGTGAAACCGGACGAAACGTTATTCTCCAAATTCCCGGATGAATTTCTTTTTGCCAGCGGCGCCGGTGGTTGGCAAACCACCTTGTCTCTCAAGGCGGACGGCAGCTTTACCGGAAAATACCTGGACGTCAATATGTCGGCGGACGACAACTATGATGCGGATCATTCCATATGCGAGTTTCAGGGGAAATGTGGTTTTCCTCTGAAATTGAATCCATACGCTTACGTCTGCAGGGTGGAGGAGATTTCTTATCCTGAGCCGGGAGAAACGTACGTGAAGGACAGAATCCGCTATATGACGACGGAGCCCTATGGTCTGGATAACGCGGACGAACTGATCATATATCTTCCCGGCTGTCCCGTCTCGGAGCTTCCCTGCGAAGTGGTTTTTTGGATTCGCGGAAGTGCGGATTGGACCTGGAATGCAAAGGAACCGGATGCTTTGCCCTTCTTCGTGATCTATAATATTGACGGCGGGGAGGCCTTTTCTTCACCGACTCTGCCGGAATAACAGGGGAGACGGCACAAACCGTCTCCCCTGTTTTGCTTGTAAAGGATTTGTTTTTGTAAACCATTAGTTCTTCTTGTCGGCGTCATACTTTGCCTGCATGATCACGGACTGCAGCTCGGTGAACATCTCGCTGTAACGGCCAACCTTCTTGCCAAGCGTTACGATGCCTGCGTAAAGGGACAGCGGGATCTTCCGGCCCTCGAAATCAATGGGTTCACCGTTATGGGAAAGGATCTGCTCAGCCAGGCTCTTGGCATAAGCTTCATCCTCGCTGTTTGTAAGGAGCACAAACTCGTCTCCGCCAATGCGGAAGATCACGTCGTCCTCGCCGGCCACGGCCTCCATTCTGTGAAGACTCTCTAAGATCGCAAGGTCACCTGCCTTATGGGAAATCTCGTTGATGGGCACGAGATGGTCGATGTCGCAGCATACAAACCAACAATTCTTTCTGCTCTGAAAAAGATCATATAATTCACTGATATCAAATTTCATTCTACTCATAAATTTCTCCTCTCCTGATTCCAAGGGAACGCGAACCCTTGGGAATAACTCCAAGACGCGTTTGTTTTCGCGGTACTTGGACGGTAAACAGTTCCAGGTCTGACAGAAGACCCGCGTGAACGCCTCGTTGCTTGAATAGCCATAGGCAAGCGCAACGTCCAACAGATTCATTTCAGGGCATTCTATCAGCGTGCGTGCGGCTTTTGTCATTCTCCTGCGGATCACGTAGTCCCGCACGGATATGTGATTAACTTGTCGGAATAACTTTTCAATTGTGGATTTGGAACAGTAGCAGGCCGCGGCAAGATCCTCCGTGTGGAGGTCTTCTTGCAGGTGCTGTTCCACGTATTCCAGTGCTTCGGCCAAAAGCTCCAGTTTACTCATCGCAGTTCTCCTTTTTGGTGGAAGGATGGTTGCGGCATCCCTCCGGTGCATTCCTAGGAATCAATCGATTGTAACTTTAGTATAACAGAGGTTTATCTTTTCGTCTTGATTTTTTGAGTAAATTTCCCAGTGCGCACGTTTTAGGCAAAAAAGACGTTGGAGTGCGCAAAAAATTAGTTGTCTGGGCGCCCCCTGCGGGGGTATGATGGAAAAGAAGGTAATGAAATCTTTTGACATGGGAGGAGCATATGGGGAAACATTTTAAGAATTTTAAGACCGTAGTCTATATTCCTGCGGCGGTGGCAGAGGCGTTCACGCAGGAAAAGCTGGAAAAGGATTATGATTTTCTGGAAAAGTATATTGGCCTGGACAAGGTGTATTTGGAGACGCACCGCGGGGATTGTGACGTGGAGGATGCCCAGATCGGAATGATCAAATCTTTTTTGGAAAGCAAGGAGGTTGAGGTTTCCGGCGGCCTGACGACCATCATCGGGGACATTGAAGGCTCAGAGCCGGGAAAACAAAGATTGTTTGGTACGTTCTGTTATACGGACGAAGCCATGAGAAAGAAACTGATTGAAATGTCGGAGACCGTGGCAAAGCAGTTTGACGAAGTTATCTTGGATGACTTCTATTTTACGAATTGCAGCTGTGAGAGTTGCATCAAGGCGAAGGGCGACCGTGATTGGGTGACGTTTCGGAGAGATCTGATGCGCGACGTATCGGAGAATCTGATCGTAAAGCCTATGAAGGCCGTAAATCCGAAGGTGAAGGTGGTCATCAAGTATCCCAACTGGCGGGAGTCCTATCACTTTACGGGTTACGTGCCAGAGGTGCAGAGGGATATTTTCGACGCCACGTATACCGGAACGGAGACAAGGAGCGTGGCGTATACGGATCAGCACCTGCCGGAATACTTGAGCTATTCCCTGGTGCGTTATTTTGAGAATGCATGGCCTGGAAGAAACGGCGGCGGATGGTTTGACACTTACCAGTGCTGGTCCGTGGACCGTTATCTGGAGCAGGCATATCTTACCGCATTTGCAGGGGCGAAGGAACTGATGCACTTTATGTGGGCAGATTTGATCGATAATCCTTTCGTCGCGGCCATGGGAATGCAGCTTACGAAGATTGATCGGATGATGGAAAACGTTGGAAAGCCTATGGGCGTACCCACTTATATTCCCTTTGCCTCCAGCGGTGAGAATCATTTGGAGATGCGCCTTGGAATGCTGGGCATCCCCATCGAGCCGACGCCCTTCTTCCCGGAGGATGCAAAGAGTATCCTTCTGACGGAAAGCTCCCTGGCAGACAAGGACGTGATCGAGAAACTTCGCGGGTTTGTGGAGCAAGGCGGCGATGCGGTGATCACCACTGGATTCCTGCGGGAAGCCGGAGATGCGCTTAGGGCGGCCGGTCTCACGGAGGCAAGACTTACCGGACGCAAATATGCCGTGACGCGCTATCACGTGACGGGGGAGATGGCAGGCTACGCGGAGCATCGCAATCCCGTGTTATTCCCTGAGATCGTGCATGGAAACAATGATTCCTGGTCCCTGCTAAACGGCGGAGACGGAGACCTGCACGCCTCCCTGTTCCTGCGCAGCACTTATGGAAAGGGCAGGCTATATACCTTCGCGATTCCGGAGAATGACAGTGATCTGTATCAGATGCCAAAGTCTGCCATCGACGTGGTTAAGCGCGTGCTCTGCGGCAAGGATTACGTTACGGGCAGATTGTTCTCTTCCTTTACCTACGAGGATGGCAGTATGATCCTGTATCGCTACGTAAAGGGCGACAACCGCGCGGATAAGGTGACGGTGAGGACGGGAAAGAAAGTAAAGGCTTTGGTTGACGAGCAGTCAGGATGGAAGATCCCCGTTACGGAGCTTAGGCATTTCTCCTTTATGGGAGAGTGGAGGGAATACGTGGCTGAGATTATTCTGACGCCGGGCGTATTCAAGAAGTATCATTGGGAAGAAGAGTAAAGGATTCCTAATAGTAAAGGAAGAAGCGGAGTCTGGTCTGTGACCGGCTCCGCTTTTTTGTGTGATAAAGTTCATCGAAGGGATTCCCATGGCTTGATGAAATTTAAACTTGACAGTGATAAGATTAAGGGATAGAATCTAATCAGTGATAAGATTGGTTGACAATTTCGGATTATGATAGGTTGGGAGGGCAAGTATGAGCGAAAAACCATATCACCACGGGAATCTAAAAATGGAATTATTGGAAAAGGGTCTTGAGTTTGTGGATGAGCACGGCGTAGAAGAGCTTTCCATGCGAAAGCTGGCGGAGGTATGCGGCGTCAGCAGCGCGGCGCCATATGCGCATTTTCAAAACAAGGAGGATTTTTTGATCCAGGCGCAGCGGTTTATCACGGAGCAGTTTACCGAAACTTTGCAGGAGTGCATTGCGACCGTGAAGGATAAAAAGAAGATTCTTTTGGAATTGGGGAAGCGTTACGTGATCTTCTTTTATGAAAATCCGTCGTACTATCACTTTTTGTTTTCTCACGGAAGGGTAGAACTCACGGATTATCCGCCTTATCAGTTATTTGCTGAGGTTGTGGATGAAGCATTTTCTGAGATGGGAGTGAAAAAGAAAGCACGGCGGAAAAAGATGCTGGCGCTGTGGTCCATGGTGCACGGCCTCGCAGGGTTGTCTGGCATGAAGGGCGTATTGGATGGGGACGACTTGGAAAAGGAAATTGAAGGCATTTTAAATGCCGTGGAAATCTAGGCGGCAAGGAAGTGAGGAAAAGCATTATGATCGCCATATATTTAAGCGGAACCGGAAATACGAAGCATTGCGTGGAGAAGCTACTCTCCGGGATCAATCCCGGGGCAGAAATGATCCCGATGGAACGGGGGGATGTCGCAGAAAAGCTAAAGGAAGTAAGGGAAGTGCTGTTGGCTTATCCGACGCAGTTTTCCAATTGCCCTTATGCAGTAAGGGATTTTATCAATAAAAATCGGGCACTGTGGCAGGGGAAGCAGGTTTTTTGCATGACGACGATGGGTGCTTTTTCCGGAGACGGTGCAGGATGCAGCGCACGCCTCTTGAAGAAATACGGGGCAAAGGTGATCGGAGGCCTTCAGATACGCATGCCGGATGCCGTATGCGATAATAAAATGCTAAAGAAATCCTTAGAGGATAATAGAAAGCTTGTCCGCGAGGCGGATGCAAAGCTCGAGAGGGTGGCCAGGGAGATTAAGGAACGGGGACGTTATCCTCAGGAGGGTTTAAGCTTCGCTTCGCACCTTGCGGGATTGTTTGGACAAAGACTATGGTTTTATGGGAAAACAACGGGTTATTCAAAAAAATTAAAGATCAGCGATGCCTGCGTGGGATGCGGACTTTGTGTTCAGAACTGTCCCATGCATAATCTTACCATGAAGGATGGGAAGGTTGTTGCCGGAGGACGTTGTACCATGTGTTATCGCTGCATCAGTCATTGCCCGAAGCAGGCGATCACGCTTTTGGGGAAGCAAGTTTACGAGCAATGTCAGTTTGAAAAATATGCAGAAAAATAGTGGTTGCAATGCAGGAGGGAATATAGTAGAATAGACTCCGCAAGGACTATATATCACAAGGCGAGGTATAAAAGCGAAAAATTAAGGAAGAGAGGGATACGTAAGTGGGGACGGAGAAGATGAGTAACGAAGTAACGAAAGGGAATGGAAAAGGTTTTCATCTGATATATTTGTGGGGATTATTCTATGTGATCATGACTTATGCCTATCCGGTGATCACCTTTATGACCGTGCCCAAGGTGGATGCGTCCGTGAATTCAAGTGCAGCATACGAGGAAGCGGCAAAAGCGCAAAATGGAGTGTTGGGTTCAGATCTTCCGCTAGTTGTTTTGGCGATCCCGGTAGTGTTGCTGATCATGAGCATTGTGATTGCGGCACGGTTCAAGAATTTGCACCGACGTGCATTTCTTGTGACGGCAGAGCTGATCAAGTATCTCTTGATCCCGTTTTATATCATGGGCGGCATTGCGATCGTCCTCTTTTTCCTGTTGATGTTCACCCCGGTGGTCATCATGATCTTTGTATCCCCCGTGGTGATCGGCGTCCTCTGCGTATTAGGATGGGTTTCCCTGGCAGGGAGCGCACCATTTATGATCGCCTATCTCTCAAAGGCCGTGAAGGATAAAAAGTATGGAAAGCCCTTTGCGCTATTGATTGGCTTTCTCCAGTTCTTCTTTGCCATGGACGTGATCACGACCATCATTTGTGCCATAAAAGAGAAGAAAACAAAGGAATAAAATGAGCAAAATGATGATACGTAAAACGTTTTAAAAAAATTTTTGAAAATGTGTTGACTTTGAAAAAATTGTGTAGTATATTCAAACCTATATTTTCCGATTTTCAGAAAATGAAACGGAAACGGCAACAAGAAAGTTAAGCCTGAAAGGAGAACCGGCATGCTATTTCTGAACACTGAAATTAGATATAACAACAAGTGGTCCGTGAACGAATACCCCGTGCATGGAATTATTTTGGTATATCAAAATTCAGAGAGAAAGAGATAGGTTCTTATAGTATGACGCAGGGCGTTGTTGATAAGATTATACGGTGTTTGAAGAAAACCCCACTTATCTCGTGCAGATGAGTGGGGTTTGTTGTTATACGAAATAAAATCGAAAGCTGCGAAGCAGCGACAGCTGCCAATGGCAGCTGGATTTTATGAGTGTGGAAGGAAAGCAAACGAATATGAAGGGAGGAAAAAGGCATGCTCATGGAGGACAAGTGGTTTACGTTAAAGGATGGAAGAAAGGCGCTGATCAGAAATCCCAAGGAAGAGGATATCGAGGGGATGTTGAATTATCTTAGGGTGTCCGCTGGAGAGACGGAGTTTATTTTGAGATATCCTGAGGAGTGCTCCAAATATACCTATGAGGGAGAGAAAAAACTCTTTGCAGATTGGGAAGCGTCGGAAAATGATCTTGCCCTTGTGTGTCTGGTGGATGGCGAGGTGGCAGGAAATTGCCAGCTGAGACGCAACACCAACATGAAGACAAGGCACAGAGCCAGCATAGGCATTGCCTTGATGAAAAAATATTGGAATCAGGGGATTGGAACCAGGTTCTTTGAGGAAATGATCGCGGCCGCGAAAGCAATGGACGGCGTTACGCAGTTAGAGCTCGACTTCATCGAGGGAAATACCCGGGCGAGGGCGCTCTATGAAAAGATGGGCTTCCGGATCTATGCCATGCGTCCCAATGCCATTAAATTAAAGGATGGCAGATTACTGAACGAGTATATGATGATCAAGGAATTATAGAGGAGGAGAGACATGAGAGTAACAGTGGAAACGGAGAGAGTGATCTTAAGACCTTTGGTACCTGAGGATTATGAAGCGGCATTCAAGTGGTGCGGAGATCCAAAGGTAAACACGTACTTGATCTATCCCTTATATCATAAGGCGGAGGATGTAAGAACCTGGCTTGAGGGCAGGGATTTGGATGATCCGGACAACTATGATCTTGGAATTGTATTAAAGGAAACTGGCGAGCTCATCGGGAGCGGCGGTTTTGTCTATGATCCGGAGAAGAACGTCTGGACCGTGGGCTATAACATCCGCGCAGATCAGTGGGGCAAGGGTCTTGTTCCGGAAGCCATGCAGGGACTGCTGGATTTCATCAAAAAGACCAGAACGGTGAACGCCATCGAAGGCATCTTTGCAAAGGAAAATCATAAGAGCCAGCGCGTCATGGAAAAGCTGGGAATGCATTACGTCTGCGACACGGAGTATGACAAGTTTGACGGCAGTGCCCACTATGAGGCGAAGCTGTTCAGACGGGATTTCGGGGTCATCAGGGACGGTTCCCTTTGAACCGCTTTGACATATTTGGGAGGCTGAAATATGAGTGAAAAAATACA
This sequence comes from uncultured Lachnospiraceae bacterium, assembly GCA_946414885.1. Classification (GTDB taxonomy): domain Bacteria; phylum Bacillota; class Clostridia; order Lachnospirales; family Lachnospiraceae; genus Acetatifactor. The sequence goes on from CAMKQH010000003.1 coordinate 25,478, forward strand.
AGAAGTACGGGAGCATTATAACCTGGATCCTCAGAAAGAATGGGACCGGTTGAAGATAAAGCACCCTCATGAAAAATACGTTACCATTCACGTGATGGACAGATATATCAAGCCCGGCGACAAAATACTGGATATCGGTGGCGGTCCCGGGCACTACAGCATTCATTATGCAGGCCAGGGCCATGACGTAACGCTTTTGGACCTGAGTGATGAAAACGTCCGCTTTGCCAAGAAAAAGGCAAGGCAGTACGGCGTTAAAATGCAAGCTCTTCAGGGAGACGCGATGGATCTTTCCGCGTTTCCCGATGCCTCCTTTGACGTTGTTTTTCTGATGGGTCCGTTATATCATTTAATGGAGGAAGAAAGCAGGCGCAAGGCTATTTTGGAAGCGAAACGCGTTTTGAAGCCCGGCGGGTATCTCTTTAGCAGCTTTATCCTTATGTTCGGCGGCGTGATCTGGGGTCTTAGAGAGATGCCGGAAACCATTCTGTTCCCGGAGGAGCAGGCGCTGTTTGACGTTGCGGCAAAGGGTGAAAGCCTTGCATTTAAGGCGTTTACCTATTCCAACATGGCAACGGTAAGTGAGGCGAAGGAGCTGCTGGCATCCATTCCGGGGCTACAGACGGTGACCGTCTTTGGGCAGGAGAGCATTCTTGCCGCATATAAAAATACTTTGAAAGCAAGCACCAAAAAGGTTCGGCAGGCATGGTATGACTACGCGCTCCGCTTTTGTGAGAAGGAAGACTATCTAACCCATTCTGAGCATTTAATGATCGTCTCTAAAAAGCAAGCTCGGCTTGCGATCTGAAAGAAAGCGGAGGACGTGTCGCAGAATGCACGTGAAAACGTGTCAGTAGACACGTCCCCGTGACACAATAAGGAGAGTATGATGAAAAAGAAAGTGAGCAAGCGGGAGATCACGCGGACAAGGGCAGTTCAGAACAACTTGTTCGCATGTGGTCTTTTGGGGAAAATATGCCGGCCGCTGGTGGTGCATTACGGCATTAGTCAGTTTTTGGGATATTTTGAGTGGCTATTCTACAGTGCATTCTTCATGCGGTACGTGATCAATTCCCTTGAGAATGGTGACAGCTTTGGGACGATCATGAAATTCGTCGTCATTGTGGCAGTCGTCATGTGCTCCATGAATTTTTACGAGCGCGTCTTGGTTGGTCACGTCTATCCCGTCTGTGAGGCCAAGGTCAATAAAGGCCTCTATACAAAGCTGTTTCGCAAGTCCAGGAACGTTGAGCTGGAATGCTTCGAGAACAGCGATTTCTACGACAAATACACCCTCGCCATGGAGAGGGCGGATGAGCGTCTTATGATGACGGTAAGTGACGTGTTTAAGACGGTCTTTGGAGCCATTGCAAGCGTGTGTGCATTTGTTTTCATGTATCAGGTGGATAAGATTTCCGTCCTGTTCATTCTCTTTCCCATCATCGGTAATTTCATTTTCAACAGAAAATTGAGCCATATTGATTATGCGAGAAACAAGGACATGGCACCGCATAATCGTCGGATCGCCTACGTCAACCGCGTCATGTATCTCCCGGAATATGCGAAAGAAATGCGTCTGACGGACGTGTTCTCCCTGATGAGAAGGCAGTACCGCGAAGCCATCACGGGACTGGCGGACGTGACGAAGAAGTACACGAAAAGAGCAATGGTGCTTCACTGGATGTACGTCATGTTCACCTTCACCTTTATTTTTGAAGGACTTTTGATCTATGGCGCTTACAGGACCTTGGTGAGTCAGACCATGAGCCTTGCGGAGCTCGCCGTCATCACCAGCATGATGGTTTCCACCACCTGGATCCTGATCGGTTTTACGGAATCCCTGACCAGCCTCTTTAAGAATGGCTTGTTCGTTGAGTATTTGCGGACCTTTTTGGAGTACAAGGAAAAGATTCCCGAGGATTCGGACGGATTGGATCCCGGCAAGGAGATTAAGTCCATTGAGTTTCGTGACGTATCGTTCTCGTACAAGGACAAGGAGGTGTTGTCCCACGTAAACATGGAATTCCGCGGCGGCAAGACCTACGCGCTGGTTGGTCACAATGGCGCGGGAAAAACGACCATGATCAAGCTTTTGCTGCGATTCTATGATCCCACCTCCGGGACGATCCTGCTAAACGGGCGTGACGTCAGGGAATACAATCTAAGAAAATACAGAGCCTTATTTGCAACCGCATTTCAGGATCACAGAATGTTTTCCATGTCGGTCATGGATAACGTGGTCATGGGAGAGGAAGTTCCTGAGAAGGAAAAGGAGCAAAGGGTTTGCGAGGCATTAAAGCTTTCCGGAGCTTATGACAAGGTGATGAGCCTTCCCAAGGGCGTTCAGACAACGCTAACCCATGAATTTGATGATGAGGGCGCCGTCTTGTCGGGAGGCGAATTCCAGAAGATCGTTGTGGCGAGAGCCTTTGTGAAGGAATGCCCCTTCAAGATCTTTGACGAGCCGAGCAGCGCGCTGGATCCGATCGCGGAGGCAACGCTCTTTGACAACATTTATGACACCTGCGCGGATCACACGTTAGTGTTCATTTCACACAGACTTTCCTCCGTGCAGAATGCGGATTGGGTATACCTTTTATCTGATGGCACCGTGAAGGAAGCCGGAACCCACAAGATGCTCATGGAGCAGAAGGGCTTGTATGCCGACATGTATGCGAAGCAGGCGAAGAACTATCTCGCGCTGAGCAGTGAGGGAAAGAGCGGAGGCGGGGCGGAGGGACAAGGCGTCATGGCTTCCGTGGAAGGAGGTGGGCTGGCATGAAAAACGTATGGAAAAATCAGCTTTTCCTCTGGAATCTCTGCTTTAAAACCTGCCCTGGATACATGATCTATTTCCTGTATGACGGTTTCCGTTATCAAGGCATTATCTTCCTGGAGCACGTGCTTGGCATCCGTTACGTTCTGCACTGCGCGGAGTATCAGGAGCCGTTTTGGAAAGCTCTTTTGGTCATCGGCCTCATCCTGATCGTCAACATGATCCAGATCGTGCCGGACGGGTATTTTATCCATGGCTGGAGCTATCGCAGTAAGCCGAAGCTTTACAAGGCGCTGAAGGAAAAGATGTATGAAAAGGCCGCGCAGATCGACCTGAGCTGCTATGATGACCCCAAATATTATAACGATTTCGTGCTTGCCGTGGCTGAGGCGGAGAGCTCCATCGACCGGTTCCTTTCCATGTGCAACATGATCATGCAGGGTCTGACCATCATCTTTACGACGGGCGTGTTTTACCTGCTGACGGACGCGGCGGGCATCCTCTTTGTGTTTGCATCCTTTGTGCTTAGATACTTCGTTTCGAAGGTGCTAAACAAATTGAATTATGACGTGCGTTTGAAACTCAATCCTTTGATGAGAAAAAGGAATTACGTAAGCCGCGTGTTCTATTTGAATGATTATGCAAAAGAGCTCAGACTCCACCCCAGGGTTGGCGATGCGCTGGAGAAGGAATTCCAGGAGACCAACGACGAGATCATGGAGGAGCAGAGAAAGGTTGGCTTTAAGCGGACCATGTTGAATTTCACTAGGGATTACGTGGTCGGCGATTTTATCATGGACGGCTTGTACATTACGTATCTGGTGTTCCAGGCGGCCGTGCTGCATACCATTGATTACAGTAATGCGGTGGTACTTTTTAACCGGACGGGAAGCCTTAGAAGAGGCATGGCAAACATGGCGGACATCTTCCCGAAGGCGCAGGAAAACAGCCTTTACGTCGACAAGATCCGCGCCTTCCTTGATTATGAGCCGAAGATGAAGGCAATGGAGGGCGATGCCGTTCCGGAAGGTAATGCGGAGCTTGCCTTGGAGCACGTAAGCTTCCGTTATCAGGAGGAGATGGAGGATACCTTAAAAGATATCACTTTGAAGGTGAAACCTGGTGAAAAAATAGCCATTGTAGGGTATAATGGAGCAGGAAAGACAACGCTGATCAAGCTCCTTATGAGACTGTATGATCCCACCGGCGGACGGATCCTTTATCACGGGCAGGACGTCAAGAATTATAAGCCCTATGACTATCGTCACCGCATTGGCGTCGTCTTCCAGGATTATCAGATGTATGGAGCCAGCCTTATGGAGAACGTGGTGATGCGAAGCCTGGAAGACTCCGCACAGGAGACAGGAGCATTGTCTGATGCGGCGGCGCAGGAAATAGGAGCACGGGCGTCGCATGCAGGCGATAACGTGGACGTTAGGAATCAGGCGATATCAGCGCTCGAAAGGGCTGGATTTGGTGAGAGATTAAAGTCTCTTCCCAAAGGACTTGAGACGCAGGTAACGGCAGAATTTGATAAAGACGGCGTGAACTTCTCCGGCGGCGAGAGTCAGAAGATCGCAATTTCCAGGGCGTTCTTCAAGGATGCGGACATTCTGATCATGGATGAGCCCAGCAGTGCGTTGGATCCAATCGCCGAGTATGAGTTAAACAAGGCAATGGAATCCGCGGCGAAGGGCAAGACCGTGTTCTATATTTCTCACAGGCTTTCCACCACCCGCGACGCGGACAGAATCATTTTGTTGGAAAACGGCCGCATTGCCGAGGAAGGCACCCACGAGAGTCTTCTTGCCATGAACGGCAGATATGCGGAGATGTGGCGCGTACAGGCGGGACGCTACGAGGCGTCATGACAACCTCGTGCTAAATGATAAAGAGGAGAAGGAATACCGTTTCGGAATGGCATAACAGGGAGGAAGAAAATGCAGCAGTATTTATCACGGTTGCCAGATTATGATAATTGTCTTGTAAACCTGGCAAATTCCATCTTAAAGAAATTCGGAGCGGAAACGAGTGCAAAAACGCTTCCGCTTGCAGATCAATACTTGAATAAAGATTATCAAAACGTTGTGGTTCTTCTTCTGGACGCGATGGGGATTTCCATTCTGGAAAAGCATCTGAAGGAGGACGGTTTCTTTCGAAGCCACCTTGCGGGTGCTTATGATTCCGTATATCCTCCGACGACGGTAGCGGCAACCACCTCTATTCTCAGCGGTTTCTACCCCAATGAACACGGCTGGATCGGCTGGGATATCTATTATCCTCAGCTCGATAAGAACGTAACGGTCTTTACCAATCAGGAACAGCTTCTGGAAAAAGCGGGCGCGCTGCCGACGGAAAGCTATTCTAACGGAAGGTCCAAATGGGCAGAGGATTCACTGATGGAGACGAAACCGGCTGCGGATTTTAACGCAGGTTTTACGTTTACGCCATATCAGAATATTGTTGACAAGATTAATGCGGTCGGCGGGAAAGCCTATGCGGCGATGCCTTTTTTGCCGCCTTTTCCACAGACGATTGAGGCCATTTTGGAGCGTGTAACGAGCCTTTGCAAGGAACCTGGAAAGAAGTTCATTTATGCCTATTGGAATGAGCCGGATTCAACGATGCACAGGACTGGAACCGTGAGCGACAAGACGCACGAAATGATCGCGACACTTGAACGGATCGTGGAGGAGAGCGCTGCAAAGCTGGAAAACACCCTGCTCCTTATCACTGCGGATCACAGTCATATTGACTGTGAAAATGTTTGCATCCTGGATTATCCGGAGATTATGGATTGCCTTGTGCGCATGCCTTCCTTTGAGCCGCGTACGCTGAATCTCTTTGTGAAGGAGGAGCGGAGGAAAGAGTTCCCGGCGATCATGCAGAAGTACTTCGGAAGAGACCTCCTTCTTCTGACTAGGGAGGAAGTATTGGCCGAGAAGGTGTTTGGACCTGGGAAAAATCGAGAAGACCTAGAGGCGATGCTAGGTGATTTCGTTGCATTTTCGGTATCACCAAAGGCCATTTTCAATACGCACCTTGAGGCGCAGGAAATGCCTGGCGGGCATGCGGGACTGACCGCGGAGGAGATTCAGATTCCGTTGATCGTCGTCGAGAAATGACAGATTTTCTGTTAGGAAAATGCGAAAGGGATAAGAATGAAACTGTATCATTATTACGAGAAAAGCATAGGTCCTTTTCATAGCATTTCAGAGCTTTCGGATGAGGAAGCGAAGGCATTACTGCAGCGCATTCGAAAGGAAAAACCGAATGCTTTTATCGCGCTTAGACCCGAAGATTACGTGGAAAAGAGAAGGCGTTTCGAGGGGATTTTGCGGGAGGAATTCTTAAAAAAGGGTGGACTGATCGAGCGTGAAACGCCGCATTACTTTGTGGTGGAGGCAGTTCCTTTTTTTGAAAAATGGTACGAGCAGACGGCATTTGTCGAGATAGATGCGGAGCAGTTGGATCTGCGGACGGTCTCCTTTACCTACGGGGATTCCCATCCAACTTTTAGCGGTAACGTGAAGGACGGAAAGGAATACCGGAATCGTTTGTACACCTATGACGAGATCTTGGGGATCATTGAAAAATATGGGCTTCCACAGATTTGGAATCCAGATTTCAAGCACGGGCCGGAGTGTTACATAGAGGTGCAGGTTTGGAGTGACAGAGGATTGGAACCGTGGATGAATCAGCCTTTATGGCACGGAAGCCCTTATTTGCTTGACAAACTTGTACCGCAGCAGGCATACGATTTCGGCTTTGAGCAGGGATGCCAACTGGCCGTCTATGCCACAAGCAATAAGGAAATGGCGATCTGTTTTGCGCTGGGCTGTGAGGATGATCAGCCAGGAATCGAAGGCAGACGGATGATGATGCCGGAATACGGAAATCGCATGGTTTTTGAGGGCTGCCATCCGAAGTACGGCGGGAAGGGATACCTCTATCAGCTTGATCCGAAAGGCTTTGTTCATGCCATGGGATCCCAGTGGGTTTGCCATCACGAAGTGATGCCCGTGAAAACCATCGAGATCAACGTAGATGACTACTTGGATCTATGCATCGTTGACCCATGGTTGAGCCGTAAAAATGGTTATTAGAATAATTCGTTAATTTCATGAAAGATTTGGGAGGTGTTGACAAATGAATAATCAAGAAATTGTTGAATCTGAAAGACTCATCATGAGGCGCTTGATGCCTGAGGATTATAAGGTTATGACCGCCTGGGACATGGATGAGAGAGTCTATAAATATCTATTAGGCTCTGCATGTAAAACGCCGGAAGAGCCACTTGCGTGGTTACCTAAGAAGGATCCCACTTCAAAAGTTAACATACTGATGCTGGTGTCTGAAAAAGAAGACGGTCATGCGGTGGGAATTTATGCGCTTAACCATGACGTAGAACGAGACGTCTGGTCATTGTCCTATGTCAACAGGTACGATGACTGGGGCAAAGGTTATACGGTAGAAGGCATGAAGGCTCTAATGGAACATGCCGTAAAAGCTTATGGAGCGCGCACGTTTGAAGGCGAGTGTGCGAAAGAAAACATAGGTAGCAGAAGAGTTATGGAGAAGTTGGGGATGGTGTACGATCACAGTTCGTCATATACAAAGAGTGATGGCAGTGCTACCTTCGAATCAGACGTATTTACTCTAACGGTTTCAGATAATTAAACGTGGCTTTAAAATGAATTTCTTGTTCCAGTGGAAGGCGTAAAACGACAATTGGCCATGATTAAAGACTCGGAGAATAGTATTATCCTGATTGCTCTTGAGAACGAACGGATCATTGCGAGAGCAGAATTAGAGGGATACTATGCTGCAAGAATCCGTCACAGGACTAAGTTCTCGATTTCCGTAAAAAAGGAGTACTGGATGTTTAAAGATGCCATAGTAATGCAGAAAATCCTATAGGACGTAAGGAAAGCAGAACGCATGGAAAAAGTACGTGGCGGATTAGGTTATGCTTATAAGATGGCAGTTGAGAGGATGAAGGATGATAAGATTTGCAAGAGAAGAGGAATTGGAGAAGGTAAATGAGCTCCGCAAGGAAGTGAATGACGTGCACGTGGAAGGGCGGCCTGACATTTTTAAGCCTGGATTTGACGCGGTGCTGCGGGATTATATCTATGAGATCTGGAAGGATCCCAATAAGGACATTGTGGTTGCGGAACGGGACGGAGAGATCTGCGGGGTTGCGGTGCTGAATTGCATTTACAAACCGGGAAGTCCCTTTATGTTTCCCAGGGACTTTATGGACGTGGATGAGTTTTGCGTGGCGAAAAAGTACAGACGGCAGGGCGTTGCGACGGAACTGATCGAGTTCATCAAGAAATATGCGAAGGACAAAGGGTTTCAGCGGCTGGAATTGAATATGTGGGAGTTTAATGAGGGGGCGTTAAAGTTCTACGAGTCCGTGGGTTTTGAAACCTATCGGAGGTACATGGAGGTCAAACTGTAAACTTAGGAATTTAGTCTGACGGTCTATGCCTGAGCATGCTTAGAGAAGGATGGAAGGTTTAGTAAATTGATTTTGTGATTTAAAAACGCAAGGAGGGTTACGAATGAAGTATCAGAGGAAGGAAAACAGAACCTGGCTGGAAGATGAGGATGGGACGAGGATCGGATATATTGATCATCCCGAGGTGCGGCCAGGTGTAGTGAATTTCGAGCATACCATTGTGGAAGATGCTTACTCGGGACGTGGGATCGCGGGGGAATTGACAAAGACCGTGGCGGAGCAGCTTCGGAAGGACGGGATCAAGGCAGAGCTCTCCTGTTCCTATTCCATCCAGTGGTTTGCAAAGCATCCGGAATATGCGGACGTGTTGGCGGATCCTGAGGCGGAAGCGCAAAAGGCACAGATGCTGGCAGGCCCGGCCTGTGGGATCCGAAGAAAACCGAAATGAAGATATTCTCTTAGCAAAAGAAACGTGCGAGGAGGCCTATATGAACGGGATTTCTTACGTTAGATGCGATGGAACGAACGAGGATTTCATTGAGAACTGCAGATTGCTTGACGAGGATTTGGACAGGCGGGTCGGCAAGGTCATTCAACGCGATAAATACAAGCAATATAACCTGCTGGATAAGATTCATGAAGCAATCGTTGTCTATCAGGACGGAAAGCCCATTGGAGGAGGCGCCGTCAGACCTTATGATGAAACGGCGATCGAGTTAAAGAGAGTATTTGTGAGACCAAGTGCCCAAGGGAATGGCGTAGGAACGGAACTGGTATCCAAGCTGATTGAATGGGCGACGGAACTGGGGTATCAAAGAATGATCCTGGAGACGGGTGATCTGCTTGCGGAATCCGTTCACGTTTATTCGAAGCTGGGATTCCGTAAGATCCCCAATTACGGCGCTTACGTAAATATGCCGGAGTCTTTGTGCATGGGGCTGGAGTTGCAGGGCCAGAAGCCGGAACCTGCGGAAGATGGATGGGCGAATGATTAGAAAACAACAGGAGACTTAGGCATGAAAAAGATTGGCTTAGTGGGCGGGACGGGCCCGGAATCAACGTTGTCGTATTACAAAAGGCTGAATGAGGAGATCGACAGGCTGACAAATGAAAAGAACATGCCTGACGTTGCCATAGAGAGCGTCAATTTCCGCAGGGCGTGGGAGTATGTCGTGAACGGGGACCGGGAGGCACTGACGGAGTATCTGGCGGAGAAGATCCGGATCCTTAAGGCGGGCGGCGCAGAGGTAATCTCGCTTACGGCCGTCACCATGCACATGGTTTTTGAAGAGTTGGAACAAAGGACCGGGGTTGCGCTTGTCAGCATACCGAGGGCCGTATGCGAAGAGATTGTGAAGGCCGGCATCAAGAAGGTTGGGCTTCTCGGGACCATGACGACAATGGAGCAAGACTACATGAAAAAAGACCTGATCGCGGCCGGAGTTGAGGTTTTTGTGCCGGATGAGCAAGAGAGAGCCTTGGTGGCAAAGAGGATTTACGAGGAGCTCGAGAAGGGGATCGTAAAAGAAAGTACTTTGCAGGAATTTCAGCAGTTGATCGGGAGGATGAAGGCTGAGAACGGAATTGAGGGCGTAATCCTTGGATGCACGGAATTGCCGCTCCTTTTGAATTCCGGGAATTGTCCGGTTCCATGCTTTGACAGCGTGGAAATCCACGTGCGAAAGCTGGAGCAACTTGTTTTGGAAGACTAGGTTGAGGAGAAAAAACATGAAATTATATTTGACAAGCGCTATTGGCGGTGACGTCAAGGAAGACGGCATACGGAAGCCGGCACCGCTGCTTCCGTTTAACGGATTTACACATTTTTTGAAGCAGGATTGGGTGGAGAATGCAAAGGTTTTGATCATTTCAGCTTCGCCGGCAGAGTATGAAAGAAATGATTCCATTCTTCGGTGTCTGCGGGAAGCATTTCCCATGAGCGGACTGAGCGTTTCCTTCATGGATATTTGTGATTACAGGAAAGAAAATCTGGCAGACCGCATAGGCGAAATGGACGTGGTGCTGCTTTCGGGCGGACACGTGCCGACGCAAAATGCCTTTTTTCAAAAGATTGGATTAAAAGAGAAATTGAAGGACTTTCAAGGCATTGTGATCGCGTACAGCGCAGGCTCCATGAACTGCGCGGAGCTTGTTTATGCCAGCCCCGAAGCGGACGGGGAGGCTCTGGATCCGGATTACAAGCGTTGGATCCCGGGACTGGGACTTACAAACGTCAATATTTTTCCGCATTTTGAGGCGCTCAGGGAGGACTGGCTGGACGGCATGCGCGTGGTGGAGGACATTGTTTTTCAAGACAGCTTTCACCATGAGATCATCGCCATGAATAACGGAACCTTTATCGTGGTTGATGAGAATGGGAAGCATACGTTGTTTGGCGAGGCCTACCGGATCAAGGACGGGAGGATGGAGCAGATCTGCCAAAACGGGGAATCCGTAATATTGTAAATGTGTCATAAGAGCCGTCCATATTGCTAACTTGCCTGCGATTCTAAGCAAAGTGAAGAATGAACGGAAGGGCTCACTCATTGATCATGTTAGGAGGGATGGGATGAAAGAGCTGGAAGTGATGCGCGCCGAGGAGGAATGGCAGCGCGCGGGAGCATATAGCGTAAGGATTCAGGGTATGAACCGCCAGCACCACATTTCCTTGCGGGATGAATTTGATGAGCATGACGGGGAAGGAACAAAGTATATTATCCTTCTCGATCAGGGCTATCCGGTTGCGACGTGCAGGTTTTATGAGATTGGGGGAAACGCGGTGACGATCGGAAGGGTCGTGGTTCTTCCGGAATATCGGGAGCACCATTTGGGAGAACGGGTGATGCAAGAGGCCGAAAGCTGGATCAAGGAGCTTGGATATAAGGAGATCATTGTGGACAGCCGCACGGTGGCCGTTGGGTTTTATGAAAAGCTCGGGTTTCAGAAAACAAGCGATGAAGTTTATATGAGCGGCGTGTTTGAGTGCGTGAAAATGCACAAAATCCTATAGCGCAAGCGAAGCGTGACAAGCGGATGGCGTATGAAAATGAATTTACGTAAAGGGGGAGTGACCATGCCTTTGGTTCGGATTGAGATCATCAAGGGGAAGAGCGCGGAATATAAGAAAACCTTATTGGACTGCATCCATGAAGGTTTGCTGGAGAGTATTGGCATCGCCGATTGGGACAGGTTCCAGAGAATCATTGAGATTGACAGGGCTGATTTTGAAGCCCCTTTGGAGAAGACGGACCAGTTTATGATCATAGAGATTACGATGTTTCAGGGAAGAACGAAGGAGCAGAAAAAAGCCTTGATCGAGGCAGTAACGCGAAAGCTTGGCGAGAGGCTGGGAATTGTGCCAACGGACGTCTTTATCGTGATCCATGAACCGCCCGACGAGAATTGGGGACTCGGAGGGAGACAACGGGAGTAAGGCATCAAAAACAAAAAGAAGGCCAAGGGAGCAGGGCATCAAAAATAAAAGGAAGACCAAGGGAGCAGGGCATCAAAACAAAAGGAAGACCAAGGGAGCAGGGCATCAAAAACAAAAAAGAAGACCAAGAGAGTAGGGCGTCAAAAAACAAAAAAGAAAACAAGGATATTGGGGAGAAAAAAAGAAGAAAAAATGGTATAATGAAAAGTACGCATAAACAAGACGAAAAGGAGAAGAGGGTATGGCACTTACTTATTTTTGCTCAGAAGAGATCGCGGAAAAAAGCTGGATGATCAAAAACGTTGGAGGATCGACGCCGGCAATTTGTTATCTTGTTGAGGGAAAGGATTATGCTTTGCTGATCGACTCCATCATAGGAATCGGTAATCTGAAAGCCTATTGCGAGACGTTGACGAAGAAACCAATCCGGGTTGTCAACACACACGCGCATTCGGATCATATCGGCGGCAATTTCCATTTTGATCATTGTTTTTTGCACCATCGCGACATTGGTTTCTTTTACAATTGCGTTGGACTCAAAAAAGAGAACGTATTCGAATATGCGCAGAACATGGCTCCTGAGGAGTTCCGTGATCAGATGGTTCTCGATGATAATTTTGCGGACTGGGATCCCATCAAGATTTTTCCCTTATATGACGGAGATGAATTTGATCTGGGAGACAGGATCATTGAGGTTGTGGAGGTCGGCGGACATACGGCTGGCTCCATCGCTTTGATCGACCATAAGACCAGGATCTGCTATTCCGGAGATTGCTGCAATGGCAACACGCTTCTTGAGTTCTCAAATTCCTTGCCTGTTGTCACGTACTTGAAGAATCTCCTGCACTTAAAGGAGCATCAGTCTGAATTTGACAAAATGTACGGCGGTCACGAGATCTTTGACGCATCCATCCTTGACGAAGCAATCGAGACGGTGGCAAAGGTCGTTGCCGGAACGGATGATAAGTATGAAGTGACGGGAATGATGGGGACGCCCGTATTCTATGCGGCTGCGAAGAAGAAGGGCGAATACGCCCGGGCTGACGGAAAGCGTTTTAACATGAGCTACGTACCGTCACGGGTCTATGGCCCCACGGAGACAAAGCAGGTTTTTAACGTAGAGGTATTGTTCCCGGAAGAGGATTGATCGTCGTTTGCTTTGGAGGGTAAAATGATTAAGGCTGTGATTTTTGACATGTTCGAAACCCTGGTGACGTTATATCGGTCGCCGCAATATTTTGGAAAAGACATGGCAAAGGATCTTGGGTTGACGGAGGAAAGATTCCGGGTAATCTGGGATAAAAGCGAGCGTGAAAGAAGCTTAGGGATTCTGTCCCATGAAGACGTCATCGCGCGGATCATGGAACAAAACGGGATCTATTCGGCAGAGCTGCTTCAAAAAATTACCGCGAGACGATCCAGGGCAAAGGTGGAAGCCTTTATGCATCTGCATGAGGAGATTATTCCCATGCTGGAGGAGCTAAAGCGAAGAGACGTTAAGATCGGATTGGTTAGCAATTGCTTTTCTGAAGAGACGTTTGCCATCCGGGGGAGTAAGTTATATCCATACTTTGACGCATGTATGTTGTCCTACGAGCAGGGCGTCATGAAGCCGGATAAGGAGATATTTTACCGTTGCGTAAAGAAATTAAACGTATCAGCTGATGAGTGCCTGTATGTCGGCGACGGCGGCAGCAGGGAACTGGAGACGGCAACGGAGATAGGAATGAAGGCGCTCCAGGCCACGTGGTATTTTGAAGACAACGAAGGTGGCGGGTTCACCCGCAATCCGCGATTTCCAGCATTAGACCGTCCCTTGGAAATATTTCAATATCTCACCTTTTTCTCCGTATTGTTTGGAACGAGAGAACCGCTTCATTTCCGGGAAACCGGCAGGGACGGTGCGGCGTTGGACCTGCGGATCAGGATCCGGGGAAGCGTGGGCGTCTATGGATTTGACGCAGAAAGATATTTTGGGAAAGAAGATATCTCGCAGGCGGTCAGAGAGCAGCTTCCTGGTGTCATCCAAAAGGGATTTGATCATTGGACGGAAGAAAAAAGCGTTATGCAAAGCGACTTAAAAGCAGTGCTTTATCCAATGATCGAAAAGGGGCTTGCAGACGTTGGGATCAAAGTAAAGACGGAAAACGTCGTCTGCCAACTGACGGAAGATTCCCAGGAACAATACAATAACGCACCGGGGATTTTGGCTTCGCAGCAGGAGAGCGGCGGCATCCGCTTACTTTTTGCGTCCGATTCCTTTAAGGGATCCCTTACCAGCATGGAGACGGCGGAGCTTCTGACAAAAGCGGCAAATGAAGTGTTTGAAAACGCGGAATGCACGGGCATTCCCGTGGCAGACGGAGGCGAAGGTACCGTAGACGCCCTCCTTAGCGCGGCAGGGGGAGAAAAGATTTACGTAAACGTGCATGGTCCGCTGATGGAAAACGTGAAGGCGTGTTACGGAAAGATCGATGATAAAAAAGCAGTGATCGAGATGGCGGCAGCTTCGGGGCTGACGCTCATCCCGCAGGAAAAAAGAGATCCCATGCTGACCACGACCTATGGGACGGGTGAACTTCTTCGCAATGCCTTGGAGAAAGGGTTTGAAGAGATTTACGTATGCATCGGCGGAAGTGCGACGAATGACGGCGGCATGGGTTGCGGCAAGGCTCTTGGCATTCGTTTTTTGGATCAGGACGGCAAGGAGCTCGAAGGCACCGGAAAGGACTTGGAGAAGGTCCGTACCATTGACGCGTCAGGTTTGGATTCCCGCTGGAAGAAGGTAAAACTGACGATCGCGTGTGACGTGACGAACCCACTCTGCGGGGAAAATGGGGCAACCCGTACGTTTGCACCTCAGAAAGGCGCAAACGCACAGGCGGTGGAATTCCTTGAGAAGGGCATGCAGAATTACCGCGACGTGGTAAAAAGGCAGTTTGGGAAAGATCCCGATCAAATTTCCGGCGCTGGCGCGGCGGGTGGATTGGGAGCACTGTTGATGATCCTCTTGGGCGGAAAGATGCGTTCCGGGATCGAGACGGTTTTGAACTTAAATAATTTTGACCGGTTGCTGCAAAATACCGATTTTGTGATTACCGGGGAAGGCCGCACGGATTGGCAGAGTGCTGGCGGTAAGGTATTATGGGGCGTCGGAGAGAGGGCGAAAAAGGCAGGCGTGCCAGTGATCGCACTCAGTGGATCCCTGGGGCCTGGCTATGAAAAGGTCTATGAGCACGGCATTACGTCCATCATGACAACGGTGGATGCACCCATGTCGCTTGAGGAAGCGATGAGCCGTGCGAAAGAGCTGTATTATCAGGCGGCAATCAGAACGTTCCGCTTGATCAAAGCGGGCATTCAATAAGACAAGGGAGAAGTACAAGATGGAACGACAAAAGAAACCGGAAGTAGTCTATCACGGAAGTCAGTACTTATTTGACGTGGTGAAGCCCATGCAGGCCCACGGAGAGTGTGAAGCGGAAGCGCAGACGGGAATCTATGCCGCCGCGACAAAGGAGGAAGTCATTCCGTTTGCCATGCCGTTCCGATGGTATCCGGACTCGCCTGAGGGGAAGCTAAGGTTTGACAGCGACGGGATCAACAGCTTCTTGCAGTATGGTTCGATCGATCCAAACGGAAAGGGATATATCTATGTTCTGCCGTCGGATACGTTTGAACTTGTGGATCAGTGGGAATGGGTTTCCAGGGTGGAAGTAAAGCCCATCGAGGTCATAGAAGTTAACGTCAAGGATTACTGGCATACCATTACCTTTTCGGAGGAAGCGAAGGAGATCCAAAGAAAGCTGTACGGAGCTGTTTAGTTTAGAGCTAAGGTTATGGTATGTGGCGGATTCAGGTGCAGCGGGGAAGCGTATGCGAATATCATCGCGGACTTTGATTGTTTCACGTCACTACCACTTGGAACAGACAAGAGGGTAAATGGAAATTGCTTTTTAACATGGATCAGAGAATCCCGTTAGGAGGTTGAGGAATGGACGAAAAGCAGGAATATTACGTTCGCAGGAGAAGCAGGGCCGTGGCGATCGTTGTCCGGGACGGAAAGATTTTGATGGAGCGAGTGTTTTATTTTGGACGCGAGTTTTATACGGTTCCCGGCGGGGGAATTGAACCGGGCGAGACGCCAGAGCAGGCAGCAATCCGGGAGTTGAAGGAAGAATGTGGTCTTGACGGAAGGATCGTAAAGCCCTTGAGTACGGTTCATAAAGAGAATGGCAGCGCGGAATATTCCTTTGAGGTGGAAGTGTCAAAGGATCAGGAAGCGATCACGGGATATGATCCTGAAGAATCCACGGAGAACCCTCCGCTTAAGGAGGTACTTTGGCTTGGCCTGGATGAGATCAGTGAGAAGGACAGGGCTTTTCTTTGGGCCTATGGGCTGATGCAAGTGGAGGGGTTCTTTGAAATCATTCAGGGTTGGGGCGACGAGATCAGTTATCCGGGCGCAAATAAGGAGTGACGGGCGATGAGCTTATTTTATGAAAAAGAGGGCATTTCGATCTATCAGGAGGATAATCTGGAGCTGCTTCGGACGCTTCCGGAGGGATGCGTTAACTTGATTTATTGCGACATTCTGTATAATACCGGGAAGGTGTTTGATGATTATTCCGATGACCTTGGGGATCCGGAGGAGGCGGCGGAGTGGTACAGGCCGCGCATTCTGGAAATGAAGCGCGTGCTTGCTTCAAACGGCAGCATTTTCATTCATTGCAATTGGCGCATGGATTCCTATATGCGCATCCTGATGGATGGGATCTTTGGGATGAATTGTTTTCGAAACAGAATCTATCGTCAGCACAGCAAGGAAAGAGGTTTCTATGCCAATTTTGATTCCCAGGTGGACGTCATCCTGTACTACGTAAAAAACCCGCGAAACTTTGTGTTTCATGAGCTGCGCGGCGATTCCAGGCGGATTGTCCCGCTTTTTGAAAACGGGGACTTGGAAGGAAGGGACGATGTTCGCAGCATTGACGGGAATGTTATCGACTTGAAGGCTTTGAATAAGCATTGGCTTGTGAGCGTGCCACAGTTCGAACGCCTGAAAGAGGCGGGAGAGGTGCAGCTCATCAAAGGATTGCCCTACCGCTTTTCCAACGTGATTCCGGTTGGAAATCTTTGGAATGAGCCGGAAATGCTAGATACTTATGCGAGGACGGACGTGGCGGATGCCTATGACACGCCAAAGCCTGAGGCCGTATTGGACAGGATCATTCGCATTGCGTCTGATCCGGATGACGTGGTCGCGGATTTCTTTTTGGGCGGCGGGACAACTGCGGTTGTTGCGAAGAAACTTGGAAGACGCTTTATTGGGTGTGACATATCGGCGAAGGCATGCGAAGTAACCACCAAAAAGCTTGGGGTCGAAGGAACCGTCCCCGATGACCCAAGGAGGGCAAGAGAATGAAGAAATGGTATGATGAAGAATATGAATTCACGGTAGAAGTAACGGGTTTTCTTCATGGAGATCACACGGAGCACTATTGCCGTAACGGTGAAGAGATTGGGGATACGTACAAGTGTACTTACGGTTGTCCCGTAAATCAGGACGGATGTGGGATCTGCTCCAAGACGATGATGATGCTCTATCCGTTAATGGAGGCAGTCAGAAGCGGCGGCGATCTTGAAAATTTGGGGGGCGACGGCAAGTATTCCAAAACCGTCGTATGTCCGGATGGCTGCGTGATATTTAAGCTGACGGCCAAGCCTCTTGGAAATGAGAATTTTCACAAGGGCGGATTTTGGAGTTATCCGGATGAAACGACTTAACGCGTAAGGCACAAGGATTGGAAAGGAGAACCGGCAAATTGGAGCTTTGGGATTTGTATGATTGTGACGGAAAAGTGACCGGGGAAACCTGGGAGAGAAAGCATGGGAATTATCAGATCATCCCGGATGGCCGGTATCACATGGTTTGTGATATCTTGGTACGACACGTTGACGGCACGTATTTATTGACAAAACGGGACGTGAGCAAGGATGTCTATCCTGGTTATTGGGAGGCAAGCGCCGGTGGTTCGGCAGTTGCGGGAGAGGATCCCATTACTTGCGCGAAGCGGGAATTATTTGAAGAGACTGGCATTACGGCCGAGGAATTTCAGTTGGTCGGTCACAGCTTCCGGGACAAGAGCCACAGCATGTTTTATTCCTATCTGGTGACCGTGGACTGTCCAAAGGATTCCATCGTACTGCAAGAGGGTGAGACAACGGAATACCGATGGGTTGACGTTGAGGGGCTCTTGGAATACGTGGATTCGGAGCTTGCGATAAAGACGCATAATGACAGATATGCGTCGTATTTTGCCATACTGCGCGAAAAAAGGGAAAAAGACAGTGACGAAGGTGGAGAAAGATGAAGGTTTTGATCATTCCCATGGCGGCCATGGCAGAGACGGCGGGGCCCGGCAGCAGGTGTAAGATCCTGGCGGAAGCGTTTTGCAGGGCTGGAATGGAAGTTTGTACCTGCATGGCCAGGGACGTGAATTTTGCGGAGATCGATGACGTAAGGAATTATGCGCTGGACGTGCCAACGCCCATGGGCATGCCAAGCATTACGGCAAACCTGTTTTTCCCACTGGTGCAAAAGCTCGGGATCACCGCGAGAAAAACGGTGAAATGCTTTGACCAGGTATTGTTTTTTACGGGAAATCTGGACAAGAGATATCTTCGAAGGAGCGTTGAAAGCATTCGCGCAGCCATCCGGGATTTCCGTCCGGACGTTGTGTACAGCGAATTTAACGTTTCGGCGATCATCGCGGCAAAGCTTGAAAACGTAAGACTTTTTACGACGGTGAGTTTTCCGACCCAGAAGGAATATGCCTGCGAGCCAAAGCTGGCAAAGGGATTGAACCAACTGCTCGCGGAGTGGAAGCTTCCGGCAACGTCATCGGCGTTGGAATTGTTTGAGTGGGCGGACGAATGCTTTTGTCCCAGTATTCCGGAGCTGGAACCCTTCGAGAAGAAGAACGTTGTTTTTCTTGGGGCACTGAAACATCATGAAATGAAAAAGGACGGAAAGCGCGACAAGATCATTGTTTATATGGGGAATGGAACCATTTCGGCTTCCAAAATGCTAAAGGAAGTTAAAGAGGCATTTGATCGCGCGCCGTATCAAATCTATGTGGCGTCAAAGTCGTTGGAGCCCATGGAGGCAGGAAATCTTCACGTCGCGCCGAGATGGGATTTCAACAAGCTGCTAGATGAGGCGGTATTATTTCTCAATCACGGCGGGCAAAACAGCATGGTGGACGGGCTGCTTCACGGCGTGCCGCAGATCATGGTCCCCGGAAAGGTTTTTGAGAGACAATACAACGCGAAATCCTTGGAGAAGGCGGGAGCGGGGAAGTTGCTCTCCCATGAAGAATTTCGCAGCGACGTAATCCGAAGGCTGGCAGAGGAGATCATTGCTTCGGAGGAAATGCGTGAAAGGGCATGCATGATGGGAGAAAAGATGATGCAGTCCGGAGGCGTTCAAAATTTGGTTGCACGTTTGAGAGGAGAAAAAGATGGTTGGATTGATCGTGGCGCGTTCGAAGAATAACGTGATCGGAAAGAATGGACAGATTCCCTGGAGAATCAAGGGAGAGCAGAAACAGTTTAAGGAATTGACGACGGGAAATGCCATTGTGATGGGAAGAAAATCCTATGAAGAGATCGGACATCCCCTGCCCAACAGGCTGAATATCATCGTGTCGAGAACGAAGAAATTCGAGGGGGAGAACTTGATCACGGCTTCTTCCGTGCAGGAGGCCATCGCCCTTGCAAAAGACAAAGACGAGAACCTGAACGTATATATTGCGGGTGGTTACGGGCTGTACAAGGAAGCGATTCCCTTTGTTGACAAGATGTATATTACGGAAGTTGACCTCGTCGTAGAGGACGGGGACGTGTTCTTCCCGGAGTTTGACGCTGATGAATTTGATCTTGAGATCGGCGAGACCGGTGGGGATGAGATCAAGTTCACGCGCACGGTCTACGTGAGACGTGCAGGTGAAAAAGTGAAAGATAAGGCAGCGGATGCAGCGCAGATCACTTACAAAAGGCTGACGGAAGCGGAGCTGGAAACATTTATTAACATGCGGATCATCCAGATGACGGAGGAATATGAGGCGGTGGGAAAGAGGCCGCCGGAGGACGTTGACCTAAAGACGGCGCTGAAGGATTTCTATCACAGACACATGGCGGACGGCACGTTTGTTTCCTGGCTTGCGCTGGATGGGGACAAGATCATTGGCACGAGCGGCATGTCTTTTGTGGAAAAACCTCCATATTTTAGCTGCCCAACGGGAAGAATTGGATTGTTGTCCAGCATGTTCACGAATCCCAATTACAGACGCATGGGCATTGCGAAGGAATTGCTCCACCGGGTTGTGGAGGAGGCGAGGAGCTATGGCTGCGGAGCCGTGTGGATCACCGCTTCCAACATGGGCGTAAAGCTCTATACGGCATATGGGTTCGAGCATAACGGGAACTTCATGCAGTATAAGCTGTAATCCATAAAAAGCGAATGCGATGCGGTTGCACGGTTGCAGCAAGCCTACGCAAGATGAGAAGGGAGACAAAAGATGACAAAGCCTAAAATGCTTCTCTTTGATTATGGGCAGACGCTGGTGGCGGAGGCGCCATTTGACGGCGTCAAGGGCACGGCGGCAGTCATGCGGCATGCCGTGAGAAATAAGTATGGTACGTCGGGGATCAATACCGGTGTGACGTCGAGGGCGCAAAAGGAGCGGGATTATTCCCTATATGGTATATTGGTTCGATCGGTCTCAAATACGAGCCTGCCGATGACGTCATGACGATCAAAAGCTGGCAGGAATTAAAGAAGTATATGCAAAATGAGGCGTGAAGTAATGCGCTGGACAAAAAGGGGAACCGGCAGATGATCAAAGCTTTTTTTGTTGATTTTTACGGGACGATCGTGCATGAGGACGGCGAGGTGATTAAGAAGATCACGGAAATCATCAGCGCGACGGGAAAAGCAGAAGACAAGGGAGAGATTGATGCTTTTTGGTGGAAGGATTTCCAGACCATGTTCCTAAATTCCCACGGCGATACGTTTGAGACGCAAAGGGCGCTGGAGGAAAAATCCCTGGTGCATACGCTGGAGCGGTTTTCTTCTGACGCGGATGCAAAAGAATTAAGCGAGATGATGTTTGCACATTGGGTCAAGCCGCCGATTTTTGAGGATTCGCATGCATTTTTTGAAAATTGTCCGCTTCCGGTTTACGTGGTTTCCAACATTGACACGGCAGACATATTACAGGCAATCGCGTATCATAATCTGCATCCGGCAGGCGTCTTTACGTCGGAGGACGCAAGAAGCTACAAGCCGCGGAAGGAATTGTTTGAGTTGGCGCTCCGTGAAGCGACGCTGAAACCGGAGGAAGTGATTCATATTGGCGATTCCGTAAGTAGCGACGTGAAAGGGGCGGGTGCCCTTGGCATCAAGGCGTTGTGGCTCAATCGGTTTGGAAAGCCGGTTCCCGAGGGGGTTGACTGCATAACTACTTTGACGGATGCACTAAAGTTATATGAGGATGGGGGAGCAAAATGAATTTTGAAGCGTTTGTAAAGGACATTCAGGAGAATCAATGGAACGTATTTGGCGTTGAAGTCTATGAGAATGGGGTGCTGACGCACGGCTACGGGGATACGGAGGATAATCTCCATGAACTGTATTCAGCGACAAAGACGGTGCTTTCCATTGCTGTCGGGATCACGCATGACATGGGGTTGATCGATCTTGACCGGTGCATTCTGGATTATCTGCCGAAGGAAAAAGTTGCTAAAATGTCGGCGAAGCAGGAGGAAACCTTTCGGAAGATCACGGTGAAAAGGCTTCTGACCATGTCCGTGGGGGACCTTCCCTTCCGTGCGGAGGGCGAGAGCTGGATCGATTTTGCACTTTCCTGTGAGATCAGCCATCCAGAAGAGAAAACGTTTAATTACACCAACATTAATTCCTATCTGGTTGGCGTGGCGCTGACGGAAATTTTGGGACGCGACCTTGGAGCCTTTATCGAAGAGAAGATTTTTGAGCCCTTGGGCATTCAGCGATTTGAATACGCAAGATGTCCGGAAGGGTATTTTTACGGCGCATCCGGCATGCGTCTGACGGTACATGATTTTAGCAAGATCGGGCTGTTGCTGTACAACAAGGGCACGTATCAGGGACGGCGCATTCTGTCGGAAGAGTATGATGAGCTGGCCACCAGCGTTCAGATGCAAAACCGCGAGGGCGGTTACGGATATTTTGTTTGGAAGTATCGGGATGGCTTTAGCATCAATGGGAGACAAGGGCAAAAATGCTACGTCCTTCCGAAACGAGAACTTATGATCACGCAACTCTGTAACATCGACGGTCCCGCAGATGCTCTCAGGGACAGCATGGAACGCTGGATTCTCGACACGTAGCAGCATGTCTGACGGAACGTGTCGCCAGATATGTTTTTGAGGAGAAAATGGACGCTGGCAAGGATACGTGATATTGTGGATATGTTGAAGGCTGATTTGTAAAGGCATGATGAAAAGGGGTAGCATAAATGAACAGGGAAGAGCTTCGGAAATTCTATGAAAAAAATATGTACGGAATCTGGCGGGAAGGCGAGCAAGTGACGTATGAACTGTTGGGCGAGGACCCAAATGTAAACGATCCTGCGGCCGGACCTTGGAATCCCTTTGCGGTGGTTGGCGGAGAGCTGGTAAAGATCAAGGCGGAGGTGCGGGGGCGTAAGGCCGAGTTTATCGTCCATGCATACCTGCCCAAGGAAGAAGACAGAAAACGCTATCCGAAGGGTTCACCTTTTATCATCTGCATGCATCCGATCCAACCCAAGGATTATGTTTTGTCGCAGGGCTATGCGCTTTTCTTCCTGGAGGGGCGCCAGATCGCATCAGACGACGTAAAACGTCAGGGGGCCTTTTATGATCTGTACCCCTATGGCGAAGATGCGTCAGAACAAACAGGCGTATTGATGGCGTGGGCCTGGGGCGCTTCGAAGGTGCTGGATGCGGTTTACGCAGGTCTGGATAAGGAGTTTTCGCTGGATGCGGACGCGTCCATGGTGACGGGCGTATCGCGGTGCGGAAAGGCAACGGCGGTCTGCGGCGCCTTCGACGGGCGGTTCCGCATGACAATTCCTGCCTGCTCCGGAGCGGGCGGACTTGCGCTGTATAACTTTGTTTCCGAGGGGAAGACTTATGACCTTCGAAAAGTGGGTGGTCCCGCGGAGTATACCTATGGGAAAAACGAGCCCTTGGATTGCCTGCAGTCAGAGGCGGAGAGAGGCTGGTTTAATGACAAATTCCTGCAGTACAAAACCCCGTCGGACATTCCGGTGGAACAGGAAAACCTGCCCATCATGGCGATGGATCCGAACCGTTATTATTTCATCATAGCAGCCTGCACGGGCGAGGATTGGGTGAATGCGCCCGCCATGTGGGAGTGCTATAAGAGAGCGAATGAAACATACGAAAAAGAAGGCCTTGGAGATCATCTTGTCCTGAATTTCCACAAGGTGGGACATGCCGTTCTGGAAGAGGACGCGGAGGCCTTCATCAAGTATTTTAATCATATGTATTACGGGATGGAGACCGGCGTAAACGTGGATCAGCTGAAGACCACCGTTTTCGCGGGCCAGGAGGACGGCAATGCCTCCATTTTAAGGCTCCGGCCGTATAAGAGCAGTGACGGTAAGCTGATCGCCGAGTGGGCAGGAAAGGACGAAGCGGTCTATTATAAGTGGAGCGCAGGCATGCTCGGGGATTTCCCCTTATCTGCGGAAAAACTGAATGACGTTTATCAAAATCAAAATGGATTTTGCCAAGAAGAGGACAACTTCTATCCCATGGTGGCATTTGACGAGAGCGGCGTCGTCGGACATTTTATCATGCGATATCTGAACGATGATCATGACGTCATCCGGTTTGGCTGGGTGATCGTTGATGATTCAAAGCGCGGCAAGGGTTATGGCAAGAGAATGTTGGAGATGGGACTTACGTATGCCTTCAAGATTTTGAAGGCAAAGAAGGTGACCATTGGCGTTTTTGAGAATAACGCACCAGCCTATGCCTGTTATAAATCTCTGGGATTCCGGGAGGTGCCGCAAGAGGAGTATCAAGTGCTGAATTATAAGGGTGAAACGTGGAAAGTCATTGAGTTGGAGATCCTGAATGGATAACGGATGAATCCTCAGACGATAGAGGAAGACGGGAGGTTTGGGAAGAGTGGGAAACGGAAGGAAATATGGGGTTGGAAGTATTCTTGCAGGCATTGTTTTCTTGATATGGTTCTTTGCCTCCATCGGTGCAATGATCTATTTTTCCCGGCATGACATGGGAGCGTTGGTGGTTACCCTCTTTGGACAGTTCTTTTTGGTGATGGGCACGGCTGCAATCATCTCTGGCATTGCGAACAAGGATTTCCAGCCAATCACGCTGATTTTTCCATTAATTGGCATCGCGTGCATGGTCGGGGGATGCATTTTTCAATTTGGCAGTGAGACCGTCATTAAGCACTTAGAAAATGCATTGCCATATTTGTTACTTTCCGTGTTCCTTATCGTGGGCGTTTCCTTGATCCTAACCACCTACGTTGGTTCCAAAAGAAGGCACGAGAGATGTAATTATTGCATCTCCGCGATCTGCGTGGACCTAAAGTCTCAATATCATGACGGGTCGCGCATTTATTGCCCCGTATATGAAGTGTATTTTCGCGATGAAACGATCCAGATCAGTAGCAACGTCTTTTCCAACATAAACCGGATTTCGGTTGGAGAGACACGAGAGATCTATCTCAATCCGGAGAAACCGACGGACTTTTATGAACCTAAGGAAGAGAGGGCAATCAATATCTTTAAGTACGTCATGGGAGGACTGTTTACCGCCGCGGCGGTATTCGCATTGATAATGATGATATATGTTGTAAAGTGAGGAATGAGAATGAAATATTACAGAGTACATACGGCAGACATTGCATGGATCACGCAGCAG
Organism: uncultured Lachnospiraceae bacterium; assembly: GCA_946414885.1. Taxonomy (GTDB): domain Bacteria; phylum Bacillota; class Clostridia; order Lachnospirales; family Lachnospiraceae; genus Acetatifactor. Next base: position 50,165 of record CAMKQH010000003.1, read on the forward strand.
CCGAGAGGATTGTTTACGGCAATTGGAAAGCTGGTGGACGCAAAGACGCTGACGGAAGAGGAAGAAAAAGAGTATTGGAAGAACAGGGAATATTTTGAGAAGGAATTGCCGGTACCGCCCTTTTATGACCAGGGAAATCCTGATAAGGCGATCACTTGGTTTAAGGATACGGAGGCGGGAAACAGGATTTTCCGCGAGATGACGTTTTATCGCAGAATGGCTGATAAATATGGTTTGAAACTGTTTCTCTCAGAGTGTGAGGAATTGCCGGGAGAGGTAATCTATGAGGACGATTTCCAGATCGCGGTGAAGAATCAAAAAGAGGATCTGAAGGTTACCGTGACGGAGCTCGTAATGGATGAATCCATGAAATAAATGACGGGAACGGAGGAAAATGACGTGATCAGGGAAATTAAGGAAACGGAAGTGAAGGAGTGCGTAGAAGTCATCAGGAAAAGCTTCCAAACGGTTGCGGATGAGTTTGGCATCACGAAGGAGAACGCGCCGAGATTTACCGCGTTTGCAACGGATGAAGAAAGGCTCAGCGAACAACTAAACGGCGAGCACAGGCCAATGTATGGTTATTTTTTGGAGGATAAGTTAGTCGGCTATTATTCCCTGGCGATCATGGGCGGGAAGACCTGTGAGCTCAACAATCTTAGCGTGTTGCCGGAGTTCAGGCACAAGGGGATTGGAGGGGAACTGCTAAAGCATGCCTTTGAAAAGGGAAAAGAGCTCGGATGCAACCTGATGCGGATCGGGATCGTGGATGAGAATAAGGTGCTCCGCAAATGGTATGAAGGATACGGAGTGGAACATACAGGCTCCATGAAATTTGATTTCTTTCCGTTCACTGCCGGATTTATGATGAAAAGGCTTGTGGAGCCCAAACCGTGGGACGAAAAGGAAGCAGGTCTTTACCGCTACGAAACGCACCTTCACACGGTGGAGGGCAGTGCGTGCGGCGTGACTCCCGGCAGGGAATATCCTGCCATCTTCAAGGAAAGAGGATATGACGGCATTTTCATCACGGATCATTTCTTCCACGGAAATACGCGTCCCTCTAGGGAGTTACCCTGGCCAGAGTACGTAGACGCTTATATGAAGGGCTATGAGGAAGCAAAGAAGGCTGGAGATGAGATCGGATTTAAAGTCTTTTTCGGAATTGAGGAGAATTTCGAAGGGGATGAATTCATGATCTACGGCGTGGACAAGGATTTCCTTTTGGCTCATCCAGAGATCCCGCATTGGACGCGTGAGGACATGATCAAGGCGGTTCATGAGGCGGGAGGAGCCGTGATGCAGGCCCATCCTTTCCGCGACCGCGATTACATCAAAAAGATTCATTTGTATCCGGAGAACGTGGAGGGAATTGAAGGCATCAACACGGCGAACACGGCGAATGATAATTTAGCCGCGTTATGCTATGCTCTGCATTTTGGCCTGATGATACAGGCAGGTTCTGACACCCATTTCAAGTGGGCCATTGGGGACGGGAATGGCGGTATCCTGTATGAGAAGCCCATCACGTCGGAGCTGGATTACGCGGACAGGCTGCGCCGCCGCGAGAGACCGAAGATATTTTATCCTGCAGAGCTCTTTGAAGGTTTGGGCGGGCTCAAGGTAAAGCTTCCCGTGGAAATACACAGAAATGGCGCTTGGGAGGATATGGATCTCGAGGAGATCAAGCAATGGTTCCTTGAAGCGGGAGCAGCCGTGGAGGACGCGCCTGCGCAGCCGGAAGGGATCGTGCATGAGATCGTCAAGAAGTTGAAGGGACGAGAGGGTTTAGAATAATTGCACGTCGACGTATCCCGGCAGGACAAAAACGGCAGATGAGGGAGAGGGATTCCCATGAAGGAAATCAAGATCAATGATAAAATAAGTTATATTGAGTGTACCGAGGATCCTCTGTCTGCCGACGTTGGAATCATACGGGAGCCAGACGGCATTTGGCTGTATGACGTGGGAAATGACGTAAGAAACCTGGAGGGATTGGACGGAACATACAACGTCGTACTGTCGCATTTTCACCTGGATCACGTGGGGAGCCTTGAGAAGCTAAACGTTCAAACGCTTTTCTTGTCCAAGGAGACGCAAAAGCACGTGAATCTGCAGGGCGTGATCACGGAGACGGACGTTTACGTGGGAAATCTCCATATTTTCCCGCTTCGCTCCAGCCACGCAAAAGGGAGTCTCGGATTGGAAGTGGACGAGACTTACGCATTCGTCGGAGACGCGTTATACTGTAAGGCGAAGGATGGGAAGTATTGTTATAATGCGCAGCTTCTGCGGGAGGAAATCGACAAGCTAAAGAGCTTAAAAGCACCGTGGCTTTTGGCAAGTCATCATCCGGGGTTGATCCGGAAAAAGGATGAAGTGATCGCGGAGCTGGAAGAAATATACGCAAAGCGCGTGCAGGGAAGCCCTGTGATTTTTCTTTCGTAAGGAGAGATGATGGATTTTCATGCTTTGATGATGACAAAGGAATATGATTTTTTGAGGACGAACGAGCGGCTTGGCGACAGGATCATGTTGCTGGGACTTGGCGGGAGTTATTCATACGGGACGAACCGCGAGGGGAGCGACATAGATTTTCGCGGCGTAACCCTGCAGCTTCCGTCGGATCTCATCGGCATGACGGAGTTTGAACAGTATGAGGACGAGGGGACGGACACGGTCATCTATGGGTTTAACAAGCTCATCCGACTTCTCTTGGAGTGTAATCCGAACACCTGTGAGATGCTTGGGCTCGATGAGGATCAGTATTTGATCAAGACGAAGCTGGGTCAGGAGCTGATCGATCAGACGCCCCTGTTTTTGTCAAAGCGCGCGATCAAATCCTTTGGAGGATATGCGGACATGCAGCTTCGCCGGCTGCAAAATGCCATTGCGCGGGATACGCTTCCGCAGGAGGAAAGGGAGAAGCATATCTATAAATCCGTGATGCACGCGCTGGAGGATTTTAACCTGCGTCATGCGGGAACGGATCTGGACGGGATCCGGCTGTACGTTGACAAGGCCGTGAATCCGGAGCTGGAGACGGAGATCTTTGTGGATGCCAATTACAAGCATTATCCGCTCCGGGACTACAGTGAGCTTTGGGGGACGATGCGGACGGTGGTGCGCGATTACGATAAAATCGGAAAGCGCAACAAAAAGAAGGATGACAATCATCTGAACAAGCATGCCATGCACTTGGTAAGACTTTTCATGATGGCGATCGACATTCTTGAAAAGGGGGAGATCCGGACCCACAGAACGGATGACCTTCCGCTTCTTTTGTCGATCCGGCGGGGAGATTTCATGCAGGAGGACGGAACGTATTCCAAGGCATTTTATGAGATGCTGGAGGAGTATGAGAGGAAGCTGGAGGAGGCAGCGGCGAAGACAAAGCTGCCGGACCAGCCGGACATGGAAAAGGTTGAAAAATTTGTTGAACGCGTGAATCGTTACGTGGTCACGGGAGAGCTATGAGAGACATATTAAAAGAAATTCAAGAAAAACTGGATGAGATAGAGAAGAAGGAGAACGTAAAGATCCTTCATGCAGTGGAATCAGGGAGCCGTTCCTGGGGATTTGCTTCGCCCGACAGCGATTACGACGTAAGATTTGTTTACGTGAGACCCAAAGAGTCGTATCTTAGTATTGAGGAGCCCAAGGACGTGATCGAGTATCAGCTGGACGAAGTCTTGGACATTAACGGCTGGGATTTGAAAAAGGCGCTAAAGCTTTTTGCAAAAGGGAATGCGACGCTATTTGAGTGGAGCGGTTCCCCCGTGGTTTACCGGACGACGCCGGAGTGGGAAAGGATCCGGGAGGTATCCAAACAATACTTTTCGGAAAAGACGGCAGTCTGTCACTATTACGGAACGGCAAAGTCCACTTACGTGGAGCATCTGCAGGGTGACATGGTGCGTTATAAAAAGTATTTTTACGCGCTCCGGCCCCTGCTTGCCGCAGAATATATCGAAAGATATCACGAGGCGCCGCCGGTACTGTTTGCGGATCTCTTAAACATGGAGCTTCCGGAAACCTTCCGAAGCGCGTTAGATGAGCTTTTGGAGGTCAAGAAGCGGACGACGGAAAAGGAAATGAACCCGCAGATGCCGGCGATCCGGGAGTTTATTGAAACGGAGCTGAAAAAGCAAAAGGAAATTGGCGACGGGCTGCCAAATGATCACAACAAAGACTTAAGGGCGTTAGACGGGATTTTCCGCGAAATATTGGAACCCCTTTGGAAATAAAAGGAGTGACGGGCATGGATTATCAAGAGTTCATAAATGCGGTCGATAAAGTGGCATGCGTGATATCCGTTCAGAAAAATGCGGACGGAACCTATGGAGAACTATGCAATGAGGCTTCTAACCTGCTTTATCTGGAATCCGTAAACGTTTTGCCGGAGAATTACGTGCCGCGGGTGCCTTATTATCAATATATCGGCCGGGATCATAATTTTGAGGCAATGGCGATGCGGTGCATCCGTGAAAACAGACTGATCCATTCCTACGTCGATGCGGAATTTTACAATGCCTGGCTTGATCTTTACATGATGCCGCTTCAATCGGAGGAAGAAGACAGGGGCTATTGTCTCTTCACCTACGAGATGAGTCCCAAGATTGATTCCAGAAAACTGGCTGCCATATCGCCGCAAGTGGCGTGGCAGGTTATCAGGACCGCCATGAAATTCCGGGAAACGCCGGACTTTGTCAATGCCGTGCAGGCGGTCATCGACGATCTTAGGGAGAGCTGTAAGGCAAACAGGTGCTGCCTTCTGTTGACGGATTTTGAGCAGCGCACTTGTTCCGTGCTGGGCGACAGCGTGATCGAAGGAGATGACACTCCGAGGATGAGCACCTACGTCAACGATGCGTTCTTTACGATCGTTGAGATGTGGACAGACGCGATCGCCGGAAGCAATTGCTACATCATCCATGACGAGAAGGACATGGAAAAGGTTAAGGTTGCGAATCCCAAATGGTATGATTCCTTAAAAATGGCAGGAGTTTACAACCTTGTGTTATATCCGCTCAGGTATAACGGGAAGACTTTGGGATACTTGTGGGCAACCAATTTCAATGACGCGGACACGCTGAACATCAAGGCAACGCTGGAGGTTTCCACGTTTATTCTTGCAACGGAGATTGCCAACCATCTCATGTTCCAGGAGATGAAGCGTCTGAGCGATGAGGACCTTCTGACGGGGCTGTTAAACCGTAATGCCATGAATAACAGGATCTCGGAGCTCACGTGTGGCGAGAAGGTTCTGCATAAGCCATACGGCATCGTCTTTGTGGATCTGAACGGCCTGAAAAAGGTGAATGATCAAGGCGGACACGTGGCAGGAGATGAATTCTTGAGGAAGGCAGCGAATATTCTGAAGGACGTATATCATGACTGTGACGTTTACAGGATTGGCGGAGATGAATTCCTGATCTTCTCCACGGAACTTTCCCAGGAGGAATTTAACCGCAGGATAGAAACGCTGCGCATTCGGGCGGAGGAATCAGAAGAAATTAGGTTTGCCATTGGTTCCTGCTATGCAGACGCGAAAGAGGACGTGCGCGACGCAATGCGTCTTGCGGATGAGCGAATGTACGAAGATAAGGAGAAGTATTATCAGCAGCATCCGGAAGATTGATGCGTAACTGGAAAATGATGGTTAGAATGGGCTTGAGGTCAGAAAGGAGCCAGGGGATGCAGAAGGTAAAATGGGGGATTTTGGGAACGGCTAACATTGCAAAGTGGTGTACGATCCCGGGAATGAAGCAGGCGGAAAGCTGTGAGCTATACGCGATCGCCGGAAGGAGCCTTGAGAAGGCACAGCGCTTTGCAAGCGACTATGGCATTCCAAAGGCTTACGGAAGCTATGACGAACTGATCGCCGATGCGGACGTGCAGGCAGTTTATATTCCGCTTCCGAACGACATTCACCTCAAGTGGGTGAAGACGGCGCTGCAAGCCGGAAAGCACGTGCTGTGTGAAAAACCGCTGGCGATGAATGCGCAGGAAGCGAAGGAAATGTATCGCACGGCGGAGGAATGCGGCGTACTGCTCATGGAGGCGTATGCTTATCTGCACAGCCCTTACGTGGAAGAGTTGAAGAAGGACGTAAAGAGTGGCATCATCGGCGACGTGAACTATATTGACACGGCATTTGTCACTCAGGGTTATAAGGAGGATTTCAGGCTCCATAAGGAATTTGGCGGCGGAGCCACGTATGACCTCGGATGCTACTGCACGACGATGATCCTAACGCTGACGGAGGCGCAGGAAGAGGCAAAGGGAGAAGGCGCACGTGAGGATGCTCTTGCGCTGGATTTTGTCAAGGCCAGCGCTGAATTTACGGACCTGGGCGTGGACTTTATGACGGCGGGCCTAATAAAGTTCCAAAATGGCGTCAGGGCGTCTTTTAACGTGGGAATGAATCTTGGGGAAAACTCGAATTCCAGATTCGACAGGTTGTATATTCACGGCTCCAAGGGATGCATCCGGTCGGAGGTGGAATATAATCAGGAGAGGAACGTTTCCTATCGGATTTATACGCCGGAAGGCATGAAGGAAAAGACGGTCTTTGTTCCGCAGAACTACGCGCTTGAGGTGGAACAGCTCAGCAGGTGCATCCTGTACGGCGAGAAGCCCCACGTAACGCCTGAGTTCTCCATCCGTAACGCGGAGCTGATCGACAAAATCCTTCAAGAAATAAATTACTAATCGTGTCACTGGCGTGCCCTGCGGCACGTATACGGAAGTGAGAATATGGAGAATTTACTATTTAGCCTAAATGCGACGGCACCGATCTTCGCCATGATGGTGCTGGGATATCTCTTTCGGAAGATTGGACTGATCGATGAAAAGGCGGCGAATTGGATGAACAAGTTTACGTTCAAGATCACGCTGCCGGTGTTGGTGTTTAAGGATCTTGCCAGTCAGGATTTTGCAGGAACCTGGAATGGAAAGTTCGTGTTGTTTTGCTTTGTTGTGACGAGCGTCAGCATTGCGGTGATCGCACTGCTTTCGAAGCTGATCGTCAAGGACAGGGGAAAACGCGGGGAATTCATTCAGGCGTCCTATCGCAGCAGCGCGGCGCTTCTTGGGATCGCGTTCATTCATAACATTTACGGCGATGCGGCCAGCGGCATGGGACCATTGATGATCCTCGGCAGCGTGCCGCTCTATAATGTTTTCGCGGTGATCGTGCTGATGCTGACGGCGCAGCCGCAGGGCGACGCGGCGGGAGTGCAAGACGACGCAAACGGGCAGAGAGCGTCAAGGGCTCAGGGTGATGCGGCTTTGCAGGGTATGTCAGGAAGCAAGGCACGGGATAACGGCGCCTTGATAAAAAAGACATTGCTGGGAATTATCACCAATCCCATTATTATCGGGATTGCCGTCGGACTGCTGTGGTCTTTGATCCGCATTCCGCAGCCTAAGATCTTCCAAACGGTCGTTACGAATCTTTCCGCGCTGGCAACGCCTTTGGGACTGATGTCCATGGGAGCGACCTTTGAGTTTAAGAAGGCGGCAAAAGACATACGGCCGGCGCTGGTTGCGGCGTTTATCAAACTCTTTGCGCTGGCGGCAATCTTTTTGCCGGTCGCGGTTGCCCTTGGTTTCGCAGGGGAGCAGATCGTTGCGATCCTCGTGATGCTCGGAAGCGCTACGACGGTGAGCTGTTATATCATGGCAAAGAGCATGGGGCATGAAGGGACGCTGAGCAGCAGCGTGATCATGCTGACTACCTTTGGATGCTCGTTTTCTTTAACCTTGTGGCTGTTTGTTTTGAGAAGCATTGGGGTGATCTGATTCATCACGTGCGTGGAGGCGACGCTCATGAAAGAGGAACAGGAGAAAAAACGCGGCTTACCGAAAATCAATACCATCCACTACGGCGGGGCATGGATCGCGGCGGGATTACTCGTCGGAGCGGTTCTTCCTGCCGTTTTTTGGTTTTTGTTTCATAAGGTTTTCTGGATACTGGTGATCATTGGAGTGCTGATCCTGATTGCTTTTGCAGTGGTATTTGCCATTGAAATGCATCAGGATTTTGGGGCTGTGCCATATTATGAAAAGCACTTGAAGGAGACGGCACCCTTTGATCCTCAGACGCAGTATGCGGTGATCCGGAGTTCAATCTGCACGGGGGAGAAGGTTGCGGGATTTAAGAATAAGACGGATGGACATTTTACGGAAGTCATGCTGATCCGCTCTCCGGAGGAGGAAAAAAGATTTAAAGAGATTTATGGTTTGAAAGAAGTAAAGACGGAATATTAAGATCGTTTTGATAAGACAGACATGACAAAAAATAGGCAGAATTTCTCAATTATTTACTATTCTTTTTCTTTGGAAAGGCGTAAGCTAAAAATGTAGATAGATTTTGGACTTATAGTGCATTTTTTGCGGAAGGAGAAGGGTATGGAGAATTTTAGTTTCTATTCACCGACATATTTCGCGTTTGGCAAGGGCGCAGAGAATCAGGCAGGAAACTTGGTAAAGCAGTTTGGGGGAAGTAAGGTTCTGATCCACTTCGGCGGCGGAAGCGTGGTGCGCTCCGGGCTGCTGGACAGGGTGAAGAAATCTTTGGCGGATGCGGACGTTCCGTTTGTTGAACTGGGCGGCGTAAAACCGAACCCCAGAAGCGGATTGGTATATGAGGGCATAGAGCTCTGTAAGAAGGAGGGCGTGGATTTCATCCTTGCCGTGGGCGGCGGAAGCACGATCGATTCCGCGAAGGCCATTGCGGCTGGTACCGTTTATGACGGTGATTTCTGGGATTTCTACAGCGGAAAACCCATCACGAAGGCTTTGCCCGTGGGTACGGTGCTTACGATCGCCGCAGCGGGAAGTGAGGGAAGCCCTGACTCCGTGATCACGAAGGAAGAGGGCATGTTTAAGCGCGGCGCGAGCGGAAATGCGATCCGCCCGAAGTTCAGTATTTTGAACCCGGCGCTGACGCAGACGCTTCCGGCATACCAGACGGCAGCAGGCGCGACGGACATCATGGCACACCTTTATGAGAGATATCTTACGAACTCCAAGGAAGTGGAAGTGACGGACAGACTGATCGAGGCGCTGCTTCTTACCATGGTGCACGAGACGCCGCGAGTGATCGAGAATCCCGACAATTATGACGCGCGGGCCAACATTATGTGGGCCGGCATGATGGCGCACAATAATTCCTGCGGCGTTGGAAGAAGTCAGGACTGGAACAGTCATAACATTGAGCATGAACTGTCAGCATTATATGACTGCGCCCACGGCGCCGGACTTGCGGTAACGATGCCCGCCGTGTTTAAGTACGTGATGCATCATAACGTGATGCGCTTCGCGCAGGTGGCCGTTCGCGTGTGGGGCTGCCAGATGGATTTTGAGCATCCCGAAGTGACGGCGCTTGCAGGAATCAAGGCATTCCAGAATTTCCTGATCTCGATTGGCATGCCGAAGAACTTTGAAGAGCTTGGCGCGAAGGAAGAGGACATTCCAAAACTCGTGTCCGTACTTTGCAGGGGCGACGGAAGAACTGGTTCCATCTCCGGCTTTGTAACGCTGAATGAAGAGGATTGCACGAAGATTTACCAGATGATGATCTAGAATGAAAAAGCCTTGGGATATTGTTTCCCAAGGCTTTTTTGTGCCGTTTGACACACCAAACTTTCCCAAGTGGCTTACACTTGACGCTTCAAAGTATCATGGGATATACTCATATATGGATTCTTAGTCCGTATTTAAGGAAGAGGTAATATTCGTACTCTATTGCGTAGTACAGCCTCAAGGGGGAATAATGAGAAGTATTTTGGTGGTGGATGATGATCAGGCGATCAATAAGATGGTGCGGGAATACCTGGTGAGCAAGGGGTATCGCACGGACGGCGCGTACTCCGGGACGGAAGCGGTGATGCTGCTTGAGCGGAACCGGTATGAGCTGGTGGTTTTGGATCTGATGCTTCCCGGAATGACGGGAGAGGAGGTCCTGGATTATATTGTAAAGAATTGTCCGACGCCCGTGATCGCGTTGTCGGCGAAGGATGACGTGGCGAGCAAGCTGGTGCTTCTGAAGGGCGGTGCGGAGGATTACGTGACGAAGCCCTTTGATCCGGAGGAACTCCTTGCGAGGATTGAGATCGTGCTGCGCCGCAACCACGCGGCTCCCGCAAAGAGGGTGCTTTCCTACGGCAACCTGGAGCTGGATCCCGAGGCAAAGAGTCTGACGCAGCTGGATCAGCCCGTGGCGCTGACGAAAAATGAATTTGCCATTTTGGAGATGATGATGGAGCGCCCTTCCGTCGTGTTTACGAAGGAGATGATCTATGAGAAGCTCTGGAATGAGCAGCCGGACGCCAGCGATAACACCATCAGCGTTCACGTGAGCAACATCCGGAAGAAACTGGCGGCATTGGAGCCGGACCGTTCCTACGTAAAAACCGTCTGGGGTATTGGATTTAAGATGGATTCTTTATGAATTCCTTAAACTTTTGTAAATGATTTTCTTAAACTCTTCCCGTATTCTGAGAGTTGTAAAGAGCAAACCCGTTGAGGAAAAAGGAAGGTTTAAGGAGGAATTAACGATGTTAAATGCAATGAGGGCTTCATTTTACAAGATGTTTCGCGACAAGGCTTTTGGGCTTTGCCTGATTGGGACGGCGGGCTGGGCGCTGGTTGTGATCATGGCGCAGGTGCTTACCAGCCATGCACGCGGCATTGAGGACGTGTCACAGCTGGCAAACCGCTGGTATGGTTTCATCGGTTTGCACGTGATAGAAGTTCCGCTGATCATAAGCGCAGTGCTTCTGTTTTCGGGTGAATTCCGCGACAGATCCTGGAAGCTTCTGATCGCAAAGGGAATTTCCAAGACCAGCTACTTTCTTTCCAAGCTGGCCAGCATGCTTTGCCTAACCGTGATTCTTAGTTTCATATCCATTTTGACGCTGGCGATCTGCAACGTGGCTTTGCTTCATGCGACGATGGACGCGGCATACGTGGGAAACGTGATCAAGTTCTTTTTGGGAGAAACGCTGGCGCATTTTTCCATCGCAGTTCTGGTCATCGCCTTGATCTGCATCATCAAGCGCGGCGAGATCGCTTCGATCATCAGTCTGTTTTTGATGGTATTCGGTTACGTGATGCTTTCCGGCGTTGAAAAAGCATTGTCCTTAGGAGAGGTGATCACGGATTTCTGGGCCTTTTCCCAGACGGCATTTGTGGAGTTTAACGGTCCCGTCGCATGGGGAAGGATCCTGATCTCGTTTCTTGGGTATCTGGTGATCTGCAGCCTGGCCGCGATTGCTTTCCTGAGCCGTAAAGACATAGATTAATTGGGTTTTTGCAATGTAAAACTTTATGAATTCCTTAAACATTTTTGAAAGCTTTCCTTAAACTCTCACGGGATAATGATCTTAAAAGAGGTTGCAGACGAAGGGAGAAAAAAGATGAGCAACATTGTAAAAACAAAGGCACTGACGAAGAAATATCATGGGTTTGCTGCCGTGGACGGCGTAAACATGAGCATAGAAAAGGGCGACGTATACGCACTGATCGGCGAGAACGGCGCAGGAAAATCCACTTTGATGAAAATGCTGAGCGGTCTTGCCGCTCCGACCTCCGGAGAGGTGATCCTGTTTGAAAACAAGCATCCGGAGGTGGCGCGTTTCCGCATGGGTTGTCTCATAGATTCCCCGGCACTGGATTCGAGACTTACCGTACGCGACAATCTGGAAATGTTTTCCAGGGCATTTGGCTGCCATAAGGAGGGAGAGGTGGACCGGATCCTGGAGTTGGTTGGCATGAAGGCTAACGCCAACAAGGTCATTAAGAAGACCTCTCTTGGCATGAAGCAAAGACTTGCGATCGGCATTGCGCTTTTGGGTTCCCCTGATTTCCTGATCCTTGACGAGCCCATGAATGGACTCGATCCCATGGGCATTCAGGAGATCCGCCAGCTCTTAAAGAAGCTGAATGCGGAAAATCAGACCACGATCCTGATCTCGAGCCATCTCTTGGACGAGGTGTCCAAGGTGGCGACCCGCTATGGATTTATGAAGGCCGGTCATTTGATCCAGGAGCTTTCCAATGAGGAGCTGGAGGAGAAGAGCAAGACTTGCTTAAGACTTAAGGTTTCCGATACGGCAAAGGCAGCCATGGTCTGCGAAAAAGAGCTTGGCACGAACAACTACGAGGTGATCGATGCCGAGTACGTAAGACTCTTTGATTACGTTGACGAGTCGGCCAAGGTCGTTACGGCAATGGTGCGTGGCGGCGTGGAAGTGGGCGAGATGGTTCGCGTTGGCGAGAGTCTGGAAGAGTTCTTTAACAATTTGATGACGGCGAGGGAAGAGCAATGAAAAACATGATCAGAGCCTCTTTCTATAAGCTGTTTCACGACAAGGCGACGTGGATCAGCCTTGCCGGAACTGCGGCGTGGTCGCTTTTTGTCAGTGTGATGCTGACTTGGATCGCTGACGGAAAGCTCAACGCGTCGGACGCCATGGCTGCAGAGAAATACTGGAGAGATTTTATGGGTTACCATGCCGTGATGGTACCGCTCCTGGTAAGCTCCATCGTGCTGTTTACCTCGGAGTTTAAGGATAAGTCCTGGAAGCTTTTTGTGGCAAGGGGAATCTCCAGGGCGGGCTATTACTTTTCCAAGCTGCCCTGCATTTTGACGCTTGCCGTAATGCTTAGCTTTGTTGCCATTACAATTGGCGCGGCCTATGGCGTGGTCGTGTTGGGAATGCAGTTTAACGCGATACTTGCAGTCCTTTTGCTAAGATATTTTATGCTGCAGTCGGTCGCTCACGGCACCGCGGCAGTTTTGATCCTAACGGTCTATTTTTTGATAAAGGTCAGCGAAGTGTCATCCTCGATCAACACGATTCTTTTGATGTTTGGGACCATGGCACTTTCCAAAATCGAGACGGCTCTGTCGCTTGGCGACGCGCTGACGGGCGTTTGGGCCTTTGCACAGCCTTTGCGCGTAAGCTTTGCAGGCGCGGATGATTGGATTTGGATTTTGATCGTTTTTGCGGCATATCTGGCGGCATGCAGCCTTGCAGTGATCCTGTTTGGCGTGCGCGGCGACGTAGAATAAAAGACTTAAGGAGGGAAGGACGTGAGCTTAGGGACGGGAATCATAATTGCAATTCTGGGGCTCCTTTGCCTCCTTCTAGTTTGTTGCCTGATCTTCATGCGGCGGCAGATCATCAGACTCCGTCAGTTTGTGGAAACCTTGCAGGAGGGCGATACGTCGATCATGGTGCCGGTTGATTTTCAGACGCCGGAGATCGGAAAACTGGTGGATGAGATGAATCTTCTCGTGGATAAGTACCGAAAGAGCATCGCGGAGCTAAAGCACAAGGATGAGACCATCAAGGAGACCATCACGAATCTTGCCCATGACGTGAGAACGCCGCTGACTTCCATTGAAGGATATGCGAAGATCTTGAAGAATTCAGGCAATCTTTCAAAGGGGGACTTGGAGGCGGTTGATACCATATTAGAGCGGTCTGACACCCTAAAGCGTCTTTTGAACCAGCTCTTTGACTTTGCAAGGCTCGAGTCAGATTCCTTTGAATATCACGAAGTTCCGCTGGACCTAAATGCAATTCTCCGGAAGACGGCGGTTTCGTTTTATTCGAATTTTGAGGCCAAGGGAGAAGAGCCTGAGATTCAGATCGCGGACGAAGAGTTTCGGTGCATGGCCGATCCGGATGCCGTGACGCGAGTCTTTTCTAACATTATCTTCAATGCATTGGTGCATGGGAAAACGAACTATTCCATAGCCTCCTGGCAAGAGCCGGAGGCTTATGCCTTTTGTTTCCGGAATGATGCGGGAGACATTGCCCCGGAGGATTTGGACAGGCTGTTTGACCGGTTCTTTACAACGGACAAGTCGCGCTCCAAAAAGACGACGGGGCTGGGACTTGCCATTGCAAAAAAGATCGTGACGCACATGGGCGGCGAGATCAAGGCAGAACTAAAAGACGGATTGTTTGGCATTGTCATCCGGATTCCGAAGGGGTGAGGACATGTGGAGGATCAAACATATTTTTGACGGTGATTTTGGATGTGAGGAACGGGCGCCGGGGCAGGAAGAAATGATGGTTTCGGTGACTCTTGAGAATGATCAGGGGGAAGTAAAATACGTAACGGTTGCAGATGCATGGCTTACGGAGCAAGGGCTCGACGAGGGCAGCATCTGGCCGGAAAGGGAGGAAAAAGCAATGCTAATGGAAAAGACGCTGGGGGAAATCTTGGAGGATCCAAGGATCGCGCAGATTGCGCCGGATGCGATCAGTAAGTGGGACCTGTCGAAAGAAGAATTCTACAACTGGACGCTACGGGAAATCGCCGAAAAGATGGGTTGGGGCATCCTGGAATTTGGTTTTACCAGATTGTTTGAGATCGCGGACAGAGGCCAGTATTATTATCCTTTGTATTCCGCCGAAGAATGCAAGGAAGCGCCTGAGAAGGTGGGGAGAAACATTGTTTATTTCCCTTCGGACAGCGCAGGTTCCGCAGACAGGCCTTTTATCTTTTTGGTTCCGGGAGGTGGATTTGTCAATGTCTGGAGCCTTACGGAGGGCTGGCCGGTGGCAAGGCATTTTAATGAGCTGGGGTACAATGTTTTCATTCTGACCTATCGGGTGTCCACGGAGGCTTCTGCCGTAAAGGCCATGGATGACATGGCGCGTGCCATGGAGATCATCAAGACAAAGAAGGATCAGTTTGGCGTGGATCCGGACAAGTATATAACCTGCGGATTCTCTGCGGGCGGTTATGTCATTTGTCTTTGGAATACGGAAAAGGGCTATGCAGCCTATCACCTCGCAAAGCCCAAGGCATGTTTCCCCATCTATCCCGCAACTTCCTATCGTTTGCTAAGCGAGAAGAACTGGGCGGAAGGCCAGGACAAGGATGAATTTGCGCGCAGTGGTCTTGGCTGCACCATGGAGGAAGCTTGTAACAGCTGCTTTGAGATACCTTCCCACGCGGAGGGATTTCCGCCAACTGCCATTTTTGTTGCGGCAGAGGATGAACTGGTGAATCCGGAGCATTCCAAGATGCTGGCGAGAGCGTTGGATGATTTGGGAATCCCCTGCCGACTGGAGGTTGGACCGACGGGGGGACACGGCTTTGCTGACGGCTCCGGCACGTGCATGGAAGGCTGGCCAAAACGCGCCATCGCATGGTTTGAGCAGCAGTGAGTCAAAAAGAACGGATCACGGACAAACTACCGATTGGAGGAAAAGAAATGACAGAGATCATTCAGATCAATGAGAACACTTGGAGAATCGAGGATGGCATGGTGCGTTTTTTTGTGCTGGAAGGCACGGAGAAAGCGCTTATGATCGACAGCGGCATGACTACGCCAAATGCGGCAGAGATTGCAAAAACGCTTACAAAGAAGCCACTGGAGATGATGAACACGCATGCAGACAGGGATCACGTGTCCGGTAATGGCGCATTTGCGTGGTGTTATATGAGTCCTGCGGAGGAAGGGAATTTCCGTGCAGCGGGCGGTAAGGGCGAGATCCGGCCGATCAAGGACGGCGACGTGATCGATCTGGGCGGCCGTCCCTTAGAGATCATTGACATTCCGGGGCATACGCCGGGAAGCGTTGCGATCCTTGACGTCAATGCGAGAGTGCTGATCTCCGGCGATTCCGTGCAGGCGGGAACGATTTATATGTTTGGCGAAAAGCGTAATATCTCGGATTATATTTTGAGCATGAAAAAGCTTCTTGGTTATCTGGAGCGTTTTGACGTGGTGTATCCTTCTCACGGCACGTTCCCGGTTGATCCTTCCCAGATCAGTCTGTTGATCGGCGGTGCGGAGGAAATCGTTGCGGGAAAGGTGCAAGGTAAGCCCGTGGACCTGTTTGGAAACAAGGTAACGCTTTATCAATTTCCGTATGCCGGTTTTTATGGCGAGCTTCGAGAATAATGACAAGGATGGTATAATGGCATGAATGAAAAAGAGATCGACGAACTGATCAAAATGATCGACGGAAAGATGGAAGATGGCGTCGGCAGGCTCAAAGTAAGCTTTACGGAATCGCAGGAAGAAGGCGTGGTTAAAGAGCAGCATCATTTGGGACGCTGCGACGTGGGCAGCCCTTGGGCAAAGGGGACCGTGACGAATTGCGATGCCATTGATTTTAATCCATTGGGTGAGGAGGGCCGCGTAAAGCGGTTGAAGCAAGATGACGAAGAATAAAGAGAAGAAGGAACAAACAAACGGACGAAAGCTGACAAAGGCTGAGCAAAGACGATTGGAAGCATTTCAGAAACAGGAAGAAGAAATGCTTCAAAATGGCTATGAGAAGAAGGATTTAACGACGTCTGCCTTAAAGGCCAACACTCTCGGATGTCTGTACGGAGCTATTTTGGCACTGATTGTTTTCCTGATCGGTTATGCGTTTGGAGCCAGACTGGAGGATGACGGAAAAAACCCGTGGAATATGTTGCTGATAGTGCTTTTTTTGATACTGGTTGTTGTGCATGAGCTGATTCACGGCATTACGTGGGGATTGTTTGCAAAAGGCGGATTCAAAAAGAACATTGAGTTCGGATTTATTGTTCAATATATGACTCCATACTGTACCTGTAAGGCAGCTTTGAAAAAGTGGGCTTACGTTATCGGCAGTTTGATGCCGTGCATCGTGTTGGGAATTGGTATTTGCGTGTTGGCGTTCTTTTTGCATCACGGTCCGACCTTTTTCCTTGGAGCGCTTATGATCGTGTCTGCGGGCGGGGATCTGTTGATTACGCAGATGATTTTGATGCATAAAACAAAGGCAAAGGAAGTATTATACATGGATCATCCAACGGACATAGGACTGGTCACTTTTGAAAAATAATACGTGACACGGTTGAAGGAGAGCAGGAGATGGCGGATTTTATTGCAAGAGTTGCGTTGACGCAGCAGTTTTCGAAGGATCATGAAGGAGATTTGGGGAGTTTT
This sequence comes from uncultured Lachnospiraceae bacterium, assembly GCA_946414885.1. Lineage (GTDB taxonomy): Bacteria > Bacillota > Clostridia > Lachnospirales > Lachnospiraceae > Acetatifactor. The sequence goes on from CAMKQH010000003.1 coordinate 67,125, forward strand.
GCGGCGAAAGTGACGGAGCATTTTCCGGAAGAGGCGGGGGCCGTTTTGGAGATCGGCAGGTTTACCTATGCCTGTTATTTGTTGAAGGCGGAGACGAAATCGGCGTGCAGGAAATTATTGGAGCAGGCGTGGGAGAAGGCCTTTCCCGGGGAGCCCTTTGCGGAAATCCAGATCTCCGAGATTGGTGACGTCGAGACGGATGGCAAGTCAAAGTATACGAAGGGCATTTATACGAATTTTTACGGAATGGACGACTTCGTACGACGCATTACGGAGCTGTTGGAGAGGCTGCCGTATATAAGGGAGCTGGGAGCAGAGGACGTCATAAAGAAGCAAAATTATCTTTGTGCCATTGATTCCGGCTGCGGTTTCTCGACGCTGATCTCGGGGCTTTCGACGGTTCTGATCGCACACGAAGTATTTCCGAAGCCTGAGGATGGCACGGATTACGCGTATGCAGAGTTTGTGATGGGGGCGGAGGAGAAGAACGGACATTTTGACGAGGACTCAGCGATCGACCTTTTGAGGGATGAAGACAATAAGAAGAACCTGCACGTGATCGGCATTGATATCTCTTATTTCCTGGAGGGGAATAAGACGGATGAACTCCGGAGATTTGTGAGACGTATTGAGGATTTGCAGAGGGATTACGTTTTTGTCTTCCGCATTCCGTTTTTGGAGAAGAAGGCCTTTGACGAGATTAAGACCGTGCTTTCCGACATGATGCTTCTTGAGACGATCCAGATCCCGCCCTATTCCGATCTGTGCCTGATGGAATTCTTGTGGGAGAATCTGAATAAGGCAAAGCTTATGCCTGACGTTGCCATTAATGAAATGGCGATCGAAAAGATCCATCAGGAAAAGATGGACGGACGGTTTTACGGTTATAAGAGCGTGGAGAAGATCGCCAATGAGATCATCCTGCGGAAGATTGCTGACAATGCAAGGAAAAAGGCAGAAGGCGCGGAGGTGGATCCCTTCACCTTGAATCCAGAAGACATAGCCGGTCTTGTCCGTGAGGAAAGGGGAAAGGCAACGGGTTACGCGGCGCTTGCGGAACTGATCGGCATGGAAGACATTACCGTCCGCATCAGGGAGATCATCGCGCAGATCAAGGTTGCCATGGCTAATGAAAAGCTGGATCGCCCCAGCATTCACATGCGCTTTACGGGAGCTCCCGGAACGGGAAAAACCACCGTGGCAAGGATCATTGGTCAGATCATGAGAGAAGAGGGAATTCTCCGGAAGGGTGCGTTCTTTGAGTACAGCGGAAGAGACCTGGTGGCGGAATACGTGGGACAGACGGCGGTAAAGACGTCGACGATCTGCCGGGACTCTTACGGTTCCGTACTTTTCATCGACGAAGCATACTCTCTTTATACGGAGGATCATTCCAACAATGATTTCGGAAAGGAAGCGATCACGACGCTGATCTCCGAGATGGAGAATCACAGGGATGACATGTTGGTGGTCATGGCAGGTTACACGGATGAGATGGAGACGCTGATGAAGGCGAACCCCGGCATCCGAAGCAGAATGCCCGTGATCCTGCATTTCCCGAATTACAGTAAAAAGCAATTGTTTGACATCTTCATGCTGATGGTGAGAAAGCATTTTGCATTTGATCCCGGTCTGGAGGAAGAGGCGCACAAGTACTTTATGGCACTCTCTGATAAGTATCTGGAGTCCAAGGAATTTGCGAATGCAAGATTCGTGAGAAATCTGTATGAGAGAACCTGGTCGAAGGCAGCCCTTAGATGCAGTCTTGCAGGCGTAAGCAACATTGTACTGACGAGGGAAGATTTCATTGCCGCCAGCGGCGAAAAGGAATTTAACGAGAAAATAGAAGTGCAGAAGGTCGTGGGATTTAAGTAAAGAATAAGATGGGCAGAGCCGGATCAGGGGATCCAACTCTGCCCTCTTTTTTTACATTACGATGGTCGATACTTCAATCTTTGCAGGATTCTCTTTTTCTGCCTTACATGCCTTGGTCATGAGGAAGATGCAGCCTGCGAGGCCAAGAACGCCAACGATCATCAGGGTGATTGCAACGGCGTTGGACTCGATGGTGAAGAGCTTATAATTTACGATAACGGCATAGCTGTTGATCAATACGTGCATCATGATGGTGGGCAGGATGGATCCGGTTTTGATCCGGACGTAGCTAAGAAGCAGGCCTACGGTGAAGGCGAAGAGGATCCAAATGATCTGTCCGTGCATGAGACCAAAGAGTACGGAAGTGATCAAGGCTACGACAACGTTAGGCATAACCTTCTGGAGCCTGGAAAAGAGCACGCCGCGGAAGATCACTTCCTCCAAAACGGGAACCAAGAAGGCATTGGTCAGGAATGCCTGCCACAAGGAGTATGCATAAAGATTCTGGGATGCTTCCGTGAATTCCTCCACGCTCTCGCTGGGAAGGAAACCCATGCTCATGTTTACGGTGAAGATCACGAAGAGTGCGCCGAGTGCGGCGGCAAGGGATTTTGCGGCGGGTATCTTCTTGAGATCCAATTCCTTGGCAACGTTCTTCCTGCGGATCGCAAAGAAGGCGATCAGGAAGACCAAGGTAAAGATGGCGCGTACCGCAAGGTCGATCCACATGCGGCTTGCATAATAGTTATTGGCGTAAGCAATGGTTTCTTCCTGCGTTAACTGCAGGCCGGCTGCCTTGATCTCGGCGCCCGCCTGCATGCCGATTAAAAATTGAACCATGTAGCCAATAACGAACTGGCCGAAGAGATAGAGAATAAAATAACAGATAGCTTTTCCAATTTGTTTCATAACGTTTTCCCCTTCTTTTTGTTGCTAAGGCAATCATTTTCTGAATGCCTTGCGTTGTTTTCTTGTTGAACCCACCATAGCGCAGGCAGGTTGTTTTCGGGGAAAAACTGTTGTAAACGGTAAAAAACACGTCGCGAATTGTTAAATCGGGAGGAACCCCGCGTTAGAATGCCTCGCCCTCCACAAAGGAATACAAGGATTCCTTCAGCGATTTCAGATTGCTTCTGCTGACGGGCAGGCTCGCGCCGTTTTCCATAATGACTTCAGACTTTACGATCTTTTTAACTTTGGCGAGGGAGATCAGGTAGCCCCTGTGAATGCGGAAGAACCCGTCTTCCCGAAGCTGTTCCTCAAAATCACCCATGTTGGCGCGGACCAGGTGTTCCTCGCCGCGCAAATAGATCATGACGTACTGGTTCTGCGCTTCAAAGTATAATATGTCAGCGACGTTCAAACGAAGCTCCTCGCCCTCTGACTTGATCATGAGCTGACGTTTCGCCGTATTCTTGTCCATCACGTATTTTAATACCTCGCGAAGCTTGTCTTCACGGATGGGCTTCGTCAGATAGCGCAAGGCATTTACTTCATAACCTTCCAGCGCGTATTCCACGTGTGACGTCAGGAATACGATAAAAACGTTCTCGCTTCGCTGACGAAGCTTCTTGGCCAGGGTGATCCCGTCCATGGAAGGCATTTCGATGTCCAAAAAGATGACGTCATAGGGATTGGCGTCGAATCTCTCCAAAAGCTTCTTTCCTTCTGAAAACACGTCCACGATTACGTCCATGCTGTTATAAATCTTATCAATCAGGTTCCGGATTTGTTCCTGAAAGATTTCCTCGTCGTCACAAACTGCGACTCTCATAAAATGAACTCCTTTGTAAAACAACGTTTAGAGGGGGTACGGTCTGTTTGCCCAATTATACCAAAAAACGGGGAAAAAAGAAAGTCACTAGTGATTTTGACGTTGGAAAGAATTTTAGGTATAATAAAAAAAGATTTTTAAGTGAGAGGCGACGCTATGAAAAAGAACCGGATCATACAGATCATATTTTCCATTATCTTTTTTTACTTTATTTTGACAGTTTTGCTTTTTGTTGCCGAGACGGTGTCGAAGGGGGCGGAAAGCAGTATCACGAATCTTGGCGACGCCGCATGGTATCTGCTGGCGACGCTGACGACCGTTGGATACGGCGACGTGACGCCGGTCACCATGGCGGGAAAGACCATCGGGGCAATTATGATGGTTTCCAGTGCAGGCGTTCTGACGTTCCTGCTGGGCCTGACGTTTACGGTTCTCTTTGGACGTCTTTTGCCTTGCTTTTTGCTCTGGTGCGTGCGTCACAGGAATTGGTATGTGTTCTCGACGCTGGATGAGAGCACGCAGATCCTGGCCAGCAGACTGGCAAAGGAAGATCCCAAGGCGGCTTACGTCTTTTGCGGCAGGGAGGAGACGATCTCCCAGGAGTATTTTCCGACCATGAAGCATCACGTGATCATCGATGAGCCGACGGAGGTCGTGATCAAAAGGCAGGATCCTTCGAAACGATGCAACGTATTCTTTATGACAAAAAACGGCTGGGAGAATGACGCCCTCGGGCGCGGCCTGTTAAAGAGGGGAAATCGCCCAGGGCTTAAGGTGTTCTGCGATGCGGATCACGCGCCGGACCACGTGCCTGACGGAATGGTTTTGTTCCATCGCCCGGACTCCATCGCGCGAAGCTATTGGACGAGCTTTCCGGTGGAGACGAATGAGAAAGTGATCCTGCTTGTCGGTGACGGGAAGGTTGCCCGCCAGATCTTGGAGAGGGGCATTCTCATCAACGTGCTTCCCTGGGAACAATCCCTGGAGTACCACATGTTTGGGGATTGGACGGAATTCCAGAGGGATCATTATGAACTTGGTAAGATTGTCGGGATCGGCGTTAAGCCGGTGGACGAAGACGGTTTATTCTTTGAAGGGCAGGCGTGGAATGCGTCCCCTGCGCTCCTGGCAAGTGCAAGCCGCATCATTTTCTGTGCTGACGACGAGGAGGTCAATCTCTCCCGCATGACGGAGCTACGGCGGCATTTCCCGACGAGGGCGCAGGTGGATGCGTACACTTCCAAGGCGGATGACCGTTGCAGAAACTTTGGCGGGGACGATCAGTTGCTGACGGGTGAGATCGTCATGCAGGAAAAACTGAACCGCATGGCGGTCAAGCTGAATGAGTTTTATTGTAACAAGACGGGCAGTGGTACGGGCTGGATGGAGCTTTCTGAGTTCCACAGGCAGTCGAACATCGCCGCGGCCGATCATTTGCTTACGAAGATCCGGTTGCTCCTGCCTCAGGAGAACGTCACGCAGGTGACGCCAGAGGTTTGCGCTACGGCATTCGCGAGATATTGCGAGCTTTCCGCCGAGCGGAAGGAAGCCTGCAGGTGGCTGGAGCATAAGCGCTGGATGCGATTCCACGTGATGAACAATTGGAGTTACGCGCCCGTAAGGGATAATCAGCTTCGTCATCACCCCATGCTGGTATCGTATGAGGAACTGACGGAGCAGGAACAGGCATTGGATGATTCAGCTTGGGAGATACTAGGGGAGATCAAGTAAAATGGCAGTAGACATGACGGTAATTCTGATATCGGCGGCATTCTTTCTGGCGTTGGTGCTTTACTTTGCGTTGGAACAGGAACATCGGGAACGAATCACGGGCATTGCTTTCTTTATCGCGGCAGCAGGCGGAATCGTGATCTATGGCTTCGCCTATTCTCACGGGCATAACAGCATGTTTGACCGGGTGACGGCCGTACTTCGGACGCTAATCGACGTGGGACGCATGTTTGTGGGCATGAATAATGAAGCCGTTTTTCGAGAGGCCCTTGCAAAGGTGGGAGCAACGGATTCCTTGTGGCTCTTTGTGTTTTGGGGAGCTCACTTTTTTGCTTATTATTCCATGGCCAGTGCGGCAGTGCTCGCCTTGGGAAAGGGCGCGATCAGAAAGCTCCAGCAGCTTCTTTTGAACGTGCGTGATCTGGAGATCATCTATGGCATCACGGACAGTTCCCTGACCCTTGGAAGACACGTGGCGTCGGACAAGCATAAATCCGTGATATTTATCGGGCGTGCGGATGCCTCGCAGGAATTGGCCATCCGTCAGATGGGAGCGCTTCTGTATTCGGACGACGTGGCACTGGAGCCGCAGGAAGCCTTCTTAAAAAGGCTCTCCCTGAAGCGTCATGACCGTAAGCTACACGTCTATGCGCTTTCTGAAAACGAGGATGCAAACATCAAGTATGCGGTTCATTTGCTGGCATTGTTGAAAAAGGCTGAAATGGAGCCGCAGAGGACTTCCCTGGTGCTTCTCGGTCAGGAGGAGCGTCACGGCGGCGACCTTCAGGCGACGAGGGATCACTATGGTTATGGTGAGGTAAAGGCGTTTGACCATTCGGAGCTGACGGCGCGTCTTCTCGTTCAAAAATATCCGATCAGTAAGGCTGTTGAATTTGACGACAACGGACTTGCCAAGCAGGACGTTGAGGTCCTGTTGGTGGGCTTTGGTCCCATGGGACAGGAGGTTTTGAAGAAGCTGATCGCAAATGGACAGTTTGAGGGCAGCACCTTCCATGCCCACGTGTTTGATCCAAATTGCGGGATTGTGGACGGATTCTACCGCAGAAGATATGCGGCTATGCTGAAAGCTTACGACGTGACGTTTCATTCCGGCAGCGGCAGAAGCATGCAATTCTGCGATTTCCTGGAGGAACATGCGCAGAGCCTTACGTATATCGTGGTGGCCATCGGAAATCTGAAAAAGGGAGGAGAAATCGCGTATGCCATTTTGGATTTCCTCGCAAAATCAAAGAGAAAACTGCCGGTATATCAGTGCTGTAATGACACTGTGGTCTGCTATCAGGATCATTTGGAGAGTGAGTACGCCAGCCTGCATGACGCAGACATTTTGTTTGGCGGCACCATGGATGACCTCGCCATGAAGATCAACCATTATTATAACGATCCGGAAGGGTCACCTAAGGAACAGTGGATGGCATGTGATTACTTTAGCCGCATGAGCTGCCGCGCCAGCGCGGATTTCCTGTCTGCTTACTTAAACAGACTGTGCGAGGATCATTCCAAGGAACTGACGGACGAGAAAGTGGAGAACATGGCAAAGACGGAGCACCTGCGCTGGAATGCGTTCCACTACAGCATGGGTTACGTAAGGATGAGCGACGAGACTTGGGCGGCAAGGGCGGAGCAGTTCCGCAAGGAAGTAACGGTCGGCGGCGTGGGACACGTCAGGATTTCCAAGGATGCCGCAGAGAAGCAGCACGCCTGTCTGGTAAGCTGGGACGAGCTGGACGAATTGTCTGCAAGGGAGAATGAAGTCACTGGAAAATCCGTGGACTACAAGCAGATGGACCGTGATAACGTAAAGGTTGTCCTGAAGCTGCTGCAGGAAGAGAATTAGTATCAATGAGGGGATAGGGAAGGAAGATGGCATTTTTATTCGACGTACCGGAGTATAAAAAGATCAGAGTGATCATTGACACGGATGCCGCCTGTGAAGCGGACGATCCCTTTGCGATCGTGCAGGCGCTCCTTAGCCCTAAGCTGATCGTGAAGGGCATTTTGGCAGAGCATTTTCGGGAAGAGGGCTCCATGGAAAGAAGTTATCAGGAGATCCAGACGATCCTGGATTGCATGGACGTTAAGAACGTGCCGGCATTTCACGGGCAGGCGGGACCCGCTCCCGCGGGCTTCTTCGACAAGCAGGAGGCTTGCAGTGCGGAGAGTTCTGGGGCCGAAACTGCGTTGAAAGATGCGGAGCTATCTGAGGGCGTGCGTTTTCTGATCGAAGAGGCCCTGCACGAGGATGAAAAACCATTGTTCGTACTGTGTCAGGGAGCGATCACGAATGTGGCGGTTGCCATAAAAACCTGCCCTGAGATCATAAAGCGAATGACGGTCATTTGGATCGGAACCCACGGCGAGGCTCCTCACGCGGCTCCCTTCCGTGAATTTAACGCGGGGAATGACGTGGATGCTGCCAACTTTTTGCTATCCTGCGGCGGTGACGTCTGGGTGGTTCCCTCCACGGTTTATACCACGATCACCATTGGCATTGCGGAGATCCAAAGAAGAATTCTGCCCTGCGGAAAGATTGGAGAGCATCTCTTCTGGAACCTTGTGAATTATAACAATTCCGAATTTGCCGGATGGACGAAGGGCGAGAGTTGGTCCCTTGGGGATTCTCCCGCGATCGCGCTGGCCCTCAATCCGGATTGCGGCCACTTTAAATACGTGCCGGCGCCCGTCGTGGCGGAGGATACGTCTTCCGTCGCCTGGGATGAACCCTTGGCGGGGAGGCAAAGTGAGGCAACCCAGGCGGGAGAAACCTGCAAGCGCCCTATGGTAAAAATGTATTATGACGTGGACTCCAGATATATTTTGGAAGATCTCATCGCCAAGCTGGAATTGTTTTGTAAATAAGTAGTTTTTTTATCTTTCCATATTAGACCAAACTAGTCAATCCATAAGATAAGGTTTGTCGTTGTGTGGTAAACGTGATATGCTTAACGTGATAAGCGTAAATATGTAAAAAGATACCTAGGGTTTAGGAAATATGAAAAGAGAAAACGTAAATAAAAAGAGACGATTTGTTTGTTTGGCGGCGGGGCTGTTGTGCCTTTCGCTGACGGCCTGCGGCGAGAAGGAGCCGCAGGGCATTTTACAGGGCGTACCCATTTCCGCGGAGGAAGACAGCGGTGAAGTGGTAAGGAAATCCGTGGAAGATTCCTTGGCCGAAAAGACAATGGAAGCAAGTGATCTGACGCTGGATGCCATAGATTTTGCGGAGGAAGAACTGACGCCGGAGGACGTGACGGCGACGGGAGACGTAGTTGCAACGGGAAATGCGGTAAATCTTCTTCAGGCGGATGGAAATACGCTGGAAACAAGAGTGATGACGCCAGCGGGATATGAGCGCGTGGAGGCGCCGGAAGGAAGCTTTGAAGAGTATTTGCGCCAGTATCCCCTGAAACCGGCGGGAGCGAAGGTGCATCTCTATGACGGAACGGAGAAGGGAAATCAATCGGCGCACGTTGCCGTGTTTGACCTTCCCATCGAAGATTATGACCTGCAGCAGTGCGCGGATTCCGTGATGAGAATGTATGCCGAGTATTTTTGGGCGACGGAGCAGTATGACAGGATCAAATTCCATTTTACGAATGGATTTTTGGTGGAATATTCCAAGTGGCGTGACGGAAACCGCATAACCGTCAATGGAAATAACGTATCGTGGATCAAGTCGAAATCCAAGGATACCTCCTATGAGTGCTTTGTCAGGTACCTAAAGACGATCTTTTGTTATGCGGGAACGCTTTCCATGGAAAAGGAGTCCGAGCCGACAGTCACCACCCTGTTAAAGGCGGGGGACGTATTCTTGTACGGGGGAAGCCCCGGACACGTGGTGATGGTGGTGGACGTCTGCGAGAACGAAGACGGCAAGAAGGCATTCTTGCTGGCGCAGGGCTACATGCCCGCACAGGAATTTCACCTCTTGAAAAATGACCGTCATCCGGAGGATCCCTGGTATTATCAGGAAGAGATCAAATATCCTTTTAGCACGCCGGAATACACTTTCCAAGAGGGTAGCATGCGGAGCTTGAATTATTGAGCCTAACACGTTCTAATCTTAGTCTCGTTTTCCTTTGGCGAAGGCGCTGCTGATGGTGACGACGCCGCCAAAGAGCACGCCTGCCACGGGCCAGATGATCCAAGATCTGTCCCAATCGTCGGTGATAAAACTCCACGCAAGGAAAATTGCAACGATAAGAGTCCAATAGACGGTGCTGACGGCGCCAGTCACGGGGCTCTTTTTCTTTTGGCTGAGCGTATAATCGCCCTCTTGAAGGAGCTTGTCATAAGATCCATTCATGGATCCGGAGCGAACCAGAAGGTTCACGCCAACGCTCACAAAGAGCAGCAGGGTGGATACCATAAAGAGTACCAAGTATTCCGGCGCTTCCAGGAAGGAAACCGTCAGCAGGGGGATCGGACTGATGATGCAAAGAATTACGCCGAGGGCGGTCAAAATAACGTTGGTCTGCTCGTTAGCCTTCTTCCGTTCCCTTACCATGCCAGTTACGCCGTAGAGCGTTTCAATGGGACTCTTTTCCAGGTATTCAAAGCGCTTCATCTTTGCGCCGAGGAGGATAAACACAAACACGGCGATCGCAATGAGGATCAGCAGGGAGATCACCCCGAAGCCTGCCATCAGCCCTTCACTTAAAGGAAAGCCTGGTATCTGCGAAAGAGCTAGGAAAAACAGCAACAGTGCCGGGGCAAAGATGCAAAGACTCACCATGCTCGCCATCTTAGGTGCTACTTCTTCCGTCAGTTCGAGAAAATCATTTGCCTCTTCGAGAGAGACGCGAACCACGGCTTCCGAGGAAGCGTCGGCGGAGGATGCGTCGAAAGAGGAACTGATGCTTTCCGGTTCCATGTCATCCTTCAATAAGTAATCCGTGGTCACTCCGAAGAGCTCTGCCATCTTGATGATTTTCTGGATGTCGGGGATTGCCTGCGCGCCCTCCCATTTTGAAATGGACTGTCTGGAGACGGAGAGCTGCTCCGCGAGTTCCTCCTGGGACCATCCGTTCTTTTTTCTTTCATTCATAATTTTATCTGCTAAGATCATTATTTTTTCCCCTTTCCTTTCTTCCGATCGTGCCTTGGGAAGGCCGTCGATCTGTTCCCGTGGTTGGATGAATTTTGTTTCGCTTAAGCAAGTTCATCGTACCATGAGGGTGGGTTGCAAGCCATAAACCGGACTTTTCAATTTGTCAACTGGCGGTTGCAATTCCCGTAAAATAAGGGTTTTCCATAAGTTTATCACATTTTGGGACTGAAAAAAAGAAAAGTTTAAAAGAGACTTGACGTTTGAGGTCGACAAATGTAGAATAAAGGCAGGTCGACATGTGTCGACTAAATGACGTGGACGAAATTTCCGAGGAGAAGGATGATCATGACGGACGTAAAATTAAGCGAGAGTGAATACCGATTGATGGACGTGATCTGGGAGAAGGAACCGATCTCAGCGATGGAGCTTTCCGGGATCTGTCTGGAAAAATATGACTGGAAAAAATCAACCGTTTACACCATGTTAAAGCGCATGGGGGAAAAAGGGCTGCTTTTATTTGAGAACAAAAAGGTGGAGGCCTTGGTGGAAAGGGATCAGGTAAATAAGTCCGAGGGCGAATCCCTCCTTCACAAGGCGTACGGCGGGTCCCTTCCGGATTTCTTTGCGGCTTTTTTGCAGGACAGGAAGCTGACAAAGGATGAGGCAGAGCGGTTACAAAAGTTGATCGAGGAGGCGAAGGAATGACGCAGTTTTTTCAAAACTATTTTGTCATGGCGTTGGAAGCGTCGATCGTCATTTTGTTCGTGCTTCTGTTAAGGCCCGTATTTAAGAAGTTTTCAAACCGGATCGCCAGTCTTTTGTGGGTTGTGGTGCTGTTCCGGCTCTTGTGCCCGTATGCAGTTGAAGTGCCTGCGCCTGCGTTCTTGGGACAATTTATGGCGCAGAACCTGCAGACTTCTGAGGAAGACGTGGAATCCGTAACGGGCGATGTCTTGCACCATGGCGCGGAGGATGTCAGTCAAGGCGCTCAGATGTCTAAGGTTCAAGGCGATGCGTTGCAGGGAATGGACGCGCTGGACGCTGACGGACAGGGTTTACCGGGTGCTGTTGGGCAAGGCTCTCAGGATGCGTCGAAGTCAGGAAATCAGATCTCAGAGTTCCTGCAGAAGGCGGGTGCTTTGGGCGGTGAGACCTTAGAGGATCCGGTTGGAAGCGATGACCCGCTTGCAACGAACCTGGAAGGCAAAGGAGAGCTCTCCTTGAACGCTTCAGACGGCGAAGTGGATCAGGAGCTGGGGATTGAGGACGCGCAGGGCGTGACGGAAGTGGCTTCGCAGACGGTAGATAATGCGGAGGATCATGCAAAACAAGGCGGGGAGAACCCCTCAGCACAGGCGTGGGTAAAGCAAGACGGTGCGAATGCAGAGATGGAAACCGGGAAGACCGGCACGCAGCATGGCAATGTTTTCGCCAGTTGGTGGACGGCAGTGCGCGAGTGGTTTCAGAGCGTGCAGGGAAAGAGCTTTGTCACCGTGCTTGGCGTGATCTGGTGCTTTGGAACAATCCTGCTGTTTGCTTTTGGAATCATGCGCTATGCAAAACTGACAAAGCAGCTTGGGGAGGCGATCCCCGCCGGCGAATGGAAGAAATATCCCGTAAAGATCAGCGACGTATCGGGCGTTCCCATGTCCTTTGGCGTACTTCGTCCGGGGATCTACGTGCCGGTGAATTTTGAGGAAAAGGCGGAAGGAAATGCGGAAATGATCCTTTGCCACGAGGGCGTGCATCTAAAGCGCCGCGATCCGCTGTGGAAGATCCTTTCCCTGATGGCGCTGTGCCTGCACTGGTGGAACCCGCTGGTATGGATCAGCATTTACCTGTTCAATAAAGACATGGAGATGGCCTGTGACGAGGGCGTTTTGTCTCAGATCGGCCAGGAGAAGAAATCTGATTACGCGAAGGCGATCCTGCACTTTGCGGCGGGCAAAAGCGGCGTATCCCTGGCGGCAACCTTTGGTGAGAGCAACGCGGAGAGCCGGATCCGGGAAGCCTTGAAATTCAAAAAAAGGCCCCTTGGAATGACCATTGTCATGGCATGTCTCGTTGTACTTTTGGCGGGATGCCTTGCGACAAAGCCTGGCGTTGACAAGGAAGAATCATCGGGTAAGGAAGAAACCACGGAAGATACTGCCAAGGGTCAGGCAAACCCGGAGCCGACGGAAATGTTGCCGGAATTAACTAATGACATGATCACGGAGATCACAAATCTGGACCAGGCAATCCAGGCAGATTTGCATTTCCGCGACGTTGTGAAGAACCGGACTGCACCTGCGAACGTTCCCTATTTTGGGTTTGATGAGGGCAGGTATGAGATATTTTACCTGGACCAGCTGGCGGAAGACTTGAGGAAGGGGCAACCTGAGAAATATCTGGCACTCCAGAATGGGGATCCCGTGACTGCCTTGGAGACGTTTCTTCCCTTAAAGGGCGGCAGCGGTAAGGCTTGGCAGGAATCTTTTAGCAGCGTGATCGTGGCTTATACGTTTGCGAACGGTGAGACCGCGCATTACTACATGGCACAAAAAGGCGCGATTTGGTATCCCTACCTTCTTGTTGAAAAAATACTCGCTGACCCGTTGTTGGAGGAGTCTTCCAGAAAACTCTTACTCACTAGAATGGATCAAATCGCAAGGCAGAAGCAGGAGCTTGCCGCGACAACGGCAGAGCAGCTTCGCGGCGTGACGCTTCAGATAGAGGAAGTGATCCGGGCCGGAAATTATGGGGAACCGATAAGTGAAGACTGTCAAGAAATCTATATTTGCTGGAATCCGGAGAAATATGGGGAATATGGCGTCATAGAGGAGCTTCCCAAAGAGGATGCATGCCTTTACGGATTCTATGATGGAAATGCCATGATGCTTCGCGTGGGCGATCAGGCATATCCCATTCATGGTTATTGGATGAACGTTCACAGTGAACTGCCTAAGATCTATTGCGGAGACTACGATCAGGACGGACAGAAGGAGTTTGCGCTGATCACCCTGGGAAAAACCGGTACGGGAGTCTATGGGAACCAGCTTCGCATTTTGGAGATCACGGAGAAGGGACTGGAGACATACGAGCCCAAGAGCCAGAGAATGTTTGGGCAGTTGGAGGAGATGGTCAGGTATCAATATGATGAAAAGAATCTCATGCTGAGCGTAATGACAACGGACGGGAAAGAGGCATACGCTTCCCTGGAGGGGATTACGGCATTGGCATCGGGAGAAGATCAGTTACTATGGTATGGCTATGGGGAGTCAGAAGTCTTTTCCGTGGTGGATGATTATCTTTTCTATGACGTGGCAGGAGAAGTCATGCTGGCAAACAGAGAAGCGCCGGAATATGGCGGAATTGATCTGGAATGTCGCTTGGACTATCGCCCGAACGGAAGCTTTATCGTCAGTGACGTTGAATTAAAAGAGGCATGGACGGAGCCTGTCCAGAAGGTCGACTTATCGGATGCTTTTGCGGGGGAGAGCATTATCTCGCGTGAAAAAGCGGATCTGAATCAAGACGGCGTGCCGGATTGGGTTGTCACCAGCGTAACCTATCAAGAGGAGAACCGGAACATAAGCTGGAAGGACCGCTTAACGCAGGGAGAGATTTGCTTCATCAGAGTATATGACGGCGCAACACAGGAGCAGTCATGGAAGAACAAAGACGTGGCGCAGGATGCATTTGATAGAAATTGCGTGCTGTGGGAGAAAACTTTGGCGAAGGCGCATGCAGGAAATGGCATGGTTTTCCTTTGCGAGAAGGATGGCAAGAACTATCTTTTAGAGGAAAATCATTCCATGTTCCAAGGAATCAAGGATGCGGAATATTCCGTATTTGCGTTAGATGAACTTGGCCAGACGCGCAAGGTTGATTCGGCAAGGGTTACGGATATTTCCCTCGCGGCGCCGGAAGATACGCTTGACGTTTCTGACATGGTAAGATACACGGAAAAATTAGAAGGGTGGACCAAGAATGCGAAGCTTCTGGTGAGCGCAGACGTGGATCAGGGCGTTCAGATTGGCGGTAAATATGACGTGACTGAGATTTGGCAGGACGTATATGCCACCGTTGAACAGCTTTATGCCATGATCAATTATGAGGACGGCCGGTTGGGTAGCGAGATTCCTGAGATCATTCCCTTACAGGGCACGACGAATCTGAGGGAGAGCCTAAATTCCCTGAATGCGTGTTGGACCGCATGTGCGGAATACGTGAAGTACTGTGACAACAAGGACAGGATCCTGGTGGATCTGCAGAAAGGGCAAAACGTATACACCTGTCATCTGACCCACGGCAGAACGCCGGACGTGATCACGGTGGATTATGAAAGCAACGTAAATGACGCGGACGGCGCCGTGACCATTGAGGTGAAGGCGCATAATGGCAAGGTTCTGTGCAAGACTTACGTTTACGTAGAATCCCCGGCATTGCAGACGTATTACCTTACCACTTATGAGGATCTGGTTTACGTGGTTCAATGCGTTACTTTCCAAGAGAACGACTATTCCTGCGAAACGTTTAAGGTATTTTATCTTAACGCTAACGGGGATGAGCAGGTAGTCTGCGAAGGAATCATGGATTCCTCATCAAAGGATTCCGAGAAGGAAGAATATAAGGGCGAGTTAGAGCCTTACCTGAAGAAAGCCAGTCACCTAGTCAGCGTTAAGGATGGCAACGTGATAATAAAAAAGAAACCGTAAATAAGTTTGAGAATCAGCAGGATGCGAAAGGCTCCTGCTGGTTTTTTGTGCCGGAATTTATCAGTCGTATTCAAAAAATTCAAAAGATTTTCTAAGTTGCTGTAATTTTCCATCAAAAAACGCTACTATAGGATTGTAACGGAGGTGAGGAAGTGGAAGATCAGCTGATTGTCGATTTGTTTTTTGAGCGCTCAGAGAAAGCAATCTCCGAGCTTGCAAATAAATACGGGAAGAGATGTAAGGCCTTGTCCGTCAAGATCCTTGGAAGCGAAGAGGATGCGGAGGAATGCGTGAATGACGCGTATCTCGCGGCATGGAACAACATTCCGCCGGAGCATCCGGCGTTTCTTGGTGCGTACGTCGCCCGCATCACGAGAAACCTGTCCTTGAGCAAGGTGCGTGCGGATTTGGCGCTAAAGCGAAAGTCTGAGTATGACGTGTGCGTGGAGGAATTGGAGGAAGTTCTCCGCAGCAAGGAAAACGTGGAGGACGCCATCCTCACGGGGGAGCTGAAGGGAGCGATCAATCACTTCTTGGAAAAACAGGAGAAGACGGACAGGATCATCTTCGTAAACCGCTATTGGTTTTGCAAGAACGCAAACGAGATTGCAAAGGAAATTGGGCAGAGCACAAATTACGTCAACGTGCGATTGCACCGATTGAAGGAAAGACTGCAAAAATACTTGAAAGCGGAGGAACTGATTGGATGAATCAAAAAGAAGTCTTAAAGAGCGCGGGCGCGGCGGAAATGTTTCTTGCCGGGCTGGATGATAAGTTTATAGAAGAGGCGATTCGTGGCACGGAACGCGGCGATGACGGTAAAGTCATTGCATTCGCGAAGCAGGAAAAAACCGCGAAGAAGAAATTTATGGCGCGGCTGCTAAAGATTGCGGCATGCGTGGCAGCATTGCTTGTCGTTGGATTTACGTCTCTGTCCGTTGCAACTGCAACCGGAAGCTTAAAAGCATATGAGTTTTTATATAAGCTGAATCCATACCTGGCTGAAAAGATGGTGCCCGTGGAGAAGTCCAGCGTGGATCAGGGCATTGAGATGCGGATCGCAGGCATTTGCGTGGAAGGCGACGTCGTGGATGCCTACGTAACGCTTCGGGATCTTGAGGGAGACCGCATAGACGGCACGACCGACCTTTTCGACAGCTATAGCATCGAGACCAACTGCGATCAGTGGGGCGGATGTAGCCTGGTGGATTATGATGAAGAGACGCGCACCGCCACCTTCTTGCTAAAGATGGGACTGTATGACCGGCAGCTTGGCGGAAAGAAAATGACGTTCCGCGTAAGGCGTTTCCTTTCGGGAAAGCAGGAGATGGAGACGGTGCTTTCGCAGATCGACCTTAAGGCCATGTCTAAGGAAGAGGCCAACGCCCTGCCCAAGGAAGAACTGGAGAAGAAGATCGGAAGCAAACGGTCCAACATGGTGTATTCCAGTGAAGATGAGCTGGTGCCGAGGTGCCTGGTGCCCAACGAGGCCCAGGAATGCAGGATTGCAGACGGCGCGAGCATCACGGCGTACGGGATCGTGGATGGAAAGCTGCACGTACAAGTGTATTACGAGGACGTGCACGGAAGGGACGACCACGGCGACGTTCACTTAGTGCAGCCTGACGGGAAGTGGATCCTGCGCGAGGCGGCGGTGAATTTTTGGGATAAGGAGCGGATTGGCTGGTATGAAGAATATGTTTTCGACGTCCCGGTGCAGGAGCTTGACCAATATGAAGTCGGCGGATATTTCTCACTGGGCGCAAAGCTGTATGAGGGAGACTGGAAAATCTCATTCCCTTTCACGAACGTGGAGAGCATGGAAGTAAAATAATTTTTTTCATGATAGGTATTGACAATTCGGGCTCAAGCGGGTACAATACCCTTGTTGTGACACAGAAACTGATCAATCAAGTGTCATGCGAGCTTTGAGTCCGATTGCCCAGATAGCTCAGTTGGTAGAGCAGAGGACTGAAAATCCTCGTGTCACTGGTTCGATTCCGGTTCTGGGCATTCAACCAAATATATCATTTGCGGGTGTAGTACAATGGTTAGTACGCCAGCCTTCCAAGCTGGACACGTGGGTTCGATTCCCATCACCCGCTTTACTTAAAAAATCCCCTCAGGTTTTTCCTGAGGGGATTTTTTAAGTAAGAAGGCGAGACCTCGAACCCAAGGGTTCGTATCTCGCCTTCGGCTCGGTCGGCGCAAAGCCGAGGTCCCCCGGACGTCGTGCGCCCCATCACCCGCTCTTTTTTATGCCCGGAAACAATGCGTTTTCGGGCATTTATGGTTATATTACTCTTCCTGTCAGAAACAACAAAAAACGACTCATAACATTTGTCTATCTTTTTGAGAAGCAAACACTTGTTCTGGTGGCGAAAGCTTGATATAATATATTTGGGTGCTACCATACACGGTAGGCGGTTAGTCCTCTGCGGAGGGACTGTGACCCTCCGATTACATAGAAACCCGAAAGGGAATCCGAGGAAAGGAGGGCGTGTGATATGCTGACGATAGAAGGGCTGATCGCAGTCCTGGCCTTGGCTGGAACCTGCTTCGGCATCGGATATACAATAGGCTTTCAACATGGAAAAACACAAAAATAATCGCCCCCAGCCAAGGATAGCGATTATTTTTGTATAATCATTAAATTCTAACTGGGCTGACCGTCTATCGGTAGCACCTTTTATGTTTAAATAGTAGCATTAGCCTTGTTTTTTGTCAAATAATACTTTTTCGAAAGACAGTTAAGAAAAAAAGCTTTTTATGTACTATTAAGAACTTCGGAAATGTTTATTTCTGATTTTTTCAAGAACGTAACCTTTTTTGTACCATTTTTCGACATTTAGGGTGAACAAGGTAATCTTTCAGGCCTAAAGGAGAGCTTTGATGAACAACGTCATAACGGATAAGGAAATAGTGGAGCTGTATCTGGCGCGCGAAGAGAAGGCTTCCGCTTATTGTGCGCAAAAATATAGTGCAAGTCTTCATCGACTGGCATCCTCCTTGCTCTTGGACAGCCGTGACGCGGAGGAATGCGTGAATGACACGTTTTTGAAAGCGTGGAATGCTATACCGCCGAACAAACCGGAGCATCTGTTTCCATTCTTGGCAAGGATTTGCCGATGCACCGCCGTTGACGTGATAAGGCGAAACAAAGCGGAAAAAAGGGATTGTCTGGTTGTGGAGCTGACGCGTGAGATGGAGGAATGCATCCCAGATTCCATAGGCGACGCGGAAGTGTCGGAAGATACCTTGAAGACGCTGATGAATGATTTTTTGGGAACTCTTTCCAAGGAGAAAAGAATGATCTTCGTAAGACATTACTGGTTTGGAGAAAGCATTTCCGAAATCTCTAAAAGGTTCGGCTTTTCAGAAAGCAAAGTGAAAACGGCCCTTCACCGCACGCGTGAGAAATTGAGGAAATATATCGAAAAGAAAGGAGCGACGAAATGAACGAAACAGATCTGATACAAGCGATCAACGGGATTGATGACAAATACTTGTCTGAATCCGAAGAACCGTATAAGAAATTCGGCATGATAAGAAATCCTTACGGACTGATCATCATTGCAGCAGCAATTCTGGCATTTGTCGTTCCAGTAGGTGCGGCTGCGATCCGTTATTTTCATCATCGCGATAACGTAGAGCATTATATTTCCGGAACAGACGTGGTTTCACTGAAGAATCCTGACGTGATCAAAAATCTCACGTCAGAAAACGATGATTATCGTATGACCCTGGATTCGCTTTTTTCCGACGGCCATAATGCAATGATCATATTCACAAGCGAGGCGATTAGCGAGAAGGGAAAAGAGCATTTTAATAGACTTGAAACCGGGATTTTTATGCCGTCATTTTGCGTCAAGTATGCGGATGGAAGTAACGGGCCATCCTGTCATTTAAAGGGTATGGACATTGATTTTCCAATCATCGTGACAAGTTATGGTTATGAATACGTGGAAGAAGCCAAGGCCCGATATGACAAAAGATCTTCATCCATTGTATGTTGCAAAGGCATTGATCTTAGTAAAGACGTGAAACTCGAATTATTTGCGAATAATGACCCTTTATCAAGTGCCGTCAGCTATTTTTATAGTCGTGATCCTGTAGCTGCGAAGGCTTTTCGTGATGATCCTGCAGCAACCAGTATGAATGATCTCAACGGAATTGAATTTACCGTAAATTTGACGCCTAACGTAACCTGTAATGCCCTGCATGACGCGGATGGCCGGCAGCTGTTTCTTTCTTCCTTCGAATTGTATTCCAATGATCCTGCCATGTTTCCAAAAACAAGATTACGTGACGTTACCTTCATAAAAGATTCTGGAGAAAGAATGATATTTGAGAATATAGACGGTAAAGCGCGTTTTTTTTGGGATGAGGATTGGGCATGCTTTATTTTCGGTGAATTCATAGACCCGAATGAATTTACAGGGGTAGAAGTAGACGGGGTGGAGTTTTGGAAATGATGGGAGATTGTATGAAGAGAAAAATGAAAAGTATTCTGTTTGGCTTTTCAATGTTGGCAGTACTGACCATGAATGCGTGTACGCCGGCGTCGGATCCCGGAAATGTCTTTGAAATGGAGACGACCGCGACCCAAGCACATTCCTTAAGTGAAACAAACAGGGAAAAGATGACGGATGATTCCTATGCATACGGAAACATGCAGATCAATGCTCCAGCGGGAAATTTTATGGACTATCAGGGAAAAATCGTTTTTCTTAAGCTTAAGGAAAGAGAACCCGGTTCGCATACCGGTTCCTATCGGATGTATGAATTGGACGAAAAAACGGGAGAGGTAACCCCGTTCAATCCAGATCCGACAAATCCAAGCGCAATTCCTTCGTGTTTTGCCGTGGAGGAATACCAGGGGGAACTGTATGCCCTGAATACGGACTGGAAGATCATGAAATGGAAGGATGGAGAGTTTGTAACGATTTCCGACGGCACGGTTTACAATTTCTGGCATGGGGATGGCAGACTGTTTGCCGTATCTAGGGACAGTTCGCTTGTGGAGATTAATGAAAAAGACGGAAAGAGTAAGATTTTGATCGGTGAGTATACGGATTATCATAATCTTGTGATAGACGGATGGATCTACGGATATAGTTGGAAGGGATTGTCGCGAGTCAGCCTTTCCAAAGAAAACCCCGAGAAGGAGATTATTTTACCGGACGCAGGGCGTACCTTCATTGACGGATGGAACGTATACTTTTATGATCAAGATTCGAAATTCTGCCGCTGCAATCCTGACGGAAGCGACAAAAAGAAAATTACGGAAGACTTCGTACGCGCCGTAAACTTTGATGACGAATACCTGTATTTTACAAAATGGAAGAATGAGATGAAGGATCAGACGGACTTAAGCGACGGAAACGACTTATGGCGCATGTCAAAATCTGATCCGGGGAATACGGAGAGGATTGCGACCATCCCTGACGCAAGCATATGCAATATTTATGTTGTCCCGGGATATGACAGGCTGATCGTGGAGGCAACCGTCAAGACGGAATACAATGAAAATGAAGTATATGTAAGCGAATTGTTTCTTGTTCCGAAATCAGGTTCCGGTGAAACGGTAAAACTGGAATTACCTGATTAGGGGGAGGAGATCATACCGATAAGATCATTAAGAAATGAGGAGAGTAACCATGGAATTACAAGTTGAAAACCTTGTAAAAACATATGGTTCTAAGCATGCACTGGATGGCGTGAGCTTTTCCCTGAAGGAAGGCATCTACGGGCTTTTGGGGCCGAACGGTGCGGGCAAAACCACGTTGGCCGGAATCATTGCCGGCATTTTAAGGGAGACAAGCGGAAGGGTTACGTGGAATGGGGAAGACGTAAGAAAGCTTGGAAAGGCGTACAGGGAGACGCTAGGATTTCTGCCGCAGTCGCCCGGGTTTTACAAAAACTTCAGGGCTGACGAGTTCCTTCGGTATGTTGCCGCCGTCAAGGGTATGAAGCTTTCGGGAAAGGAATTGGATGGGAAGGTTGAGGAGATGCTTGACCTTGTAAATCTGAGGGAAGACGGGAAAAGACGCATTGGAGAGTATTCCGGCGGCATGCGTCAGCGCCTTGGCATCGCGCAGGCGATGATGGGTGACCCAGAGCTTCTTTTGCTGGATGAACCGACGGCCGGACTTGACCCCAGAGAAAGGGTGCGCCTTCGAAACGTGATCTCAACGGTTGCATTAAACAAGCTGGTGATCTGGACGACGCACGTGGTGTCGGACGTGGAATACGTGGCGAGGGAAATTCTGCTGCTTCGAAACGGAAGGCTCCTTGACGCCAAGGCACCGCAGGACCTATGCGAGAGCCTTCGCGGGAAAGTGTTCACGCTTGAGGTAAGCCCAGACGAGGTCGCTTCCTGGCAGGAAAAGGTTCTTATCGCAAACGTGATGAGAAGCGCAGAGACCGTGATCCTCAGAATGGTAGGGGAGCGTCCAGAGGGTGCAAGGGAAGCTGATCCCGACCTGGAGGACGTATATCTGTATTATTTTCGTGATAAATCGGGAGAAACAAAATGACGGGAAAGCTGGTGCTTTACGAACTCAAAAAAAGTCTGAAGGATAGGTTCGTCCCGGTTATAATGATGGTTCTGCTCATGATCAGCGCCATTCCGTTCTGGCTACTCGGAGAATATGCTGATGCCATGCGACAGTATAAAATGGCGGGCGTGCAGACGATTTCCCTGCCGGCATACGTAAAGAACGTGCGCGATGCTGGGAAGGAACGGATGGAGAAGTCGAGGGTTTTCACAAGGATGACGGCGTTGGAGAGGGAAACTTTTGAAAACAGCCTGCGCGAAAAATATGGTGAAGACGTGTTTACCGCAGAGTTTCTTCCCCCGCAAGAGGGAATGGCGGATTTGCCGGGTGTTCTTGGGGAGAAGGTAAGTGATCTGGAAGCTATTTTCATGGTACGGGATCTCATGCGCGAAAACAAGGAAATCCAGGCTGACATGGAGAACGTGATCAGGTCGGCCAAGGCACTGGGAAGGGATGCGGTCAGAAGTGAGGATGATTATGCCGTCAGAAGAAACCTGAAGATTATAGAATTATATTCCGTAAAACGAAAGGAAGCACGGGGGATCGTTCTTGGATGGGATCAGTTTTTGTTCAGCGGGCAAAGCGCAGTTTGCGCGTTTCTTTTGATCCTGCTCGTCAGCGCCGGAAGTTTTGCAAGGGAAAAGGACGAGGGAGTCCGCGATTTTTTGATGACGGCAAGGAACGGAAAGGGAAGGACCGCATTTGCAAAGTACGCCGCCTGCGGCATAACCGGAGGAGCCGTTGCTTTTCTGTGCTGGCTTGCATCCTTGGCAGGGACGGGACTGACCGTGGGGCTTTGCGGTCATGAGGAATCCGTCTGCAGGCTTGCGGAGCTAAGGTTCTGCCCATGGCCGTTGACCATAGGAGAGTACGCGCTTATCATGCTTTTGTGTCAGGTGCTTGCAGGCGTGTTTGTTGCAATCCTGCTGGCAGCGCTTTCGGCAGTCATGCCGGGCGGAGCGGTCTCTTACGCCGCAGGCGTGCTTTTGCTGGGAGTTTTTCTAAGGCTCCTTTACGCCCTGCCGCGGCGGGAGTACCTTGCAGGTCCCGCGTCCCTCGCGGATCCGAGAAGGTTCTTTGCTTCATATTACACGGCTGATGCATTCGGTTATCCAATGCAGTGGCTTCTTTTGCAGACGTTGCTTATGACTGCGGCATGTGTTGCGTTTGCGCTCTTGGGGAGCTGCGCGTACGTAAGGAGGCTGAGATAAGTGGGCATGGCGATATGGCGCTGTGAGATGAAGAAGGCACTAATGACGCAAAAGGGCTTGCTGATCCTTGTGATCTGCATTTTCTTAAGACTTTTGACGGCAGCTGCGATGCCGGAACTGAAGGACGACAGGATTAAGATGAGCCAGAAGCAGTATGACAGGTACCTTGCCGTGCTTCATGGAGCAAACACGCCGGAAAAGTCGGAATTTATCATTTCCGAACGGGATCGCTGCGAGTCCGTGAAGGCGGCACAAACTTCCATGGAAATGAGACATATGGAAGGCGCGCTTTCCGAAGAAGAATGGGGGGAATGGCAGGACGAATTGGAACGGGCGTACCTTCATGAAAACTCGGCGAAGCTTTGGGCGGAAAAGGCGGAGCAGTTTGCGGGGCAGGATGCGGCGCTTCCTCCTGCGCATTACTTTTATGAATACGGATGGCAGACCATATTTTTTTTGTTGTCCATTCCTGATGCTTTGACGGCGCTGGCATTTGTATTTTTGGCTGCGCAGAGCATTGGGGCGGAAAGAAGCTCCGGGATGCTTTCCATTCTCCTTACGGCAAAGGAGGGGCGCGGAAGGCTGTATGCCGCGAAGCTGATGGCGATTCTTGTCATTTGTCTTGCTGCCGGTCTGACAGGAACGGCATTGGAGACGGCGGTTTTCGCAATTAGGGGGTTCCTTAGGGAGGGCAGCATTCCCATTTATTCAGCAACGTTTTTTGCAACGAACTGCCCTTTAAGGCTTTCGCTTTGGCAAGGCTATCTGGTCATTGAGGCAATGCGCGTCTTCGGAGAAATATGTTTGGCGGCGTTCACCTTTGGCCTTTCCGCGTGGATCAAAAAGGCATCGAATCTGATGGCGGTCTGTGTTGCCATTGTGGGCATTCCCTTTTTGATCCCCGTTCCGGCGCTGTTTCTCTTCACCTTCGGAGGAATCCTTTCCGGAAGTCGCATGCTTCTTTCATTGGGGCAGATCGGCATTCCGATACTTCTGCCCGTTCTGGCAGCGTTCCTGTATGGCGTTGTTTCCTGCATCGTCGGATATGTGAAATACGTAAAACCTGCATAAATGGGCGGGGAGCCAGGAACAATAGATTATTATGCATGCCACTGTATATCTGTTGCCAGAGGATCTATATTGCGTGACTTTTTGCGTGACTTAAAGAATAGAGTGCTGCGCTCTCCTTTCAAAGTGTTGATTTTACAGGGGGGTCGGGACTTTGGAAGATGGACTTCCGCCTTCGATTCCCATCACCCGCTCTTTTTTATGCCCGCAGGCGATGCCTGCGGGTTTTTTAGTGTACCTTTTTTACATTGTTATGTTGGGAAGATGTTCCCAAAGGGCATGAAACCTTGTTGCAAAATGTTAAATATGATAAAATATTAAGAAAAGGTTTTAATGTAATAAAAATATACCTTGAGGAAGGAACAAGTGATGTTTTAGTAGCATCATACAGGATAGAATGGGAAACTATATAAAGGCATATGGGGTTAAGAAACATAATCTTAAAAACATCGATATTTGTATACCGAAAGGCAAATTGACGGCGATCACCGGTGTTTCCGGAAGCGGAAAATCCAGTTTCGCATTTGATGTTTTATATGAAGAAGGAAAGAGAAAATATTTATCCATAACCGAATCTCAGTTTTCATTGGAGACAAGCAATGATTTTGAACGCATCGAAGGTTTGTCTCCGACAATCGGAGTGGAACAACGAATCATCAGGCAAAGCAATCCCTTAAGTACGGTTGGAACCAAGACAAGATTATCAAATGCTTTGGCTTCTTTGTTTTCAGTAAGCGGAGTTACTGATCCTGAATATGATGACGGAAAACCATTGTCCGTAGCCATGTTTCAGAAGAATTCACCGGGTGGTATGTGCCTGCATTGTTTGGGTACAGGTGAAAAAAAGGTATTTGATGAGGGAAAAATATTTGAAGACAGTAATGCGGGGTTAAACACGCTATTACTCGGCTTTTTGGACAGAGGCAAATCACAGAAAAAGTATAGGACTTTTCTGGAACAAAACGGAATGTTTCCGACCCAGACACTCGGTGAGTTAACAGATGAGCAGTTGCAAAGATTAAAGTACGGTGACCGAAAAGATAATTTTCCGGGCATTATGCCTTTGATCATGAATGCTTCAAAATATAATTTAATAAGCGGGCGTCAAATAGAGATTATAACGGGAGAATACGGGAAAAAGATCATATGTCCGAGGTGTAATGGCGTTGGATTAAACCAGATCGCGTCACATACCAGATTGCAGGGCCAGACGTTTGCAGAAGTGAGCAATATGTCTCTGAATGAGTTGGAGAAGTTTTTATTTAGCGTAGAAGATGATAAAAACAAAAAGATCGTAAATGCAATCAGACTGAGAATTCAATATTTGGTTATGTTGGGACTTGGTCATTTGTCAATGTCAAGACCGATTCCGACTTTATCGGGAGGAGAGTTGCAGCGACTTTGTATCAGTGCATTCATTATGTCTGATTTTGATTCGTTGACATTTATTTTTGATGAACCATCAATAGGATTGCATGAGAGAGAGAAGGAAAAACTGATTGAGGTTTTGAAAAACATTGTGTCTGCGGGAAATACAGTTATTGTGGTAGAGCATGATGAAAGGATCATTTCGATTGCGGATTATATTGTTGAAATCGGACCGGGAGCCGGAACCGAGGGCGGTGAATTGATCTTTCAGGGCGGATATAAGGATTTCTTAAACTGTGAAGATTCGGTTGTAGCCAAATATCTGAAGGACAGAAAGCTTTTTGTAGAAAATTATAACCACCAAACGATGAATGCCCCTGCATTACGTCACGATGAGAGACTTTGTATTTGTGGTGCAAAAATTCATAACTTAAAGAACGTGTCATTGTCGATTCCGTTATATAAACTGGTTGGCATTGCAGGTGTTTCAGGCAGCGGCAAATCAAGTTTGATAGCACATACACTTGTCCCCAAATTAAAAATGCTTATTCGAAATCGTGTCATACAGAATGAGGATGAAGATATTTATGACTATCCAAGAGAACTTGATGACGTGGAGATTCAGGGAACGGATTATATCAATAAGTGTTATGTGATCAATCAACAACCGATCGGACGGGCGAAAACATCGAATATTGCTACGTATACCGGTGTTTTTGACGTCATTCGAAAATTATTTGCAAAGACGCCGGACGCAAAAGCTTTTGGGTTTGATATGAGCTTTTTCAGTTTAAATGCGCAGGGAGGTTGTCCGACCTGCCAAGGACAGGGATTCTTGGTTTATAATGTCGGGTTTGGTGATATTAATATGATCTGTGACAGGTGCCATGGAACCGGGTACATAGAGGAAGTGCTTGACATTAAGTACCATGATAGAAATATTGCCGAAGTGCTTGAGATGACCGTAAAGGAAGCATGTGGATTTTTTAAAGACATTCCCCCAGTATATCAAATTTTATGTTTACTTGATAAAGTAGGCATGGGATATATCAAATTGGGACAAAAGACTACCACTATATCCGGAGGAGAGGCTCAAAGAATTAAATTAGCAAAAGAATTTGGAAAAAGTAGAAATAAAGATAATATCTATATATTGGATGAGCCTACGGTCGGTTTATCACTGAAGGACTCGGAGCATCTACTTTATTTGCTTCGAGAAATCTGTAATGCCGGTAATACAGTTATTGTTACGGAGCATGATATCGATGTTTTATCCTGCTGTGATTATCTTTTTGAGTTGGGACCGGGAGGCGGAGATGAAGGTGGTTATTTAATTGCTGAAGGCACTCCGGAATCATTAAAAGAGAATTCCAATTCTATTATTGGCGGCTATTTAAAGTAAAAGACAATGGGGTACAGGTAAATATGTTTGAACTGTCAGAAGGCGGATTGTCGGAAAACGGATTAGATGAGAATCTTATCTGTTCAATTGATGATTTCATACAAGAGCGCAAATATCGATTGATGAGAAGTGTTCTTATCATAAAAGATCAAAAAATAGTGTATGAATGGTACGGTGAAAAATGTAACAGAGAAACAAAGCATGCATTACATTCGATAGAAAAAAACGTTACGTCGACGGCAATAGGAGTATGCCTTAAAAATAATCTGATTGAAAGCCTCGATATACCAATTACTCAGATTTTGCCGGAGTATTTTAATGATGAGGCAAACATATTTCATAAACTGATCACTCTAAAGACGTTACTGACAATGACGTCCGGGTTTTATTGGAGAAACGGACCTCACTTGAATGACCCAATGCGCGAGCAGTTAAAGCGTTCAAAAGATTGGCTGCAGGCAATTTCGGATTGCAATATCGTGAATACACCGAATACAGACTTTAAGTATAAGGTGACAGATATTTATTTGATGAATGCCTGTATTGAAAGATTAACCGGGAAAACGGTATACGACATATTAAATGAATACATGTTTCCGTATGTTGGGATTGACTGTGACCCTTTTATTATGACGCCGACCAGTACTGTTTATCATGACTTAACACAGGTAAAAGGCTGCACCCGGTTATCTGCGATCGATCTTGCGAAGTTTGGCCTTCTTTATTTGAATCATGGTAGGTTAAACAACAGGCAGATTATTACGGCTGAATATGTAGATGAGGCTACAAC
This sequence comes from uncultured Lachnospiraceae bacterium, assembly GCA_946414885.1. GTDB lineage: Bacteria > Bacillota > Clostridia > Lachnospirales > Lachnospiraceae > Acetatifactor. Next base: position 94,675 of record CAMKQH010000003.1, read on the forward strand.
CGCACATATTGAAAATTATGGTTATTATTGGTGGATTAATGAGGACGGCAGCGGATACAGGGGACTAGGTCGTGGCGGTCAAGAACTGCATGTTTATCCCAAGCATGATTTGGTTGTTGTGTTGCAGGCACAGGATTCTCCAAGATCGAAATTCTATACTCCGATCATTACAGACATAATCTTAAGAGCTTTGAAATAGCATAAATGAGAGGATGGACTGTTTGAGAGTTGCGTGACTTTTTGCGTGACTTAAAGAATAGAGTGCTGCGCTCTCCTTTCAAAGTGTTGATTTTACAGGGGTTTCGGGACTTTGGACGATTGACTTCCACCTTCGATTCCCATCACCCGCTCTTTTTTATGCCCGTAAACAATGCGTTTGCGGGTTTTTATTTTAAGTGTTTCCAATGGTTGAGTTAACAGGGGATGAATAGTATAATAAAAACCAAGATGCGAAGGGCATGCGTACGTGTGGGAGGTGGCGCTTATGGAATGGATAAAGAATCATCCCGTGATAAGAAAAATGATCATCCTGGCGATCGTGATACTTGCAGCATGGCTTCTTGGGCAGCTCGCCGGCCCTGTCGAGTTGAAAGCAACGTATCTGTGAGGTGGCGCCATGAAGATCATCAGAAAATTATTATGGGTTATTTTTTGCATCATAGTTTTTTACCTCGTGTATAGTTTTTCTCTCAGCATAAAGACTTTGTCCATTACGGGTACCGGGGTAAACAATATTACTTCGCAGAACGTGCGGGTGGAAAAAGTAAAATTCTATGGTGTGATTACAAGGGATACGCTTTCCGTCTCTTACGTCACGAATGAGGGTGCGGTCGATACCAGAGAGATCATCATCCGCAGGCCGGGAAGCGCAGAGGGCGACATACCGCTCATTTACGTTCCCCATTACGCGATGGAAGAGAATACCGAGGAGTTTCTGCAATACATGGATCACGGATGGGCCGTGGCATCTCCCATTTTTGAGGAAAAGTATAACGGACAGCTTACCGGAAATGATCTGGTATTTAACAATGCCGCTCTTTATGCATTGCGGCACCTGGAAGGGATTGACAAGCAGCGGATTGCCATCGTGGGCGACAGTGCAGGCGGATATATGGCTTTGATGCTCAGCGAGCTGCAGATGGGAACCTGTGCTACCGTTGCCAATTCACCGATCGCCAACGTCTATTTTAATTTCTATGTCCATTTTAAGAACTGTGATGACGTGAACAGAAAGGCGGGCTTATTTGACGTCCCGATTCCAATCCAGCTTTTGGTATCAAAATCATTTAGGCTAAACCTTGATAATTTCCCTAATGTTTCGGATGCGGACAGATGGGCGGCATTATCGCCTTTAGGGAATGCAAGGTGCTTCAGTAATCCAACGGTGATCAACCATTGTACCGGGGATATCCTTGCGCCGGTGGATCAGATCACGAAGCGGTATACGCATACGGAGCGTGATCCTGCATTTCCGGACAATTTTACGATATGCATGGCAGATGATTATCCGGGGATTTTGAGCCATTCTCTTGAAGAAGAAGCGGATCCGGAAGAACTGTCTGTTGAACGTTACAAATGGGAGAATTCAAGCGAAGCCGTAACAATGCCATATAGCGACAGATTGCTTACCATCAACGTCTTCGATGACGGTCCGATCAGTCCGAAAAGCTCCCATACGGCACCGGATACAACGGGTATAATAAATACAATGTCCTATCTGGAAGAGATGTTTTCAAAATCTTTGGCAGAAACGGAAAAGGCAGTTCCTGAAAAGCTGTTACTCCTGTTGGAGCGATATGCGGGGAACGGCATTCAACTACCTGCGCATGAAGGCGTGGATGATACCGTTTACGGTTCGCTTGCCACGTACCGGAAAGAGGTTGTTGACGAGCTGCGGCAATACGCAGAGAATCATTCCGTGGAGGAGCTGGAAGCAGTCGTACTTAAGGCTTTGGAACTCTCTGGAAACAAGGAAGTCTTGCTTAACGCCTGGACGGAAATAAAAGCAGCACTGGAATAGGCCAGTTCTGGTTTTCCTTAAATGGCGGACACGACCTCGTGGCAGACCATTTTGTCCTTGGAACGGGAAGGGAGCACCCCCATCCCTAGTTCATCATTCCTTCGACGGCTTTAAACCGTTCGTCATTGCGGATGAAATCGAACTGTTTCCGTTTCATCCAATCTCTCAGGATGTCACGTTCCGTTTGTGTGTAATTCTTGGCATTTTCCGCGGGGCGGAACGTTTCTCCGCGTAGAAGCGTCGACGTGTACGAACCTTCCTCAGGAAGAGTATCACAGGCGATGGCATGTTTTGCAGCCGCCTCAAGATGGGTAAGCGCGGCGTCGGCATTCTTAAGCTTTGCCTCAAAGCTTGCGATGTATTCGTGCCAATTTTTCAGTTGCCAATTGTTTAATCCGTAATTTCCCTCAAAGAAGAATTCAGTCAGGTCAATAGCCTTCTCTAAAAGCGCAATCCGTTCCTCAAGCGTGATGAGATTTTCCTCGCAATTGATATCGGCGTATGACTGGATCGTCAGCCACGTTTCAAAATACAGATCGGCCATATATTTCCGGCAGAACTCCCGTTTCCTCTCTCCGGATAGGATCGTCTTCAGGAAAATTTCACGGCAATTTTCCATCGACGGCAACGACTTTTCCGCAAGCGCGACAGCCTCATCCGTCCGCTCCAGCCAGTGAAGTATCCAAACTTTTTGCCCGATCATTGCGCGGCATATCTCCTCGTCCGGGCACTCCGCAAGAATCCGGTCAATCAGCCCCTCCGCCTCATGCAGGTTTTTAATCCGGCTCTCCTCATCGTCCGTATTTGCGAACTCCAGATCGTACACCAGCTTACTTAGCAACTCATAATTCTTCGGATAACGCTTCACGGTCTTTCGCAACAATTCGCAACTCTTTACGACTTCGCCGCGATTTTTTAACTCTTGCCGTTTCTTTAAAATCTCCGCGATTTCGCTCTCGTCCTTAAATGCCTCCATGCCCATGAGGTCGTCCATCGTGATCCCGAAATAAAGCGCGATCGTCGGCAGCAGCTCGATGTCCGGATATGTCGCGCCGTTCTCCCACCGGCTCACTGCCTGATCGGACACACCTAACACCTCCGCCAGCTGCTCCTGCGTGATCTTCCTGTCTTTTCTATATTTCTTAATATTGTTTCCCAATGCTATCATAACTTTCTCTCCTTCAGTTTATTCGAAGCTTCTGAATCTTATTATACACGTTTTCCAGCCTGATTCCACACCTCATTTGTTAATATAAGGTAAACCAATGTGAGAATTATATGGGTGAATAAGAGAACCTTAACCTATAAGATCACGTGCCTCTCTTTAGGAATTTGACGAATCAACTTTATTAATTCGGGAGATTTCGATTATTACCGTTTTCACTTTTTATGTGAAAAAGACATTTTAATAGAGCCTCAAGTTTGCTATTATTATGTTAGGTTGGCAACCATACGTGCCGACTTAACCAAGTGTTGCTTATAAAAGGTATTTCCTGTTGAGAGGGATTAGCTGGAAAATTTCGTTAAAGAGGCGAAAAATGGCTTAAATATGCCATGGCAAAGAATCTTTGCGCGGGATAAATGGCTATGTCAAAGTGCAGTTGCTTGTTAAAATAGAATGATCCCCATAGAATTGAAACTGTTAGGAGGTAGCGAAAATGAAGTTGGGTCAGACAATTGTGCAAATCAGAAAAGAACATGGACTTACACAAGAGGATTTGGCAAAGGAGTTCAATGTTACGAGACAGACAGTTTCAAATTGGGAGAATGAGAAGAGTTATCCTGATTTATTTACGTTGGTAAAAATCAGTGATACCTATCATTATTCTCTGGACAGAATGTTAAAGGAGGATATCGACATGACAGAAGCAATGAACAGAAGTATTCAGTTAGGAAACGAGGCAAAAAATAATAGGAAACGAAATCTTTGCATTGGGCTAGTAGGTTGTTTATTTTGCTTATTAATGGTAGTGCTGAGTATAGTTGAGAGTAGTGGAACGTTAACGGTTATTTTATGGATGGTAGCAATGCTGATTAATGTTTTTTCAATAATTAGCAGTATAAAAACCGCTAGACAACCGAGGAAAACTCTCAGTGCAGATGATGCGGTTTTGGCAAAACAACTAATGGATAAGGGAATGAAAACTGAAGCCATCAAATTAGTCAGGAAAAGCACAGGCCTTGGTCTTGCAGAAGCCAAGGATTTGGTGGATAAAACATATCATCAGTAAAGTGCCTTTTGATTCACAAAATTGGCTGAGCTCTTTTGTCTCGACTGATGAATCTCGTTTCTTCAATTTACGGGTCAAACTTAGCTTTTTGTCATTCTACCCGTAGACATTTTCATTTTCCTACGGGCCATTTTGCTTCTTTTGCATTTTTGCCCGTAGCCTTTTCCAATTTCCTACGGGTCATTTTGCTTCTTTTGCATTTTTGCCCGTAGTCTTTTCCTGCTTCCTACGGGCCATTTTGCTTCTTTTGCATTTTTGCCCGTAGTCTTTTCCAACTTCTTACGGGTCAAATTGCTTCTTTTGCATTTTTGCCCGTAATTTCTATGTTATCCCATGTTTCCTTCGCAATTTTGGATAACCTGTCCCGGAGTTTACACTACCCAAGCTGCTTACAAGGCTATTTATTTTCCATACGCTTAATGCTACTTCACGTTTGTTGCTTTTTTGTTTTACTCAATCGGAGAAAGACAACACATATCCATCTTCGCTCTTACCATGTTGCATTTTGGGCCTCGCGTTCTACGAAGATGCAACAAAATACTCCATGCATGCCGCAATGTGTTGCATTTGCTGTCCTCATGCTTCTTAAAATGCAACACGTGGCAGCATTTATTCTGTTTCTGTTGCTTTTACCTCCCGCGAAGGCTCCAACCCTTCTGGCGAGGTATTCCGCGGAAGATTCTTGCTCGTTTTACCTCCCGTGAAGGCTTCGTCACGTCTGAGGAGGTATTCTGCGGAAGATTCTTGCTTGTTTTACCTCCCGTGAAGGCTTCGTCACCTCTGAGGAGGTATTCTGCGGAAGATTCTTGCTCGTTTTACCTCCCGTGAGGGCTCCGCCCCTTTAGCTGAGGTATTTGTCAAGCAAGCAATATCGTGACAAACTCCATGCATCAGTAATCACCTCGACAAACCCCAAGTTGTCGAGCTGTCCATTCGCATGCGGCGGTGCCGCATTGCTCATGTCGCGCTGTCGCGCTATGTGTCTGTCGGCATAAATGCGCTTGTGTGAGCAAGCTCCCACCGCGCCTTATGCGACATCCACGCACCGCTTGTAGGAACACGCAAACCTCAATTTGCCATGAGAACAGAGTTTAGAAAAGGAGAAGTGGAAAATCATAGAGTAGACAAGCCACGTAAATAGTGATATATTGTCCTTGAAGGCAAAGGAGTCTTAAAAGACTGCTTTGCCTTTTTTTGTGAAATTAGAGTTGTGAAATTAGATTTTATTCGTAAAAAGAGGGAGGCAGGGATGGCTATGAAAAATCACCTGATTAAGACAGCAGCGGCAGTTCCGAGGCTGAAAGTGGGAGACGTAAAGCATAATGTGGAAGAAATACGAAGAATCATTGAGGACAATTTGGATTGCGGACTGATTGTCTTTCCGGAGCTGTGCGTGACCGGATATACGTGTGCGGATCTGTTTCGAAGTGACCTGCTGTTGCAAAAGGCAGCGGACGCCGTCCGGCTCATTGCAAAAGCTACGGAGGGCAGCGGGCTGACGGCAGTCGTTGGACTACCGGTTCGTTTCGGAAATGCCCTGTACAACTGCGGTGCAATCCTGTCGCAGGGGCAGGTTAAGGCGCTGATACCAAAGTCCTTTCTTCCGAATTATTCGGAATTTTATGAATGCAGGTGGTTTGCTTCCGGAATGGAAATTCGCGGGGAAAGCATAAGGATCGGCGAAGAGGAGGTGCCTTTTGGCGTGGATCTGCTTGCGGAGGATCGCGACGGCGGGGCGGTGCTTGGAGTGGAAATCTGCGAAGATTTGTGGGTGCCGGACAAGCCAAGCACGCATGCAGTCCTTGCGGGGGCGAACCTGATCGCAAATCCGTCTGCGTCGGATGAACTGATTGGCAAGCAGGAATATCGCAGGGAGCTTTTGAAACAACAAAGCGGAGCATGCTACTGCGGCTACGTCTATGCGTCCGCCGGAACGGATGAGAGCAGCACGGACCTTGTGTTTTCGGGGCATGCGATCATCGCCCAAAACGGGAGCATTCTTGAAGAAGCCATTTTCCCGGGGGAGGCACGCGTTTCAAAGGCTCTGGTTGATCTTGGTATGATGATGCACGACAGGAGAAGACAAAACACCTTTGAAAACAAAGGAAATGCAACGTACAGACGCGTGTCCGTCAGCATTCAGCCCATTGCCGCGAGGGAGATTGGCATTGCCGGACTGGCGGGCATATTGAAGGAACAGGGTTATTTCGTTGCACGCAATCCTTTTGTTCCCGCCGAAAACGTGGCAAGGGATGCAAGGTGCCACAGGATTTTGCAGATTCAGGCGAACGGGCTTGCGACAAGGGTTCGCGCAACCGGAATACGGAATTTGGTGATTGGCGTGTCGGGCGGACTTGACTCCACGCTTGCACTGATCGTATGCGCCGAGGCAAGAAAACTGGTGCCGGAAATCAGAATCATAGCCTACACGATGCCGAATGAGGGGAATACTTCAAACCTGACGCATGACAATGCCAACCGTCTGATGGAATTTTTGGCGGATGAAACGCACGAGATACCGATACGTGAAGGAGTCGAAATACACCTGCTGCAGCTGGGCCACGAGCCTGGCTATGGAGGAGAAGGAGACGTCACGTATGAAAACGCACAGGCTAGAATGCGAACCTTTCTCCTGATGGATGCCGCCAACATGAAAAATGCCCTTGTTGTGGGAACGGGCGATCTTTCCGAGCTGGCACTTGGATGGTGTACGTATAATGGAGACCACATGTCCATGTATGCAGTGAACGCTTCCGTGCCCAAAACCATGGTACGCTTTGTGTGTAAGGCATATGCGGAAATCTGCGGAAAGGAAGAGGTAAGGCAGGTTTTGCTTTCCATATGCGACACTCCGATTTCTCCGGAACTGACGCCAAGCGAGGGAGGAGAGATTGCGCAGAAGACGGAAGAAAAGATTGGAAAATATGACCTAAATGATTTCTTCCTGTATTATTTTCTAAGATACGGATTTGAACCGTCGAGAGCGGCCGCCTATGCGCTAAGGGCATATCCGGAGCTTTCTTTGGAGGAGATTAAGACGGCGGCGCTAAACTTCTTCAGGCGTTTCTTTACACAGCAGTTCAAGAGAAGTTGTTTGCCGGACGGGCCCAAGGTGGGATCCGTCACGCTATCTCCGAGAGGAGACTGGCGAATGCCAAGCGACGCATCGGTTTCTCTTTGGATGGAGGATCTGCAGGGAGAAGTGGACGTGAGTTGAAAATATTTTGCTTTTTCTGGAATATTTTATGGCGAAATACGGATTTGATTGAAATGAAGGCGGCACGTCATATATAATGGCTAAACTAAGGTGCCGTAGCCGCTGGAAAGGCATAGGTTTGCAAAACTGAAGTTAGTGGTTCGAATCCGCTCGGCACTGTTTGAGGGTAGAGGTATCATGCCTTCAAAATAATTAATGTTTCCAGAAATGCCGTTGGAGGAAGAGGGAATGAGCCAGATAAAAGACAGCTTGTTGGATTTGATTGGTAACACGCCGATTGTTAACCTAAGCAGTTACGCGGAAGCAGCCGGCGTAAAAGATGCAAAGATTTTGGCGAAGTTGGAATACTTCAATCCTGCCGGAAGCGTAAAGGATCGAATTGCACTGTCCATGATCGAGGATGCTGAAAGGAAGGGATTGTTGAAGCCCGGTGCGACGATCATAGAGCCCACTTCGGGAAATACGGGAATTGGGCTTGCAGCCGTCGCTGCCAGAAAAGGGTACAAGGCATTGTTTACCTTGCCGAATACCATGAGCGTGGAGCGCAGGAATCTGCTTAAGGCATATGGCGCCGAGCTGGTTTTGACGGAAGGCTCAAAGGGGATGAAGGGAGCGATTGCCAAGGCAAATGAGTTGCACGAAGCCATTGAGGGCTCCGTTATTTTGGGACAGTTTATCAATCCTGCAAACCCCGCGGTGCACAAGACAAAAACGGGACCTGAAATCTGGGAGCAGACGGACGGTAAGGTCAACGTATTTGTTGCCGGCGTAGGAACGGGCGGAACCATAACGGGTGTTGGAGAATACCTCAAGGAAAAGAATCCCGACATACGGATCGTTGCGGTAGAGCCGGCAAGCAGTCCCGTTCTCTCCAAGGGAACGCCCGGAACCCATAAGATTCAAGGGATCGGAGCCGGATTTGTTCCGGAGGTTTTGAATACGCAAATCTATGACGAGGTGATCACCGTCGAGAATGATGACGCTTTCACGGAGGGAAGGAGATTTGCAGTTACGGAGGGCGCTTTGGTGGGCATTTCATCCGGTGCGGCGCTTAAGGCAGCCGTGGTTCTCGCGCAGAGACCGGAAAACAAAGGAAAAAACATTGTCGTATTGCTACCGGACTCCGGTGACAGATATTTGTCAACTTCACTTTTTGCAGGAGATTGAGCAGAAAATAAAAGGTGCCGTGGAAAATGAGAAATCATTTTTCACGGCATTTTTTTACGGGGATTTTCGCGCGAGACGAAGCAGCCTTAAATGGTGTAGTTGTCAAAGCTGTCATCATTGCGGATGTATTCATTTACGGACTTTCCCATGATTTCTTTGAAGAGCTTAAGAAAGTAATGGAAATCCTTATATCGCAGCTGGGATGCAATGTCTTCAAAAGACAGGTCCGTATAATTGATCAGATACTCGGCGCGATGCATCTTTACCATAGAGACCAGCTGGGAATAGCGCAGGGGGGATTTTTTGCTGAACAGATTGCTTAAGTAGGTGTGGTTTAAGTAAAACAGGTCGGCAATGGCGGTCAGCTTCAGGTTTTCCTCCGGGTGCTCTAAGAGATAGGTATGGATTTTAGCCAGGGTCTTATCTTCAAATTGAGGATAAAGGAGGCAGTACTTTTCAAAAAGGTAAGTGAATTTGCGGACGTAGAATTCAGCAAAATCATCAGGATTGGATAATTCGAGATAATCAATCTGTTCATGAAAGCTTCTGGGAACGTAGAGCTGAATCCATTCGTGCCGGGAATAGATCCCTTCCACAAGGGAAACGTACAGCTTATTGACAAGCAAGTCGGGATGCTTCCCTATTTTGTTTGGCGTGTTATACAGGGAGCGGATCATCAGCTGCACGCTGCCGATGACCTTTTGATTTCTCCTGTCAAAGGAATCCAACAATCTGTTGATCTGCTCCGGATTGAAGTGAACGTTTGCAATTGACATGATGCTGAGCTGCTGTTTTTTGATCCGCTCAAGCTCATTTGCCGCACGTGAGAACAGGTTTTCCATGTCCTGCTGGGACGCGGGCTTTGGAAGATAATCAAATGCGCCGTAGATAAAGCCTTCCCTGGCGTAGGAGAAGGTGACAATGTCACTGATAAATACGACAAGCGGAGGTTGATTGTTGACGTGAATCTGTTTGAGTAACTGCAGACCGTCACATAGCGTCAAGTTGATTTCGGTGAGGATCAGGTCATAGTGTTGATTGCGGATCAGTTCAAGTGCATCCCGTCCGTTTGCGGCCGTGTCAACGCATTCAAATCCTTCGTGCTCTTCCGTTTCTTTTTTCCAAACGGGCAGATTTAATAATGCGGCAAGAGAAAATTCCTGCGGCTCTACGATCAATACTCTGTACACGTCTCCTCACCTCCTTTTTTTCATGAAAACCTATTTACATAGTAGGAAGATAAAATAGGTATTTTAGCTATTTTATTACACTGAGAAAATAAGTCAATAGAAAAAGTTTTGAATATTATTGATAATTTTTTTATTTTTGCGGTTTGCAAACGAAAAAAAGCATTTTGTTTGTAAAATTGTATGTTTTTTTTGGCTGATCGGCCAAAAGGATTGCTTTTTCCATGGAGAAAAAAGATAATTCACCTAATCAAAAAAACATCTGCTGATGAAAAAAGAGAAGGAGAAAACGTTATGGCATTAACAAATCAAGAAATCGAGCAATATTTACAGAGTACCAAGAGAATTCTTCTGGCAACCGTTACGGAGGATAACAAGGCTGACGTTCGCATTCTCGGTGCGATTGCAACCGATGGCTTTAAGACCTACTTCTCTACCGCGACAAACGCCAGAAAAGTAGCTCAGATCGAGAAGAATCCCAACGTTGCCATTTATTTTGAAGCGCCCGGACAGGAGTTCCCGAACTACGTAAACGCAACTCTTTACGGAAAGGCCAAGAAGCTCACCTGCGAGAAGGGCATTGAGAAGGCAACCGCGCTAATTAAGGAAAAGCTGCCTAAATTCGAATTGACGGCAGATAAGAGCATTTTTGTCGTGGAACCTGAAGAGATCAAGATTTTTAACTCTTCGGCGGAGCTTGCTCAGGATAAGATTCAGATTGTAAAGATCTGAAAGATTCATTTTTGATGGAGGAAAATAAGAATGGGTGATTTTATCGAACGCTCCAAGTTTTCGTGTGCTTTGGGCGGTGCGCTGTCAACGATTGCCGCAATCCCTAAGGCTGTTCCGATCGTTCATGCTTCCGGCGGATGTGCCGCAGCATTGTCAGGTACGTATAATTTGTCTGCCGGATACAGGGGAGTGGGCTACTGTGGGGGAAACATGATTCCTACCTCCAATATTTCGCAGAGCCACATCGTATTTGGCGGAGAGGAAAAGCTGGTAGGACAGATTGAATCCACGCTTAAGTACATAAAGGGTGACATATACGTTGTCGTAACCGGATGTCAGACGGAGATCATTGGTGATGATGCCGTGTCGATCGCGGCAAGATATCGTGACCAGAACGTCATTGGCGTAAATACGCCGGGATTTTTGGGAAACACGCTTCGCGGATATGACGCCATTTTGAGTGCTCTGGTGAAGGGTATCATTACGAAAAAGGAGCAAAAGGATCCAAAGACGATCAACCTGCTTGGCATTGTTCCTGGACATGACGTGTTCTATCGCGGAAACATAACATATCTTACGGAGCTTCTCGCGAAGGTTGGCGTGAAGGTGAATTCCTTCTTTGGAGACGGAGAATCCGTTGAGAAGATCAAGGGATACGGAGATGCGTCCCTGAGCATTGTTTTGTCGGAGACGGCAGGACAGCTTACGGCAAAACAGTTCGAGACCACCCATGGAATTCCTTTTGTGACGACGGAGCTTCCCATTGGTCCAAAGGCTTCGGAGAGGTTTTTGCGTCTCGTTGCGGAAAAACTGAATATAGAAAAAGAGCTTGTGGATCAGGTTGTGGAAGCTGAGACAAAATACTTTTATTCCTATCTTGAGAGAATCGTTGACGTGGCGGCGGACCTTGATTTCCAAAGATACGTGGCAGCATTTACGGACAGCTACTATGCATATCCGATCGTCGATTTCGTCTCTGAAGAGTTGGGTTGGATCCCTCATTTTGTATCCATCAATGACATTCAGGACAAGAAAAAGCAGGAAGCGTATGCAAAGAAATTTGAGGCGCTGACCTCGAGAACGAAGCCGCAGGTAATCTTTGAGGATAAGGTGGGACTGGCTAAGAAAAAGCTCCGTGCCAGCTGGCCGTACAATCATAACCAGAAATATTACGATGCGTTGGGACCTTTATATATCATTGGCAGCATTGTGGAAAGAGATCTGGCAAACGATTATGGAGCAGGCTTCCTGACGGTAGCCTTTCCCGTAAGTAACAGGGCGGTGTTAAACAAGGGCTATGCAGGCTTCCGAGGGGCATTGTCTTTGGTAGAAGATTTGCTGACAAATCTTGTTGCTTCAAGATAGAAAGGTGGGAAAAGACATGCCAGTTAAGTTGAATGAGAATTTAAAATATAATTTTTTGGCAGCAGATGAACCTCCCGTTCGTGATGAACGAGTGGGCGGCTGTATCGCATATTGTGGTTCCTGCTCCTGTTTACAGGGTGATTTCAAAAGTGGATGCGCCCAGGCCCAGAACAGAAGATTTTCGCAGAGCGGCGGATGTCAGTTAGGACTTGCCGTTGGCATCATTAACTCTCTGACGCGTGCGGTGACCATTATTCACTCGCCTCTTGGCTGTTGCTCCGGACTTGCCGGAATGGCAGGCGTTAGAAAGACCAGCAGACTTTCAAGAGGACTTCCCGTCGAGGAGCAGACGTTTATCCATACGAACATGGATGAGTTAGACGTCGTAAGCGGCGGCCTTGATAAATTAAAAAGGGCCATAAAATATGCAGATGAAGAGTATCATCCGGAAGTGATCTCCATCGTAAATGGATGTGTTCCCGGCATTATCGGAGCCGACATTGACGCAGTGGTCAGAGAGATGGAGCCGCAGATTTCTGCCAGATTGGTACCCATCCACTGTGAAGGCTTTAAGAGCCGTTTTGTTTCATCCGGTTATGATGCAGCCAACCACGGCATCCTGAAATATTTGATCAGGGATCCGCAGGAATATCCCCAGCTTACCGAGGATGCGCAGATCAAGTATAATTTCCAGAAAAAGTATCGCACGAGCAGGACGGTAAACATCTTCAACGTTGGTTCCAACAGTAACGGAGATGAGGTCGAGCTTTCCAGGCTTGTCAGTGCATTAGGCCTGATCCCGAGGGTAGTGCCGCTGAACTCTACCGTGGACGATCTCGATCACCTTGGAGAGGCGGCCTTGAACGTCAGCATCTGTGCAACGCATGACGATTATCTGCTGGGACATCTTAAGGAGCGCTACGGAACGGAATATTTGCTTGACGTACTTCCCATTGGAATCAATTGTACCAATACCTGGATCAGAAAGATCGCGGCGCATTTCCATCTGGAAAAAGAAGCGGAAAGACTGATCGAACAGGAAAACAGGGAACTGAGGGAAGCAATCGCTCCGTTTGTTGAGGAGTTAAAGGGCAAGAAGATCTTTGTGGGCGGCGGTGAAACCAGAATTTTGACGACGGCAGATTTCTATAAGAGCATTGGCATGGAGCTGGTCGGCATCAAGGCACATAACCTGGATCGTTTTGTGGAAAATCTTTTGAATGACATTGACGATCCGAATCTGACGGTGGAAGTAGCAGCCGGACAGCCTGCGGAGGAGTTGAATACCTTAAGCAAGCTAAAGCCTGACATTTACATCGGTCACGCTGGTGCCAACGGTTGGGTGACCAAGCTGGGAATTCCCAATATTCCTTTGTTTGGCGCTCCCATCAATTACATGGGATATTCCGGAGCTTTTGAGTTAGCCCGCCGTGCAGCCAGGGCTTTAAAGAATACGAATTTCTCCAAGAATATTGGAAAGCACGTAGGACATCCCCTGACGCAGGAGTGGATGGACCTTGATCCGAACGATAACATTGTGCAGGGTTCCAGATTCTAGGGAATCGGCAAGAAAGGAAGAAATCATGGCGTTAAAAGTAGTAGATAATTTAACGGAATTAGTGGGCGAAACGCCGCTTCTTAGACCGCGTAAGATCGAAGCGTTGGCAGGCTTGAAGGAAGATACGAAGCTGCTTCTCAAGCTGGAATATTTTAATCCCTTGAGCAGCGTCAAGGATCGCATTGCCCTTGCAATGGTGGAGGATGCCGAAAAGAGGGGGATCCTCACGAAGGATTCCGTGATCATTGAGCCTACCAGCGGAAATACCGGAGTGGGCCTTGCGTTTGTGGCTGCGGCAAAGGGATATAAGATCCTGATTGCCATGCCGGAATCCATGAGTCAGGAGAGAAGAACGCTTCTGACTGCTCTTGGCGCGGAGCTGGTGCTGACGCCGGCGGCTTTGGGAATGAAGGGAGCAGTACGTAAGGCAGAAGAATTGGCGGTGCAGATTCCTGGAGGCGTGATCCTGCAGCAGTTTGATAATCCGGCCAACCCGGCCATCCATCAGACGAAAACTGCGGAGGAGATCTGGGAGGCTACGGAAGGAAAAGTAGCCGCCGTGGTAGCAGGCGTTGGAACCGGCGGAACCATCACGGGAGTTGCGAGATATCTCAAGGAGAAGAATCCAGACGTTCGCGTGGTTGCGGTAGAGCCTTATGGTTCCCCCGTTTTGTCAGGAGGCGTTCCCGGACCGCATAAGATCCAGGGAATTGGTGCAGGATTTGTGCCTAAGGTGTTCGATTTCGATTTGATCGATGAAGTGTTTAAGGTAAAGGATGAGCAGGCATTTGACACGTCTAGGACGCTTGCAAGGGAGGAAGGATTGTTTGTGGGTATTTCCTCCGGAGCAGCTGCTTATGCGGCGGCGCAGGTTGCCAGAAGAAATGAATTTCACGGCAAGACGGTTGTGGCGATTCTGCCGGATACGGGTGAAAGATATCTCTCCACGGAACTGTGGACGAATCTTCCCGTGGAGAAGAGCAAGTATTGGTATAGCATTAGCAAATAGAAAGGATGGACACTCACGTGGCAACGTATCGAATTGCAGTGGGGACGGTGGACGGCCAGAATGTTACGGAGCATTTTGGTCGTTCCAAACAGTTCCGCGTGATCGAGGTGGATCAGGACACGGACGAAGAAAAAGCTTTGGCAGACATCGAAGTGTTGCATTCAGAGGATTGCAGTCACGGACATGATCAGCAAATGCTGGAGGCAAAGCTCCAGGCACTTCTCGACTGGGACGTGACGGCGATCCTTGTAACCCAGATCGGCCCCGGTTCGGAGAGACTCGTGACCAAGAACGGAATCCAGGTTTTGGTGGCGGAAGGTGAGATTGCCGCAGCCATGGAGCGAATTAAGAAGTATTATAAGCGGCATCATTTTGGAAAGGATGCGCAATGAGTGAAAGTATCAGAATTGCAGTTGCAAGCAGTGACGGAATCGTCGTCAATCAGCATTTCGGACGGGCAAGAAGCTTTTACGTTTATCAGGTAACTGACAAAAAGGCGGAGTTTGTCGAAAAGCGGATCGGGCGGCCTTTCTGTCACGGAGGCGAACATGATGACGGGGATCTTCAGGATGCGATAGACCTTCTTTCGGATTGTAAGGAGGTGTACATTCTTGAGATCGGCGCAGGAGCTGAGGAAGCTTTGAAAGAACGCGGCCTTCAGTCCGTAAAATACAGGGGATTAGTGGAGAAGGCGGTCCTGGAGAGAGCAGAAAATTATGCCGGGACTTTAGCCGGAGAGGAATTGTCATGGCAGGAAACGTGATCAGGGAACAGGTAAGGGAAAATCATCCATGCTTTGGATATGCCAGGAATAAAGGACGCATTCATCTTCCGGTATGTCCGGCATGCAATATTGAGTGTAATTTCTGTGACCGGAAGATCAATACGCATGAGGACAGACCTGGCGTGACGGGGGAGCTTTTGTCTCCGCAGGAGGCGCTGGATGCGCTTGGGAGGGCTCTTGAAATCTGTCCAGACATAACCGTGGCAGGAATCGCGGGACCCGGGGATACGCTGGCAACAAACGGAGCCGTTGAAACTTTCCGGCTAATCCGTGAAAAGTATCCTAACATTCTCAAGTGCATGAGCACTAACGGTTTGCTCCTAAACGAAAGAGCGCAGGAACTGATCGACCTTGGCATTGACACCCTGACCGTGACGGTGAATGCGGTGGATCCTGCCATTCAGGCAAAGATCATCTCCGGGATCTTTTATCACGGCAAGCGATACGAAGGAGAGGAAGCCGCAAGGATTCTGATCGAAAACCAATTGGCCGGAATCCGCAAGATGGCGCGTGCAGGCGTCACCGTAAAGGTGAATACGGTTTTGATCATGGAGATCAACCGTGGGCATATCCGTGAGATCGCAAAAGCAGTCAGCGAGGCGGGTGCCACCATGTACAATATTATTCCGTTGATTCCGCAACACCGGTTCAAGGATTTTGAAGAACCGAAATGCGTTGACATAGATGGTGCAAGGCGTGAGGCAGAAGAATTCATAGACGTCTTTCGTCATTGTCAGAGATGCCGGGCTGATGCGGTGGGCATCCCGGGACAAAAGGACTACGGGGATCAGATCTATTTAAAGAGACTGAATCCCAAAGAGACATTTTCCCATGGATAACGTGAATCCGAAATCCTAAGGAGTACGGATCAGAAAATAGAATGAGGAGAGAATAAAAAATGGCAGAGAAACAAACCAGACAGATTGCAATTTACGGAAAAGGAGGCATTGGAAAATCAACGACAACGCAGAACCTAACGGCCAGCCTTGCCGAGATGGGGAAGAAGGTTTTTGTCGTAGGCTGTGATCCCAAGGCAGACTCCACAAGGCTTCTTCTTGGCGGATTGCATCAAAAGACCACGTTGGATACTTTACGTGAAAAGGGTGAGAGCGTGGAGCTCGATGACATTATGAAGATCGGCTTTAAGGGAACCAAGTGCGTTGAGTCGGGCGGTCCGGAGCCGGGCGTCGGATGTGCGGGACGCGGCATTATTACGGCCGTGGGACTTTTGGAGCAGCTTGGCGCATTTACGGAGGATCTGGATTACGTGTTTTATGATGTCCTCGGCGACGTGGTGTGCGGCGGCTTCGCCATGCCCATTCGTGAAGGCAAGGCAAAGGAGATTTATATTGTTGCCAGCGGTGAGATGATGTCTCTCTATGCGGCAAACAATATTTCCAAGGGCATTCAGAAATATGCCAAGACCGGCGGCGTGCGCCTCGGAGGGATTATCTGTAACAGTCGTCTGGTAGACAGAGAAGAAGAGCTTCTTCGCGCATTTGCAAAAGAGCTGAATACGCAGCTGATTTATTTTGTTCCGCGCGACAACATTGTCCAGCACGCCGAGATCCGCAGAAAAACCGTGATCGAGTATAAACCGGAGGCTTCTCAGGCGAACGCATACAGAGGGCTGGCAAAAGCGATCGAGGAGAATACACTGTTCACAATCCCCACGCCCATGACGCAGGAGAGACTAGAAGAGATCCTTGTGGAATATGGCCTGATGGATGATCTGAAGGACGATTACAGAATATGATCCTTAGAGAAATCATTCCGAAGGAACAAGGGAATTACATACACAGATATGATCTCGTTTATATGTTGGAGGACGGTTCCGATAAGGTTTATGAGATCATCAGCAGGAAAAAGGATCTGGATCTGACGGGAGAGCTGTGCGGCAAAGAACCGGATGCCGTCGTGATCATTGCAACGGACGCTTCAGGGGAAAAAATTCTTCTGAATAAGGAATTTCGCATGGCCGTGGGCGAGTGGGTGTACAGCTTCCCTGCCGGACTGATCGAACCCGGGGAAACCTATCTTGAATGTGCCCGGCGGGAACTCAAGGAAGAAACGGGCCTGGAACTGTTTGCGGTGGATGATTTTATTGAGGCAAGCTATAGCGCCGTAAGCTTCGGAAATGAGAAGAACGTATGCATTGTAGGAAAAGCGAGGGGAGTCTTTCAAGCCAGTTCGTCGCCGTCAGAAGAAATCGTCTGTGGATTTTTTGACAAGAGTGAGGTGAGAAACCTCTTAAGGACGGCGGCGTTTGCGGCAAGAACCCAGGCCTACTGTTATCTCTGGAGCAAAATGTCATATTGAAAAATATGGCATTTTTATTTTGGAATTTTTTATCGAAGCATCGGTTTGTTCCATGAAAAAGTTTGACTTTTATTAGAAAATAATTGGCTTTCAGGAGAAAGTTTCTTTCTGATGCCATGATGTTTTGATGATGCGGCAATTTCGTTGACTGCGTGAAAGGGATTCTATATAACGTATTTAATCAAAGACGAGAAAACCATTGAAAAAACACAGGGAGGAAATGGAATGATATGAGTGAACTGGTTCAAACGTTTCGAAAGGAGAAAACAAAAGAGGCGTCACGTCCGGATTTTCGGTTCAGAACAATTCTGCCAATCCTTGGCGTGATTGTTGCATTGGCTACGGAGATTCTCATACCGGCTCATGCGAAGCTGAAATATGCGAATCTTCCGCATTATAGATATTTCTTGTTTATTGCGCTTAGCGCAACGATCCTGTTAGGCATAGCGTCGATTTTTTGGGGATCGCTGAGAGAAAAACTAAATTATCGCGGCGCATTCATCGGAGGAGTTTTCCTCTTCCTTACGTTTCTGAATCTTGTGACTGCGAAATGGATGCTTTTGCCACAGCTTTACTTTCCAAGCATTGCCAGAATCTTCTCCGTCTTTTTTGAGGACAGCAAATTGATCCTGACCTGCATTCAGAGCTCTCTGACGTTATTGGTAAAAGGAATTCTGATTGGATTCATTGCAGGCATGATCTGCGGCATTGCAGTTGGGTGGAGTAAAAAAGCAAATTATTGGATTTATCCCCTGATCAGAATTCTTGGACCCATTCCATCCTCCACCTGGACGCCTCTGGCATTGGTCGTGTTCCCTTCCGCCAAGGGAGCCGCAATCTTTCTGATCGCGTTTGGCGTGTGGTTTCAGATTACGATTCTGACGGCTTCGGGAATTCAAAGCGTGAAGAAAGCGTACTTTGAAGTATCCTCGACGCTTGGCGCAAATGATCTGCAAAATCTTTTTAAGATTGCAATTCCGGCAGCATCGCCCTCCATCTTCTTAGGCTTCTTCAATGCGACCTGCTCTTCCTTCGTGGCACTGATGGCAGCGGAGATGATAGGCTGTAAGTCAGGACTTGGATGGTACGTCAATTGGCAAAAGACCATGCTCTCTTATCCGAACGTTTATGCAGGACTTATCGTGGTTGCCGTATTTTGTTACATCCTTGTCACGCTGCAGTTTAAGGTGCGCGACAAATTGTTATCATGGCAGGAGGGCGTTGTGAAATGGTAAAGGAACTGACAACAGGTGCCATTACGGCCAAAAACGTAAGAAAAGAATTTTTGGATCCGAATGGGAATCAGGTGATCGCCTTGGAAAAAGTAGACGTGGACATCAAACCCGGAGAGTTCATCTGTCTGATCGGCCCGTCCGGATGCGGAAAATCAACCTTTCTCAGATTAGTGGCGGGATTAATCCAGCCAACGGAAGGAAATCTTTATTTGGATGGAGAAGAGATCAAAAAACCCAGTTATGAAAGAGGTCTGGTGTTTCAGGATCCCACGTTGTTCCCATGGCTGAACATCTATGAAAACATAGCCTTTGGACTAAAAACGCGGCATATCTTCAAGGAAAACAAAGAGGACGTAAAGGAGTTTATAAAACTTGTAAAGCTGGAGGGCTTTGAAAAAGCCCTGCCCCATCATCTTTCCGGAGGAATGGCGCAGAGGGCCGGACTGGCGAGGGCGCTGGTGAATCATCCGAAGGTATTGCTTTTGGACGAACCGTTTGGCGCATTGGACGCTTTCACGAGGATGAACATGCAGGATGAGTTGCTTCGGATCTGGAAAGAAAGAGGCACGACCATGATCATGGTAACGCATGACGTGGATGAAGCAGTTTACTTAAGCGACCGAATCTTTGTCATGACGCCAAGGCCCGCGAAGATAGAATCCATTGTAAACGTTGACATAGGCCGCAATGCCACGTACGGAAGAAAAAGGGACAGCGGAGACTTTTTGCAGCTCAGGTCTAAGATTCTACAGATTCTGGACTATACCGGAAAAGCTGCCGCAGACATTGAATATAACATTTAGAAAAGGAGAATGGGAATATGAAGAAGAAAATATTGGCATGTTTGATTTCGACAATGATCGCATTGACATGTTTAGGAGGATGCAGCAAGGATGTTGGTTCGAATGAAACGCAGCAAGGAAAAAGCGAGGTAAATGTTGACATTGATCAACTGGTGGAAGAAAAGGTCGTCAAGGCGGATTATGACTTGGATGCAGCGTTTGCAAAGGAAACGGGAGTCGGTGATCCGATACGCATTATTTCAACCTTTGAGGGAACCTGTCAGGTGCAGTCGCAGATCGCGTACCTCCTTGGATTTTATGATGCGGAAGGGTTAAAGGAAGGCGTGGACTATTCCTTTGTTGAGTCAGGCGGAGAAACCGGTGCCGTGCTTTTGTCGACGGATCAGGCGGATGTCGCAATCGGACTGATCGCCGGCATGCTCCAGCCGTTGGACAACGGTTTGGAGGCTAAGGCGATTTTAGGACTACATACGGGCTGTATTACGATCGTTACTCTGGAAGGCAGCGGAATTAACAATGTGACTGATTTGAAGGGGAAAACAATTGGTGTCACCGCACTTTCCAGTTCGCAGCACATTGCAGCGCTTCGTGCCTTGTCCTATGAGGGACTTAGCGGAGACGACGTTGAGTTTGTAGTATATGACAAGGATTCCATCCAGCAGGCCTTGCAAAACGGAGCAGTGGATGCCATCGGACTGGGCGACTACAAGGCAGCCATTATGGTTCGCGATGAAGGAGCCAAAATCATCTTCGATACTTCCGTAGATGAACGAATGAAGAATGAAAACTGTTGCGTATTCTATGCAAGCAACAAGGCGATCGAGCGAAAGCCGGCAACCCTGGCCAAGCTTGTGAATGCAATTCAAAAGGCCTCCATATGGATTGAGGCAAATCCGGAGCTGTCGGCGAAGATTCAGGTGGCGCAGGGGTATACCGTGGGAGACGTCAACGTGAACACGGAGTTGCTTAAGACCTATCAATATCCGACGTCCCTGACATTGCTGAAAGAGGCAGTGTATCGTAATTTTGATGACGCACAGACATTAGGGCTCTTAAAGGAGGATACGGACAAAGACGCACTGGCGGAGAGCAGCTATGTATTCCTGCCCGGCGTACCGGACGGCCTTACCATCACGGAGATCACGCCGCCAAAGGATCCTCAACAGTTTTTAACGGTATCAGAATAAATTTTGACAAAAAAGGAGAATTCCAAGATGAAACTTACTAAGAACAGATTACTTACGGGCGGGGCATATACGATCCTGGGGATACTTACGGCAATTGGCCCTCATACCATTTTTGCAGTGTGCGAAGCAATGGACGGAAAATTCATGAAATGTCATTGGACGGCGCAGGCAGAAATTGGAAACGGAGCGATCATTGCGATTCTTGGTTTTCTCCTTTTTCTCTCCTCCCATACGATCAGAGTGGGATTGCAAATCGCGCTACTTGCACTTTCCGTTCAGACAATTCTTCTTCCGAACGTACTAATCGGCGTATGCGGCGGCAATCACATGAGTTGCCATTCCTTGACTTTACCGGCACTTAACGTGATTGGGATTGTTTCGATTGTCATCGGCGCGGTCAATCTGATCTATTTGTTACGAATCAAGGACAGGAAGCAGAGGTAAATCATGAAGCACTTTAATCATTATTTATTCCGGATCGCCATATTGAATTTGAGACACAGCCTCACTAGAACAGTGGGGCTTGTGTTTTTCACGGCAATTTTATCCTTTGTATTGTTTGGAGGCTCCATTCTGATGATCAGTCTGCAAAAGGGTCTTCGGACCATGAAGGACAGGATGGGTGCTGACGTGATGATCGTGCCGTTGGAGAATACAAATGACATGGAAGCCATTCTGTTAAAGGGAGAGCCCAGCTGTTTTTATTTTAAGAAAACCTTGGAATCAAAGGTGAAGGCTATAGATGGCGTAGAGCTTTGCAGTTCTCAATTCTTCCTGACTTCCCTGGATGCGGAATGCTGCGATGCCAGGGTGCAACTGATCGGCTTCGATCCGGCCACGGATTTTTCAATACAGCCTTGGATCGCAAAGGTTTATGAGAAAAAACTTGAAAACGGTGCCGTCATTATTGGAAATGACATTCGGGTGGAAAATGGAAAGAGCGTCAAGCTCTATGGAACGGAATATGAAGTCGCCGCAAAGCTCGATGCTACCGGAACGGGACTGGATCAGGCCGTATACGCGACGACGGACACCATCAAGCTCATGTATGCGGCTGCATATGAAAAGGGCCAGAGATTTCTTGAAGAGGCGGATCCTGACGGCTCCATATCCGCCATTTTGATCCGCGTGAAAGAAGGTACGGACGTCAAGAAGCTGATCAAGAACATTCGCAAGGAGCTAGGCGCCGTGCAGGTGGTGGAATCCCAGAGCATGATACGGGGAACGGCTGACCAGATCAAGCAGATGGCGACGTTTTTGTTTCTGTTTGGAGGACTGTTGCTTGTCATTTCGATTGTTACCATATGCCTTGTACATAATCTGACTTCAAATGAGCGGAAGAAGGAATTCTCCGTCCTGAGAACCCTTGGCGTCACGAGGAAAGGGCTGGCAGGGATCCTGCTGCGTGAGGCGGCTGTCATTGGCGCCATGGGGGGCGCGGCGGGCATCGCAGTCTCGTCTCTTGTTGTTTTCCCGTTTCACGTATATATCGGAGATCGCTTGAGCATGCCGTATCTGCTGCCGGACGTCCCAATCATTTTTCTGGTTGGACTGATGACGTTTTTGGCCACGCTGTTGACGGGGACTCTGTCCGCAGGCATGACGGCTTATAAGATCAGCAGGTCAGAGGTTTATCTTACCATGAGGGAGGGAGAATAAATGGCATTGGAAATTCGTAATTTGTCGCGCACGTTTTCTCATGGTGAGCGGGAGGTTTACGCGCTGAAGGACGTTAACCTGGTTGTAAGGCAGGGAGAGTTCGTGAATATTACGGGACGCTCCGGCAGTGGAAAGAGTACGCTTCTCAATTTGATTGCAGGGCTATTGACGCCTACGGACGGGGTTATTTTGTGGAATGCAAAATCAATATCACGACTCTCGGATGAGGAGGCGTCACGTTTTCGAAACGAACAGATCGGATACGTGATGCAGGGAAATGCTGCGCTAGCCAATCTTACCGTCTGGGAAAACGTGTGCCTTCCATGGCAGCTCTATTCCCGGGAGGGAGAAGTCAGGGAACGGGCAGATAAGCTGTTGGAGCAGGTCGGGATCGCGCATTTACGGGATGCTTACCCTTCCCAGCTGTCAGGCGGTGAGATAAAGCGCATGAGCATCGCCAGAGCGCTGATCAATCAGCCGGGACTCCTTCTTGCAGACGAACCGACGGGAGATTTGGACAAAGAAAATACCGAAGAGATTATGAGACTGTTTCGGGAGATTGCCGATCAGGGAACGACGGTGATCGTCGTGACGCATGAATTGGAGACCCTGCGTCATGGAGACTTGACTTACTCCATGGAACAGGGGAGATTAAGCGGTCCGGTGTAGCGTATTCCATAAATCTCTTGTACGCTTGAAAAAAACGTGATAATATCAAAACTGCCTACTAAACAGGTAGGTGAATACTTATTTGCCGCGTGGAAAGGGTGTTTTGATGTTAAATCAGTTTTCAAGAACACAGTTGTTATATGGAGTGGATGCCATGCAATACATGGCTTCCTGCAGGGTTGCCGTGTTTGGGATCGGCGGGGTCGGAGGCTACGTCGTTGAGGCGCTTGCGCGCTCCGGGATTGGAGCGCTTGACCTGATCGATGATGATAAGGTGTGCCTTACCAACATTAACAGACAAATTTTGGCGACCAGAAGAACCGTCGGAAAGTATAAGGTTGACGTGGCTGAGGAACGAATAAAAGAGATCTCTCCTGATTGCGAGGTCAGAACCTATAAGACCTTTTATCTGCCGGAGACACAGGATCAGTTTGACTTTCGTGAATATGATTACGTCGTGGATGCAATCGACACGGTGACGGGGAAGCTTGCGATCATTGAAAATGCAAAGAAGGCCGGCGTTCCGGTGATTTCTTCCATGGGAGCGGGGAATAAGGTGAATCCTGCGGCGTTTGAGGTTGCAGACATTTACGAGACTTCCATTTGTCCGCTTGCAAAGGTTATGAGGCGTGAGTGCAGAAAGCGGGGGATCACCTCCCTTAAGGTGGTGTATTCCAAGGAGCCGCCCATCCGTCCCCTTGAGGACATGTCGATCAGCTGCAGGCAGCATTGCATCTGTCCGCCGGGTACCGTCAGAAAGTGTACGGAGAGAAGAGACATTCCCGGTTCCACTGCTTTTGTGCCATCAGTGGCAGGATTGATAATCGCCGGTGAGATCATCAATGATCTGTACAAAGAGACGAAGGGACGCACTGGGAAACACGTTGCGAAGTGAAACGAGGCGACCGTAGCAAAATACTGCGAAGTGATTAAAAAAGGAGGGTGTTTTATGTCAATTCTGATCAAGGATACGACACGCGAGGAGCGGGAGCAGATCATTAAATCTTCGCTTGATTGCGGAGGCGGTTGTGAGAATTGCACCGGCTGCTGGCTTGGCGGAGGAAGCCCCTGGGACATTTATCAGGATTATATTGATGGGAAGCGAGAGATCCGGGAGATCAATGAAGAGTATATGTCGCGCCATCGCGGGAATCGCAAGATCACCTAAAACCAAGGGCATTCGCTAAGGGAATCCCAGAAAACAAAGGAGACATGGAAGCATGATTACAAGAGAGAACGCATTCGCGTTATTAAGGAAATACAACAAGGATCCCTTTCACCTGCAGCATGCGCTGACGGTGGAGGCGGTGATGAAATGGTATGCGAAGGAGCTCGGTTATGGGGAGCAAGAGGAGTATTGGGGCATTGTGGGACTGCTTCATGACATTGATTTCGAGCTCTATCCGGAGGAACATTGCCTGAAAGCACCGGAGCTTTTAAGGGATGGGGGAGTTGGCGACGACGTGATTCATGCCGTTTGCTCTCATGGATACGGGATCACGGTGGGCTGCGGCGTGACGATTGACGTGGAACCGATTCATGAGATGGAGAAGGTTCTGTTTGCGGCGGATGAACTCACGGGACTCATCGGGGCAGCAGCGCTCATGAGACCGTCTAAGAGCACAAAGGACATGGAACTGAAATCCTTAAAGAAGAAATATAAGAGCAAGGGCTTTGCAGCAGGATGCTCGCGTGAGGTTATTGAGCGCGGTGCCGGGCAGCTCGGCTGGGAGCTTGACAAGCTTCTTGAAATGACGCTTAGGGCCATGGCGGCGACGGAGGACGACATTGCCGGGGAGCTTGCCGCCCTGCAGTAGGAAGAATGGGAATTGGAATAGATAAAGGAATTGACGCGGATGAAAGAAATTACGTTTGACGAGGTTAGGCGATTGCCTGAGGATTCTTACAAGCTGATTGACATTAGGGACGAGGGACTGGTGGCTTACGGGATGATTCCCGGAGCCACCAATATCTATATTGAGGATTTGGAAGGCAGCAGGGAACTTGCGGAAATCCCAAGGGAGAAGAAGTTAATCTTTTATTGCGAGATCGGGCGCATGTCCCGGGAGATGGATGATACCCTTGAGTATCTGGAAGGCCGCGATTGCTACAGCCTTGCGGAGGGTTACGTTGGCTATGTCAGGGCTGGCATGAAAAGCGAGGCCGACAGGGAAGAAAAGAGGGAGAAAGCAGAGGAGAGCATTCGGAAGAAATTTCATAAGCAGCTCTTTTCGCCCTTTGCCAAAGCTTGCAAGATTTATAAGCTGATTGAGGAGGGAGATCATATCGCCGTGTGTATTTCAGGCGGCAAGGATTCCATGCTCATGGCAAAGCTCTTTCAGGAAATACAGCGTCACAGGCAGGTTTCCTTCGAATTGACGTTCCTTGTGATGGATCCCGGTTACAACAAAGAAAACAGGGCGCTCATAGAGAGCAATGCGGCGGCGCTGGGAATACCGATCACCATCTTCGAGAGCACGATCTTTGATACGGTGGACACCATCGAAAAGAGTCCTTGTTATCTCTGCGCAAGAATGAGAAGAGGGTATCTTTACAGCAAGGCAAAAGAGCTGGGGTGCAATAAAATCGCGCTTGGACATCATTATGACGACGTGATTGAGACCATTCTGATGGGCATGCTTCACGGCGCGCAGATCCAGACAATGATGCCAAAACTGCACAGCACTAATTTTGAAGGGATGCAGCTCATCCGCCCTCTTTACCTTGTCAGGGAGAGCGATATCTGTGCCTGGAGAGATTACAATGAACTTCATTTTCTGCAGTGTGCCTGCCATTTTACGGATACCTGCACCACGTGCCATGAGGATGGAACCACCTCATCAAAGCGCTTGGAAACAAAGAAATTGATCGCGGAACTGAAAAAGACCAATCCATTTGTTGAATCGAATATTTTCAAAAGCATGGAAAACGTGAATCTGGATACGGTGATCGAATATAAGAAGGATGGCGTAAGACATCATTTCTTGGATGAATATTAAATAGAATAGACTGCACCAAGCTTGCACGTAGCGTGACAGGCGGGGCGAATCAGGGTGAGAATGGAATTCCTTCAGGACCGAAGGAATTCTTTTGATTTTAAATCGTTAGTCGATTAAAATACGGTATATAGGATACAAGGATTTTGGAAGGAGGTGGGCTTTTGGAGGATACGGAAATTGTTGACCTGTATTTGGCACGGAATGAAGATGCCATTGTCAGGACGGAAGAAAAATACGGCAGAGGCCTTCGAAAGATCATCTCGTCCGTGTTGGATGATGAGGCATGTAAGGAATGCGAGAATGACGTTTATTTGCGCGCCTGGGATTTGATTCCGCCAAATGAGCCAAGAGATCACTTCTTTGCATTTCTTGGGAAGATCGCGAGAAACCTTGCCATTGACGAGTGGCGAAGGACGAATGCACAAAAAAGAAAAGCGACGATGATCGAACTGTCTGAAGAATTGCACGAGTGCATGCCGGCAGGAAATAGCGTGGAGGGAGAGGTTCTGGCAAGGGAATTGAAGAAAGCGATCAATTCCTTCTTGAGTGCGAGGAGCCAGACGGAACGTAAGATTTTTCTTCGCAGATATTGGTATTTTGACACTGTCCCTGAGATCAGCAAGAGATACGGATACACGCAGGGAAAGGTAAAGTCCGTATTGCATCGCATGCGGGGAGAGCTTAAGGAAGTTTTGGAAAAGGAGGGCTATCTCAATGACGACAAGTGATCTTTTGTATGCCATCGGCGAAGCTGACGAGAGTTTCGTGGACGAGGCCGGAGATTCCGATGCGAAAGTCCGACAATTTGGGGCATGGGAAGCTGAAAATAGATCAGGCAAAAGGTTTGCAATGATCATGAAATGGACCGGCGTGGCCGCAATGTTTCTTGTATTGATCGTGGCGGCATGGATTTATGCTGATGGCGGGAAGGTATTCCGGAAAGATGGCGACTTGAGAAAGACCGATGAGATTTTCTCTCAGGAGGCCATTACCGAGGAATGTGTTTCGGAGGTGATCATACAAGAATCAGGGAGCCCCAGCGCGGAAGGTTCAGGAAGCATTGGCGTGGAAAGGGCAGAGAGCCTAAGCGCAGTGGATTTGGGAAGCATTGGCGCGGAAGAGAGTTTTGGCACGGAAGAGATTGCCGTGGTGGAAGGTTCCGAGGAAGACGTGTTTGACGCATACAAGCCTACGGAGGAAGCAATTCAGCAGGGCGAGCGCGTTAAGACGATGTTGATTTCTTCCTTTGCGGTAGATAGTGATGCGGAAGCGATTTCGGCCGCGAAAATAAGAGATGACATGGCTGTGGCAAATGGCAGCGTGTTTTTATCCAGTTCTTTATGCGGAGCAATTGACTACTTCGGCGATCGCGAGGAATGTCGTTACCGTGTTTACGTGGAGCTGTTTCAGGATGGAGTGCAAATCGCAAATGACAGGGAAGTGGCAAAGAAGGAAGTGCAAAGGCTTGCCAACCTGGGATACGTGGTAGCGATGGAAACATGTTCGGACGGAAATGCGACGCAGATATATTTTACGTTGCATGCCACGGCAGACCAGGTAAAAAACTTTGCGGCGGATGCTAAGGTTGGATATGCGCTTTGGCTTTATGACGAGAAAGTTGAAGCGGATGAAAACGCAACTGGGCCCGTTGACGTGTGGTATGGAGGCATGAATGCCCCGATGGAAAATTTTGACGGAGCGCAGAAATAAATGGATTAGGGTGGACGGAATCCGTGAAAAGGAGGTGCCGTTTCATGAAGAAAAGGATATTGCTGACAGTGTGTTTCATTATGCTCCTTTGCATGGCAGGGTGCGGATCGCCAAGCGCGGACATACCTGACGGGGAAGAATTTCAAACGGTTAGGGCAATCTCAGCGCGTGGCGATAACGAGGAGCCGGAGGCAGATGACGGGATCATCTCGGCGATTGGCGACAACGCGCAGCAGGATCAAAAAGCATGGGAAAAGGTGGTGATCGCGCCGCCGGAAGGTGCGTATTGCAACATTTTCTTTAGCCTTCCGGAGGACTGGGACTATAGCTGGGCACAGTCGGAAGACGTGCCAGTAAGCAGCATTAGCATTGGCATCTACCCAAAGGCAGAGGGGGATGCGAAAGGCTGCATTGCCATCAAATATGCGGAAGGTTTTGGCGTTTGCGGCACGGGCCTGGAATCCGTGGAGACGACCTTTAACGGGCACGTGGCATATAAGGGAACCTATGATGATCACCCGTATTGGGATTTCATCTCCCTGTCAGGTGAATACAGAGGCTGTTCCATCTGGAATTATGCGGGCGAAACCTGGTACGATAAGTATCAGGAGGAGTTGGAAGAGATTTTTGCAACGGTGAAGTTTGAGCTTTTGATACGTGACGGCGTGCCGCTGAAGGATTCTTCGTTTGGGGACTGAAACTTTTTCCTTTTTTTCTCGTCATATAGGGTGAAGCCAAGTGACGACAAGGAGGAGAATGCCATGAGAGGTCTTATCTTTGCAATGATGTTTTTTGCATTATACAATTTCAGTGCGATCAGCGAATCAAAATACAATGACCCGGTATCCCGTTATGACATGGAAGTAGGAATGATGGATAAAGACAGTACGGGCAAATGGAGAATTTATAAAAATGACTGGTATGGCCCGGAGTATCTGCAGCTGAGAACGTATCAAAAGGATGAGAAAAGAGATCAGGTGTCGTATTATATTTTTGATAATGACGCCTTGGCAAAAGAGGCTTTTCGGAACATGCCGGAAAACATGTACGGCATCAGCGTAAATGAAGAGAATTACGTTGTTGGATATGATGAAGGCGTGTGTGATGCTGAAATTGAGAGCCTGCGGTATCTGGACGGAAACGTGATCATCTATGCAGAGCTTGGGGTTTACGGCACCTGGGGATGCGATACGGACGATTACGTTCCACCCGTGAGAGACACTGAGATCATGGATTACGTTCTTAAGAATCACGAGTACCTTAGGGATTATGCAAATCAGACGATCCAGCAGATCCTCGACGGCAAAAATTTTTGATAAAAAAGTGTGCCGGCAGTTGTTTTTTTGTGCCGGTGCATTTTTTTGTTGACACTACTACGTATACGTAGTAAAATGACGTTAATGTGACGGAAATTGGATGAAAAGGAGAAAAGGCGATGCTGTCAAAAACCTCCATCGTAATTCTGGGAATGTTGCTTAAGGGAGACAAAAATGCATATGACATGCTCAAGATGATCGATCTGATGAACATGAAATACTGGTTTCCCATTGGAGCGACGACGCTTTATGAGACCTGCATCCGGCTTGAGAAAAAGGGATTTATCGAAAACACGGGGGAATCTGATGCGAAGGCGATCTACCGCGTCACGGAAAAAGGGAAGGACGAGCTGAAATCAACGATCTGCGGTCTCTTTGAACGCATTGATTATGACACGGTGTGGTTTTGCTTGGCCGTGACATATTCGGACGTTCTGACAAAAAAGGAACTTGCATTGGAAAAAAAGAAGCGGGCAGCGTTGCTTGAGGAATATGAAAATGGGACGAAGGAAAATAAGGAGAAGATGCTTTTGGGAAAAGCTTCGCACGCTCAGTTATGCGCGATCGACCGGATGATCCGGGTGATCGAACTGGAGAAAGAGACGCTAAGCAATCTTTGAACAACGAATGGTTTCAGTGCAAAGTCATTTAAGGAGAAGGAAATTGGTGAACGTAAATCTAAAGCACGGCTGGGTTTTCATAATCGTTGCGGTCATGGGGGAACTGTTGGTTCCCTTTCTTCTTGCACCGTTTTATAAGGGTTACAGTCATTCAACCATGGCCATCAGCGCGCTGGGAAGCAAGGGAAGTCCCGTGCGCATCCCGTTTAATCTGTGGATGCTGACGGCGGGCGTTTTGTTTTTGCTTTCCATCCCCTGCATTTATGATGCGTATGGTAAGGTTTCAAAACCGCTTAGCATTGTCACGGTGCTGTTCCTGGCAGTATTTGCAATCGGAGCCTGCATATTCACCTGCTTTTTCAGCGTAAATGATTCCAAGGACGTTGTTACGACGGCGTCCCGGATCCATGGCGCCGGTTCGGCAATCGGGTTTATGCTGATGTTGTTTGTACCGCTTCTTTTGGCGATACTGTCTTTTAAGACGGGAGAGAAGGCATCGGGGATCATGGGGATTGTTTCCTTTGTTCTGGCACTTACGTTTTTTGTGTTGTTTGTGATGGCAGACAAGCCGGAATTTCAAAACACGGTGATCGCAAAGGAAGGATTGTGGCAAAGGCTGAATTTGCTGAGTATGTATTTACCGTTATTTTACGTTGCGATCATGAAGGGCAACTCATAAAAGTGGAATTTTGGATTTTCTTGTGAGGGTTTCTATGATAAAATATATGGGAAAATAGGCAGGATAATTAGGAAAAAGGGCTAGACGTTACGTGTCGGGCATGGAAAATACGGCGTTTCTCGCTTTACGTCGTGTTTTTTTGGGGAAGGTTGTTATACAATCACGTCAAGAAAGGAGGTAAAAATCTTTGGATCAGGCAAAGATAGGCGAGTTCTTAAAAGAGCTTAGAAATGAGAAGAAAATGACCCAGGAACAACTGGCGCAGCATTTTAACGTCAGCTCGAGAACTGTTTCGCGTTGGGAAACCGGAAGAAATCTTCCGGATGTTTCTTTGCTTGTTGAGATCGCGGATTTTTATGACGTTGACGTGAGAGAACTAATTGAAGGAGAGAGAAAAAGCGAGATGATGGATAAGGACGTTAAGGAAACTGCCGGAGAGATGGCAGTCTATGCGAGCACGGAAAAAAAGGAATTACTCAGTTTTATTCAGCTCATTTCTTTACTGGGCTTGTTTGTGACGGCGGCGGCGCTGGTGCTGCAGCTTGTCACTTATGAATCGGATCTTTGGAGGTTCGGAGCCGCGGGTGCCACGTTTGTTGGATTGGTCATTATGGCCGTGATCTCTCTTTACGTTACGGGTCTTCTTAGCAGGATCGTGGAAAACAAGGCTTTCATGAAGGCCATCAAGGTGGTGGCCTTTGTAGTGGCGGCGATCCCAACGTGCTATTTTATGTTTTTCGCCGGCGTCACGATGCTGGCATTTTTATCATCGGTGATCGCCAGGGTGGAGGTTCATAAGGACGTTTCGGAATATAATCAGTATATTCACAATTCCACGGATAACAAGTATCGGACGTGCGACGGAGAGAGGTTTGAGGTTTTTCCGGAGCGGATCACGGATGGCATGGAGGTGAAGGAATTCCAGTATACCTATTATAACCCCTGGGATGAGCAGCACGTTGCGTATATGACGGTTGCTTATTCGGATGAAGCTTATGAAGCGGAGAAAAAACGACTTCAGAACATCGGGCAGGATGAGTACGTGGGTTTTTATTCGGTGGAGGGGGAGCCCTTGGGATATGACTTGCTGGCGATGCGTTCGGATGATTATTATGGGTTTGTCTATGCAATGATCCCGGAGGACGCAGTCGGGAATTCCACGGAAATAACCTACGTGGGAATTGATTTCTGCAATTATTTTCTTGATCTAAACATTCACAGATATCTTCCGGACAAGTATCTCTTGGAAGGATTTAATGCATCGTCTCGGAATCCTTACAAAAGAATGAAGGAAAAGGAAATGGATCAAAAGTAAGAGCGTTAAAAGAATGATTTCTTCCTGTTTTATGTATTGCGTTACGGATTTGAACCTTCAAGAGCGGCTGCTTACGCCCTTAGGGCATATCCGGAGCTTTCAGGAGAAGAGGTGCGGGATGCGGCAAAGAAGTTCTTCCGACGCGTCGGTTGAGCTTTGGCTAAAAGATCTGGCGTAAATTGATTCCACATTTTTTTACGTAAAGCATCATAAAATGCCCAAATTCTAACCAAAATACGTATTGTTACGTAAGAAAAGTTTTAATATAATGATATGGGAGAGGTTGCGAGAAGGGGGTTTTTCGTTTTCATTTGGGGTGGATGCTATGGCAGATAATCAAGTTTTACTGCAATATGAAAGTGGTCTTTTGATTCCTTTCAATTTTGCATTATTTCTGATCCTTTGGGGATTAGTTTTTGCGATCGTAATGGATCCGTATCTAAAGAAATGGCAGCGCAGCATACTGTTGGCCGTGTCAGTTGTCGTTGCCAGTCTTATCCTGCAGGGACAACTGGACACCTATTTTGGAATTTTCAAGATATCGCGATTAGGGCGGATCTTGTTGGCCGCATACGGCTATCAGATGCGACCCTTGGTGGTTGCGATGTTTATCCGGCTTTTGGATCCAGAGAGAAAGAAAAAGTGGATTTGGGTGCTTGTGATCATCAACGCCCTTCTCTATGCGACGGCGCCCTTTTCCGGAATCACTTTTTCGTTTACGGAGGATCTGCATTTTGTTCGCGGACCGTTGGGATATAGTTGTTACGTGATCAGTCTGGCATTGTTGCTCTGTCTTTTAGGACTGTCGATCTATAAGTTTGGCCGTACCAAAAGATGGGAGACCGTGACGCCGATCGGGATTGTTGTTTTAATCCTTGGAGCGGTTGCCATGGATTACATAGTGTCTGACGCACAGTGGATCAGTTATCTGACCATTTCCATGGTCTGCAGTTGCGTTTTCTTTTATATTTGGATTCACGTACAGTTCGCCAGGGAGCATGACCGGGCGCTCAAGGCGGAGCAGGAGGTGCAATTCAAAATTGCGCAGGTGCAGCCCCATTTCCTGTACAGCGTGTTATCTACGATCCAGTCGCTTTGCATGTCGGATCCTGATAAGGCGCGGGAGGTGACGGAGCGGTTTGGCACCTATCTGCAGCAGAACAATGATTCACTGAACGCTGATCAGCTGATACCCTTTAGCAAAGAGTTGGAACATACGAAAACCTACGTAGATCTGGAGATGGAGCGTTTTCCGAATTTCCGTGTTGAGTATGACGTGAAGGAAGAGGATTTTCTTTTGCCGGCGCTGTCACTTCAACCGCTTGTTGAGAATGCAATCCGCCAGGATGAACGCGTTCGTGAGGCGGGCCTCATCAGGGTGAGTGCCAGCAAGGAAGGAGAGTATTACGAAGTGATCGTATGGGATAACGGTACGGGCTTCCAGAATGGATCCGCTCACGTAAGCGATCCCCTGCACATTGACGTGAAGAACGTGAGGGAGAGGATCGTGAATATGTGCGGCGGTACGATGGAGATGGAAACGTTCCCGACGGATGGCACGATCGTAACGATCAAAATTCCGGTAAAGAAATCGAAGTCATCATAAAAAATGCATATTTGTCGTATGGAAACGGGTGGCAACGCGCCACCCGTTTTTGTTAGAATAAAATTAGTTACGTTTACCATGCAACGGAAGAAAAAACAATGGAATTGGAGGGAGAAAGGTGGAAAAACAGTTAAAGGTCTTGATGTTAAACGGAAGCCCCAGGGAGAATGGCAACATAGCTTTGGCATTTCGTGAGATGGAGCAGGTCTTTGAAGAAAATGGCGTCGCGTACGAGAATATTTTGTTGGGAAGAATGGACGTACGCGGATGTATCGCCTGCGAGACCTGCCGGAAGAACGGGAAATGTGTGTTTAATGACGTTGTGAACGAGCTAGCCGTGAAATTTGAGGAGGCGGACGGTCTTGTCATTGGCTCTCCCGTGTATTACGGATCGGCCAACGGCACGATCATGTCGGCCCTGCAAAGACTCTTTTACAGTACGCACTTTGACAAGAGTCTAAAGGTTGGGGCGAGCGTTGTCAGCGCCCGCCGCTCGGGATGTACCGCAACCTTTGACGAACTCAATAAATTCTTTACGCTCTGTAACATGCCCGTCGCCACCAGCCAGTATTGGAACAACATTTACGGTTGGGAGCCCGGAGAGGGCAGCGTTGATGACGAGGGCAGGCAGGTGATGCGCGTTCTTGCGAGAAACATGACCTTCCTCATGAAGAGCATCGCCCTTGGGAAACAGGAGATCGGCCTGCCTAAGGAGGAAACGCCTCGCGTATGGACGAATTTTACGCGATGAATAACAACGCCAAGGGGTGGCCGAAAGGATTTCGCATTCCCTTGGCGTTGCTTTTTCCCGCGGGTTCCCATATAATGAATATAAGGTCTGTTACGTAAAGCGAATAGGGTGGTAGTGAATGATGAGTGAAGATAAGGAAATGGTTTCCAAAAGAATCGAAGAATTTTTCTCCTGCCTCTTGATTTCGACGGGCGCATTGCTCGCAAGTTTTTCCGTGGTCTGCATCTTGATCCCGAATGACGCGATCGATTACGGAACGGCAGGCATAGCGATCATTTTGAGCAAGCTGACGCACTGGAACCTCTCGGCATGTGTTGCAGGCGTATTTCTGCCCTTTATCGTCGCAGGCTTTCTGATCCTGGGAAAGAGATTTGGCGTGAAGGCGCTGCTAGGCTCGGCCGTGTACACCGTGGGCATCGCCGTCTTTGAGAAGATACCGTTTGAACTCAATACCGAGCATTTCCTGGCGGTCGT
The DNA here is from genome assembly GCA_946414885.1 of uncultured Lachnospiraceae bacterium. Taxonomy (GTDB): domain Bacteria; phylum Bacillota; class Clostridia; order Lachnospirales; family Lachnospiraceae; genus Acetatifactor. The sequence continues at coordinate 129,287 of CAMKQH010000003.1, forward strand.
GTTTGGCGGCGCCATCCTTGGCGCGGGACTTTCACTCATCCTAAAAAACGGCGGTTGCATTGACGGCTCAGAAATCTTTGCCAACATTGTCGTGAAAAAAATCTCTGACAAAACGGGGAAGAACTTTAGCATGACTTACCTGCTCATCGGATTTAACGCCTGCGTGTATGCGGCAGTATTTCTGTTGATCAACCGCAATGCAGCCCTGATGAGCCTTCTCGTTTACGTTGTTGCTACCTCCATCATCAACCACTTTACGGATCATTATGAGGCGATCAAGCAGGTGACCATCATCACGAAGGAGCCTGACAAGCTCGTGAAGGCCATCAAGGAGGAACTCAACAAGACCTGTACCATCATGAATTCTTATGGCGCCATTGCCGGAGAGAATAAAACGCTCATCTGTTACGTCAACTATTTTGAATTACCGAAAATGAAGGAGATCATCGCGAAAAACAAAGGAACCTTTAGCACCGTATCCACGATTGATGAAATTTTGAGATAAAAACTTTTTGAGATAAAATTATAAAAAGGCATTGACAAGTATCCGCAAACTTGGTAATATGTCCGTAAAGACATCCGCAAACTTGGTAAAGGAGGCAACCATGGGAGAGCAAGACATTTTAAAAGCAGCCCAGGCGCAGGCGTCGAAAACGGGCGAATTTGAGAAAGAGACAAGTAACAAAGCAATGGCGGGAGCCATCGGCGTTGCAATGATCGCAATGATCGTGATGGTTGTTGCGGAATTCCTGATTTATCGCAAGATTGATCTTGGGAAACCGGCACTTTTGGCGCTCATCACCTGCTTTGTGGAATTGCATCAGGGTCGGAAGTTACAGAAAAAGCAACAAGTTGTCAGGGGCGTGGTGGAAGCCATTGTCGCAGCCTTATTATTAATTTTATACGTGGGGGCGTTTTTCAGAAGATGAATTCACATTTACAATTAAAAAATAAGATTAAAGAACTGAGACAGGCCAAGGGTTATTCCCAGACAAAGCTGGCGGAGGAAGTCGGTACGACGCAGAATACCATTAGCTCGCTGGAAACGGGGCAGTATTCCCCTTCCGCATATCTGTCGGGCCTGATCTGCATTGCACTCGGATGCAAATGGGAAGAGTGCTTTTATTACGAGGTAAGCTAAGGCTTATAAAAATTTCATATTAAAGGAGTACTAAGCATGGCAGGATTTGGATTTGATTCCGAAACGCTGAGGGCAGCAGGAGCAGCGGACGAAGCCTACGTCGTTCTTCAGGTTGTGCTGACGGAGAAACTGTTTGGTGCAGGCTCTGGGGTGTCTAGCCTCACCAATCTCCAAAGGGCAATCAATGAGCAGGTGGCAAAGGGCTACCGGCTGCACACGATCTCGACGACCTCGTCCGGGACCAAGGGTTTCCTTGGCGGTGACAAAATCCAGGCGACCATGGTGTTTGAGAAGCTTTATTGATCAGCCATGAGAACTGTCATATCGTAAAGCAATTACGGCAGGAAGCATATTTCTGCCGTTGTTGTGATTCCTGTCATTTTCAATCATAGAGAAATGAGATAGCAGAATGAAAACAATCAGAGTTGTGGCAGCAGTCATAAGATCCATTAATCCCGAGGGAAGGCCCGTAATCTTTGCTACCCAGCGGGGATACGGGGAATTCAAGGATGGATGGGAGTTCCCGGGTGGGAAGATCGAACCGGGAGAGACGCCAAAGGAGGCATTAATCAGAGAAATCCGGGAAGAATTGGGGACGGAGATTTCCGTCGGAGAGAAGATCATGACGGTAGAGCATGACTATCCGGAATTTCATTTGTCCATGGACTGCTTTTGGTGTGAGGTGCGGAAAGGAAACCTGGAACTGCGTGAGCATGAGGCGGCAAGGTGGCTGACTGCAGAGACGCTGGAGGACGTGGACTGGCTTCCCGCGGACGTGGAATTGATAAGGCAGCTGCGCAATAAACTGGCGTTGAACTAGCGTGATAAGACGAATTTACATGCCGGCAAATGGAAAGACGTGAGAATGTTTTGGAAAGGCAAGTGGAGGGCGATAGATGACGCATCGACAGATTTTTAAGGAAATATACGGAGACAACAAGAGGTATCTGTTTGCCTGCCTGACGGCATTCCTCTTATTCTCCGTACTTGCGTTTGGCGGAGGAGGCATAGCCCAGGCTGAGGCATTGGATGCGCAAGGAACGGCGAACGCCCTTGGCGGAAGCTTTGGAAAGACAATGGCGCCGGTGATCGGGACGGGGTATTTCGCAGGCATTGACACGTCTTGGGTTATGGTGATCCTAAGTGCCGTTTCGCTCAGCGTCTCGGCCGGGAAGGGCCTTGGACTTGCAGGATTTGACAAGCTGTCGGGCTTTTCCTTCGGAATCTTCGAGAACACCTACGTCAGCACGTTTCTGCTGGTATGGTACGGTTTGCCTTTGCTTCTCAAGGCATTTAGCAAGACGTATGCGGCTGGACTGGCTTTGGAAAACCTGTTGAAGAAATGGAACGGCGTAGTGATGGCGGTGATCGCTTCTTCGCAGATGGTTGCAAACGTATCGCCGAAGGCAACCGTCAATGCGGCATCCATAGGCGCAGCAGCATTTTCCGTCAAGGGAGCTTTGCCGCAGTGGGCCATGGTTTTGGGTTGCTTTTGCGTCCTTGTGATCACCATGTCCCTGTATTTCTTAATGCGTTATTTATTCGCATTGATCGACATTGTGGCTGTTCCGGTCTGCACGTTTGTGCCTTTTGTTTCGTTCCTTTTGGGCTTTGGAAAGTTATTCCTCGTTGTGGTGGCGTTCTTGACGGCCATGTTCATGCCGGCGGTATTTTTCGTATTCTTCCTGTTCACGGTGGCGATGGCACTTCTTTTGTTCCGCCAGGCTTACCTTGCGAGCAGGTACTTTAACAACGTATTCGCAAAACCCCTCTTCCGAAAGATTTTTGGCGGTTACAAAACCGATTACCCGCTGGTCGCAAAGAGGATCCCCGCCAAGATCAGAAAACAATTGGATGGCGTGAACGTTGAGCTGGCAATCCCCGTATATCTCCAGAAGAAGCTCAACGGAACAAAGAAGATGCCCATGTTTGACCGCTGGTGGCTGATCTCGTCCGGCGGACGCACGCTCCTCATGAAGCCCATGTTTGGAAAGAAGGATTGCTGGCGGATCCCGCTGGTGAACGTTCCCGAGCGTAAGGTCTTTATCAATCAGTTCATTTTCTACTATGAGGTATTTAACCTAAGCGGGCCGGAAACAAATCTGACCAACGTGTTCAAGCGCGTGCCAAAGCAGTATCACGTGGTGTTTAGTAAGGAATATTTCCATCGTTATCAAGACATTAAGCGCATTACCGGCTTTACGGATTTTGCGGAGTATCGCACTTCCCTGATGCAAAAAAGACCCCAGGCGCAGCAGGCCGGGGGCTGGGGACAGCAAGTGAGATATTAGGATAACTGTTTTTTCTGGGCCATGGTCAGAAGGAATGCGATCGGGAAAGCAATGACCATGGACAGAAGGAATGCGGCAAAGCCGGGACCAACGTAGGCGACGCAGGTGACAAAGCTCGGGAATGCAAAGGAACTGCACTGCGCGCCCGCGAAACCTGCGATGCCGCCGCCAACGGCACCTGCGATGCAGGCGGAGAGCATGGCGCGCGGCTTGCTGACGGTCACGCCAAACAGCGCAGGCTCCGTGACGCCCAGGGCGCAGGAGAAGGCTGCCTGGAAGCAGATGCTTTTCTGCTTCTTGTCCTTGGCGATCAGAGCGAGGGCAAGGGATGCGCCGCATTGCCCGTAGACGGCACCGCCAAGCAGGGGCAGGATGGTGTCGAAACCGTTTGCCGCGATCGCGTTGATGCAGACGGGCACGATGCTCCAGTGAGCGCCAAGGAAGACCATGGGCTGGATGAAGAAGCCCATAAATACGCCGGCGACGGTTGGATTCCAATAGTATAATACGTAAAAGATTTTCGTTAAGAGATCTCCGATCCAGCCACCCATGGGACCAAAGAGCAGGAAGGTGACGGGTAGCACGATCAGAGCACAGATTAACGGTTTTAGGAAGCCCTTGAGAGATTCCGGAAGGAATTTTTCACAGGGCTTTTCTACAAAGTACAAAAGACCGACGGCGAGGATCACCGGGATCACGCTGGAATGGTAGATCGCCGGCTGGATTGGGAGACCCAGAAAGCTTAATCCCTGGTTGTTTTCCAAAACGGCGACAATGTCGGGATAGAGCATGGCCACGGGGATCAGCAGCGAAATGAAGGGATCCGTGTTCCATTGCTTCGATGCCGTTAAGGCCAGAAAGAATGGCAGGAAGTAGAAGAATCCGTCAGATGCGGCGTAGAAGACGGCATAAAGGCCGCTTTGGGTGGAGAGTACGCCGAAATTGACCAGCAAAATGAGGATGCTCTTTAGAATGCTGGCGGCAGTAAGGCAGCCGATGATGGGCAGAAATAAGCCCGTGATCTGGCTGATGACTTTTTTATATCCTGATTCTTTTGTGGCTTCTGCGGAGTTTGCGGAAGCAGTACTGGTTGATTTCTTCACGGTTTGTAATCCTATTCTTTATCAATATTTTTGTGATGCAGTCCGTTACGGACGGCCGAATGCTCTTTTGAAAATTGATGGTAGGCATTCACCAGGGTTTGGTATCCCAGGGCCTTTAGGTCTTCATAGCGCGCGTTGTACTTGGCTTTTGTGTGCTTTCCCGTGAGCAAGGTGCGGATGCACTCCTGTGCGTAAAGGTCGATGACGTGGAGGCTTTCCGTGACGGTGAGTGTCGGGAAATACCAATAGCTCCAGGAGAGATCATTCTCCACGGGGCTTTCCAAGAGCTTGCGGTGGAAGGTGCGGATAAAAGCCTTTGCCGGCTTTTCACCCAAAAGGTCGTTTCGTTTTTGCCAGCGCTGCAGGGCCCTCACCTTGCGGCGCATTTTTTTCTTGATCTTTTCGACGGAGACGGGGGATACGTCCACCTGACCATCCCGTACGTAAAAGCCCAGGAAGAGAAAACCTTCTTCCGGGGTGCGGAATTCTTCTTTCGCCGGATTGACGGCAAGGCCCTTTTTCGAAAGAAAACTCCAGATGGCATTGGCATGGCATTGGACTTCTTCCATGGAATCCCCGAAGACAATGACGTCATCGCTGTAACGGGCGTAGGGAATACCCTGGTCATAAAAGAACTGATCCATGTCGCGGAGATACAGGTTCGCGTAGAAGCAAGCCAGCGGCGTACCCGCCATGATGCCCTTTTGTTCCCGGATCAGATTGCTTTCGGCTGACTGGCCGCCCGTCACGCAAGGCTCCGTTAAAAGAGACTTTAGGAAGAAAAACAGCGTCGGATCGTCCTTTGTCACGGCTTCCAGTTCCGGAAGGAGTCTATCGATGGGGATGGAATTAAAGTAATTGCTGACGTCGACTTTATAGGAGTATTTCCGTCGTAAGTCTGGAATCTTATGGAGCCGCCGGATGGCGTCCTTGGCACTTCTGTTTGGGCGAAATGAAAACAGGTTGTCGCAAAACAGTCCGTCATACTTTCGAAGAAGCAGATAGGTCAAAAGCTTTAGAACCAAGTTCTCCGCTTCCGGATAGGTATAGACCACGCGCTTTTTCTGGGAGCTTTGCTTGCTGATGACGGATTTCCTGGGCAGGGGGAACTGTACGCCGGAGACCTTTTCCCTGGAAGCAGGAAAATGTTCAGCGGAAGCGGTTTGCCGGGAAGTGAGTTGCCGGATCTCCTCGCAGACGGGAAGGTACCCCTGCACGTCAATAAACTCCCGCAGGCTCTGGGCAGCAGCCCCTTGGCAGGCGAGAGACGTCTTATATGCATAAAATTTTTCCCAGACTTCCTGCTGGGAGAGGCTATCCAATAAAGACATTTCGGGACCCTCGGACGGCGTTTACCGAATCACGCGCACGCGTGGATTAGATTGGTTACATATAAAAAACAGGAAGAGAAAAGGGTTAAAATTCAAGGAAATTCCTTGAATTCTACGGGATCGTACGTGAAACGGCTGCCTGCGAAACCATAAATTGTTTCACGCCGGACCCACCACAGGCGCTAAGCGTTCTCTTCCTGTTTTTGGCATTGAGCGTATGTAGTTGCTTGGTAGCGATCACTGGTTCAAGGCTTTCTTGGTGCGCTCGATGACGTAAGCCTTCGTGTTCCACCAGCCTGGATGGTTGTAGTAGAACCTAAGATACGGTACGTGCTCCTTGTGGCAGTTGTAGCGTACGCTCTCTGCAGAACTGGTATCGGACATCAGTTCCACTACCAAAGCCCTTGCGTCGCCGTTCCAAAAAGTGATCTTGGTCGCGCGGCCCTTGCGGATGGAATCCGACGTCAGGCGGTACGCGGGAAAATTCTTGGAATATACGTCGAGGAAGTACTGATCATAGGTGCCAGGATAATTAAACTGATTCTCCTCATCGGGCATCGTGGGCCCCCAGGAGAATCCAGACTCCGCACCGGAAGAAGAGGGTGCGGGTGTTACGGATGCAGGCCGTGTGTTAGGTGCGGCAGAATTGGGATTTGCTGCGGCATTTACGGCATTGGTAGCTTCTTTTGCCACGGTCTCAGCGGCATTTTTGATCTTGTCAGCGACGTTGGAACCAAACAGTTTGTCTAGAAAGCCCATGTGTATTCCCCCTTTATTTTTCGATGGAAGTATGCTAATGTTTATTATAATCAAAGAAATGATGCGTGACAAGCATTTTCTTTTTGTCCATTGGAGCGTTACAAAATGAAAAACCTGATCAAAACCTTAGACCGGTGCTTGCGCTGGATCGATCATAAGCCGTTATGGCTATTTGGCTTTCTTCTGTTTGCCGTCGCGTTTGCTCCCATCGCCATGCTGGGAGAGGGATGCGTGTTTACGTGGCATGATCAGTTGGATGAGTCCATGATGAATTACGTGTTAACCGCCAGGCACTTGGGGCAAAGCGAGATCCCGGAAATGATGGGAGGCATCCGCGCCAGCGGAATAACGCCTTCGGCAATTTTGTTTTTGCCGCTGTTCTTGCTACTTTCGCCGCTGAAAGCTTTTTTGACGGCTTATGTGTTTATCTTCCTATGCGCCTTCCTGGGAATGTATTTTCTGGTGAAGGAGCTTACGGAGAGTAATCTTCTGGCGGTTGCGATCGCCTCATGCTTTGCGATGCTGCCGTATTACGTGATCTACGGCCTGTCACAGATGGGGATCCCGATGGTGATCCTTGGATTTTTGTATCTGTGCAGGAAAAAGAGGATCCTTCCGGCCCTTGGCATGATTGCCCTGTTTGGCTTTTGCAGCCATCTGGTGCTTACGGGATACTGCGTTCTCGGCTTCGCCGCGCTTCTGATCCTGTACCGCTTGATACGCAAGGAAGAGATCAAGCATTGTCTGATCGGATTCTTTGTATTGCTTGGCACCTACGTGATCTCGTGTTTTCGCCTTTTTCAGGAGATATTATTTGGCACGGGGGATTTTGTCAGTCACCGGGTGGAGACGGTGAGCGGCAGTCAGCCCTTTTTTGAAACGGTTTGGAGCGTGTTGAAGGAAGGCTCCCAGCATATGTACGGCTATCAGGGAACGCTGATCCTGCCCATGATCGTAATGTTGGTCATAGGCGCATTTTTCCTGCGCGGGTGGGAGAAGGAGCGCAGGATCAGATATTGGATCGCCCTGGGCGGCTTTGTTATTTTAGTAGGCATCGCTGTCTTTTTTGGAATCTGTAAGTCGGAAATCGTGGTACGATGGAAGAACAGTCAGACGGGGTTTCTTCGGTATTTCCAGATGGAGCGATTCTATTGGCTGTATCCCGCAGGGTGGCTTTTGGAGCTTGCCATGATCATTTCCTGTTGGTGGCCAATCCGTAAGGAAGGCGCTGACGAAAAGGGGGCAGAAAAGGAAGACGCAGGCAGAATTGTAGCGGGGAAGGAAGGCGAAGCAGGAAAAGCGTACGGCAGTCGGGGAAAGCTTTGGCAGAGCGAGACGATCCTATGCGTGATCTTTGCGGGAATCCTGCTGCCGGTGGTCATAAAGATCGCGGCGAATTCCTTTTTCTACCAGAACGTCAATCAGTATAATAACAGGACCAGGCCGGAGATCACGGGTTACGTTACTTGGGAAGGTTATTACTCCGAGGACGTCATGAAGCAGATTGATGAAAAGATCGGCAAGGATAAAACGACCTATCGCGTCGCGCATCTTGGCATGAATCCCGGCGTTTCCCTCATGCACGGATTCTATACGGTTGACGGCTATTCCAACAATTACTCCCTGGAGTACAAGCACAAATTCCGCAAGGTCATCGCAAAGGAATTGGAAAAGGTACCGGCGACGGCAAGCTATTTTGATGATTGGGGAAGCAGGTGCTACCTGTTCAATTCCCAGTCGGGCACGGCATACATGCTATCGAAGCGGGATCAGGTCAAATATCAAGGCTTGGAATTTGACTTAGATGCCTTGAAGGATCTGGGATGTGAATATATTTTCTCCGCGGGGGAGATCCGGGACGCGGAGCAGACGGGACTAAAGCCTTTGGGCTATTATGAGTCGGATACCTCTTATTGGGGAATCTGGTTATATGGATTGAATTAGTGAAAAAACGGAGAGTCGTCAGTTAGACGTACTCTCCGTTTTCTATTTTGATCGCAAGTTCTTCCAAGTATGCCCAGCGGTCCATTTTCTGCTCCAGAAGGGCCTCGGCCTCTTCCTTTTCCTTGGCGATCTGGCCAAGCTTGATGAAGTCGCTGGAATGCTTTAGGTAATCTTGATCCAGCTTGGCGATCTTTTCTTCAATTGCCTCGATCTCGCTTTCGATCGTCTCGTAATCCTTTTGTTCCTGATAGGAGAACTTTAGCTTGCGCTTCCGGTCAGACCGCCAGTTGGCGCCGGAAGTGCCTTCGGCGTTTTTATCGGCATCACTTCGGGAAGGGGCAGCGGTGCCCTCCGGGCGATTTGCCGCGGCGGCAAGATTCTCGTCCCTGCGGATCGCGTAGTCCGTGTATCCGCCTTCATATTGCTTTAGAACGCCGCCCTTTTCAAAGGCGAAGATCCGGCGGACAATGCGGTCGAGGAAATAACGGTCGTGGCTTACCGTGATGACAATCCCGGGAAATCCATCGAGGTAATCCTCGAGAATCTGCAGGGTGGTCACGTCCAGGTCATTCGTGGGCTCGTCCAGGATCAGGACGTTCGGGGCGCTCATGAGCACCTTGCACAGGTGCAGGCGCCTTCGCTCGCCGCCGGAGAGCTTTCCGAGGAGACCATACTGATCCTCGCCCTCGAAGAGGAATTTCTCCAGCATTTTGGCGGCGCTGATCTTACCTTCCGGGGTTTCCACGAATTCGGCTTCGTCGCGGATATAGTCAATGACACGCTGATTCGGATTCATGACAGAAGTGTCAGTTTCTTGGGCATAGTAGCTGATCTTGACGGTCTGGCCAATTTCCACGGTTCCCGCATCCTGTTTCTCCAAACCGAGGATGATCTTCATGAGTGTTGATTTTCCGCAGCCGTTCGGCCCAATAAAGCCCACGCGGTCGTCCCGCAGGAAATTGTAGGAAAAGTCCTTGATCAAAACCTGATCGCCATAGGACTTGCTGACGTTACTGAGTTCAACGGTGGTTCTTCCAAGGCGCGAAGAGAGGGAAGAGATTTCCACGCGACCGTCTTCCGCGGGACCCTTGGCATTCTTTAATTCCTCAAAACGCTCCAGACGGGCTTTTTGCTTGGTGGTGCGGGCCCTGGCGCCTCTCTGTACCCAGGCGAGCTCAGTCCTCAGGATGGACGCACGCTTTCTTGCGCTGGCGCGCTCCATGTCCTCGCGCTGCATTTTGAGTTCCAGATAGCCTGCGTAATTGGCCTCATAGGAATAAAGGGAACCCTTGTCGACCTCGACGATGCGGTTGCACACGCTGTCAAGGAAATAGCGGTCATGGGTCACCATGCATAAGGTTCCGCGGTAGTTCCGCAGCGTTTTTTCCAACCAGTCGGACATTTCGCCGTCGAGGTGGTTGGTAGGCTCGTCCAGCACCAGGATTTCCGCGGGAGACAAGAGGACGCTCACAAGGGCAAGGCGCTTACGCTGCCCGCCGGAGAGCTCGCCGCAGGGCTGGAAAAAGTCCGTGACGCCCAGTCTCGTCAGCATGCTTTTGGCATCGCCCTCGAGGGTCGTGGCGTTATCCTCCCTGCGATTGTCCTTCATCACGGCCTCGAGAACGGTCTCCTCCGGAGGGAACGCGGGAGATTGGGGAAGGAAGCGGACCAAATGGTTATTTGCCAGGGTGCGTTTTCCTTCGTCGGGCTCCTCTAAACCGGCGATGAGCTTTAGCAGCGTGGACTTGCCGGTTCCGTTGATGCCGATGATCCCCACCTTTTCGCCCTCCTGCAAAAAGAAGGAACAATGGTCAAATATTTTTCTTTGGCCAAAGGCCAAACTAACGTCATCTAAAGACAAAACATTCACAAACGTGTCCTCACTTATCGTCTTGTGATCGTGCCGCGTGCACGACATTATGGGTGTAAAGAAGTAAATATAATCCGGTTGTGATCATGGGGAGTCCAATGATCAGAAAAACAATTAATTCCATGGTGGTGACGCGGGGAAACAGGTAAGCGAAAATGGTTCCGCTGGCGTTGAAGACGCAATGCATCAGGAAGGTACTGAAAATGGAACCGGTACGTTCCGCGACGATGCAAAAGATGCAGCCCAGTGCGGCAGCATATACAAACCATACGGGATTGCCGTGAACTAATCCGAAGAACAGGGAAGAGATCGTGATGCCAATCCATTTGGGAAGTGCTTTGTTAAAACGACTAAGCATGAGACCGCGGAAGACCAGCTCTTCCGTGAATGGAGCGATGAGGGCCTGCGTAATCATGGAAACGGCAAAAGATCCTTCACTGATAAAGCTTGATGACTCCGCATAGCTCTTCATCAATGACTCTGGCAGGAAATTCAGTATGGAAGTAACAAAAAAGTATAAACCGAACGTAAGCAGAGCCATGGCTGGAAGATATTTGGGGGAAAACTTCCTGAACTGTATCTCATTCAGGAAGCGTTTTTTGCGCAGTGCAAAGAAGATGAATAGGAAGACCACGAGGATGAAAGCATAGATGATCAACAGGGAGTTGATGTCCGCGAAGACCATTTCCATTGCTTCTTCAGTGATCTGCGTGGCATCGAAATCCGCGCCGGCAGGAAGCTGAAACATAAATTTGAAGACATAGTAAAAGATCAAGACGTAAGATGCAACGACCTGCGAAGCGAGAAAAAGCAGAAAGTAAGCAAGACCTTTGATCAATTGAAAAAAGACGTTGGGTTTTTGTGGTGTTTCCATAGATACCTCAGACATTAATGGGTTCTCCTTTTGATCAATCTATTTGACGGTTGTGTCATAAAATGGGATCCGTTGGAAAAAAATAAGGACGAAGTGCTGATTCCTGGAGATCTTGGCCGATGACGATCAGGATTTCCTGGCCCATGGGAACGCGCTTGCACAGGGTCTCCGAAGGAGTGGCGTTGATCTGGAGCCAGTCCCCCTCAGGAAGGGGCAAATAACCCTTTATGCGAAAGATGGTTCCCAGATCATCCCTTTGAAACAGTTGCCGCAGCGTTTGCTCCAGGGCTTCCCGCGATAGCTTTACGTGCATGAAAAACAAGGAAGAGAATGCTTTCTTTGGGTCAAACCATAGCTTCTCGTGATCCGCGCGCACCCAGCCGCAGCTGGAAATCAGGGCGAAATCCTCATCCGTAAGACTGTCCCAGGGCTTGCAAAGGGGACTGGCCTTAGTGCTGCTTAGTTCGAAACGGCGAGGACACTTGAATTCTTCCAGGGCGTGATTTAGATGCGAGAGCGTAGTTGCGATCCTGTCCGGAGAAGCTTCCTGCACCTTGCTCAATATGAGTATGCCGGCGTTGGCGGACTGGGATACCATCAGGTATTCTTCCTGACGGGACATGTGGTCGTCCATGCAGGCATCCATAATGGTGATGACATTGCCGGCCTCATACCAGGAATCAATGGGTTCATCGTGAAGAACGTCAAAAAAGGCGTCCACGTCGTAAATGCCGGAGGGCTCCACGAGAATGCGGTTAAAGCCGCGCATGGCCATGGAGATCAGCTTGGTACGAAAGCGTCTTTTCCAATCCGTCACGACGCTGCCGCCGACGATTTGTTCTACGTCGATCCTGTCTCCAAGAAGATCCTGCAGCATAAGCATGTCTATGTTGACGGCGCCGAAATCATTTTCGATGATGCCGACTTGGTAGCCTTTCGAAACCAGCCATTCAGCATATTTTTTGATAAACGTGGTTTTGCCGGAACCTAAAAATCCGGTGATCAGATCAATTTGGATCATATGTTAAACTCCTTTTCTTTCCATGGTGATTGTAGCATGGGGAAGAGGTTTGCGCAACTTAATTTCTCCTGGGCGTTTTATGATTTCTTTCGTTTTCATTTTGACTATTTTTTGCTATAATGAAGAAGACTTGCAAAGATAGGAAAGAGTGGCACGTAATAAAATATCGTTCAATCATAAGACGGAAAGCTGGAATTTGACGTGAAAAGAAAAGGGTTATTTTGGAAAATGAAGAAATTTGCGTTGCTGGCGTGCCTTTGTGCGGTTCTCTCGGCATGTTCGGATGACGTGGAAACGATGGAAGGATTTCCCTCAGGAATACCGATCGAATCACAGGAGGCGGTGGATGCAGGAAATCCGGAGGAAAGCGTCATAAACGCGGGAGATTTGGAACCGGAATTCTGGGCGACGGAGGAGAGCAACTCGGAGGAAAGCGTTGTAAACGCGGGGGACTTGGAACCGGAATTCTGGGCAACGGAGGAGAGCAAAACCAGGGAGAGCAAAACCAAGGAGAGCGAAACCAAGGAGAGCGAAACCAGGGAGAATAAAGCGACGGATGCCTTGCGGACTGGCGGGAAGCTGATCGTGATCGATGCCGGGCATCAGAAGAAGGGAAACTCCGAGAAGGAACCGGACGGCCCGGGGTCGACGACCATGAAGTCGAAGGTTTCCTACGGAACGGAGGGGCGCTTTACGGGTCTTGCAGAATACGAACTGACCCTGATCGTTGCGAAGAAGCTGCAGACGATCTTGTTGGATCGGGGTTATGACGTGATCATGGTGCGGGAGACGCACGACGTCAACATTAGCAACAGCGAGCGCGCGGCCGTGGCCAATGACGCGAATGCGGATGCCTTTATCAGGATCCACGCGAACGGGTCGGACGACAGCTCCGTAAACGGCGCTGAGACCATCTGCCAGACGAAAAAGAATCCTTACAATAGCGCGTTGTATGAGCAGAGCAGGGCTCTGTCAGATGCCGTCCTCGACGGACTGTGCGCGGAATGCGGCTGTAAGAAGCGCAAGGTCTGGGAGACGGACACCATGAGCGGCATCAACTGGTGCCAGGTTCCCGTCACCATCGTGGAGATGGGATACATGAGCAATGAGCAGGAAGACAGGCTCATGGCCACGGAGGAGTACCAGGATAAGTTGGCGAAGGGGATTGCAGACGGGATCGATGCATATTTTCAAGGTCAGTAACCCGTGACAGTAGGGACGGTTCTTTTTGGCACGTTACTGACCATGACAGTAAAGACGGTTCTTTTTGGCCGTTATCGTCGCCACACCTTGCTAGGCTGGGCTTTGGCGGTGGGAGTGCGCAGGATGAGGTTGACGAGCGCCTTTCCATTCCAAGGGAAGAGGGGCCAGAAATAGCTGTAGCCTCCGAAGGTCGGGGTGGTGAGGATGGATAGGAGCACGAGCCCTAAACCGATCCAAAAGCCGGGGATACCGGCAAAAAAAGTGCAAAGCAGCAAAAACATGCGGTAGAGGCGCAGCGCATCGGAGAGTTCGACGCACGAGACGGAGATGGTCGCCAGGAGCGTGATGCCGCCGTAAAATAATACTTCAGAGGTGCTCCAATGCAAACTGACGGCAATGTCACCTATTAGCAAACCGCCCACGATGGACAAGGCACCGGAAAAACGGTCCGAGCTTAGGGACGCGGAGTACTGGAACATCGCAAGAAAGAATTCAACAACAAGCACGTAAAAGAAAAGACGTCCCTTGGAGGGAATTTCCGTTGAGATCAGCTGGAGCTTTTCTGCCAGCTGTGGATAATAAGCCGTGATGAGCAGGAACAGTGGCAAAAACAACAGCGCCACGGGCATGCACAGGAACCGGATGAATCTCAGGTAAGTCCCCACCAGGGGATTTTTGTAATAATCCTCCGCCGTCTGCGTAAAATGGAAGATGGTACAGGGCAGGACGAGAGCCATGGGAGTATTGTCCACCAGCACGAGGACGTAGCCTTCCGCCAGATAGCTTGCGGCCACGTCCGGACGCTCGGTCATTTGCAGGCTCGGCAACGGATTAAAAAAGCGCCGCTTTACCAATAGTTCCTCCAAGCTCTTTGCTCCCATGGTGAGGGCGGTGATCTTTAGCTCGTCAATTTTTTGGGAGATTTTCCGGACAAGCTCCGGGTCACAGCGGTCTTCAAGATATGCGACACACACGTCAGTTTTTCCGATTTCACCCACTTCGTGCATTTCAAAGACGAGATGCGGGGAGCGGATCCGTCGCCGGATCAGATTGGCATTGGTCAGGAGAATTTCGATAAATCCGTCTCTGGCTCCGCGGGTCATCTTTTCGAGCTCCGGCTCGTCGACGCTGCGGGAGTGATAGGCCCTCGTGTCCAATATGACGGCCTGCGCGAAGCCGTCGACAAAGAGGACGGAATTACCGCTGGTGAGCTTGTCAAGGACGACGGTAAAATAGGAGGCGTAGCTGATCTGCGCGATGCCGACGCGGGCTTCTATGAAGGCGTGAAGCGAATGGTCATTATCGGCGGGAGCATTTGAACCTTGCCCTGAGGCAGAAAGCTGCGGCAGGTTAGCCTGCTCCCCCTCCGTTCCTTGCAGCGCGCCAAACATTTTTTCCAATAATTCTGAGACGCAAAACCCGTTGAGGCCGATCCAGAAAGCCTTGGTGTCACCGAGAAGGAGATCTCTCGTCATCAGGTCAAAGCTTTTTCCAAGGGGCAGGAGTTCGTGAAGCTTGGCTACGTTCTCCTGCAGGCTGGCCTGGATGGGGGCGTTGCCTTCCTGTTTGTCGTTTTGGCTGCAGCCGCGCACGTCATTCTTGTTTTCCGTCATAAGTCATCCTTTCTTTTTATTCCGTTTTTCATTATGTTTTCTTCCGTCATAGTTTTCCCAGGATCACAAATGCTATGCGTCTTGTTTACAAAGCACTCCGCCCATGCTAAAATGAGGTGAAAAATGATATTATAAGCAAAGGAACGTACGTAATAAGACCATGAGAAGTTTTCTTTTGTTTTTGAAGAACGAGATTGTATTGACGGCAGCAACGGTTCTGGCCATTGTTTCAGCGTTTTTGATCCATCCGGATAAGGAGTATCTTGGATACGTAGATTTCCGGACGCTGGCCCTGCTCTTTTGCCTAATGGCGGTCATGGGAGGATTCCAACGGCTGGGATTCTTTAGGAAGATTGCCCAAGGTCTTTTGAAAAAGGTGGGGACCGACAGCGTGCGCGTGATCTTGGTTCTCGTATTACTGGCATTTTTCTTTAGCATGCTGATCACGAACGACGTGGGATTGATCACGTTCGTGCCCTTTACGTTTACGGTGTTGGAGCTCCTCGGGGAGGAGACGAGAAATCGCCTGGTCATTCCCGTGGTCGTGCTGGAGACCCTCGGCGCGAACCTTGGAAGCATGATGACGCCGATCGGAAATCCTCAGAACCTTTATTTATATGGCAAGGCGGGACTGACCGTGGGACAATTCTTGTTGCACATGTTGCCACTGACAAGTCTTGCGGGCATCATGCTTGTCATCTGGTCCATCTGCGTGGGTAAGACGAAGGGAGCGCCGAAAGCGCAAGGGAGCGCAGGAAAATCAAACGGAGATTCCCAGGATGGTGCTGACGGGGCGGGAAAGCTTGAGATGGCGTTTGCGGAACGGGACGCGGATGCAGCAACCGTAACCGGCGCGAAAAAGACGTTTCTGCTTTCGGTTTACGGCGTTTTGTTTTTGTTAAGCCTCCTGACGGTGGCGAACGTGCTGGAATATCCGGTGACGCTTTGCGTTACGCTCGCGTGCGTTTGCATATTTGACTGGAAGACGCTGAAGAAGGTGGATTATTTCCTGCTTCTTACGTTCATTGCGTTTTTTGTGTTTATCGGGAACATGGGCAGGATCCCGGCATTTGCGGATTTCCTCGCAGGCATTGTGAAAGACAGGGAAGTCATTGTGGGAATTCTTTCGAGCCAGGTCATCAGCAACGTGCCGGCAGCCCTTTTGCTTTCCGGCTTTTCGGATAATTATAAGGCACTTCTCATCGGCGTGAATCTTGGCGGCATGGGAACGCTGATCGCATCCATGGCGAGCTTGATCTCGTACAAGTACGTGGCGAGACTGGTGCCAGACAAGAAGGGAAAATACTTTAGATATTTTACGGTGGCGAACCTTTGCTTCTTGGCAGTGTTGCTGATGGGATATTTTGGATTGAAAATGCTTGGCGCGTGGGGATAGGTTTCTTGGATTTGTCTGGCACGCGGGGATAGATTTCGAAGAATTGCCGGATGCGCGTGAACGCATGGACGGCATTGGGCAGGGAGGAAAAAACATGCAATATACGTATCCGGGAGGAAAACATCTGGCACTGACTTTCAGTTATGATGACGGTCAGATCTTTGACCGGCGGCTTGCGGCCTTATTCGACAAGTACGGAATGAAGGCGACGTTTCACCTGAATTCCGGAAGGATTGGCACGAAGGAGCACGGGCGGACCTTTATCGGGGAAGAGGATCTAAGGACCATCTATGCAAATCATGAGATTGCATGCCACGGCGTGGAACATAAGGATCCCCTGCTTCTTACGGAACAACAGCTTTTGATGGAGTTTGGGGAGGACAGAAGGACGCTGGAGGCGTTGACGGGAAGAATGATCCAGGGATTGTCCTATGCGTACGGCCGCTACGGTGACGTGGTGAAGCGGGTCGCAAGAACCGTGGGCCTTAAGTATTCCCGAACCGTAAACAGCACGCACGATTTTATGGTGCCTGCAGATTTTATGGAATGGAATCCGACTTGTCATCACGCGGACGAGAGGCTTATGGAGATTGGCAGGAATCTTTTGAACTCGCCGGAATACCGCGTGATGCCGCTTATGTACGTCTGGGGACACAGCTATGAGTTTGACAGGGATGACACGTGGAGCGTGATAGAAGAGTTCTGCGAGCTCATGCAGGGGCGCGATGACGTATGGTACGCAACGAATCTGGAGATCTGTGATTACGTAAATGCCGTACGGGGACTGACGTATTCCATGGACGGAAAGAAGGTATATAATCCTTCCGTGATGAGCGTTTGGATCAAGGAGGGCGAGAAACTGCTGGAATGTAAGCCTGGCAAGACGGTCTGCCTATGAGATTGGCATGAAAGAGTGGTGAAAGCCCGGACCAGGGGCTGAGTGGCGTTTTGGAGAATATGGGGAGGGAAGGCGAAATGGTAATGAATGAAGTGGTGGCAATGGGTGATGAAGCTTATAAGGCGACGAAGGAGCTTTTGGAAGAAGCAAAGCTGAAGAAGGGCGACCTGCTTGTCGTTGGATGTTCGACCAGCGAGGTGGGCGGCGCGACCATCGGGACATTCTCCAGCCCGGAGCTCGCGGAGATGGTGTTTGGAGGGATTTACCAGGCCACGGAAGAGGCTGGCGTCTTTCTGGTGGCGCAATGCTGTGAGCACCTAAACCGGGCACTGATCCTGGAGAGGGAAGCTGCGGAAAAATATGGATATGAGATCGTAAACGTGGTTCCTCAGCCGAAGGCAGGCGGTTCCTTTGCAACCGCGGCTTACAATTCCTTCGAAGATCCCGTGGCGGTGGAGCACGTAAAGGCCCATGCCGGAATGGATATCGGTGACACTCTGATCGGCATGCATTTGCGGGACGTGGCCGTTCCGGTGCGCATTCGCACGACTGAGATCGGGGACGCCCACGTGGTCTGTGCCCGCACCCGCGCGAAATATATCGGCGGCTCCCGCGCCATTTACGTCGAGGAGTAAACCTACTAAAATGGGTCACGGGGACATATTTACTGACACATAAATTTCTAAAACTTGCAACATACTCGAGGGGATGGCTTGAATAGTATCCCTCAGGCATGTGTGCCAAGCGTCGGTACTTAGGTGGCGTATACGAGCGAATCTGTCACGTGTGATGGATTCGCTCGTGACACCTTAGCACCGATACGCTGCACTCATAGTGCGAACGTGCCTGAGGGATACTATCAAGCCTCGGCCCCGAGTTTTTCAGTTTTGAAAATGTGTCAGTAGATATGTCCCCGTGACCCAATTATATTAAAAACTTATTTTTTCAGTGCTTTTACGACTTGTTTGGCAAGTGCGACGGAGAGAAGCGGCGGTACTGCGTTACCGACCTCTAAGTTCTTTCTGGAGCGGCTTCCGTAGAATTTGTAATCGTCAGGAAAGCTTTGCAGCCTTGCGCCTTCGCGCGTCGTAAGAGATCTGGAATCCCTGGGATGAATGCAGCGGGAAGAAGACGGCGTTGCAAAATTCCGCGTCATGGTGGGCGCCGGCTTTTTCCACCACATCTTTGCATACGTGTTGCCGTAACCGCTGGTCGGCCGGATCTCTTCGGGGAGATCCTCCTTGGAACCGCCGTCCGGCAAAGCTTCCATGATGGCACGGATGCGTTCGCCGTTCTTTGGCGCTTCAAATTCTTCTAATGAGGTGCTGTTCTCACGCAACCACTCCTGATAAGCATTCTTGGGTTTCGTCTTATACTTTGTGGCGCATCCGCCGCTTTTGATCGAAGGAAGGTCCGAAAGGGCGTCCTCCAGCGTTACGTAAGGGAGAAGTCCCTTGCCGTCGCCGTGCGTCGGAGCAGGATATTTGAAACAATTTGTACCTCTCATGCCAACCAGGATCACGCGCTCCCGATACTGGGGAACGCCGTAATCAACGGCATTCAGGAGCTGGATCTGCACTTCATATCCTAATTTCAGGAATCTCTCCTTGATCACGTCGATCAGCTTTCCGCCCTGCATGCTAAGAAGACCGGACACGTTCTCGAACAGGAAGAGTCTGGGCTTCACAAAAGAGAGAATGCGACAGTACTCCTCGAAGAGCCATGCCCTGTCATCCATCTGGCGTTTGCCGAGGGTGGAATAGGACTGGCAAGGCGGGCCTCCGACAAGCACGTCGATGGGCTTGCCCTCCGTGGCTTCAAGAATCCGCTTTTTGGTTAGGTTCCGAATGTCTTCATTGATCATGTTGACGCCGGGATGGTTTAACGTATAAGCCTTTGCAATGTCCTTTTCATATTCATTCGCGAAGATGATCTTGAAATTGGGATTATGCGCAAAGCCATAGCTTAAGCCGCCAACGCCGGCGAAGAGATCGATCACGTTATATTTTGCCATGGACTAATTCTCCGTTCCGTTCATGCCTGCTGCTTCCTTGATGAGCCCCATGATGGTCGCTATGGAGTCCATCTGACTGCTGGCGGACATGGTTTGAATGTATGCCTGACGATTCCTGTAAAGATTCTGTACGGCCTCCGTCAGGGCCTTGGTCGTTAGGTCATCCTCCTCGATCACCACGGAGAAGCCCTGTTCCTTGAAGGATGCGGCGTTTAAGAGCTGGTCGCCGCGGCTGACCTCCGCCGGAAGCGGGATCAGAATGTTAGGTTTCTTTAAGGCAAGGATCTCGCTGATGGCATTCGCGCCGGCTCTTGAGATCACAAGATCAGTGGCTGCAAAGATATCCTTTAACTCAGCCTTTACGTATTCGAATTGTTTATAACCCACTTGATCCAAAAGGAGATTGTCGACTTTGTCCTTGCCGCACAGGTGAACGATCTGGAAATCCTTTAGGAGTTCGGGAAGCGCGGAGCGCACCGCCTGATTCACGTTTGCGGAGCCAAGGCTTCCGCCCATGACGAGAATGACAGGCTTGTTGGCGGTAAATCCGCACAGGTTAAGGCCTGCGACGGCGTTACCCTCTGCCAGCTCTTTTCGGATCGGGGAGCCGGTCAGGACTGCTTTTCCGGCAGGCAGCGTCTTTAACGTTTCAGGGAAATTACAGCAGACTTTTCTTGCCACGGGAATGCAGAGCTTGTTGGCGAGACCGGGCGTGACGTCGCTCTCGTGAATGATGCATGGAATCTTTAAGGATGCAGCTGCCCGGACAACGGGAACGCTGACAAAACCTCCCTTGGAGAATACCACGTCGGGCTGGAATTCCTTGAGATATTTTTTGGCTTCAAAGAAGCCCTTCATCACGCGGAACGGATCGGAGAAGTTTTTGGGATCCAAATATCTCCGGAATTTACCCGTGGCGATGCCGTGATAGGGAATGTCAAAATCTGCGATGAGCTTTTTTTCAATGCCATCGTAGGAACCAATGTATTCTATCTCAAATCCGGCTTCCCGCAAGGAGGGAAGTAGCGCAAGATTTGGCGTCACGTGACCTGCCGTGCCGCCGCCCGTAAGAACAATTCGTTTCATGAATTTATCCTCGAATCATTTTCTATTAAAATTCCGCCAGCGTTGTATCCATCAACGCCCGCAAGTCTATTGCAGCTGCTCCAGGGCGTGTGCCAGCTGATCCGGGCAGGAGGTGGACTTAAAACCGCACTTAATGCCCTTCAGGCGGCTGATGGCTTCGCCCACGGGCATGCCCTTTACGAGAGCGCTGATGCCTTGGGTGTTGCCGTTGCAACCACCGACAAA
Source organism: uncultured Lachnospiraceae bacterium (assembly GCA_946414885.1). Classification (GTDB taxonomy): domain Bacteria; phylum Bacillota; class Clostridia; order Lachnospirales; family Lachnospiraceae; genus Acetatifactor. The sequence continues at coordinate 150,056 of CAMKQH010000003.1, forward strand.
CTGTACGGATTCGATGATTCCATCCTTTACCTCCACGTCGATCGCGGTGGAGCAAGTTCCGTGAGTTACGTATCTCATAATGATTCTTCCTTTCGCCAAAGATCCCGGGGCAAAGTACCCCTCATCATTATATGCGAAAGCACGGGAAAAAGCAATCGAAAGAAGTTTCAATTGTAATTGGCTGACGCATCGATTATACTTAGAGACAAAGAATACAATGATGATGGGACGGGTGAGAAAATGAAAATCGTTTTACTCGAGAGAAACAGTGCAGGCACGGACATTTCCGTGGATTGTTTTAGTGAACTGGGCGAGGTGACGGCCTACGCAAACACGGTGACGGAGCAGGAGGTTGCCGAGAGGGTGGGCGACGCGGACATTATTGTCTGCAACAAATCCCCCATGCGGGAGGGTACCCTGAAGGATTGTCCGAACGTGAAACTGATCTGCGAGCTGGCAACGGGATTTGACAATTGTGACCTCGCATACTGTAAGTCCAGGGGGATCCAGGTGCGCAACGTCGTGGATTATTCTACGGGAATGGTCGCGCAACACACGCTTACGCTGGCGCTGGCGTTGTCGCAGAAACTGATGCATTATGACATATATGTCAAGTCTGGCGCGTATTCGGCGCAGGACCGTTTTTCGAATTTTGACGTTCCTTTTTATGAACTGGAAGGAAAGACCTGGGGCATTGTCGGCATGGGCAATATCGGGAGACGCGTTGCGAAGCTGGCGACGGCCTTTGGATGTAAGGTGATCTTTACCTCCGTCACCGGAAAGAGCACCTGCACGGATTATCCTCAGGTGGACAAGGATACCCTTCTTGCAGAGAGTGATTTCCTCTCGCTGCACTGCCCGCTGAGTGATCTGTCGCGAAATTATATTGATGCAGAAGCCCTTCGGAAGATGAAGAAGACGGCATATCTGATCAACGTGGCGCGCGGCCCGGTAGTCAACAATCCGGATCTTTATGATGCTCTGATGAGTGGGGAGATCGCGGCAGCAGGCTTGGACGTGCTTGAGAAGGAGCCGCTTCAGGAATCAAATCCTTTGTCGAAGATCAAAGACAGCACGAAGCTGATCATCACGCCGCACCTGGCCTGGGCGAGCGTCGAGGCTAGAAAGCGTTGCGTGCAGGGCGTGTACGACAACATTGCTTCTTTTTTGCGTGGCGAGAACCGCAATGTCGTCAACCCCTAAGGTTTCCCATGGAAATAGTTGATTTGTAAAACAATTGACATTCTTGCTCTGATGGAATAAGATAATAGCAGGGATAAAAACGATTTACTAAGGGGGTATTGCCATGGCGATGACGAATAATTGGGGTGACGACATCGATGACGAACTTAAGAAAAAAGAGAAGCTGAGAGCTGGATTTACCTGGAATTTCATCAGCACCAACGTATTGATCACCAGATTTGATCAGGAAGTTGGCGAGTCAGATGAGAATTATCCGAAATATGAGCTTTCGAAGATGTGGTATTCCACGCTGGTGGTCATGCTTGTATTTGAAATTTTGTTCCACAGCGTTATCTGCATCGTGGCATTGCCATTTTTCTTCCTGTATGGCATGATCTTGATCAAGATCGCCAGACTGTTTAAGAGATTTGGATATTCTACCTTAAAGCATTGGATCGTTACGATCATAGCACTGATCGCGGGTGCAGCCGCAAACTATCTGATCTGGTTTGTGCTTCCCGGCATGTGATCCAATGGCGGAATGGGAATTGGAGCATTGATAGATGTTTAATAAGATCAAAGAACTGATGATAAAGTACCGTGAGCTGATTGTATACGTGATCGTAGGCTTCATGGTAACGTTTTTCTGTTGGGGCGTGGCCGGCATTGGTAAACTGTTTTTGGACGTGGAGAATTCCTCCTTCCAGAACTTTTTGAACAATACGTTGAACTGGATCGCGGGTGTCTGCTTTGCATATCCGCTCAACAGAAAATGGGTGTTTAAAAGCACGAATCCCCAGATATTCAAGGAATTTCTGGGGTTCGCTTCTTCCAGATTGTCCACGTGGGTGCTAGACGTCTTCATTATGTGGCTGACGGTCAATATCTTCCACTGGAATTACTGGATTTGTAAAATATTTATTTCTTCCGTGCTGGTCATGGTTGTAAATTATATTTTTAGTAAATTTCTCATCTTTCGTAAAAAGAAGAAGGAAGAGAATTAAAATTCTTTCTTTTTCATAATGCCAACGCTGATCATCATGGAGATCACGAATGCCAGGATGCCAAGCCCAGCCAGGGAAAGTGTCACGACCTGCTGCGGCATGGCATCTAATTTTTTGATGATGGTTTCGAAATCAATATGATAATCCTTAACGGCGGTCTCTAGCAGCTTTTTTCCCATAATGCCTACGACGAATACAAGTCCAAAAATGACGATGAGAATGATACGTGCCTTTTCTGCCCCGAATTTAAGGCTGATGGGAAGCATCAGGCCTACGATGAACAGGAACATGGGGAAAAAGGTTACGTCCATGCTTAGAACGTCAAGAACTTCAAAAGACTCCTTCCGGAGAATCAAGCTGGCGAATTGAAGGATGACGGAGAATCCCCAAAAGCCAAGCAATCCAAGAAACGAAAAGAGGTACTTTGCATATACGTAGGTATTTGCAGTCACGGGCAGACTCATCAGGAACGGATAGCCGTTGTCAAAGGAATCATAGGTGAGCGTTGTTAATACAAGTAAGGATCCAATTAAGGAAAAATAAGATACGATGAATGATGAATCCATCGAGAAACTCAGCATAATAGCAACAAATACGTACAGTACGGCGAGTTTCTTTTGCTTTGCAATCGTTAAATAATCTTTTATCAATAAACCTTTCACGTTATTTTCCTCCCAGTAAAATCATGATCATGTCGTCGATGTTGCCGTTTTCAACGACAATGTTAGGATAATTGTCCAAATAGAATTGCTTTTCATTTGTCAGGCAGGCGTATCCGAAGGATTCCTTCTTCGTCGCCTTCAAATATTGCTTATCCAGCTTTGCGTATTCCTCTTCGCTGACCTTCAGGATGCCATACTGCCCAAGGATGGCGTCAGTATCCTCGCGCAAAATGATCTTGCCCTTGTGGATCATGTAAACGTTGTCGCAAAGGCCTTCCAGATCCGAAGAGATGTGGGAACTGATCAGGATGGAACGCTCACTGTCCTGTGCAAGGTAATCGCGAAGCATGTCGAGGATGTCGTTTCGCGCCAGAACGTCGAGACCGGACGTGGGCTCGTCGAGGATCAGAAGCTTGGCAGCGTGGCTGATGGCAACCAGAACGCGAAGCTTCGCCTTCATGCCGGTGGAGAAATCCTTAAGCGTCTTGTCGAAGGGAAGTCCCTGCTCCTTGCACTGCTCGCGGAAGAACTTTTCGTCAAAACTGCGATACATGCTCTTTAGGATCTTTACGATATCCTCAAGGTTCAGCATCATGCTGAAACCGGAATCGGAGAGGGCAACGCCAAGCTGCTCCTTGTCCTTGGAGGTGAAATCTTTGGGATTCTTGCCCAGAACCTCCAGGGTTCCTCCGTCTGGCTTGATCAGGCCGAGGATGGCTTTGATGGTGGTGCTTTTTCCGGCGCCGTTCTTGCCGATGAGGCCAGTCACGGTTCCAGCCGGGATTTCAAGCGAAACGTCCAGTGAAAAATCCTTATAGTTTTTCTGAAGATTATCTATCTTGATCATATTTTTTCCCAATCCTTTTATTTCTAATGTTTTGGCGTCACCGGACGACGGGGAAGCTTAGGATTCCGAAAGGAGAATCTCTAAGATTTCCCGGATCTCGTCATCGGTGAGACCAACGTTTTTTGCCTTGGAGACCGCGAGGGAGAAGTCCTCCTCGACGGCTTTCCGGCGTGCTTCTACTGCAAGTTGCCTGTCCATGGCCGCCACGTAGGTACCTTTCCCGTGTACGGTGACCACGAATCCTTCCTCTTCCAGCTTATCGTAAGCCTTCTTGATGGTCAGGGCACTGATCCTGAGCTCATTGGAGAAGCTGCGCACGGAGGGAAGTGCTTCCCCCTCAGCGAGGCCACCCTGGATGATCTCTTGCTTGATCTGTGCCATCAGCTGTTCGTAAACCGGTACCATGGATGAGTTATTCAATATAATATGCATATTATGGTTTTTACCTTTCTTGTAAGCAGTGACCTTGTACGCGCCATACAAAGCTCCGGAGGACGTTTGCGCGATTGTCCTCCCGCTGTCTACAGTTAACAGTATATAACAGTTTATAACAGATGTCAACTGTTATATACTGTTTATTTTAAAATTTTTTAAAAATAAATCAGGATTGGGTCGCGGGAACATGTCTATTGACATGTTTTTCCGAACCAAACCCTGACGTTAACGTAAGAATAACTTAATATAAAGTAGATTAAATGGAAGGAACTAAGTTCTCCACTAATTTTGCGCAATGCTTTGCGGCAGCCTTCTCAAAAGTAGGATAGTCCATCTCAGCACTGTCGTCCGCCTTGTCGGAGATGGCGCGGATGATCACGAAGGGGATCTGGTTTAAGTAGCAGCCATGCGCAATGGCGGCGCCTTCCATCTCCGCACAGTCACCGTGGAAGGTGCTGATCAGGCGTTCCTTAACTTCCTTCTTTGCGATAAACTGGTCACCGCTGACTACGCGTCCCTTCAGGACGCTAACGTCGGGATTTACTTCCTGACAAACGTCCCAGGCTAAGTTGACAAGACGCTCATCTGCCTTAAAGAAACTCTCAGCCATCTGCGGAACGATGCCGGGGGCATATCCCAAGGGAGATACGTCCATGTCGTGATGAACTGCGTCCACGGAGATGAGGATGTCGCCAATGTCGAGCACTGCATTTAGAGAGCCGGCCACGCCAGTATTGATAACGTGAGTAACTTGGAAGACGTCTGCAAGGATCTGCACGCACAGCGCTGCATTCACCTTGCCAATGCCGCAGCGGACGATCACGACCTGCGCGCCGCTCAGGGTGCCTTGATAAAAATCCATGCCTGCCCGGCTGGTTACTTTTACGTTCTGGAGCAAAGACTTCAGCTCCTCCACTTCCAATTCCATTGCACCAATGATTCCGATCATTTTCACGCAACAATCCTTTCTTAAATAAAATTATTAAACGGGATAGACAAGGCGATCTTCGGTGATGCCGTAAAGCACGTTCTCCAGATAGCGCTTCGCGAGGAAATTAGCCATGCCCAAGTTCATGTCCAGATAATTGCCGCAGTCCATGGGGGATGCGCCGGGAACTTCGTCCTGGAAGTCGCGGATGAACTCGAAGGTTTCCGTGATCAGGGGAACGATCTCCTTGGAATCCAGGTCACCTGCCAGCAGGAGATAAAAGCCCGTGCGGCAACCCATGGGACCGAAATAGATGATCTTGTCCTTGTAAGTGGGATGATTTCTCAAGAAAGTAGCGCCAAGGTGCTCGATGGTATGGATCTCGGCGGTATTCATGACGGGCTCCTCGTTGGGGCTTGTCATTCTCAGGTCAAACGTGGTGATGGTCTCCGCGCCGACTTTATCCTTGCGGGATACGTAAATGCCGGGCTGGAGCTTGATATGATTAACGGTAAAGCTGGCGATTTTTTCCATGGCTTTTGTCTCCTTATTAAATATATAGTTAGCTACGTCATTAAAATACAGTATACACAATTTGAAGGATTTTGCAAAGGAGAAAAAATATCGGAAAATTTGACAATTCCCGCCCTTTGGTGCTAATGTATATATGATGTGTTACTATGCGCAATTGCTTTTATTATGAAAAGAGGGTATAAATTCATGAAAAAAGGCGTGATTTTGCTGGCGCTGGTATTGATCCTCTGCCTTGCCGGATGTAGCATTTTGCCGGAAGGTTCCCCCATTCTTCTGGATGGTGAGGAGACAGAGACGAAAGGGCCGGCAAAAAACAAAGATACCACGGAGGAGTCGACCAGCTCAGAGGAAGATCCGACGGAAGAGGCGACTCCCGAACCGACTCCGGCGCCTACGCCCAGGGAACCGAAGGAAGCAAAGTTCTTTGGTGAACCGGAAGGCACTTGGGTAGAATTACCGGAGGGCGGCGAAGCGGAACCCATTCGGGAGCGTGTCGCCAAAGACAAAGAGATCGAACCGGATGACGAAGATCCGGAATTGGCAACGGAAGAACCCGTTGATCAGAGGGTGCTTGAGGACAGTGAGGGAACCCAGCAGGTAATGCAGAGTTATCTCACGGGCGAATGGAAGGACGTAGACGTTGTTAATCGCAGAAGCCTTGCGGTGATGTTCCCCAATTCTTATCTGGCTGGCGGAAGCAACAGTTCACCCAGGCTACAGCTTTACGGAATATCCAGGGCCGGCATTATTTATGAGGCTCCCGTTGAGGGAAGAATCACGGCGCTGATGGGAATTTTCGAGGAGTATGACCAGTTGGAGAGACTTGGACCCATCGCGAATGCCCGCGACTATTTCATCTATGACGCCATGTCCTTTGATTCCATCTTCGTGAGCTGGGGAATGGCGAGAGCCTTTACGGAAGCGTTGATCAACTCCGACAGAATTGATGACGTTAGTGCCCCCACGGCAGGAATCGCAAAGGGATACGATGATGCGTTCTTTCGGGATGAAGACATTATTCCCGACGCGAGCAAGGATTATAACGGATACTTTGACCTGACGATACTGACGGATGCGCTTGAAGATTACGGATACTCCACGGAATATCGTGACACCTTTGAGCAGGGCTTCCTCTTCGCGAATGATAAGCTGGCAACCTATAAGGATTATCCGACCGTAACCAAGATCTGGCCCGGCGGAAAGGGCAAGAATTCCGGCGGATATGGCAATTATGCAGACAAGAATCCTCACTTTGAGTATGACGAGGAGAGACATCTGTATTACCGTTACCAGTATGGCGAGCCATTATCAGATTCCATGAATAACAAAAAGATCGCCGTGACCAACGTGGTGTTTAAGATCTGCCATGGTGAGGAGAGAACGCCCGATCAGCCGAAACTGGATTATCTGGCGTACAGGGTTCATGGACAAGACGAATGCATCGTCTTTACGAATGGTAAGATGATCAGGGGAACCTGGGTGAAGTCCAGTGACCAGAGCGCGGATTATCTGTATGACGAAAATGGCAATGAGATCGTACTGAACCAGGGAAAGACCTGGGTATGCCTGATCTGGCAGGAGTATAGCCAGTACATGACGTTTGAATAAAAATTGGGTCAGGGGATATCCCCTGACCCAAAACTTTACCGGAGGCTTTCGCCTCTCTTTTTTTTGTTCTCAAGCTTGTTGTGATACATGAAGCTGTCTGCAACCTTGACAAAGTCATCCAAGGTTTCCGCGTCCTTGGGAACGTCGAAATAATAACCTTGGCTGGCGTGGATCTCATAAGGCTTTTTCTTTGAAGCGTTAAAGGTTTCCAGCTCCTTCTCGATCGCGGCCATGCATTTTGCGCAGGTCTTTTCGTTCAGGTCCTTCGCCACAACGTAATATTCATCACCGCCGGTGCGGGCATAGACATATTGATCGCCGCAACAGCTGGAAATGATGGAGGCAACGCGCTTGAGGGCATAGTCGCCTTCCACGTGCCCGAATTCATCATTGATCAGCTTTAGGTTGTCCATGTCCATGACGGCAACAAATACAGGCTTGTGAACGGCCTTAGCCGCGTCAAAGGTCTGACCGCCATAGTTTGTAAAGGCGGTCCGGTTATAAAGACCCGTCAGGGAGTCATGCATGGACGCAGCCTTAAGCTCGTCGATCATGCTTTGCATCTTTGCGTGCGTCAGGGTTTGGTATATGTTGTTTCCGACGATGACGTCGAACTGAAAGTACGTTATGCCTGCCGGATGATCCTCCTCAAACCGGAATGCTTCGTATCCAAGGCAATAATCCATAAAATGCAACGGAATAAAAAACCATGCCTGGGGCTCAGGTCCCGTAAGCTCCTGGGGAAGTAAATCCTTTTTGTTATATGGCAGGCAGGCATGCGGGATCATTTGCCCATCCTTGTATGCAACCCGCACCTCCATATTGTTGGCATAGTCGAGCATTTTGTGATCGCTGGACATGTCCTTATTCAGGCAGATCGCATAGCTGCGCAGATGCGAAAAATGATTCAAATACTCGGAAAGCACGCTGGAGATGCCATCCACGTCGGAGAATTCCGTCAGCTGAGCTGACATGTAACTGAATACGACGCTCAAGTGACTGCCGTTTTGAAGATTTTCATATTCATCGCGCCGGGTCGTCATCAACTTAAGGTTATGTCCCTTCAGGCACCCGCAGGATTCCCTAAGACAAAGCCGCGACTTCAAGTGGAGAATTTCCGGCTTGGAATAATCGTCTTGCTGTTCATCGATTAGTTCAATGCTTTTCTTGCCCATCTCTTCCAATTGCGCTTCCGCGGTCGTGATGGAAGGGGAGAAGGAGAGGGCGAAATCCAAACCGTCATACCCGCAGACAATCACGTCATCCGGAACGCGATATCCGAGATGGATCAACTCGCTGGTTACTGCCAGCGCCATGTGATCGTTGGCGCAGATAATGGCATCGGGCTTTTCGGGTCCCGCCAGGAACTGATCGCAGGCGGCAGGTCCCATAAACTTCCAAAAGTCCCCGTAAAAGATCTGATCATCCTCCACGGGAAGCTGATACTCCTTCATGATGGCCAGAAAACCATTCAGACGCTCTACGGCATCAAAGTGATCCTTGGGCCCCGTCATAAAACAGATCCGTTTTGCCTTGTGATGATCGATCACGTGGCGGATCACGTTCTCCATGCAGGTGGCATTATCCACCAGGATGGTATTGACTCCGGGAATGGTCATGCGGATGCTCACAATGGGACAATGGCTGCGACCTTTCACAATGTCGATAACCTTTTGAATGTTTTCCTTCCGGTCCATCGTGTCCAGGATCAGAATGGCTCCGGCAAGCTCTTCATAAGGAGGAAGATGAAAGATCTGCATGTCGCCGGTGCAGAACAGTTCGCTTTGGCCATAGCTGCCCTGAGAGGAAAAAAGGGCAACGTTGTACCCCTTTGCCCTGGCCTCGCGGATGATGCCATCGCAAACCTTGTGCTGAACTTCATTTGACATGTTCTCGGCGAATACGCCGATGGTCTTTCTGCCGTTATGAAACATGGCGATCCTCCTTTAAGAGTATTCTATTATTTTAACAAAATTATCTGATAAATGCAACTTAATCAGGAATATTTCCGAAAGTTTGCATGCACGTTAGGTTGCGTTTTTGATATGAGTTTGATAAAATGAAAACAAAAATAAATCGAGAGGACGAAAAGACGTGAATTGTAAAAACTGTGGCGGGACCATGCAGGTTGACGCGGAGAATAAACTTTTTATCTGTCCGTATTGTAACGCGACAGAGCCCATTGACAGTTCCTCGAAGGAGGAAATTGAGGAACTGCTTAAGGGAGCGCTGAAGGACGCGAACGAGGAAAGTCAAAAGATGATGCGGGACATGCTTGCCGCGCAGCAAAGGGAAATGGCGCTTGCAAGCGCGAGTAAGACTTCCGCGCGAGTGGCCCTTTACGTGGTGCTTACCGTAGCAGCAGTTTTTACGCTGATTATGGCGTTGTTTGGTCTGACTACCGAATATAAGGCATCCGGCGTAGTCGCGTTGATTCAGTGCATTCTTTTACTGTCGGCCATCATATTAAAGGCGAATTCCCAAGGACGTCCGGATAGGCGGAGCATATCCTTGGTGGCAAACTGGTGCATAATCTCGGCAGCCCTTATGGTATTGGTGTGGCTCTTTGCGCTGACGGTGAGCTCCGATACTTCGAGCAAAAGGAATGCCGACAAGGATGAAATCTATCAGCGGGATTATTACTGGCCGGAGGAAGGATTTGCAAAAACGGTTCCTCGCTGGGGTGACCAGCCGGATTATTCCTACGTGAACGACCGCGAATTTAGTGCGACCATTTTGGACGCGACGGAAGAAATCTTTGCACAGTACGTGGCAAAGTGCAAGGAGGAAGGCTTCAACATTGACGTAACGGAGGATGCAACGCATTTCAACGCATATGATGAAGCCGGAAATGAATTGGATCTGGATTTCCTTCAGAACGTTGAGGATGATCCCATTTATCTGAAGATGTACAAGGCTTTGGAGTTCGACGCTCTGATCTGGCCGACGCAGGGAATCCTAAAAGACGTGCCGCAGCCAGACTCCGAGGAGATGATGGTTGAGAGCATGGCGACAGGTTTCTTTAAGGCCTATATTAATGACATGTCACCGGAGAAGTTCCTCGCGTACGTGCAGCAGTGCATGGATGCCGGATTTGACGGGCGATATGAGAAGGATTCCAACTCGTTTTACGGAACAAAAAGGGACGGCGACGATAGTGTCACCGTGTCGATCGAGCTTAAGAGAAATCGCGTGATGCTGATCACGGTCTATTAAATGAAAATGAGGCAGGAGAACGGATTCTCCTGCCTCGTATTTTTAGTTTTCTTTTGGAGCAAGCGCCTTTTTCTCGTTTTTTATTTCCCAGTGAATCAGGAACGTAAGTGCGGCCCGCAAGGTAATGATGGCGCCAAGGATCCCAAGCTCTGCCCATTCCCTGACGACCACGGTACGGAGAACCTCGCCGCCAAGCTTGAATTCCAAGGCGAGGGCGATGCCCTGTGCGAGGCGGAGCCGGATGGAATCATCTTTTTTGATCCAAAAAATAAAGCATTTCACTGCCGTAAACACGAGAATGCAAATGCCAAAAAATTCAAGCAGTAGAGTGGAAAACTCCACCACGTAACGCAGCACGCATTCAGCATTTTGATACAGATCCTCCATGGGCTACACCTCCTTCTCTTTTAATATTATATATGGATTGGCGGAAAATTTCAATTAGGGCGGGAAAGAAACCTCTTTTTTCCTTTCCGGAATCATGCTAAAATGATTCCATGGAATCGGAACGCGCTGGCTGTCACGTTGACGGGCGGAAAGGTGCGAGCAACGTGTTAAGGAGGATTGCTTTGAACGGGGAAAAGGCCATTACGCAGGGGATCAGCAGAAACGTGTTAAAGCTGATCGCCATCACGACAATCACGATCGGACATTTCTTTTTGTATACGTTTACGACCTTTCGGGCATTTGGTTTGGGCAAGCCATGGGCGAGTATCCTGTGCTACGTTTGCTTTGTAGGACCGCCGATCTTCATGTTTTTTATTTCAGAAGGGTTTCAGTACACAAGCTCCAAAATAAGATACGGCAAGCGTCTTTTGATCTTTGCGCTCATCACGCAGGTGGCACATGCCGTCACGGCGGATCCTCAACTGGGCTTCAGTTTTAAAACCTTCTTCTTTGAGTGGAACGTCTTCTTTGCGCTGCTATTCGGATTTATCGACTTATGCATTTTGACGTCGGAGAAAAAGTGGATTGTCAAAATCGCGGGCGTGCTTGCAACCATGATCCTGTCTTATCTGACGAATACGGAGTGGTGGGTCTTTGGACAACTAATCATTATTGCGTACTACTTTCTTAGGAAGCACTGCGTACTTAAATTCTTGGTTGTTTCGTTGCTTATATATCTAATGTTTGTTTTCAGTGACTGCAATTTTGGCGGGGATTTTGTTGTTAGTTTCTATGGCGGAGGCATGCGCTACTATATGCCATTTTCCGTGATCGGCGTCGCCCTGCCGTCCTTCTTTTATAAGGGGAGGAACGGAAAAAAGAGCAAATTCCTGCAGTACTTCTTCTATGTCTTTTATCCTCTGCACCTTCTGTTGATCGACGCGTCAATGCTGCTGGCGGGATAAATGAATGAATGGAATAAAACAGGGGATTCTCCGGGAATTCCAAACGTAAGGCTGTCAGCCCGTTTCGGGCTGGCAGTTTTTTTGTAAAAGAAAGGAAATTTAAGGTTGCGTTAAGGAAGACGTAAAACGAGGGAAAGAATGGGGCGGTATCATGCATTCAAAAGGAGGCGAAAGAATATGTCTGAATACGTACTGGAAACATTTGGGCTGACAAAAAAATATGGTTCATTTACCGCTGTCAGCGACATCAATCTTCATATTGAAAAAAAGGATATTTATGGATTTGTCGGAAAGAATGGTGCAGGAAAAAGTACCTGCATGAAAATGATCTCCGGACTCAGCCACCCGACTGCAGGACAGATCTCCATGTTTGGTTACCGCGGCAATGAAAAGGAACTGAATCAAAAAGGTGCTTATGCGCGAGTGGGTGCGCTGATCGAATCGCCGGCGTTTTATCCGAATATGTCTGGTTACGATAACGTAGAGTTGATCTCCAGGGGCATCAGCGGCGTGACAAAAAAGGATATTGACGAAACACTCGAGATTGTCGGATTGACGCAGGCAGCCAACCGCAAGACCAAGGGATATTCCTTTGGCATGAAGCAACGGCTTGGGATCGGCATTGCACTTTTGACGCATCCGGAATTCCTGATTTTGGACGAACCGACCAATGGCCTGGATCCCCAGGGAATTGCAGAGATTAGGGAGCTTGTTCACAGACTCGTTGATGAGAAGGGCGTGAGCGTCATGATATCGTCCCACATCCTTGGGGAACTCGAAAAGATCGCAAAGCGAATCGGGATCATTCACAAAGGCAAGCTTCTTTGCGAATTTAACAAGGAAGACTTCCTAAGGGAACACAGCGGCAGCGTCATTTTGGAAACGCCGGATGCCGAGAAGGCAATCGATTTTGTGAAAGAACAGCCGGGAAGCGAGTGCACGGTAAACAAAGAAAAACAGATCATCATTTCGAACTGCCGGCTTCCCTTGGGATCCCTGATCCGCGAACTGGTGCATCGCGACGTCTATATTCACCGGATTACGGAAGAACAGCTTTCGTTGGAACAATACTATTTTGATTTGACAAACAGTTGATTGGAGGTAAGATTATGTTAGTTAGACTGATAAACATGAATTTGTTTCGGATGCGCCGTTCAGCTTCGACTTACGTTATCATTGGAGCATTTATCGCATTCCAAATTATGGCCTTTTCCGTTATGCTGGGATCTCAGATGATTTCTAGCGGAAATGTGGAATTTGCGGAGGTTTCCCAAAATATTACGACTGGCGGTTTGTTTCAATATGTGATTTCGGGTGACGTGATCTGCATGTTTGTGGCGATTGCCGCGTCCGTGTTCCTGCATGGGGAGATCACAAATGGCAATCTCAAGAATATATATGGTAAGGTTTCGCAGAAATCCATGCTGGTTGTATCCAAAACCGTAGCAATCTTCCCGATGATCCTGAGCTTCATTGGAATCGGTTTGGTGGCTTCCGTGACCGCGAGTCTGATCTTTTTGCCGCAGGGCGTCAGCTTTGGGGATTCCGGATGCGAAATCATACGCTTTACGCTTACGCACGTTCTTCTGCTGACGGCAGCAGCATCCCTTGCGGTCTGTCTGAACGTAATCACAAACAGCACGTTGGTAACGTTGATTGCAAGCTTTTTGTTCTGCCAATTTGGAATTGCCATTACGGGAACCATAACCGAGTGGATTCACGGCTTCAGTAGTTTTACCCTTTCGGATTACACGTTGCTTGGCAACACGTATGCGATTACGATAAATTCCACTGGCATGGAATGCCTGCGCGCGTCGATCGTGGCGATTGTTATCATTGTGGCATCTACGCTAGCCGGATCTTTCGCTCTTGCTCACAGTGACGTGAAATAATTCAAAATTGGAAAAATAAAGGAAAAGGAAGGGATTACAATGAATTACAAAGTTTTGGTGCTCGTTCTTTTGACCGTGAATTTTATGTTTCGGCAGGGCGTGAAGTTTCTGGATTGGAAGTCGATGAAGAATCCCGTGCCGGCGAACGTGGATGACATATTTGATGAGGAGACCTATCGGAAATGGAAGGGGTATCATACGGAAAAAGCCAGACTTGGGATCATTTCAGCTGTATGTGAATTCGTGATGCTGCTGCTTGCATTTGGATTTAACTGGTATGCAGACTTTGCAGGACTCTTTCCTGCGCATCCCGTTTGGGGAATCTTTGCAGTTATGCTGTTTGATTCTTTGCTTGATTTGATCGAGCTGCCATTCAGCTACTATGACGATATGAAGATTGAAGGAAAATACGGATTCAATCGTTCTACGAAGAAAACCTTCTGGGCCGATCAGGCGAAGAATTTTTGCATCGACTTGGTCGTGCTGACGCTCATAGGCATGTTGATCATGGCAATCCATAGGTGGCTTGGCGACTGGCTGATCCCGGTTATGGCAACGGCGCTCACCTTCCTCATCCTCGTCGTTGCGTTCCTGCATCCCTTTTTAAGTAAGATATTCAATCATTTTGAGGATCTGGAGGATGGGGAACTAAAAGAGAAGCTGACGGCGCTGCTTCAAAAGAACGGATTTCACGTACGGGCGATCCGGGTGATGGACGCATCAAAACGAACCACCAAAATGAATGCCTATTTCACGGGCTTTGGAAAGATGAAGACCATTGTGCTTTACGATACGCTGAAAGAGGCCTTGAGCGTGGATGAAATCTGTGCCGTGTTTGCACATGAGATGGGGCATGGATTGCATAAAGATACGTTGAAAAGTAGGATTCTTACGTTTGTTCAAATGCTGATTCTGGCTTTTATGGCATGGTTTACCTTACGGACGCCGGAGCTCTTTACCGAGTTTGGATTCCAGGACGTTAATTATGGATTTGCCATGATTCTCATCATGAGCGTCGGGTTCTCCGTCATATCGCCGCTTTATGAAGTGATTGCAAACGTGTTCTCCCGCCGGGCAGAATATCGTGCGGACGAACAGGCGGTAAAGGAAGGGTATGCCGATGCGCTTGTCAGTGCATTAAAATTTCTTGCCAAGAGCAATTACGTGAATTTAAGCCCGGATCCTTTGGTCGTAATGCTTCAGTACTCTCACCCCACGCTCAGTCAGAGAATCGATGCCATTGAAAAGAGGAACGTTGAATAAACGTTCCTCTTGCATTATTGATTATGGTTTGCTATATTTTAAATAGGCGCAACCGATTGCGCCAATAGGGCAAAAGGATAAAAAAATGGACAACGAAAAAACAACGATCGACGACGTGGCAAAGGCCCTCGGCCTATCAAAATCAACGGTATCCAGATCCATATCCGGAAAGGGGAGGATCAGTACCGAAACGAGACAGAAGGTACTCGATTACATTGAGGAGCGCAACTATAGACCCAATCCCCTTGCCAAGGGCTTAAGTGAATCCAAGACTTATAACGTTGGCTGGGTGATTCCCGGAGATGATCACCTGACGTCGCTGTATTTCTATCAGCGCTGCCTGCAGGGCGTGATTAATGCTGCGGCAAAGGCGGACTATGACGTACTGATCACCACCATCGGAAAGGATGACATTTCCGGCCTAAAGCGGATCACCGAGAACCACAAGGTGGACGGCGTGATCCTCGGGCGTACGCTCCGCAAGGATAAAGCCATCCGTTATCTCAAGGAGAAGGGAATTCCCTTTGTGGTAGTGGGCTCCACGGAGGAAAAGGGCGTGATTCAGGTGGATAATGATCACGTGGCTGCCTGCAGGGAACTCACCTCCATCCTTAAGATGAAGGGAGTAAAGCGCGCCTCCTTTATCGGCGGGGACACCGGACAGGTGGTTACGGGCAGCCGCCTGCAGGGCTTTCAGGAGGGGATGGAGGACGCCAGAACGCAAATCTGCCTGGACTGCGTCAATAAGGACAGGGTGGACAGGGCCGTCGAGGAGGCGGTCGCCTTTGGAACGGACTGTATTGTGTGTGAGGATGACCGGATCTGCCAAATGGTGATGGAAAAACTGAAAGAGATGGAGCTGGAGGTACCCACGGATCTAAAGGTGGCAAGCTTCTACGACAGCAAGCTTTTGGGAAATTATAAGCCGCAGATTACCGCCCTGAAGTATGACCCCACGGAGCTGGGGAAAAAAACGTGTGAAACGTTGATGGCCGTTATCAATGGGAAAAAGGTGGAAAACCGGCAGATGCTCGGCTATGAAGTGCTGCTCAAGGGCTCAACCCAATAAAAATATGGCTTGGTAAAACCTTTTACGTCTGGAAATTTTGAATATCGTATTGACAAGATGCCATATAGTTGGTAAAATTCCACATAGAGCAACCGATTGCGCAAAACCGCAATTGAATAATTTTCACAAGGATTGCTATAAGGGAGGATAAGAGGACATGAGAAAAAGAGCATTAGCACTGTTGATGACGTGTGTTTTGTCCATGACGGCTCTTGCGGGCTGCGGCGGTAATACGGATGGCAGCAGCCAGGCGGAAGTTCAATCTTCGGCTGGCACGGAATCCAGTTCCGGCGGAGAGATCCAGAAGCTGGATGAGAAAACTGCGGCAAGCGCCATTGATAATCTGGTGGCAAACACCAAGGATACCGTACAGCTTACCGTTTGGGCGTCTGAGATGGATCAGGACTTCACCCAGACGCTTCTGGACCAGTTCAAGGCAAAGTATCCCAGCGTTAAGTTTGATTTCCAGCTGGGCATTCAGTCTGAGGCCGGAGCAAAGGACGCGGTGATGGCAGATCCCACCGCTGCGGCAGACGTTTACGCGTTTGCAGATGACCAGCTCATTGAGCTCATTAACGTAAAGGGACTTACGGAAGTAAGCACTGCTTACACCTACGACGTGGCTTCCGAGAATTCTGCAAGTTCAATCGCGGCAGCTACCTATAACGGAAAAGTATATGCATACCCAATGACGGGTGACAACGGCTACTTCATGTATTACAACAGCAGCATCTTCTCTGCTGAGGACATGGTAAGCTTTGACAAGATGGTTGAAGTTGCCAAGCAAAAGGGCGTGACCATTGGTTATCAGAAGGGCGGCTGGTATCTCCACGGCTTCTTCGATGCAGAAGGCACCGGACATTATGCAGACCTTCAGAGCGACGGCAGCACCACTTGTAACTGGAATGACCAGGTTGGCGTTGACATAGCGAACGCGATCATCCAGTATGCAAAGGACGGCGTTCTGGTAATGGCAGACGACAGCACCGCGGCAGAAGCCTTCAAGGCCGGTACCATGGGTGCGGTAGTCAGCGGTACCTGGGCGGCACAGAACTTCTCTGATGCACTTGGCTCCAACTATGCAGCCTGCATCATGCCGAAGTTCAAGGCAGGCGGCAAGGAGTATCAGATGACCGCATACCTCGGCTTCAAGCTGATCGGCGTTAACCCCAACAGCGCATATCTGCCTTGGGCAATGCTTCTGGCTGAGTACTTAACCTGTGAAGAGAGCCAGATCGCAAGATTCCAGGCTAGACAGTTAGGACCCTCCAACGTGAAGGCAGCTTCCTCAGATGCAGTGCTTAAGGACGTGGCCATCGCAGCAATCTCCGCACAGGGAGCTCACGGAACGCTTCAGAGAGTGGGCGGAAACTACTGGGCATCCAGCGAATCCCTTTCCGACATCCTGATCAGTGGCAACCCTGACGGACAGGACGTCCAAAAGCTCCTGGATGACGCAGTGAGCGGAATTACTGCAAAATAAATTAGATCCTTAGTAACCCCATATGAGAGCTACCGCAATCATATGGGGATTTCTATATCAAAAATAGTGTGAAAAGGAGAAAAAATGGCTACGGAAAAACCTAAACAAAAAAAGTCATTCGCACAAACCGCCTTTGCACGATACTTTATTGATTTTGGAGAGGCTATTGCCAAGGGAGACTGGGCGGTAAAGGCCTCTTTGGGCGTGATGGGCATGGGTTTCTTTAAGAGAAAGCAGATTGCAAAAGGCGTTCTTGTCACCTTGGTGCAACTGGCCTACCTTCTCTGCTTTATCCTTTTTTCCATTCCAAATCTTGCCAAGTTCTCTACCTTGGGAACGGTGCAGTATCAGGATCCGAAGATCAATCCCCTCACCTTTGAGGTGGAGCAGTTCCCTTACGACAATTCCTTCCTGATTCTGATCTATGGCATCGCATCCCTGTTCCTGCTCTTTGTTTTCCTGCTGTTTTACGTTCATAACGTAAAGCAGGCTTATGCAGTGATGTGTGATGCGCAAAATGGGAAACATGTCAATTCCTTCAAGGAGGATCTGCAGCAGATGCTGGGAAAGAAGTTCCACGTAACCTTGCTGAGCATCCC
The DNA here is from genome assembly GCA_946414885.1 of uncultured Lachnospiraceae bacterium. Taxonomy (GTDB): domain Bacteria; phylum Bacillota; class Clostridia; order Lachnospirales; family Lachnospiraceae; genus Acetatifactor. Next base: position 168,130 of record CAMKQH010000003.1, read on the forward strand.
CACCGTCGGCGTGGTCCTGATGAACATCCTTCCGCTGCTTGTGCTGATTGCCATAGCGTTCACCAACTATGACAAAAACCACATGCCTCCCGGAACCCTGTTTACCTGGGTCGGCTTCGAAAACTTTACGGACCTCTTTGGCGGAAAGCTGAGCCTTACCTTTGGATACGCATTTAAGAAGGTTCTTGCATGGACCCTGACGTGGGCGTTCCTGGCTACCTTTACCTGCTTTATCGGCGGTATTTTGCTGGCGCTGCTCATCAACTCCGAGGGCGTTAAGCTCCCGAAAATGTGGAGAACCCTCTTCGTCATCGCCATCGCGGTTCCGCAGTTCGTAACGCTGATCCTGGTGAGAAACTTCTTTGCGGATCAGGGTATTTTTAATCAGATCTGTCAGAATCTGGGAATCCTGGATCTCTGTAAGGGCTTGGGGCTCGTAAACAAGAATGCGACGTTTATCCCCTTCCTTACGGACAAGAACTGGACCAAGGTCATGATCATACTGATCAATATCTGGGTCGGCATCCCTTATCAGATGCTGATTGCAACCGGCGTGCTGATGAACGCACCCAAGGATCAGCTTGAGAGCGCAAGGATCGACGGCGCAAACAAGTGGAAGATCTTCTGGAAGATCATCATCCCTTACATCCTGGTGGTGCAGGGACCTGCGCTCATTACGGATTTTGTAAGAAACATCAACAACTTCAACGTGATCTACCTGCTCACGCAGGACGTATACATCACGCAGGATGCGGGATTGTACAAGTCCAATGCAAAGGAAGTCGACCTGCTGGTAACCTGGCTCTTCAGACTGACGCAGGAAGAGCAGAACTATAAGATGGCATCCGTGATCGGTATCATAGTATTTGTGATCAGCGTGGTATTTACCCTGATTTCCTACTCAAGACTGATGAAGGGCGGAAGAGAGGAGGATTACCAGATATGATGGATCAAATGGAAAAGTCAGGCGACGGCATTCGCATTCAAAAGATGGGCATGTCACAAAAAAGAAGGATTGGCGGTGTTTGTAAGACCGTATTACTGTTTATTTTGGCCTGCATATGGCTGATTCCCATACTGTGGCTTCTCGTCACGGCCTTCAGCGCATATCCCGGCATGAGCAGAACGAGATTTTTCCCGGAAAAGTGGACGCTGGATAATTTCAACAGATTGTTCTTCCATCCGGATTCGATCCTACAGTATGGAAGATGGTTTTTTAACACCCTTGTCATTGCGCTCTTTACCTGTATTGTATCCAGTATTTTCGTGCTGATGGTGAGCTATTCGCTGAGCTGCATGCGTTTCCCGGGCAGACAGGGAATCATCCGTTTCTCGATGATACTGGGCATGTTCCCCGGCGCTCTGTCAATGATTGCCGTTTACTTTATCATGAAGTCCATCGGCCTTACCAATTCCCATATTGGAATGGTGGTGGTGTATTCCGCCGGATCGGGTCTGGGATATCTGATCGTGAAGGGCTTCATGGATACCGTGCCGGCGTCCATGCGAGAGGCTGCCAAGATAGAAGGGGCGAACGAATTTAAGATCTTCACCAGGGTAATGCTCCCTCTTTGCCGGCCGATCATTGTTTACACCGTGATCAGTACGTTCCTGGGACCTTGGTCGGATTTCATGTTTGCAAGACTGATGCTCAATTCCGGTCTGTCGAAGGACTGGACGGTGGCCATCGGTCTGTACAATATGCTGGATAAATCCCTGATCGGCCAGAACTTCTCTGCCTTCTGTGCAGGCGGTCTGGTGATCTCCATCCCCATCGCAATCCTCTTTGCCATCATGCAGAAGTATTACGTTGAGGGCGTGACCAGCGGTTCAACGAAGGGTTAAAATCCAGAGAAATAAAAGAAACGGATCGGTTTTTAGAAAGGACGGAAAATGGAAAATACGTTTGTGGTTAACGTCATCCACAGGCCAGAGATGGTGCCTGAATATGCTGAGAAGGTGACGGGACAGGGAAAGGCCGAGGACATAGGAAGAAAGGCACTTTTGACCGAATCCCTGGACATCTTCAAGTTTCAGCAAAAGACCGCACATGACAACGGTTTGAAGTGCACCATTCAGATGACCTATGCCTCCTTGTTTAACGAGGAGGCGGTTCAGCTGGCCAAGGATGATCATGAAAAATATGGGGATGAGATTGCATTGACCCTGCTGGGGCTCCCCTGCAAGGAGTTCCGCGAGAAGTACAAGACAAAGGATTTCTGCATCTGGATGTTCTCCATGGAAGACAAGAAGAACATCGTGGATGACGTGTTTGGAAAGTTTTATGAGTGCTTTGGCTTTTATCCCGAGTCCACCGGATCATATTACATGGACGCGGAGCTGACGAACTATATCAAGGAAAAGTACCCTTCCATCAAGTGCGCAGTGGCCACCTGCTGGGAGGAGGGACCGAAGGCATATCATACCACCAACAATTCCTGGTATACCCTGTTTGACGGTGGCCCTTGGAACCCTTGGATCCCGTCGAAGCAGAACACGCATGCGCCTGCAGCGAACGAAGCCGAGGATTCCGGCATCGTGGCGATTCCGCATCTTTCGAGAGATCTTTTGGCGTGCTATGACGGTAACGGCTCCAATTTCGGAACCCATCCCCAGAACGTGCTAAGAGGCATGATCTATGACACGAAGACCTGGGAGTATCCCTATCTTTACAATCTGATCGACCAGTACCGGCACCTTGCGAAGTACAATAACGGCTATTCTTATAACATGATGTTTGTGGGACCCGGCTGGCTGAACAAGATGGGCCGCTGGGAGCAGCCCTATGAGCTCCTGAAGAAATCCTATGAGGACGGCATGCGCTATTACGGCGAGCTGAAGAAAGAAGGCAAGCTGATTGACCTTACCATGGCGGAGTTTGCTGACTTCTACAGGGCAAACAAGACCTATACGGAGCCGGAGTGCGCGCTTTGGAAGGACATTCTCTATGGCTCAAACAAGCAGTTATTCTGGTACGTGGATCCCTTTATGAGAGCCTGCGTGAACATGGACCAGGGCGGCGCCATCGTTGACCTGCGTCCTTACGTTGCCAAGCTCAAATGGGAGGTTGGCATTGGAACGCCGCACGTGCAGGATGCTTCCTACCCGTTCCTGATCCAGGAAAAGTACAGGGCCGGATATTTCACGCATTATGCCGGAGAGGGCACGGTACGCAGCGCGAAGATCTGCTGCGGCGCGGAGGAAGTGGACCTGTGCCTTTGCAGAACGCACGCAACCTTCTCACAGGAAGGGAAGAACAGGGTTCTGACCCTGGATCCCGTAGACATTGAGTTTGCAGAGGTGAGCGTAAAGCTTCAGACGAAGGTGATCTTCCCCGAGGGAGAAAGCAGGATCCAGATCAGCAGGGAAATCCTCGAAGTCAGCGATCCGGCGGCCGAGATCAGCATCAACGAATACATGGTAGCCTGCTACGGTACCACGGAGTACCCGGAGGACATGACCTCCATCAAGCTCTCCGTAGGTGACGGCGCAGACGCGAAAAAGATCGAATATGCCTACAAATGCAGGGAAGCTGCCGTGGAAGGAGCTAAGGTGGCGGAGGCTATCATCCCGCCCGTACAGACAAAGGTGACGCTCACGACGGATGCGGATGACGCTACGAGCTACGTCAAGGAAGGCTATGCGTTTTCACCGATGTTCACGCTGGGTATGACAAAGAAGATCAGAAAGGGAGAGGTGATCAACACGTGGCTCAATCTGGAAAAGGCAAACTAAATTACAGATGTCCCTCCTGCTTTATGCGGGATCTGGACATTGACATGTTCTATGACAAGGACAAGAAAGAGTACTACTGCCTGCGTTGCCAGTATACCGGTACGGAGGAGGACGTGCTTGAAAAGAATGAGATGATCCGTTTCCGTTACCGGAAGATGATGGAACGCATCACGGATTTTGATTAACGTACGCGGCGCATTGCGGGTTTAGATCACGGATGAAATGAAGGAGTACAACATTGGATTTTATCAAAGGAATGGACGTCTCCACGCTTTTGGAAGAGGAGCGTTGCGGAGCAAAGTATTATGATCATGGCGTGCGAAAAGAGCTTTTGGATATTCTGAAAAGCTACGGTTGTAACTACGTAAGGCTTCGTCTTTGGAATGATCCTTATGCCGAGGACGGCAGGCCCTATGGCGCCGGAACCAATGACCTTGAGACGACCCTGGAGCTGGCAAAGCGCGCCCTGGGAAAGGAAATGGGATTTCTTCTCGATTTCCACTACAGTGATTTCTGGGCGGATCCCGGAAAGCAAAACGTTCCCAAGGCGTGGCGCGGCCACGACGCGGAAGAACTTTCGAAGGACGTATATGCCTACACAAAAGAAGTGATGGAAACCCTGAAGAGGGAAAATGTCATGCCGACCATGGTGCAGATCGGGAATGAGATCACCAACGGCCTGCTCTGGCCTTATGGCAAAAAGCCCGAGTTTGACAACATTGCAAAGCTTGTCAGCGCCGGGATTAAGGCCGTGAGAGAGGTGGATGCAAGCATTCCCGTGATGATTCATCTGGATAACGGCGGGAATAACGAAATATACGTCGAGTGGTTTGACAATTACGTGAAGAGGGGCCTGGACTTCGATATCATCGGGCTTTCCTATTACCCGTTCTGGCACGGAACGCTGGATGCGCTGTCCGTCAACATGAAGGACATGGCGCGCAGGTATGGCAAGAAGATCATGGTTGCGGAAGTGTCCATGGGCTTTAGCACCGAGGATTACAGGCGCTATGAAGGGATCGACGAAAGTGAACTCAAAGGGATGGCAACCAAGGAAGAATTGACGAAATCACTGGAGTATCCCATGACGCCCATGGGACAGGCAGATTTCATGAAGGACGTGATGCGCCGGATCAAGGAAGTGCCAGGCGGCCTTGGCTTCTTCTACTGGGAACCCGGCTGGATCCCCGTGCCTGGATGCGGCTGGGCAACGGAAGCCGCATTGGAGTATACGGGAGAGAAGGGACCGGGAGGAAACGAGTGGGCAAACCAGGCGCTGTTCGACTATGAGGGCAATGCGCTGCCCGCCCTTGACGTCATCAGAGATGCGTAAGCGACCTAGAGAGCGTTAAGAGCTTGACAGATTATCCCCAATTGTGATGATTCCATGGAATAACCTTGAGGCTACGGGCAAAAAAGGAAAAGTGGAAAAATGACCCGTAGGGAAAGGGAAAAGGCTACGGGCAAAAAAGGAAAAGTGGAAAAATGACCCGTAGGGAAAGGGAAAAG